>CALEJT010000094.1 GCA_937898685.1 uncultured Gammaproteobacteria bacterium | reverse complement strand
TGCGCTCTAGCTGCAGACGCAATTGGAACTCCACTGCACCAACCTGCTCGAGGAAGAAACGACGCGACGGTGAGTGTCCCCGATTCCCGCGATTCCTCATCGTTGACGTGGTGAGTCCCCAGTTCGGGACACTCACTCCGACGGCGCTTCGATTGGGGAAGCTCGGATTGGGGACACCCACCCTACCTGTGGGCGCTTGAAGCAGCACTCATCGTGTGCGCTCTAGCTGCAGACGCAATTGGAACTCCACTGCACCAACCTGCTCGAGGAATAACGACGCGACGGTGAGTGCCCCCGATTCCCGCGATTCCTCATCGTTGAGGTGGTGAGTAACGGGATGAGCGGGATGAGCGGCTGTCCTCTTTTCTGTTCCTTCTCAAAGGTGAGTGTCCCCGTCTGCCTGATCTGCCTCCCCCGTCTGTCCTTGGCCTTCTCAAAGGCAAAAGAGATGAAAGGTGAGTGTCCCCATCTCTATCTCTGTGAGTGTCCCAATCTCTTAAACACTCGTTCAGCGAATGGCGTGCAAAACAGTCCATAACGCTCAGGCACGACCATTTTGATCACGAAGGTCAACTAACTCTGGGGTTGGCATTCTAGTTGCAGTAGATTCGGCTTTTCGTTTTTGTGTATCCCTTGCACGCAGTGCCCGTTGGAGTGTTCGTCGAATGTTGATCCGCTACACCAGAGCCAGCCTACTGGCCTCTTGTTTTGCTTTCTTCAGCTCACAGGTCGGCGCCGCCGATCTTCCCAACTTGCAGCTCCCCCGCATCGATGGCACTCCCACACTCGATGACTTCGCCGGCATGGCTCCGGCCACGCCGCTCGCGCGCAGCATGGTGCGCGTCGATTCACTGCAGCAGCGCTTGCCCGTCAATGGTGCACCGGCTTCGGAGCGTACCGAGGTTTATCTCGGTTATGACACGGAAAACCTCTACGCCATCTTTCTCGCCTTCGACTCCCGTCCGGATCTGATTCGCGCCACGATGTCCTCGCGCGAAGTCATCGACGGCGACGACACTGTCGAACTCGTGCTCGACACCTTCGCCGACCAGCGCACCGCCTACGCCTTCCGCGTCACGCCATTGGGTTTGCAATGGGACGCCCGCTGGACCGAGGGCGGCTCGAGTTTCGACAGCTCCTGGGAAGCCGTCTGGTACAGCGATGGGACACTCACCGACCAGGGCTACATCACCACACTGAGGATTCCGCTCACCAGCCTGCGTTTCCCCAGTGGTGACGAACAAACCTGGCGCATCCAGGTCGGCCGTCGCATCCCGCGTCTGAGTGAAGAGTCCTATTGGCCGGCCTACTCGCTCGAACTCGAAGGCCGCCTCAACCAGACCGCGATGCTCACTGGTCTGCGTGGGGTGGAGCCCGGCAACAACATGATGTTCATCCCCTATCTCTTCTCACGTTCCGCCGACACCTTGTCGACGCGTGCGCCCGGTGGTCCCGCGATGGTGAGCGATCAGGAATACACGGTGGGGATGGACGCCAAGCTCATCTTCAATGATTCCTGGGTGTTGGACCTCACGCTCAATCCCGACTTCTCGCAAGTGGAATCGGACGAGCCGCAGGTGACGGTGAATGAACGCTTCGAAGTGCAATTCCCCGAGCGTCGTCCATTCTTCATCGAGAACGCCGACTTCTTCTCCACCGACTCCAATCTCGTCTTCACACGACGCATCGTCGACCCGGAAGCCGGTCTGCGCTTCACCGGCCGCAGCAACGGTTGGGGCTTCGGTGCGATCGTGATGAACGACGTAGCGCCCGGCAAGAACCGCGACGAGGGAGATCCGCTCAAAGACGAGGAAGCCTTCATCACGGTACTGCGCGGCTTCCGCGATCTGTCCGATCAGAACCGCGTCGGTGTGCTCTTCACCGACCGTGAACTCGGTGATGGATACAACCGTGTGGCCAGCATCGATGGCCGCATCAAGTTGAATCCGAACTGGGTAACGACGCTGCAGGTGATCGGTACTGACACCAAGACACTCGATGGCGGCGCTTCGTACACCGGTGCGCAGCGCAATTTCAAACTCGATCGCAGTGGACGCACCTTCAACACGCACATCCACTACATCGCCACCAACCACGGTTTCGTATCGCAATTGGGTTTCGGCAACCGCAACTATCGTCCCGACACCTACGGCCTGCACGGCAACGCGCAGTGGAACTTCTACCCCGAAGATTCCTGGATGATCCGCTGGGCGTCGCGTTTCAATGGCTCCCATCTCGAAGACAGCACTGGCACGCGCCTGTATCAGGAAGCCTCGCCGATGTTCGTGGTCCAGACCTCCACCACGGAAACGCGCATCAACTTCAGCGACTTCGCCGAGACGCTGCGCCCACATGACTTCGCGGGCCTGCCCACGAACACCACCTACCACTACAAGCACTGGAACATCGCCTACGACAACAGCATGCTCTCCAGCCTGATCGTGAATGCGTCCTATCGCTTCGGTACGGCGCTGAACACCGTCCCTGCGCTCGGCATGATGCCGGATGTTGCCGACACCACGCGCACCGATGTCACGCTGCTATGGCGTCCCATCGATCGTCTGCGGGTGAAAACCACCTATCTCGACACCGACCTCGCGATGAGCAACGGCGACAAGGTGTTCACCAACCGCATCCTGCGCAGTACTTGGAACTATCAATTCAACAAAGAACTCTCGCTGCGCTTCATCGGACAGTACGATCACACCGATGCGGGACCCGCCACCCGACTCGAAACCAGCAAGAACCTCAACTTCGACCTCTTGCTGCGCTACGTGATCAACCCCTGGTCAGCGTTCTACGTCGGTTACAACAGCAACTCGCGCAACTTCGACATCATCGAAGATGAGGAAACCGGCGAACGCGAACTGATCGCCACCAATGACTTGCGTCAAGACGGCGAGCAATTCTTCGTGAAGTTTTCCTACATGTGGCAGTACTGAGTAGTGGGGCCAACCCCACTCATGGCGGATGCCCGGGCTTGATACTCTTGGCCGATTGGAAGCTCAATTGCGAATCGGTTTCATGCGCCTCGAGCCCGAGCGGCGCCAGCACGAAGCCCACGTGATCACCGAAGTCCACCGACCTCTCCACTGCCCCCGCAAACCAACACTCACACGCATCGAGAATCGGCACACCATATTCCTCGTGCCACTCCACGCGCGAAAACTTGTCGATCTCATCACCGGTCGTGCCACCGAAGAGATCCGCCAGCGCCTTGTGCTCGTCGCCGACCACATGCACCGCCAACACCGATGCGCGACGGACGAGTTCGTAGGTGTGATTCTTCTTGGAAATGCAGGCGAGAAAGCGCGGTGGATGAATGCTGCACTGCGTCGCGAAGCCGATCAGACAACCGCTACGTTCACCGTCGACGGCCGTGGTGACGATGTACACGGGATAATCGAGCACCTTCGCAAACTGCGCGAACGGTGCCGTGTGGTAAAGGTTCCGCTCGTGTTGCTCTGCCATGACTCGCTCCATCTTTTGCATGGAGCCTAGTCAGAAGGCGATGGCAGCACCAACACACGACTCGTAGAACGTTAAGTGCGACACATTCGTGATGAAAGCGCCGCTAGTGCTGAGCAAACACGAACCTCTACAGCGACAGCCCTGTGCTCCGGGCCAAGAGCACCACCGCTTCCGCCTGACGATGAGTCCCCGTTTTCGCGAGGATGCGTTTGAGATGACTGCGCACGGTGGCGAGCCCGATCCCCATGCTGGTCGATATTTCTTCGAGTGAGCGTCCGCTGCCAAGCGCAGCCGCCACCACCGCTTCTGTAGGCGTGAAGCCAAAGAGTTCACGTAACTGCGTGACTGCGATCGGCGCTTCCGGATCACGGATCAGAAGCAAGACCATGGCCCGCTCGCCTCCATCCGAGGTAGTCGCATGACGCGCCGGAACGAACTCGATCGCCAGGGGCGCATGATGCAGACGTGGCACTGACAGCACGCCCCTGGCCTTGGCAAGTTTGCCGCGTGCCATCTCCAAGGCACGTCGCACCCTGCACGAGAAGCGATCATGAAGTGATGCATCGCGCAACGTCACACGTCCGCGTACGACGCTGAGCTCGGGACTTTTGCGCAGGATGCGATGGGCCATGTGGTTTGCATGAACGAGACGACAGGCACCATCCAACATCAGCACGCCGATCTCCAGATGATCGAGCGCCTGCGCGCTCGCAGCCTGCACCTGTGAAGTTGCGATGAAGCGCTGGCGGATCTGAAAGGCACGCTGTAAATGCGGCAGTACCATCGCGGCTTTGCGCCGTTCGTCTTCACCATAGGCGCCTGCCGCCTTGGGACGATGAATGCCGAGCACACCGATTGCACCTTCGGCTGCGGGGAACACCGCTCCCAGAAGGTGATGGATGTCGAGATGGCGCAACCAATCCTGATAGAAGCTGCTGCGCACCCACTCATCGGGTGTCAGTAGATCTTCGTCGGTGAGAATGCGGGCGGTATTGAATTCTGCTGCAGACGATTGCCAAAGGCCCTGTCGAGCCGGCTCTTGCAGCCACGACTCTTCACGTTCGGGAGCAACGAGATTGCCGGTGCATTCCAGCAGGTAAACATGTCCACCATCGCTGTGCAGTTTGAGCACGGCGCTCGTCGAACGAAAACACTCGGCAATGCGCGAGGCGAGACCGGACCACAAGGAGTCGTCCAACGCTGCGTCGTAGAGGCGCCCGATCAAGTCTGCCAGACGCAGATGATCGTGGGGTTCTGATGACGACATGGCCGCGCATCCCTCCCTTGCACCGTTGCTCCGCCGAACATAAACCAACATTGCGCGCGTCACTTGTGCGATACGGCAGAGCTTGCGGGTTCCGCTCTGTCATCGGGGATTTTCCTCCCTCGTTTGGGGGAAGAACCCACTTGCATACGGCCCTACTCTCCAACGGTAATGCCCCATCGGTGGAGCCAATGCGGAAGCTGCAACCAACGTTCCTCGTCCTATGCCTTGCTACCACGCTCATCGCCTGCGATGAAAACGATGGCACAGTGAACATGTGGACGGGCGTTGCAACTTCAGCCGAGGCGATTCGCACCGTTACGACCCTGCCCCTGAAGACCGGCTACTACGTCACCAGCACTACTCCATGTGGTGAAGCTTCGAACGCCACCACCATGCTTGTGCGCCGCAGCGGCATCAGTGGTGCCCGCGACTTCTGCGAATTCACCAGGATCGAACAGATTGGACCGAGGGATTTCCGGGTTCTCGAACGCTGCAGTGTGCTCTTCGAAGAGAGTCCACCCGAAACCAACGTTGTTCTCTACACCTTGCACAGCGATACCTCTTTCACTTCCACGAACGAACACGGTGGGGTGTTCGATACCCGCCATTGTGCGCAGGAAGACATGCCGTGGCCGTGGCGTGAAAACGATTTGACCGACCTTGGAGACTGACGAGAGGAACGCAGCATGGCTTTGACGACACTGACCGGGACCGTTAGCGGCATCCGCCATTCGACCGAAATGCGCGGCACCATGAACAGAGACAGCGGCTCGGTGAAAACCGCGCAAGTCATCTCGTTTCGTGTTGGTGACCGTTCGGCACAAATCAAACTACCGGACGTACCCGACATCCGTGACGGTGATCAGGTGACCTTGGCCGGCGAAGACAAGAACGGCATCTTCAAGGCCTATGCGCTGCGCAACGATCAGACCCGTGCCATCTACAGCGTTCCCACCACTGCGGGCACCATCATGGGGTGGCTGATGATAGCGGTGGGAGTGTTGCTTCTGGTCTTCATCATCGGCGCCGTCTTCATCGGGATAGGTGTGTGGACTCTGCGTGAGGTACGCAACCACGCACAGGCCGCGGCAATGCTCAGAACCTAGTTTTTGGCGCCTCGGAAGAAACCGAGCAGCCTCAGCTGCTCTCCACCTTCACCACGAGCTTGCCAAAGTTGCGTCCCTGCAGAAGTCCGATGAAGGCTGCGGGCGCTCGTTCCAAACCGTCCACGATGTCTTCGCGTGGTTTGACCTTGCCCTCCTCGATCCACCGCGTGATGTCGCGCCGAAATACCTCGAAGCGCTCTCCATAGTGATCAAGAATGACGAAACCCTGCATGCGGATGCGCTTCTGCAGCACCGTGGTCATCGTCAGTGGGAGACGATCGCGACCAAGCGGAGAGGCTTCGTCGTTGTAGTGTGCGATCAATCCACATACGGGAACGCGCGCGTGGAGATTCAGCAGCGGCAGGACCGCGTCGAATACCTCACCGCCGACGCCTTCGAAGTAGACGTCTATGCCCTTGGGACACGCGGCAGCAAGTTTGTTGGCGAGTTCGGGATCGTGACGATCCAGGCAAGAGTCGTAGCCGAGTTCATTCACTGCGTAGCGACATTTGTCTTCACCGCCTGCGATGCCGATGACGCGCGCACCTTGCAGTCGAGCGATCTGACCTGCGACTGCTCCCACTGCGCCGGTTGCTGCAGAGATCACCACGGTCTCACCGGGTTTCGGCTGTGCGATGTCCAGGATGCCGTAATGAGCAGTGAAGGCCGGCATGCCCAGGATGCCGAGCGCCCACGACGGATGCTCTAGATCACCGAGCGGAGCCAGTCCTGTGCCGTCGGACAACACATAGTCTTGCCAGCCGGCACTGGCCAGAACGAGATCGCCTTCCTTGAATTGTGGATGACGGGAGCTCACGACACGGCTCACTGTGCCACCGACGATGGATTCGCCCAGAGGAATGGCGGGCGCATAGGCCGTGCCGCCCTCGCTCATGAGATTGCGCATGTAGGGGTCGAGCGAGAGATAGAGTGTGCGCAATAGGACCTGCCCGTCCGCCGGTTCAGGGATCGGGGTTTCGTCGAGACGGAAGTCAGTCGGCGCTGGCAGCCCCTTGGGACGTGCGGCGAGGACGATGCGGCGGTTGGTGGCGCGCTGGGTCATGGTAGTTCCTCCTTGTAATGGAATGGCTGTAATGGAGTGGCTGTCCCCCTTCACGGCGGGGACACCCACTCGCGTTGGATGGAGGTGGATGGAGGGGACACTCACTTCTGGATGAATGGGACACTCACCTTTCACTCGGTGACTGTCCCATTCCTGCTACCTGTTTCCGGCCTTTGTGGAGGGGCACTCGTGGGTGTCCCCATTCAAGGGGTTTCCATCCGCCTCCCGATTAGACCGGTCGTCTAGTTTTAGGATCAAAAAAAGCGGACTGCTTTCGCTGGTCCGCTTCTTCAGGAGATTGCTTGTTCGAGGCCGAGCAGCTGTCGGGTAGTGACCATGGCCGCATCCAGTGGCGCGCGATCCCGGGATATCTTGGCCAGGAGACTTGCGCCAAGCCAATTCTGGTACAGCACGAGTGCCAAGCCTCTGGCATCGGCCTCGGTTTTGAGGGAACCGTCCGCCTTACCCGCTTCGATGGTGCCTGCCAGGCGCTCGACGATTCCGGCGGTGCCGCGCTCCAGCGTCGCACGCATGGCTTCCGACAGATCACAAACCTCTGCCCCGAGTTTCACCGCAAGACAGCGGCTCTTCCCTTCTTCACCCGTCTGCTGTTCGAGCCAATCCCGGAAATACGCGAGCACGCGTTCGGCACCGGTGCCGTCCCCATCGAGCAGAGGCCCCATTCGACGGTGACAGCCTGCGAAATAATCCTCCAACACAGCCTGACCGAAGGCTTCCTTGGAACCGAAGTAATGGTAGAACGACCCCTTCGGTACACGAGCAGCGGCCAGCACCTCCGCCAATCCCACCGCCGTAAAGCCCTTCCGCAGCAACAACGGTGCGGCGACATCGAGGATGTGTTGACGTACGTCGGTCTGGTGGGCACTCATGGGACGGGAGTCTAGTATTGATTAGACCGGTCGTCTACTACGCTGCTACGTTCGAGGACACTCACCCCAGCAGTCCTTTGGGACACCCACCTTCGTCGTTGCCACCAAAGGGGACACTCACCGTTTTCGCGGAGAGGAAAGTCACTCGTTGCAGCATTGCAGGGGAAGCAGCGGAGGGACAACCACTTATCGTTGCCATGCCTCTTTCTCACCCAAGAGGAAACTTTCGAGGGGTCACCCCATCCATCTCCAGGTCGAGGGAAATATTCGAGGGACACTCACCCAGCCAACGTTATTAAGGGCAACCACCCCTGGGTCTGGGGGAAATGCCGACACGGGCGACTACGCCAAGCGAACGGGATGAGGAAGCGTCGGCTACACGCTGGACGCGGCGAGGCGCCTGATCCACTGCATGCCAGCATCACGATGCGCTCGTTCATGCCAGACCAGGTAATAAGAAAAGCTCGGGCCATTCGGGAGAGGTAGGACTTCGAGCGCTGCCACATTGGCGAGCGCTCGGCGGCGCGGCGGGGGACGCAGAGTACCAGATCGCTCTCGGCAATGATCCACGGCGTCGACATGAAGTAAGGTGTACGCAAACTCGTCACCTTGGGTGTCACACCCAATCCATTCAATACCTCATCGGGCAGCATGCGCACGCCTTCCGGATACATCGTGATCGCTTGAGGAGCGGTGGCGAGACGAGCAAGCAGATCTCCTTCGCCCTTCAAACACGGATGTTCTCGTCGCAGTAGGCAGGCATAGTCGTCGTGAAAGAGTTCGCGGTAATGGAAATCTGCGGGCAATCCTTCAATGTCACCGTCCAGCGCAAAATCGAGCGCGCCACTTTCAAGCTCTGCGAAAGTGTTCGTGCCGTAAGGCACGACATCGAGGCAAACACCTGGCGCAGCATGAGCCACTTTCGCAGCGAGAGGACCGATCACCGTCACGGAGCCGTAGTCAGTGGCGGCAATGCGGAAGGTGCGCCGGGCAGTAGTTGGTTCGAAATCCACGCCGTCGGCCATTCGCCCGAGAGCAGCCAATACTTCACCGACGAGCGGTCGTAGTTCCTCGGCACGAGCCGTCAGCACATAACCCTTGGTGTTACGAACGAGAAGTGGATCGTTGAAGACTTTGCGTAGGCGTGCCACGACGCGGCTGGCGGCTGGCTGACTCAAACCCAGCTGTTCCCCTGACACCGTGATGCTGGCGGTGTCGAGCAATGCAGCGAGCATGCGCAGTGCTTTCAGATCGAGTCGATCGAGTTGCGTATTCGATTGATGCATGCCGGATATGCTAGTGGTGCCATTCCTCTAATACAAACCGATAGGTACGGTTGCCTCACGCTCGTCGGGCCGAAGGGATCTCGACGCGTACTTCATAGAGTAGATCGCTGGCTCGATGTGTCCCCCAAGATGTCTCCAGCCCTCCACGTGAGGTGAGTGTCCCATTCATGCTGGCGACGCTCGGCGAAGTGACTGTCCTTGTGGCGACCGTTCCTCGCTATACGGCGAAGGTGACTGTCCCCTCCCCAACGCGACGTGCTCTGGCCAAGAGCTAGTGTGACGCAGATGCCCAACAACAGGAGGTGTTAGATGATCGTTTTTCTTACCGGGGCTACCGGCTTCATTGGTTCCCATATCACACGTGAACTCATTGCCGCGGGCCACGAGGTGCTCGGGCTGACCCGTTCGGAGCAAGGTGCACGTTGGTTGATAGCCGTAGGCGCCAAGGCCTGGCGCGGCTCCCTCGACGATCCGGAAAGTCTCACGGCCGGCGCTGCATTGGCCGATGCAGTGATTCACTCGGCGTTCGACCACGACTTCTCGCGCTACGCCCAGAACTGCGAGAAAGAAAGACAAGCGATTCATGCCATGGGGGCGGCGCTGGTCAATTCGGATCGACCTCTGATCGTGACCTCGGTCATCGGCATGGGCGCAAGAGTGCCGGGAGAACCTGCGCGCGAAGATGTGGTCGATTGGCGCCATGCTAACCCGCGCGCTGCCTCCGAACAGGCGGCTGCTGAAGTGGCGATGAAGCGCGTGTCCGTCGGCGTAGTGCGTCTGCCGCAGGTGCACGACACCACCAAGCAAGGCCTCATCACACCATTGATCGAACATGCTCGAACGGAAGGGATCTCGGCTCACGTCGGTGACGGCGCAAACCGCTGGGCAGCTGCTCACGTCTCCGATGTTGCGCGACTCTACCGACTGGCGGTGGAGCTGCACGTACCAGGGGCCCGCTATCACGCAGTCGCCGAGGAAGGCATTCCAATGCGTGCAATCGCTGAAGTCATCGGCAACAAGCTCGACATCCCTGTCGTCTCCCTTCCTCCCGAAGATGCAGCCGAGCATTTCGGTTGGCTGTCCATGTTCGTCGGTCGCGACATGTCGGGCGCCAGCACTTGGACGCGGGACGATCTCGGCTGGCTACCCACGGGTCCCAGCCTCCTCGATGATTTGCGCGCGCATGACTCGGGCAACGCGGTCGACCTGCTGCGGGCCTAGGGAGACAGGGGACACTCACCTGGAGTCACTCGTCCAGAGTCAAAGGGACGCCCACTCAGAGTCAAGGGACACTCACTTGATGGGATGGTCGTCAGACCATGGGGAGCTTGCGGCCGGCGTAGACTCCTATTCGACTACGGACCAGCAGCAGAGTGAGTGTCCCTCCTGCGGTGCGCGATGAGGCCGCGGCTGATCCATGGGGACATGGGCAGAGGAATCTGACACCTGACTTCCATCGAGAGCTATTTCTCCCGTCTTTAGAGAGCCTGACTTCCCTGCCGCAGATTTTGGGAACGCCAAAGGTGAGTGTCCCCTCTCGAGGGCTTATAATCGCCGCCCTTTTGCGATTGGACGGCCATGCGCATCGTACTTGCCCCAATGGAGGGACTCGCCGACGTTCATCTACGGCGCTTGATCACCGCTCAGGGCGGCTTCGATTGGGTAGTCTCGGAATTCGTGCGAGTGCTCGACCATCTCTACCCCGATCGGGTGTTCCTTTCTCGTTGCCCCGAATTGCTCAACGGTGGTCGTACCCAGAGCGGTACTCCCCTGCGTGTGCAGTTGCTCGGCAATCACCTCGACGCCATGGCAGCCAATGCACAGCGTGCCGTGGAACTTGGCTCCTATGGCATCGATCTTAATTTCGGCTGTCCGAGCAAGACGGTGAATCGACATCGCGGCGGCGCCGTGTTGCTGCAGGAGCCCGAGACTCTCTACCAGATCGTGCATGCGGTTCGTAGCGCATTGCCCGCTTCCGTGGTCGTCTCTGCCAAGATGCGGTTGGGTTTCGACGACACGTCGCTCATGCTCGAAAACGCAGCGGCAATCGAGGCCGCCGGTGCCACCGAAATCACTGTCCATGCTCGCACGAAGGCGCAGCGCTACCTGCCACCCGCACACTGGGATGAATTGGCCCGAATCAGAGAGCACATTAGGATTCCACTGATCGCGAACGGCGACATTTTTTCAGTGGAAGACTATCGCCGCTGCACCGCCATTGCGGGCACTCCCGACGTCATGCTTGGCCGCGGCGCCGTGATGCAGCCGATGCTTGCGCAGCAGATCCGCGCCAATCAGTCGACCGAAGCTCCCTGGCGCGGCATGGGCGCCTTACTCAATGGTTTTTGGGAGGAACTTCGAAATTCTGCCTCCACCCGCGAAGCAGTGGGGCGGGTCAAGCAGTGGATCAGCTATTTACGCCAGAGCTATCCGGAAGCCGAAACCCTCTGGCACGCAATCCGCACCGAAACCAACCCGCAGAACATCACAGCCCTATTGGGAGAGATGACTCGTTAGGCTTTTGCGCCCCCCTGACGTGCCTACCAGGGACACTCACTTACTGCTCTGACTGGGGACACTCACTCGTTGTTCGTTCCTCCAACCGCACAGGCACCGGATATCGAGAAGATTCTTCATCCCCGCCTGCGACAGCCACCGAGCACCTTTGGGGACAGTCACCGTCAGGAGAGAGGGACACTCACCCTTCTCCAACTCATGGAGCACTACCCTTTAGGACGCGAAACGAGAGCTACTCTCCTCACAGAGCACGCAGTTCAAATTCAGCGGCGTCCCCGAGCCGCCATTCGTACAGTGAGGAGATGGACAACGCCCGAGGCTGACTCCTCAGAGCCAGCCTCGGTGTTGAAACGGGAAAGAGCCTCAGGCGTTGGCAGCGAAGAAGCGAAGCAATTCAGCTGCGGTTTCGGCGGGGCTGTCCATCTGGAACGAGTGACCACCCGGAATGGCCTTGCCTTCAGCACGCGTGGCTTCCTGTTGCCAGATGCCGAGCACGTCGTACTGACGCCCCATGGCGGCGTTGCTGCCCCACAGTACGTTCAATGGGCACTCGATGCGTTTACCAGCGGCGAGATCCGCCTTGTCGATTTCGATGTCCATGTTGGCGGAGGCGCGGTAGTCCTCGCACATGGCATGGATGGCCGCCGGATCCTTGTACACCTCAGCCCAGGCCTGGCCGATGTCACCAGGACCACCACCGATGAACATGCCGGTACTGGCAATGATGTTCTCCGGGAAGGGAGCCGGGCGGAGGAACAGGAACCAGTGAAAATAGGCGTCGACGAATTCGCGTGTGACGTTCGCATACAGGTAATGCGCCGGCACGATGTCGAGCACCGTCAGCGTCTGTACCATCTCCGGATAATCCAGAGTCAAGCGGCGCGCAACACGCCCACCACGATCGTGACCAACGAGGTGGAAGCGCTCGAATCCGAGTTGGCGCATCACCTCGGCCTGATCGCGCGCCATCGTGCGTTTGGAGTAATTGATGTGGTTCTCCCCCCCCTCTGGCTTGGAGCTCCAGCCATAACCACGCAGGTCGGTGGCAACCACGGTGTAATTCTGCGCCAAGGTGGTCGCCACTTCTGCCCATGAGAGGTGTGATTGCGGAGCACCGTGCAGCAGGAGCACGGGAGGGCCTTCGCCGCCGACAAGCGTATGAATGCCGACATCATTGACTTCGATCCACTGCGTGCGAAACCCAGGGAAATAGCGTGCGTCCAGTTCGGCTCCGTTGGCAGGCGGTTGAGCCCAGGCTTTCTGCATGGCCAAACCACCCAGCAAGGCACCTGCCGCGCCGAACAAGCGGCGACGATCGAGATTG
Organism: uncultured Gammaproteobacteria bacterium; assembly: GCA_937898685.1. Taxonomy (GTDB): domain Bacteria; phylum Pseudomonadota; class Gammaproteobacteria; order Pseudomonadales; family Pseudohongiellaceae; genus CAILUG01. Next base: position 19,041 of record CALEJT010000094.1, on the reverse strand, counting down.
AGGAAGGATTCGGGTAAGGAAGCGGATTGATTGTTCTTCATGGTTGCTCCGGCTGTGGAAATCTGAGGAGCGCCAGCCTAGCGGAGCCGAGCCCCAAATTGAACCCTCGGTGTGATCGACTTTACCCTTGGGACAGCCACCTACAAGCTGAAAATACAGAAAAGGGACACTCACCTGTGCTCTAGGGACACTCACCCTCCGCATACGATTCGAATTTGTGTATGCGTCGGCCGCTCAATTCGACTTGAGACTGCTTGATTTGCTGGAGTTAGCGAAACATGCGCAAGCGGGACCCTGCCTTTGGACAGGCCCAACTTGGAGAAGAAGATGTCAGGCTACGTGCCGCAACCTACGTTCAAGGACAGCTATTCTTTCCAGGCCATCCAGGAGTGTGGAGCTTTCTTTCTGAATCTCCCGACTCAATAGTTCCCACTGCCTGACAGTCAGGCGGACTTTCTTCAGTAACACAGGTGCTTCTTCGACAACTTTCCCGTTGCCTTGTCGCCGGCGACCATACCACCTCACCAACTGCACATAATCCTGGTAAGTAAACGGAATGTACGCTGAGGAGTCACGACGACTGACGGGGTTAGAAAATGGCATCAAACGAGGCACGGTATCGCTGGAACGTATCCCCGCCTTCCGCTTGATGCGATCTTGAATCGAAGTGAAGTCCGACGAAATGGGATCATCAGTCATTCCCGCCCGCACCGGATTGAGGTCCACATAAGCCATGCATGCCAACAGCGCCGCTTCGTCTTTCAATGCCTGCGATTTGAAGCGCCCCTCCCAGAAGCGCCCCGTGCACCCATCTTCCTTGTTCGCACGCAGCGCAATGACATGGTTCAGGCAGGCCATGAAACGGCTCAGATTGCAAAGCTGCTCGCGCCATAGACGAACCAGCCGTTTGAGCTCACTGCGTTCGGCCGTCGTCAGAACCAGCTCCTCTAGATATTTCCGAAGTATCGCTGGTCCTCGATAAAGCCGTCCCCAACGCCTGCAGATCTCGTCATCACTCCATGCATCGGCTTTGGCTTTGTCAATGTGAAGCACCAGATGATAGTGGTTGCTCATCACCACATAGGCAGCAATATCCACCGCGAAGATTTCGCCGAGGTATTTGATGCGAGCGACCAACCATTTTTTCCTATGATCAAAATTACGACCGCTGTCATCACTTCCAAGGAGAAAGGCGCGACGTACGCAGCGGCTGATGCAGTGGTAATAGGGAGTGGTGTCCAGCGACACCAGCTCAGATCGTGGCCGAGTCATCTTCCGAGCATCCTTGCTGGAGGAGTTGGCTTCACGATAGACGATGATGGAAATTCTGCCACTTGAAGAGTGGCTGTCCTCGTCGACACTTGAAGAGTGGCTGTCCCCGTCTGCGCTTGGAGTGGCTGTCCTCGTCCACGGTCAGGGCGAGCATCTTACTCACCTCCGGCTCTCCGCTGAGTGAGTGTCCTTCTGCAGCAATGGATCACTCCTGCACCAAGAATTCTCCAAGCCGAAACGAACGCCAGCCGGTCGCACCAAACTGAACGCAAATGCACCATACTTACACTGGCGAAATGGATGTCGTCCTCAGAACGCGATTTGAGAAACGCACCACACATGAACAACAGCGCGCTACTGGAGCCCATCGCGGAGATCACTGGCACCACGAAAGCACGTACTGGGGTCCCCTCCGAACGATCGATAAATCACGAACCCATATTTTCTCAGCAGAATTTATCGACTTATCTGCGAGTTTACGTACTCGCTGGCTCGATCCAGCCACCGTAAGCAATTGGTGCACGCGCACCAAAATTTCCCGTGGAGTGGCTGTTGCAATCGGACGGCTACATAGCTGAACAGTGGCGTGCTTTTTGCACAATCGGAGCCGTTACCGGCACGACGAAGTTTGACTGCGAACTTGTTCGACGTTGGTGCAGTTTCCTCCCTCAGCACATAGAGAATCATCATGACTGAATTGCTCAACTCTATAGATAGCATCGTGTGGGGCCCAGCGATGCTGATACTGATTCTCGGCACCGGCCTTTATCTGCAGATTCGTTTGCGCGGCATGCCGATTCTGATGATTGGTCAAGGCCTGCGCATGATATGGAAGGGCCGTGAAGGCGATAGGGGCCACGGCGAAGTCAGCCCCTTCTCCGCGCTGATGACCTGTCTTGCGGCGACGATTGGGGTTGGCAACGTCGTAGGCGTTGCAACTGCCATTGCTCTGGGTGGTCCAGGGGCGGTGTTCTGGATGTGGGTCACAGCGATGGTCGGCATGGCCACCAAGTACGGAGAGGTCGTGCTCGGCGTGCACTTCCGGGAACGTGACGAAGATGGTCGCTATGTCGGTGGTCCGATGTACGCGATTCGTAACGGAATGGGAAAAAAATGGGCTTGGCTGGGTGGAACCTTTGCCGCATTCGGCGGACTCGCGGGCTTCGGCATCGGGAACATGGTACAGGCCAACAGCATCGCCGATGCCGTCCATGATGCCTTCGGCATCGACAATTTCATTACCGGCATCGTTCTCGTGATCATCACCGGTGCTGTAATTCTGGGAGGCATCAAGCGCATCGCTGCCATCGCCAACTGGCTTGTGCCTTTCATGGCCGGCGCCTACGTGTTGGGAGGTCTTGCAGTACTCGTGACCCATGCCTCCGAGATACCCGCCGCCTTCGCAATGATCTTCAATACGGCGTTCACCGGTACTGCGGCCACTGGTGGCTTCGTTGGCGCTGCGATGATCGCTGCTATTCGCTTCGGCGTTGCCCGCGGCGTCTTCGCCAACGAGGCAGGTCTTGGCACAGCGGGCATCGCGCAGGCTGCAGGCGCCAGCAACAACTCCATCAAAAGCGGACTCGTTGGCATGATGGGTACCTTCCTCGACACCTTCATCATCTGCACCATCACCGCATTGGCCATCGTGATCAGCGGCGTGTGGACCAGCGGTACGAGCGGTGCAGAGCTTACTCAGCTGGCATTCGACAGCGCCATGCCCGGCCTGGGCCACACTTACGTCGCCATCATCCTGACCGTCTTTGCACTGACCACGATCTTCGGTTGGGCCTATTACGGTGAGCGCTGCTGGCAGTTTCTGCTGGGCAAGAAGATCATCCGCCCCTACCGCATTTTGTGGACCATCGGAGTAATGGTCGGCGCGACGATCGAGATGGAGGCTGTCTGGCTCATCGCCGACATCCTCAATGCCCTCATGGCAATTCCGAATCTGATCTCGCTCCTGGTACTGGCCCCCATGCTGGTCCAGCTGACCAATGCACACCTGGCCAACGTAATCAGCGAAGCCCGCTCCGAGCCCGCCGTCGCAGGCGAGTCCGTCCCAGAAGCATGAATGAAACCGAGTGATCCGATAGAACTGCATCGGATCACCCGGTCTCGGCTCGTCGGTGCGATTGCAGTCTAGCCGCAACGTGGAAATTCGCCAGTCTATTTCGGTGAATGACCACGTTATCCGAGGCCACTCTCCTCAGAGGAAGTGACTGTCCCTTGCTCGGCCCTACTCGCGGTCCTTCGCACGTCCAACGCGTACAGCTCCTCTCCAACAGATCAGCGATGTAAGTGTCGAACTTCTGTCGCTGGGTGATCATTTCGGAGAAGTCGAGGAGACGGCCCTTCCCTAGAAAGTCGAGGTGACCGTCCCATCCCAACTGGATGGCTCAGCAGAAAATAATGCTGTGATTTCGCGGCGTTATCGAAGGCGGCTGTCCCTGAGCTTTCACTGAACTTCCAAAGTGACTGTCCCCAAACAAACGATTGTTCCCACGGACCAAGAAGGAAAGGTGAGTGTCCCCGAAGAAAAAGGTGAGTGTCCCGGAAACAAGCCAGTGCGACTGTCCCGGAAGCTCATCCGAGCTCAGCGGAGTGCGGTTCAACTCGACAAGCAAATAGGTGGGTGTCCCTGGGGCGCCCGGGGCGGAACCCAGGGGACAAGATGTATAAACGACGGTGAGTGTCCTCTGCGTCAGTACTTATAACGCAGGATGGGATGCGTGGCGGAGGTCTCTCGGCGACGTTCCCACATACGTTCACGGCGACGGCGCACGCGCTCCATCAACATGGCACGACGAGAAGAAAGCCACTGCTCGCGATCCGCAACCTTGCCGCGCCTCTCCAACTCGCTTTCACGATAGGCAACGAAGTCGCGATAACCTTCGAGATCGTGCTTGAGCTCACGGATGACGAGCTCAGCCATCAACGCGTCATCGAGATAACCAATGCCAGGCACTTTGTCTGGGATGATGTCCTTTTTTACCGCGAAATAGCTGATCGCAGCCAGAATGCGGCGCCGGTCCTCCGCATCGAGCGCCCATTCCTTGTCACCAAGCAGTTCGATCAAAAGCTTGATGTCATCCAAACGGCGCATCACATAACTGGGCGCTTTCGATTTACGTGCCTGTTTGATCAGTTCACGCGCGCCGGACACGATGTCGCTTTCCGGCAATTTCGAGTGTTGTTTCCACACGGAATTCAACACGCGGGAAAAGTACTTCAGGTCCTCATCACTCAGCTCGAGCATGATGTTCAACGCCATAGCTCCTCCTCGTCCATGTCCTGGTACTGGCCTGATGGATGGTACTAGAGCGCGGCGATGAGAGAACTGCTTTGCAACATGCCGCTTAGAATTCCGATGCAAAATCTGACGCAGCTCACGCTTCTGCGGCGCCAGCGCACTTCGAAACTTTCTGTACAAAGATGAGCTCGTGCGAAGCTCACACATGGACCTTCGATGGCTGGCTCATTATCCTTCGCGCATTCGAACCACTACTGCAGAGCTACGCATGAACTACTGGCTTATCAAATCGGAACCCTACGAATACAGCTGGGATCAACTGAAGAAAGACAAGAAAACCGATTGGAGCGGCGTCCGTAACTACGCCGCACGCAACAATCTGCGTGCAATGAAAAAAGGTGACCTCGCCTTTTTCTATCACAGCAACGTAGGGCAAGAGATCGTGGGCATCGCCAAAGTGCTGCGTGAACACTATCCCGATCCGACTGCCACCGAAGGAGATTGGTCCGCCGTGGAGTTCGGGCCGTACAAGGATCTGAAAAATCCCGTATCTCTCAAGACGCTGAAACAGGATCCCTTTTTCAAGAACATGGATCTGGTCCGTCTCGGACGCCTCAGTGTGGGCAAGGTCACTGCGGAAGAATTCGCTCGCATCTGCGAACTGGGCGGCATCGCTTGAAGTAAAGCGACCTGTGTGAAGCCCCCAAAAATCGGCGATGGTGGATCGCTCCACAGCCCCGGGGTGACTTGCATCTCGTGCGCGGTCATGCTCCGATCCGTACCGCTGCGCACCCATAACAACTAGAACAGGAGGAACCATGTCGTTCACATCCCGCGCCCACTTCTTCAAGGCCTTCATCCTTGGCGCGACCACTGCGCTCTTCAGCCTAATGGCAAATGCGAGTTTCGCGCAGGGCTGCGATCGTACCTGCCTCGGCAACCTGATCACGCAGTACGTCGATGCGCTCGCTGCAAAAGATCACACTCGCCTGCCGCTGGCCGATACCGTGAAATACACGGTCGACGGACAGGCGGCAGAGCTCGGTGATGGTGTCTGGCAAACCGTTACGGGTGTGCATGGCTTTCGTCACGACTATCTGGATGTAAAGGAACAGATCGCTGCCTCGCACGTCGCTTTTCATGAAGACGAGAACCTGATGCTGCTGTCTCTGGTTCTGCATGTCGATGAACAGCAGAAGATCAGTGGCATCGAAACGCTCGTCACACGCGTCACATCGAGTTCGCGCCTTCGACCCACCGAGCTTGGTGGCCCCATCCGTGGCATGAACGATCCCATTCCCGCAGGGCAACGCATGTCGCGTGACAACCTGGTACGCATCGCGCTCACCTATGCCGAGGGCCTGCGCATCGGCAACTTCACCGATGCCGGCACCCCTTTCGCGCCCGAAACCTATCGCGTGGAAAACGGTGCGATCATGGCACAAGGTGAGGAGATGTACGGGCAGAACATCATCGTGCATCCCGGCATCATCGCTAGCGTGGTAGCGGTAGACGAAGAGAACGGCACCGTGTTGCTGTGGCTGAACTTTGGTCACACCGGCTCGCAGTACGGTGAAGGCAATGCCCTGGTGACCTATGAAGCCTTCAAGATCTGGGGCAATCAGATCCATTCGATCAACGCCTTCTTTACCGGCCTCCCAATCTCGCGTGCGCGCTTCTGGCCTTCCATCGAACCGGTGTACCGCCGCTGAACTTTCTTTAGTGCAAGCGTCGTTTTTGCGGCGCTTGCATCTACTCCTTGAGAATTTCCGCTCGATCCTCGTTCGCCCGCGGCATGCATCGAAAGCATCGCTACAGTAGACTTGCGCACCATGCAGCCGGAGATGGCTCGCGTTCTGAATCGACCGTTTATATGGAGCCGCAATGAACTCAGTTACACGTCCGATGCTTCTCGGTACCAGTTCTCTCTTGAGCCTGCTCGTTGCCATGCCTGCGCAAACGCATCACGGCGTGACCGCGCATTTCGACCTGACCAAACCGATCGTGCTCGAAGGTAAGGTGGCGCGCCTCGATCTGCGCAATCCGCACTCGACCGTGTATCTCGATGTCGTCAACAGCGACGGCACCACCTCGCAGTGGAACTGCGAGATGCATGGCACGACGATTCTGCGTCGCATGGATATCACGGCGGAAACGCTCAGTCCCGGCACTCCATTGCGTATCGAAGGTTTTCCGCATCGTCGCGATGGTCATGGCTGCTACTTCGACGTGGGCATACTGGAGAACGGTCGACGCTTGGAACTCGGTTTCCTTACCGGCGAGCAACGCCACAGACCTGGGAACGACGCCGAGAAAGGCTCCATCTTCGGTACTTGGGTGAGAAAGGATTTCGAAGTGGCGCAGACGGTGCGGCGCAATTTCGACGTACCGCTCACCGAAGCCGGTCTTGCTGCGCACGCCGCCTACGATCCGATTCGCGATGACCCCACACGGCAGTGCAGTCCCGTAAGTCAGATTCGTGTTTGGGGCATGGCCACACAACCGGCCGTGATCAGCCGTGAGGGCGATGAAATCCTGATTGCACACGAATGGATGGATGTGCGGCGTCCGATCGACATGCCGCCGTACGACGACACGCCGAAAGAACCCGCCGTGTTGGGACACTCACGTGGCGCATGGGAAGGCGATACGCTCGTCATCACCACCACTGGCTTCACCACGGGGGTGATCAATCAGTTCGTCGAAAACTTTGCGGGTCGCGAATCCACCGGCGTACTGCATTCGGATCAGATGACCTTGATCGAGCGCCTGTCGATCGACCCGAGCAACGATGACCTCGTGCTGAACTGGACCATCGCCGATCCGCTCTACTACACCGAATCCTTCTCCGGCAGTCAGCGACTGGTGCGCTCCGACCTCACCATCCAGCCTTACAACTGCGTGCCGGACGAGCAGTAAGCTTCCTATTTCGCGCTCGCAGGTACCGTCTCAGTGTTGGACGGTGCCTGCGCCGCGCGCGCCAGACTTCGACGTTGATAGAGGTTGTTGGCGACGAGGCCACCGATCACAAGCATCGCCCCCAACACTTCGACCGCATGAAGTGGCTGTCCCTGCAGTACGCCGATCGTGAAGGCGGTGATGGGAATGACGTTGAAGAACAGTACTCCGTTCACTGCCCCCAACATGCGGATGCCGCTGTTCCAACTCAATACCGCAACCAAGGCGCCCAGGATGATCACGTAAGCGAGGATCCAGCGTAAGGTCACGAGATCCTCGACCGACGGCAGCTGCAAGAGCCCAGTCCAGGTCATGCCGAGTGTGATCAAGGCGATCGAGATGGAACCTAACGCGCTGGTCAAAGCGGTGTAGCGCAGCGGCGACCACGAGGGGAAACGCTGCGCACCCAAGGTGTAGGTCACCCAGCAGCAACCACCTACGAGTATCAGCAGATCCCAACCTGCAGCTCCACCACCGAAGGCCGAGCGTGGGTCACCGCCAGTGATCACCAGAAAAACACCGATGAAGGCGATCACGATGGTCATCAGCGTGAAAGTCTGAGGCTTGAGACCTTTGAATAACCAGTTCGCCAACATCGTGAGCATCGGCATCGTTGCCATGATCACGGCGGCGTGCTCTGGCCGTGAATGCGCAAGCCCCGTGAAGGCCAACAGATTGAAGCCCGCAAACCCCAGGGTACCGAGCGCGAACAGCGTGGCGCCGTGGCCATCGAACCGTAACGCGGCAGTGCCCTCGACCAATGCCAGGAGCAACAAGAACACGAGCCCGGATGGCACGTAGCGGATGGAGGTGAGCCAGTAGGCATCGATCAGCTCGAGCGCCGGCTTGGCTACTGGGAACATGCCGCCCCACGACATGGTGGCGGCAAGCAGAAACAGGATGCCAAGTAACATGCGGTGCTGACTCATGGGAACCTCCTGTACAGCTTCAGCGGGCCGTGCATGCTATCTCGTCACAGCGTCATCACAACCCCTTGATTCCAAATTTGATTCTTTCTCTATGACATAACCGGGCATCTTAGCGGCACTGCCCGTGGCCTGATTGCATGGATGCGACACCGTGGGTGTCGTCTCTCCAGGGTGACTGTCCCTATGACAGCGGTCCCCCTGTAACGGCGGTGACTGTCCCGATGATGGTGAGTGACTGTCCGCAACACACTTTGGTGGCTGTCCCTTCAGGCGTTGGTGGCTGCCCCATCAGTCGAGAAGAAAAGTGGGTGTCCCCTCACGAACACTGGTGTCCCCTCAGGAAACGACGGAGGGCCATCAAAAAAACCGTCTCACCAGTGAGCGGGGATCGAACGCGTCGTTCATCCTGCCTTAAGCCATTTCACGTTCCGTTCAGCTGCAAACGACGACACTGAGCTCGTCGTCAGCAGACCACGAGTCGCAACCAAGGAGACGGACATGAAAGTTCTGACCAACAAATTCCTCATCCTGTGCTTTCTGTTGCTGGGAGCGAACGCAGTCACTGCTGCGGATCGCTTCGAGCCGCGTTACGGCTACGGCCTCGAGCCGCACAGATTTTCGTCTTACAACATCGCAGCGCTCGACTGGCGCCTGGGTGAGCCGCGCCGCGGTGGCCGCGAGATTCTGTATCGCGCCCCCGGTTCCAAACGCTGGCAGGTCGCTCCCGGTGAAGCGGTAGCCGTAGCGGATGGCTGGGTGCTCGGCACGGATCGCCATAGAGGCGGTTATGGCATCTATCGCTGGAACGGTCGCGGGTGGAGCCGCATGCCCGGTGAAGCGGTTGAAATCGGCGGCAGCTACGAACGTCCCTGGGTCGTCAACGCCCATGGCACTCGCTACGTTTGGAACGGCCACGAATGGAGAGAAGAAGTGCGCAGCAGACCTGGGCGTGGACCCGAGCGAGACCGTGACCGCGGTCGCGACTCTTTTCGGCGCTGAGGCGTAGGCTTGGTCATCGTTCGTATGACGTTCTATGATCAGCCCCCTGCAATGGGATCTGCTACGAGCAGTTGGGAGGACCTATGTCGATTCTGAAAAGGACGCGCCTGGCGGCGGGCATCACCGTATGCATTGCTGCACTCACTCTGGGTGCCTGCACCACCACGACCTCATCCGGCGTGGTGGGTGCGAATCGCCAACAGTTGTTGCTGGTGTCCTCGGCCGAGATCAATCAGATGGCCAATGAAGCCTACGGCGAGATGAAGGCCGAGGCACAGAAGCAGAACATCCTCAACAAGGATCAACGTCTGCTCAATCGCGTGCGCGCGATCGCTGCCCGCCTGCAACCGCAAACCAGTGTCTTCCGCTCAGACGCACCGGGCTGGAACTGGGAAGTGAACGTCCTGGAAAGCGACCAGCTCAATGCCTTCTGCATGCCGGGAGGCAAGATCATGTTTTACTCCGGCCTCATCGAGAAACTGGACCTGAGCGACGACGAGATCGCCGTGGTGATGGGACACGAGATCGCACATGCACTGCGCGAACATTCGCGCGAGCAGATGTCACAGGCTCTCGCCGCGCAAACCGCAATCGGCATCGGCGCTGCTCTCCTAGGCCTGGGCCGCGGCACTGCAGATCTCGCTGCCACCGGTTATCAGGCATTGATCGCGACCCGCTTCAGCCGGGCGGACGAAACCGAAGCGGATCGCATCGGCTTGGAACTCAGTGCGCGCGCCGGTTATGACCCGCGAGCCGGGGTAACGTTGTGGCAGAAGATGATGGCAGCCAATGAAGGTGCAGCACCGCCCGAAATCCTCAGCAGCCATCCTGCGAGCGCGAACCGCGTGCGTGAGATCCAGAGTCTGCTACCTGCAGTGACTCCACTCTACGAAGCAGCGCGACGCTGAGCCTCTCATTCCTCTCGCCCAATAATTTCAGCAGCCAAAACGACGACGCCCCGCATGTGCGGGGCGTCGTCCTATTGACCAGCGCAAACTTATTTCAGATTGGAACGGTGCGAAGGATTTCCCGCGCCACGCGCGCCTTCCAACATCAACGCCAGCTGAGTGCGGTTGCGGAGGTTGTAGATGCGGAGGATTTGGGAAACGTAAATCTTGACGGTGTTTTCGGAAATGCCTAGATCGCAAGCAATCTGATAGTTGGTGAGCCCCTTACCAATCAAGCTGGCTACCTCTTTCTGCCTGGGCGAGAGCTTCTCTTCGAGCTCCTGAGCGGCGGTCTGCGCCACGACGGGCTCGACCAATTCCTTCTGGCTGACCATCGGCACCATCGGGATCCGCACGTCCGGCGTAGGGTCGGTGCCATCGTTGCAGATCTGGTTGAGCGAGTTGCTCAGAATCTTGAGGCTCTGGCTGAGCGTGCGGATGCGCGCCTCAGCCTGGCGGCGCTCGATCTTGGCGAGAACACGCGTGATGCCTTCCACCAGCAACTTGAGGTCGAGCGGCTTCTGGAAGTAGTCGGCCACACCGGCACGCAGGGCATCGATCACGTCCGTCTTGTCGGCATCGCCGGTAAAGATGATGGTTTCGAAGATGCGCTCACCACCTACAGTGGAACGCAGCGCCTCGAGCAACTGGATGCCGTTCATCTCGGGCATGCGGAAGTCGCTCAGTACGAGGACGATGTCGGGATTGGCGGTGAATTGAATGAGTGCGTCGTGAGCGCCGACTGCGTCGACGCATAAAAAACCCTGACTGACAAGAAACTCGCAGAGTTCCTCTACAACCAGCGGCTCGTTATCGACCACCAGGATTTTGTGGTTGAGCTGCTTGTACTTTGCCAATGGCAGAGTCTCGTCCCGGGAATTATGGTGTAGCACCATATTCAGCGCGTGTTCTATGAAGTCAGATGGGGTTGGGTCTGAATTTGCCATGGCAGTATAACAACATTTCCTTATAGCGCAGTAATCATACGAACTAACTACAATGTCCTTCTGGAGGCGCGAGAAGCCCGTACCTCCGAGAAACCCTGGTTTTTACGACCCCTCACCACCTGGGCGACTCCTCTTAAGCAGAACATCGGCGCGGCGCACTAATACCTTAGGTATACGTGCAACGCGATCGAAAACGATGCATTTTGCGGCCATGATCACACTTAATGAGCATTAACGGTCGTTAATTTGTTCTAGCTCATTGGTGTAAGTCAAACATCTATTGAGCTAGTACGATCACTGGTTCAGGAAAATGAGACTCCAATCTCCTTCTGGTGAGTAACTCGTCGATTCATCGTGCACACTTCATGCCCAATTGCCGGCAGCTATCGACCTGATCGACGCAACATCGGAGCTGCAGCTTGACTTTGCGCGTTCTGTGACTATCCTTTCGCCCCCATGAACCGCAACAGCTATGCCTTCATTTATTTCTTCATTCGACGCCGAAAGGTGGGTTGAAGGCCTAGTGTTGACCTGAAAAACCCGCCCTTCGGCGGGTTTTTTGTATCCATGCCCAGCAGGGAGTGAGCCGTGAGCGAGACGTCCGAGCACCAAAAAGAAGAGAGTTTTTCCTTCGTCGAAGCGGAGCACGCGGTACTACGCTTCTGGAAAGAGCGCCAGATTTTCCAGCGCTCGCTCGAAGCCACCCGCGATTGCCCTCCTTATATCTTCTATGACGGCCCACCCTTCGCGACGGGCCTACCCCATCACGGACACCTGGTAGGTTCGACCCTCAAAGACATCATCCCTCGCTACTACACCATGCAGGGCCGGTACGTGCAGCGCCGCTTCGGCTGGGACTGCCATGGTCTGCCGATCGAGCACGAGATCGACAAGACCCTCGGCATGAGCTCGCAGCAGGCGGTCGAGAAGCTCGGTGTCGCCGGCTACAACAATGAATGTCGCAGCATCGTGCAGCGCTACACCGCGGAATGGGAAAAGACCATCACCCGCATCGGCCGCTGGGTCGACTTCCGCAACGACTACAAGACCATGGAACCGTGGTACATGGAGTCCGTGTGGTGGGTGATCAAACAGCTGTGGGAGAAGGACCTGATCTACCGCGGCGTGAAGGTCGTGCCCTTCTCCACCGCGCTTGGCACCGTGCTGTCGAACTTCGAAGCCGGCTCCAACTATCAGGACGTGCAGGATCCTGCCGTCACCGTGCTCTTCAAGTTGCTGGACGAAGACGCCTACATGGCGGCGTGGACCACGACTCCGTGGACCCTGCCCTCCAACCTCGGCCTCTGTGTGAATGCCGGGATCGAATACAGCAAGGTGCGCGATCTCGAGACCCAGAAAGTGTTCTACGTCGCCACCGCGCGCCTCGAAGCAGTCGGCAAACATCGCAAGCTCGAAGTACTCGAGACGCTGCCCGGTAGCGCACTCGTCGGCAAACGTTATCAACCGCTCTTCCCCTACTTCCAGGATCTCGTCTCCGAAGGTGCCTTCAAGGTGATGGCGGACGACTACGTCACCACCGACAGTGGTACCGGCATCGTGCATCAGGCACCGGCCTTCGGTGAGGACGACTATCGCGTGATGCGCGCGCATGGTGTGAACGTCGCGCCCTGCCCGATCGACTTCGAAGGCAAGTTCACCGCGGAAGTACCCGACTATCAGGGCGTCTACGTGAAGGATGCGGACAAGAGCATCATCCGTCGTCTCAAGGACGAAGGTTCGCTGCTGATTCAGGAAACCATCGTCCACGCCTATCCGTTCTGCCCGCGTTCCGACACGCCGATCATCTATCGCACGATTCCGTCGTGGTACGTGAAGGTCGAGCAGCTGCGCGATCGTCTCGTCGCCAACAACCAGCAGATCAACTGGGTGCCCGACCACATCAAGAACGGTCGGATGGGCAACTGGCTGCAGGGTGCCATCGACTGGTGCATCTCGCGCAACCGTTACTGGGGCACGCCGCTGCCGATCTGGATCAACGACGTCACCGGCAAGGCGATCTGCATCGGCTCCACTGCCGAACTCGAGCAGTACACCGGTGTGAAGGTCGAAGACCTGCATCGCGAATTCGTCGACGACCTCACTTTCTCGCTCGAAGGCGAGGAAGGCACCTATCGCCGCGTGGAAGAAGTGCTCGACTGCTGGTTCGAATCCGGCTCGATGCCCTACGCACAATTGCATTATCCCTTCGAGAACCAGGACGTATTCGAAGCCGGCTTCCCCGCCGAATACATCTGCGAAGGCCTCGACCAGACCCGCGGCTGGTTCTACACGCTGCTCGTACTGGGCACGGCGCTCTACGACAAACCCTCGTTCAAGAACGTGATCGTCAACGGCATCGTGATGGCCGAAGACGGCAAGAAGATGTCGAAGCGTCTGCAGAACTACACGCCGCCCGACATCCTGATGGAAGAGTATGGCGCGGACGCGCTGCGTCTGTATCTCATCAACTCGGGTCTGGTGAAAGCCGAGGAACAGCGCTTCGCGGATAGCGGCGTGAAGGACATGGTCCGTCGTGCACTGCTGCCCTGGTACAACAGCTTCAAGTTCCTGCAGACCTACGCCGAGATCGATCACTGGCGCGCGCGTGCCAATGCCCCTGCATCGAACAACATCACCGACCAGTGGATCCTGAGCCGCGTGCAGTCGCTCGTGACCAACGTCACGCGCGAAATGTCGGAATACAAGCTGTACAACGTGGTGCCGGCTTTGTTCGAGTTCATCGAAGAGCTCACCAACTGGTACATCCGCCTCAATCGTTCCCGCTTCTGGGAAGACGGCATGAGCGCGGACAAACAGGCGGCCTATCAGACGCTCTACACCACGCTGCACACGGTCACCCTGTGCATGGCACCGTTCGCCCCCTTCCTGGCCGAACACATCTATCAGCGTTTGCTGCCGTTCGGTCCAGAAAACGTCGAACAGCCGGAATCGGTGCATCTCTGCCGCTATCCGCAGCCGCATGCCGAAGCGATCCGCCCGACGCTGGAAGCCGCCGTGGCGCGCATGCAGAACGTGATCCTGCTTGGTCGCCAGAAACGCAACCAGGTGAAGATCAAGACCAAGACACCGCTGGCACGCCTGACCGTGATCCATCGCGATCAATCCATGCTGGAAGAAATCGCGCGGCTCGAGGACTACATCCGCGCCGAGCTGAACGTGAAGGAAGTGCAGTACAACACGGACGAAGACCGCTACATCCGTCTGTACGCCAAACCCAACGCGCCGGTACTCGGCAAACGCCTGGGCAAGGACTTTGCACGCTTCCGCAAGGCGATCGAAGCGCTCAGCAGCGATCAGCTCAACGAATTGCAGGAAATGGGTTCACTCACGATCGAAGGCGAAAACTTCTCGCTCGATGACATCCTCGTCTTCCGCGAAGCGAAGGAAGGCACGCAGGCGCTGTCGAACCGATTCATTTCGATCGACATGGACTGCGCGCTCAACGACGTGCTGGTGCGCGAAGGTCTCGCGCGCGAAGTGGTGAACCGCATCCAGAAAACCCGCAAGGACAGTGGACTGAAAGTGGCCGACCGCATCGACGTGCAGTATCAAGCCGATGGTGAATTGGCTCTCGCCATCGCCGAACACGCCGAGTACATCAAACAGGAAACGCTCTGCCAGAACCTGGAAGTCGGCCCCGGCAACCTGACCTTCGACATCGACGAACACTCCTTGCAACTGACAGTCAGCAAGCGCTGAACGCAACAGGATACCGACATGAACGCCAAAGCAGCACTCAACAGTACCGACGACACCCGCATCCGCGCGGTGAAGGAGCTGCTGTCACCGGAGCAGCTGATCAAGGAATATCCCATCACCGACACTGCCACCAGCACCGTGCTCACCACGCGTGCCGCGGTGACGCAGATCATGAGCGGCCAGGACGATCGTCTGCTCGTGATCGTCGGCCCCTGCTCCATCCATGACCCACAAGCGGCGCTCGACTACGCCTCGCGTCTGCGCCCGCTCATCACCGAGCTGTCGCAGGATCTCTGCATCATCATGCGTGTCTATTTCGAGAAACCGCGTACTACCGTGGGCTGGAAGGGTTTGATCAACGACCCGGGCCTCGATGACAGCTTCCGCATCAACGACGGTCTCAAGCTCGCCCGCAACCTGCTGCTGCAGTTGGCAGACAGCGGCGTGCCAGCAGGTACGGAATTTCTCGATCTGATCAGCCCGCAATACATCGCCGATCTCGTGTCCTGGGGCGCCATTGGTGCACGCACGACGGAATCGCAGTGCCATCGCGAACTGGCGTCGGGGCTGTCCTGTCCGGTGGGCTTCAAGAATGGCACGGGCGGCAACGTGCAGATCGCGATCGACGCCGTGAGCTCCGCGGCGCGTTCCCATCATTTCCTGTCCGTGACGAAGGAAGGTCGCTCCGCGATTTTCGAAACGGCCGGCAATCCCGATTGCCACGTGATTCTGCGCGGCGGCAGCAAACATCCGAACTACGATCCGGAGAGCGTGCGTGAAGCCAGCGAGAAATTGGTGGCGGCAGGTCTGCATCCGCAGTTGATCGTCGATTGCAGCCACGCCAACTCCGGTAAGGACCACGTGCGCCAGGCTGCCGTGTGCCGCGATCTTGCAGGTCAGATCGCCAGCGGCAACCGCAACATCGCGGGCTTGATGTTGGAAAGCCACCTCGTGGCCGGCAATCAGAAACAAGTACCGGGTCAACCGCTGACCTACGGCCAGAGCATCACCGACGCCTGCATGGGCTGGGATGTCACGGCGGAACTTCTGCATGAACTGGCAGAAGCCGTACGTTCACGCCGTCAGGCCAAGGCTGCCTCTGCTGCCTGATCTCGTTCGCTGCTCCTTCTGTGCAGACAGAAGGAGCAGCGCCCTCCTCTTCGCTCGTGTGATCGCTACGAAGCGAGTCCTCAAGAAGCCAGAGTTGGATAGTCCGTGTAGCCTTCTGCGCCGAAGCTGTAGAAAGTCTCGGGTTGCGGTTCGTTCAGGCTTGCGCCGCGACGGAAACGTTCGACCAGATCCGGGTTGGCGATGATGGCCTTACCGAAGGCAACGGCGTCTGCCCATCCTGCATGCAAAGCCTCTTGTGCGGATTCATAGGTGAAGCGCTCATTGGCGATGTAGACACCACCGAATTCCTTCTTCAGTTGCGGGCCGATGCTGTCGGGACCGACGTATTCGCGTGCGCACAGGAAGGCGATGTTGCGACGCCCGAGTTCACGCGCGACGTAACCGAAGGTGGCAGCGCGATCGGAATCGCCCATCGAATGTGAATCACCGCGGGGCGCAAGATGCACGCCGACGCGACCTGGCCCCCACACGGAAATTGCCGCATCGGTTGCTTCCAACAGCAGACGCGCACGATTCTCGATGCTGCCGCCGTAGTCGTCGTCGCGATGGTTGGTGGAATCCTGCAGGAACTGATCGAGCAGATAACCATTCGCGCCGTGCAATTCCACTCCATCGAAACCGGCAGCGAGCGCATTTTCGGCGCCGCGGCGGAAGTCTTCGATGATCCCCGGAATTTCTTCGCGCTTCAGAGCACGCGGTGTGACGTATGGTGTTTCCGGTCGCACCAGACTGACGTGCCCTTGCGCCGCAATCGCGCTCGGTGCCACAGGCAGCTCGCCATTCAGAAAGATCGGATGCGAAATACGACCGACATGCCAGAGCTGCAACATGATGCGGCCACCAGCCTCGTGCACGGCCTTCGTCACACGCTTCCAACCTTCCACCTGTTCCTGCGACCAGATGCCGGGCGTGGCGGCATAACCGATGCCCTGCGGCGAAACCACAGTGGCTTCGGTCAATATCAATCCCGTGCTGGCGCGCTGACGGTAATACTCGAGCATGAGATCGTTGGGCACACGCGTGTCACCGGCACGGCGGCGAGTGAGCGGCGCCATGATGATGCGATTGGGTAATTCCAGCTCTCCAACTTTGAGCGGATCGAACAAGGTGGGCATGAAACACTCCTACTACTGACCATCAGGAAAGAAAAACGTCGGGATCACCGCACAAACACTGCACAACGGCAGAAATGACAGCGCACACGCTATCGCGGTCCGACCCGCGGGATACAATGCGGTCACTTTCCACTTTTTCATCCCCCAGGGAGGAAGTGCCATGAACCGGATCGTTCGCCCTCACACTCTACTTGTCCTCGTCCTTCCCTTCGCAACACTTGCGTCAAATCTCCAAGCGCTCGAACTACCCGCCGGCAAGTGGGGCATGAATTCCGAAACGTTGACGCCGATGGCGACGACGCCCATCACGGACTACAGCGAAGAATGCATCGAAGAAGATTTCGATCCGGTGCAGATGCTGGCCGATTCCGAAGTGAGTGAACGATGTGAGATCACCCCCACCACCAACACGGCCACCGAATTCGCAAGCGATCTGAGCTGCAACGTAGGACAGGGCGGTACCTCGACCGGCACCATGCGCATCACCGTCAATGGCGAGGAAGCCAGTGGGGAGATGCAGATGTCGATCGCGGTCAATGGCCAGGTGATGCAGTTGAGCAACAAGTGGACGGGACGCAGACTCGGCGCCTGTGACTGACGTGGTGTAAGCTCTCGCGCCAGCTCGGTTCCATAGCACCAACAAGAACAACAAGAGGGGGACTTCCATGCTGCGCGCCCTGAGCCTGGTCGGCACCTTGCTGCTAGCCACCTTCACTCTGACTGAAAGCGCTCTGGCGGAAAGCCGCGTGGAACGCGTCGTGGTGCACGCGCGATCGCTCGAAGGCAACCTCATCGGCGACAGCGCCGAACGTGAGGTCTTCATCTACCTGCCACCTTCCTACGACACGTCGGACAAACGTTATCCGGTCGTGTTCCTGCTGCATGGCTACGGTCTGCGTGCCGAACGCTGGATGGGTTTTGCCGAAGTACAAGCCGGCGCCGATGCAGCGTTCGCATCCGGAGCCCAGGAACTGATCATCGTCAGTCCCGATGCCTACACCTTCTTCGACGGCAGTCTGTACACCAGCTCGCTCACCAACGGTGATTGGGAAAACTACATTGCGGATGAGCTCGTCACCTATGTCGACACCCACTACCGCACGCTGGCCACGCGTGAGAGCCGCGGACTGGCCGGCCATTCGATGGGCGGTTACGGCACGCTGCGCCTGGGCATGAAATATCCGCAGGTGTTCTCCGCGCTCTATCCCATGTCGGCCTGTTGTCTATTCGAGAGCGGTGAAACCAATGAAACGCTGGCACTCGCCGCCACCTACACCAGCAAGGAGCAGGTGGCCGCTCTGCGCTTTCCAGGCAAGGGCACATTGGCACGCGCTGCGGCCTGGTCACCGAATCCCGCCAAAGCTCCGCTTTTCCTCGACCTGCCCTTCGATGGCAATACCAGCAATCCCGAAGTGGAAGCCAAATGGCACGCCAACTCTATCGGCGCCATGCTGGATCAATACACCTACACCCTCCGGCGCTATACCGCGATTCGATTCGATGTAGGCAATGAAGACAGCTTGGTCACGAGCAATCGCACACTGCACGAGAAATTGGAAACAGCAGGTGTCGCACATCACTTCGAGATCTACCAGGGCGATCACAACAATCGCGTCGCGCAGCGGGTGCGTGAACAGGTGCTGCCCTTCTTCAGCCGACATCTACACGGGCAACATTGATCAAGAGCAGCCAGGGCTGGAGCGAGTTAAACGCTGTCGGCCAGGACGACGGCTTCGTCTTCCATCAAGGGCAGGATGCGAAAATCGAACA
>CALEJT010000093.1 GCA_937898685.1 uncultured Gammaproteobacteria bacterium | reverse complement strand
CCAGTAGCTCAATTGGCAGAGCGGCGGTCTCCAAAACCGCAGGTTGGGGGTTCGAGACCCTCCTGGCCTGCCAGCTTTCCCTTCGGAAGGTGTGGCGGTCAACGGAATTCAAGTGCTTTATATGAACGACAAGGCAAAAGACGCCGGTTCCAGCCTCGATAGCGCCAAGTGGGTGATCGTGCTGGCGTTGGTTGTGGCGGGCGTGTACGGCAATAGCTACTTTGCCGCCGAATCCCTGCTTTATCGCGTCGTGGGTCTGTTGGTGTTGGCAGTGGTGGCCTGTGCCATTGCTGCGCAAACCGCCAAAGGCAAGGCCTTCATCGAGCTGGGACGGGAAGCACGGACGGAAATCCGCAAGGTGGTTTGGCCGACGCGTCAGGAAACCGTTCACACCACGCTGATCGTGGTGTTGGTGGTGATTCTCGTAGCCATCCTGCTGTGGGCTCTCGATTCCATGGTGAGCTGGCTGATCGCGCTGCTTATCGGCAGATGACGTGAACACGATGGACGCGGAGCCTTCATCCGCTTCGCTCCACAGACGCAAGGGTTGGATATGTCGACGACTACAGACAATAAGCGCTGGTACGTAGTGCACGCTTATTCCGGATTTGAGCGCAAGGTCAAGCAGTCGCTCGAAGAGCGCATCGCGCTGTCGCCGTATGCCGATCTGTTCGGTCAGGTACTGGTACCTACCGAAGAGGTGGTGGAAATGCGCGCCGGCCAGAAGCGCCGCAGCGAGCGCAAATTTTTCCCCGGCTATGTGCTCATCCAGATGGTGCTCAACGACGACACCTGGCATCTGGTCAAGGAAACTCCCCGCGTAATGGGCTTCATCGGTGGCAGCGCTGACAAGCCGGCTCCGATCACTCAACGCGAAGTCAACGAAATCATGAACCGTCTGGAAGAGACGGTGGACAAGCCGGCGCACAAGACCGTGTACGAGCCCGGCGAATTGGTGCGCGTGATCGATGGACCTTTCAACGATTTCACCGGCACCGTGGAAGAAGTGAATTACGAAAAGAACCGCGTGCGTGTGGCCGTACTCATCTTCGGCCGTTCGACTCCGGTAGAACTAGAGTTTTCCCAGGTTGAGAAAGGCTGAGGCCGGTCATTGGAGCTAGCCAACAGTTGGCTTGCTCCCGGCCGAAGGACCCGAGCTCTGCGAGGGGCGGAGGAGATGCGACGATCCACAGTTGAACTAATTCGCTAGTTGGTCGTCGAAAAGAACCCAAGTCTCTCAACCAACAAAACAGTTTCAAGCAGTACCGCAGTACCAAAGGCAGGCGGCATGCTTCGGCATTGCCGCCTAAATTCGTAGGTATCGACAGGTCGCAGCTGCGGCGACTGGTCATACCAAGGGGAGTCAGGGCGACCTGACGCTCGAACCCAAGAGGAGTCTCTCATGGCCAAGAAAATCACGGCCTACATCAAGCTGCAGGTGGCAGCTGGTAAGGCCAACCCCAGCCCGCCCGTAGGTCCCGCGCTCGGTCAGCACGGGGTCAACATCATGGAATTCTGTAAGCAGTTCAACGCTCAGACCCAGAGTCTCGAGCCTGGTCTGCCGATTCCGGTTGTGATCACCGTTTACGCCGACCGCAGCTTCACCTTCATCACCAAGACCCCGCCTGCCAGCGTTCTGCTGAAGAAGGCTCTTGGCATCCAGAGCGGCAGCTCGCGTCCGAACACCGAGAAAGTCGGCAAACTGACCCGTGCTCAGCTGGAAGAAATCGCCAAGGTGAAAATGCCTGACCTGACTGCCGCCGATCTCGACGCTGCAGTAAGAACTCTGGCTGGCACTGCCAGAAGCGCTGGTATCGAAACTGAGGGGGTCGTGTAATGGCCAAGCTGACCAAGAAAGCCAAGCTGATCGCTGAAAAAGTACAGCCGGGCAAAGCCTATACCGTTGAAGAAGCCGTGGCGCTCCTGAGCGAGCTCGCCAGCAGCAAATTCAAGGAATCCATCGACGTTGCCATCAACCTGGGCGTCGATCCACGTAAATCCGACCAGAACGTACGTGGCGCCACCACGCTTCCGCACGGCAACGGCAAGACCGTTCGCGTTGCGGTATTCGCTCAGGGCGCCAATGCCGAGAAAGCCAAGGAAGCCGGTGCTGACGTCGTTGGTTTCGAAGATCTGGCTGCCAGCATCAAAGAAGGCAACCTGGATTTCGACGTAGTCATCGCCAGCCCCGACGCCATGCGCGTAGTGGGCCAGCTGGGTACCATCCTCGGTCCGAAAGGCCTGATGCCGAACCCGAAAGTCGGCACCGTGACCCCGGACGTGGCTGGTGCCGTACGCAATGCCAAGGCTGGTCAGGTGCGTTACCGCACCGACAAGAACGGCATCATCCACGGTGGCATCGGTCGCGTCGGTTTCGACGCCGAAGCCATCAAGGGCAACCTCGAGGCGCTCTTGGCCGACCTCAAGCGTGCCAAGCCGTCCACTTCGAAAGGCGTGTACGTACAGAAAGTGGTTCTGTCTTCGACCATGGGCCCGGGCCTGGTGGTCGATCATTCCACGCTCAACTTTTAACCGAATTGAAGGTTACGGATCGCCCATCCGTGCGATGGGCTGATCCAGGACTTTGGGGCACTGCCACAGGCGCGCGTAGCGTCTCGGCAGGACCGTCAAAGACCGCAGGTGCGCCGACCCCAGCAGTTCGAGGGCTTCGCTTAATACTTCCTGCGCAGATGGTGAACCCGGCCTGACCGCTCCGACTCTTCGGAGGAGGGGCACAAGGCAGGCTCTCACCACACATGGTTCCACGCGGCATCTGCCGGGTGGAGTGACTGAAGGCCCGATTGCATGAGCGATCGGTTTTCAATCAAGGAGTTAATTAGTGGCTATTAGACTCGAAGACAAACGACAGATAGTCTCGGAAGTCAATGAAGCTGCTAAAAGTGCTTTGTCCGCAGTCGTTGCCGATTACCGCGGCGTGACTGTGACCGACCTTACCGCCCTGCGTAAAACTGCCCGCGAAAGCGGTGTGTACCTGCGAGTCGTCAGGAACACCCTGCTCAAGCGTGCATTGGCCGACACCGAATTCGAGTGTCTGGCTCCTGCGCTGAAAGGTCCGACCATTCTTGCCTTCTCCATCGAAGATCCGGGTGCCGCCGCGCGCGTGCTGAAGGAATTCGCTAAGGGCAATGACAAGTTTGAAGTCAAGGCACTCGCTGTTGGTGGCAAGTTGCTGCCCGCCAGCCAGATCGACGTGTTGGCAACTCTGCCGACCTACGATCAGGCCATCGCGACTCTGATGAGCGTGATCCTGGCGCCGGTAACGAAGCTCGCCCGTACCCTCAACGAAGTACCTTCCAAGGTTACTCGTTGCGTTGCGGCCGTTCGCGACCAAAAGCAAGAAGCAGCTTAATTCCGCTTCAGAACCAACTGTACTTACACCAGTTCTAAACAATTGATAGGAGATAAGAGCATGGCTCTGTCTAAAGACGAAATCCTCGAAGGTATTGCTAACCTGACCGTGATGGAAGTCGTGGAACTCGTTGCCGCGATGGAAGAAAAATTCGGCGTTTCCGCCGCTGCCGCTGTTGCCGTAGCCGCTCCGGCTGCTGCTGCCGCTGCTCCGGCCGCTGAAGAGAAAGATGAGTTCGACGTGATCCTGGCTAGCGCCGGCGACAAGAAAGTGAACGTGATCAAAGTCGTTCGCGAACTGACCGGTCTGGGCCTGAAAGAAGCCAAAGACCTGGTAGACGGCGCTCCGTCCACCGTGAAGGAAGCGGTTGCCAAGGCTGAAGCTGAAAACATGAAAGCCAAGCTGGAAGAAGCCGGCGCCAAGGTAGAGCTGAAGTAACCTAGGCACGACATCTCAGAAGCGGCGCCCGCATCAGCGGGCGTCGCTGTCTGAGGAAACGACAGCTCTGCTGTCACGCCGAACGAGTTCGGCAGCAATGAAAGTGATGTTGGTGTTACTCAAGTCGCATTCTCGAGTAATGGGTCAAAAACACGCTTGTTAGTAGGAACCGCTGATGGCTTATTCATATACCGAGAAAAAACGTATCCGTAAGGACTTTGGCAAGCTCCAAAGTGTCATGGATATTCCGTATCTTCTGGCTATCCAGATTGATTCTTACAAACAGTTTACCCAAGCCGACGTTGCACCAGAGGATCGACTCGATGTTGGTCTTCACGCCGCTTTCAAATCGATTTTCCCCATCGTCAGTTATTCGGGCAAAGCACTGCTTGAGTACGTGTCCTACCGTCTCGGCAAGCCTGAATTCGACGTCAGCGAATGTATCCTGCGCGGCGCCACCTATGCAGTGAGCCTGCGCGTCAAAGTGCGGTTGATCATCTACGAGAAAGAATCCACCGCCAAAGTCATCAAGGACATCAAAGAACAAGAAGTGTACATGGGCGAAATTCCGCTCATGACCGACAGCGGTACCTTCATCATCAACGGTACTGAGCGCGTGGTCGTGTCTCAGTTGCACCGTTCGCCGGGCGTGTTCTTCGATCACGACAAGGGTAAGACCCACAGCTCCGGCAAGCTCCTGTATTCCGCTCGCATCATTCCTTACCGTGGTTCCTGGCTGGACGTGGAGTTCGATCCGAAGGACCTCGTGTATGTGCGTATCGACCGTCGCCGCAAACTGCCCGCGACCATCCTCTTGCGCGCACTCGGTTATAGCACCCAGGAAATCCTGGAGATGTTCTATGACAACAACAAGTACTACATCGACAAGACCGGCAAGTTCTCGCTCGAACTCGTGCCGGCCCGTCTGCGTGGTCAGGTTCTGAACTTCGAGATCAAGAACAAGGACGACGTCATCGTCAAAGCCGGCGTGCGTATCACCGCGCGCCACATCCGCGAGATGGAAAAAGCCAAGCTGACCAAGCTGGAAGTTCCGGCTGAGTTCATCGTGGGCAATGCTCTCGCCACCGACATCATCGACCAGGCCACCGGCGAGGTGAAATATCCCTGCAACGCCGAAGTCACGCAGGAAATGCTGACCGGCCTCGTCAAGATGGGCATCACCGAATTCGAGACCATCTACACCAACGATCTGGACTGCGGTCCGTTCATCTCCGACACCCTGCGCATCGACCCGACGCAGAGCCGTATGGACGCACTGGTCGAGATCTATCGCATGATGCGCCCCGGCGAACCGCCGACGAAGGAAAGCGCAGAAAACCTGTTCCAGAACCTGTTCTTCTCGCTCGAGCGCTACGACCTCTCCGCCGTAGGCCGCATGAAGTTCAATCGTCGTCTCGGCCGTGATACCTCCACCGGCCCGGGTGTACTCACCCGCGAAGACATCGTCGACGTGATCAAGACCCTCGTCGACATCCGTAACGGTTTCGGCACCGTGGACGATATCGACCACCTCGGTAACCGTCGTATCCGTAGCGTCGGCGAGATGGCGGAGAACCAGTTCCGCGTTGGCCTCGTGCGCGTAGAACGCGCCGTGAAAGAGCGTCTGTCGATGGCCGACAGCGACGGTCTGATGCCGCAGGACATGATCAACGCCAAGCCGGTTGCTGCCGCCATCAAGGAATTCTTCGGCTCCAGCCAGCTGTCGCAGTTCATGGACCAGAACAACCCGCTGTCGGAAGTTACGCACAAACGTCGTATCTCCGCGTTGGGACCTGGTGGTCTGACCCGCGAACGCGCCGGCTTCGAAGTGCGCGACGTACACCCGACTCACTACGGCCGTGTATGTCCTATCGAAACGCCCGAAGGTCCGAACATCGGTCTGATCAACTCGCTGGCCACCTATGCCCGCACCAACGAATACGGCTTCCTCGAAAGCCCGGTGCGCAAGGTGGTCAATGGTGTCGTCACCGACGAGATCCACTATCTCTCCGCCATCGAAGAAAGCGGCTTCGTGATCGCACAGGCTTCTTCGCCGGTGGACGAGAACGGTCGTCTGACGCAGGAACTCGTTTCCGTACGTCACAAGAACGAATTCACCCTGATGCCGGCCGAGCAGGTCGACTACATGGACGTGAGCCCGGCGCAGGTCGTGTCGGTGGCAGCGTCGCTGATTCCGTTCCTCGAGCACGACGACGCCAACCGTGCCTTGATGGGTTCGAACATGCAGCGTCAGGCCGTGCCGACTCTGCGTGCCGAGAAACCGCTCGTCGGTACCGGCATGGAGCGCAACGTTGCGCGTGACTCCGGTGTGTGTGTGGTCGCCAAACGTGGTGGTGTGATCGACTACGTCGACGCCGCTCGTATCATCGTGCGCGTCAACGACGAAGAGACCGAGGCCGGCGAAGCAGGTGTAGATATCTACAACCTGATCAAATACACCCGTTCCAACCAGAACACCTGCATCAACCAGCGTCCGCTGGTGAAACACGGTGACAAGGTATCCAAGGGCGACATTCTGGCCGACGGCCCTTCGATCGACCTCGGCGAGCTGGCTCTGGGTCAGAACATGCGCATCGCGTTCATGCCCTGGAACGGCTACAACTTCGAAGACTCGATCCTGATCTCCGAGCGCGTCGTCAAAGAAGATCGCTTCACCTCCATCCACATCCAGGAGCTCACCTGTATCGCACGTGACACCAAACTGGGTGCGGAAGAAATCACCGCCGATATCCCGAACGTGGGTGAAAGCGCACTGGCCCGCCTCGACGAGAGCGGCATCGTGCACATCGGTGCCGAAGTGGATTCCGGCGACATCCTCGTGGGCAAAGTAACGCCGAAGGGCGAAACCCAGCTCACGCCGGAAGAGAAACTGCTGCGCGCCATCTTCGGTGAGAAAGCCTCCGACGTTAAGGACACCTCGCTGCGCGTACCGAGCTCGGTGAAGGGCACCGTAATCGACGTACAGGTCTTCACCCGCGATGGTCTGGAGAAGGATCAGCGCGCGCTGCAGATCGAACAGCAGCAGTTGGCCAAAGTACGTAAGGACATCGAAGACGAATACCGCATCGTCGAAACCGCCACCTTCCAGCGTCTGAAGAAAGCACTGGTCGGTCAGGAAGTGGCCGGTGGTCCGAAGCTCAAGAAAGGCGACAAGCTGACTGAAGAGTATCTGGACAGCCTCAAGCACGACGACTGGTTCAAGCTGCGGCTCATCGACGACAGCCTGAGCGAAATGCTGGAAAAGGCTGGTGCTCAGCTGGCCGAGCGTCGCGCTGCTCTCGACGAACTCTACGCCGACAAGAAACGCAAGATCACCCAGGGCGACAACCTTGCTCCGGGCGTACTGAAGATCGTCAAGGTCTATCTCGCCATCAAGCGTCGCATCCAGCCGGGTGACAAGATGGCCGGTCGTCACGGTAACAAGGGTGTCATCTCGGTGATCATGCCGGTGGAAGACATGCCGTACGACGAACACGGCAATCCGGTCGACATCGTGCTCAACCCGCTCGGTGTACCGTCGCGTATGAACGTGGGTCAGATTCTGGAAACCCACCTCGGCGCCGCCGCCAAGGGTCTGGGCGACAAGATCAACCTCATGCTGAAAGACCAGCAGCTCAAAGAGAAAGAGCGTGTCGCAGAACTGCGTAAGTTCCTCGACAAGATCTACAACGGCCTGGGCAGCTCGCTGCACAAGGTCGATCTCGATTCCTTGAGCGATGCTGAAATTCTCGAGCTGGCACACAACCTCAAGGATGGCGTGCCGATGGCGACCCGTGTGTTCGACGGTGCCTCCGAAGCCGAGATCAAGGAAATGCTGAAGCTGGCCGGCCTCAGCGAAGACGGTCAACAGACTCTGTATGACGGTCGTACCGGTCAGCCCTTCGACCGCAAGGTCACCGTGGGCGTGATGTACATGCTCAAGCTGAACCACCTGGTCGATGACAAGATGCACGCGCGTTCCACCGGTTCGTACTCGCTCGTCACGCAGCAGCCGCTGGGTGGTAAGGCTCAGTTCGGTGGTCAGCGTTTCGGTGAGATGGAGGTCTGGGCACTGGAAGCTTACGGTGCCGCCTACACGCTGCAGGAAATGCTCACTGTCAAGTCTGACGACGTGACCGGTCGTACCAAGATGTACAAGAACATCGTGGACGGTGACGATCGCATGGAGGCCTACATGCCCGAATCCTTCAACGTATTGCTCAAGGAGATCCGCTCCCTCGGCATCGACATGGAGCTGGACGTCGACAACTAGTCGAGCCAGTGGGTTCACGTAGCGCGGGGAGGTGTGTTTTCCCTCCCCGATACCTCAACAGAATTAGCGCATTGCGCGGGCGGAGATAAAGAATGAAAGACTTGCTTGCTTTCCACAAAGCTCAAAAACAGTCAGATGATTTCGACTCTATCCGCATCGGCTTGGCCTCTCCCCAGCTGATCCGGTCCTGGTCTTTCGGTGAAGTGAAAAAGCCCGAGACCATCAACTATCGTACGTTCAAGCCGGAGCGCGACGGCTTGTTCTGCGCCAAGATCTTCGGACCCGTGAAGGACTACGAGTGCCTTTGCGGTAAGTACAAGCGTCTGAAACATCGTGGCGTTATCTGTGAAAAATGTGGTGTGGAAGTAGCGCTGGCCAAAGAGCGTCGTGTGCGCATGGGCCACATCGAACTCGCCACTCCGGTTGCGCACATCTGGTTCCTCAAGTCGCTGCCGTCCCGCATCGGCCTGGTGCTGGACATGACACTGCGCGACATCGAGCGCATCCTGTACTTCGAATGCTTCGTGGTCACCGATCCCGGTATGACCACGCTCGAGCGCGGCCAGCTGATGACCGACGAGCAGTACTACGAAGCCGTCGAGCAGTTCGGTGACGAGTTCGAAGCCAAGATGGGTGCCGAGGCGATCCAGGATCTGATGAAGAGCATGGATATCGAAGCCGAAGCCGCCGCTCTGCGCGAAGAGATCCCGAACACCAACAGCGAAACCAAACTGAAGAAGCTGTCCAAGCGCCTCAAGCTGCTCGACGGTTTCATCGCGTCCGGCAACAAGCCGGAGTGGATGATCCTGACCGTACTGCCGGTGCTGCCGCCGGATCTGCGTCCGTTGGTGCCGCTCGATGGTGGTCGTTTCGCTACCTCGGACCTGAACGATCTCTATCGTCGCGTCATCAACCGTAACAACCGTCTGAAGCGTCTGCTCGACCTCAGCGCGCCCGACATCATCGTGCGCAACGAGAAGCGCATGCTGCAGGAAGCCGTCGATGCACTGCTCGACAACGGCCGTCGCGGCCGTGCCATCACCGGCTCCAACAAGCGTCCGCTCAAGTCGCTGGCCGACATGATCAAAGGTAAGCAGGGTCGCTTCCGTCAGAACCTGCTCGGTAAGCGTGTGGACTACTCCGGCCGTTCGGTGATCGTGGTAGGTCCGACCCTGCGTCTGCACCAGTGTGGTCTGCCGAAGAAAATGGCACTGGAGCTTTTCAAACCGTTCATTCTGGGGCGTCTGATCGTGCGTGGCATCGCCACCACCATCAAAGCCGCCAAGAAGATGGTCGAGAAAGAAACCGCAGAGGTCTGGGACATTCTCGCCGACGTCATCCGTGAACATCCGATCCTTCTGAACCGCGCACCGACGCTGCACCGTCTGGGCATTCAGGCCTTCGAACCGGTGCTGATCGAAGGTAAGGCCATTCAGCTGCACCCGTTGGTGTGTGCTGCCTACAACGCCGACTTCGACGGTGACCAGATGGCCGTTCACGTACCGCTGACGCTGGAAGCTCAGCTCGAAGCACGTACGCTGATGATGTCCACCAACAACATTCTGTCGCCCGCGAACGGTGAGCCGATCATCGTACCGTCGCAGGACGTGGTATTGGGTCTGTACTACATGACCCGTGAGCGCGTGAACGCCAAAGGCGAGGGCATGCGCTTTGCCAACGAGAGCGAAGTGATCAAGGCCTTCAACACCGGTGCCGTACACCTGCAGGCCCGCATCTCGGTACGCCTGACCGAGCGTCTCTTCGACGAAAACGGTAACAAGATCGAGAAGATCTCGCGCAAGGACACCACCGTCGGCCGCGTGATCCTCTACACGATCGTGCCCGATGGTCTGCCGTTCTCCTTGGTCGATCATAAGATGACCAAGAAGCAGATCTCCAACATCATCAACCAGTGCTACCGTCGCGTCGGTCTGAAGGAAACCGTGATCTTCGCCGACCAGCTGATGTACATGGGTTATCGCTACTCCACGCTGTCCGGTTCCTCGATCGGTGTGAACGACTTCGTGATCCCGGAAGCCAAGGCCAAGCTGATCGCTCAGGCTGAAGCCGAAGTGGCAGAGATCGAGTCGCAGTTTGCTTCGGGTCTGGTAACCCAGGGTGAGAAATACAACAAGGTCATCGACATCTGGTCCCGTGCCAACGACCAGGTGGCCAAATCGATGATGGAAGGTCTGTCGAAAGAAAAAGTCATCGACAAAGAAGGCAAAGAAGTCGAGCAGGAATCCTTCAACTCCGTATACATCTACGCCGACTCCGGTGCGAGGGGTTCTGCCGCTCAGATCCGTCAGCTCGCCGGTATGCGTGGTCTGATGGCCAAGCCGGACGGCTCGATCATCGAAACGCCGATCACCGCAAACTTCCGCGAAGGTCTGAACGTACTGCAGTACTTCATCTCGACGCACGGTGCTCGTAAAGGTCTGGCCGATACCGCACTGAAGACCGCCAACTCCGGTTATTTGACGCGTCGTCTGGTAGACATTTCGCAGGACCTCGTGATCCGTGCCGAAGACTGTGGCACGGAAGATGGTCTGACCATGACTCCGATCATCGAAGGCGGCGACATCATCGCTGCACTCGGCGAGCGCGTACTGGGTCGTGTGACTGCCCGCGACGTGGTGAACGGCGATGGCGAAACCATCATCGAAGCCGGCACGCTGATCGACGAGAAACTGGTAGAGATCCTCGAAACCAACGGTATCGACGAAGTGATCGTGCGTTCGCCGATCACCTGTACCGCCGAGAACGGCATCTGCCGTCTCTGCTACGGCCGTGACCTTGCTCGTGGTCACCTCGCCAACATCGGCGAGGCCGTGGGTGTCGTCGCCGCGCAGTCGATCGGTGAGCCCGGTACCCAGCTGACGATGCGTACGTTCCACATCGGTGGTGCCGCATCGCGAGCCACCGCGAACGACAGCGTACAGGTCAAGACCGAAGGTACGATCCATCTGCACAACATGAAGACCGTTCGCCGCAGTGACGGCAAACTGGTCGTCGTCAGCCGCTCCGGTGAGCTGGTGGTCAACGACGTCAACGGTCGCGAGAAAGAACGCTACAAACTGCCTTACGGTGCAGTGGTCGATGGTGAAGACAAGACGCCGGTCAAGGTCGGGCAGATCGTCGCCACCTGGGACCCGCATACGCACCCGATCGTGGCAGAGGTGGGTGGTCGCGTGTCCTTCGAGGCCATGGAAGAAGGTCTCAGCGTCAAGCAGACCACCGACGACATCACCGGTCTGACCAGCATCGTCGTACTGGATCCGTCCGAGCGTCCGTCCGCTGGTAAGGATCTGCGTCCGGCCGTGACTCTGCTCGATGCCAAAGGCAAGCCCGTACCGCTGCCGGGTTCCAACGCACCTGCGCACTACTTCCTGCCTTCGAAAGCAATCGTCGGTGTGGAAGACGGCAAAGACGTGGCAGTGGGCGACGTAATTGCACGTATTCCGCAGGAAGGTTCCAAAACCCGTGACATCACCGGTGGTCTGCCGCGCGTTGCCGACCTCTTCGAAGCGCGTAAACCGAAAGAGCCGGCCATCCTGGCCGAGATCTCGGGCACGATCAGCTTCGGCAAGGAAACCAAGGGCAAACGCCGTCTGATCATCACGCCCACCGATGGCGTGAACCCGATCGATGGCAGCTCGCACTACGAAGTGCTGATTCCGAAGTGGCGTCAGATGACCGTATTCGAAGGCGAGTTCATCGAGAAGGGTGAAGTGGTGTCCGATGGTCCGCCGAGCCCGCACGACATCCTGCGCCTGAAAGGCGTGGAAGCGTTGGCGCAGTACATCGTCAACGAAGTGCAGGACGTTTACCGTCTGCAGGGCGTACGCATCAACGACAAGCACATCGAAGTGATCGTGCGTCAGATGCTGCGCAAGGTGGAAATCACCGACATGGGCGATTCGCAGTTCATCAAGGGCGAGCAGGTGGAATACACCCGTGTACTCGCCGAGAACGCCCGTCTGCGTGCCGAAGGCAAGCAGGAAGCGAAGTTCGAACGTGTACTGTTGGGTATCACCAAGGCATCGCTGGCAACGGAAAGCTTCATCTCCGCTGCTTCGTTCCAGGAGACCACCCGCGTACTCACCGAGGCTGCGGTCACCGGCAAGCGCGACTACCTGCAGGGTCTGAAAGAGAACGTAGTGGTTGGACGTCTCATCCCGGCTGGTACCGGTCTTGCTTACCACGAGAACCGCCGCAAGCAGGCCGAAGCTCGTCGCATGCAGGAAATGGCATCGGCGCGCGAAGTCGAAGCGGCGCTCACCGAAGCACTCAACGCCGAACTGGATATCGACCAGGAAGGCAATTGATCGGTCACGAACGCTGCGGTGCGTGAGCACCGCAGCGATGTGAACGGTAGAGGTCGCGATTCAATCCGCCCCTCAAAGATGGAAGCTTCCCGGTGTTTGGTTGACTCACAGGGGGCGCGAAATTAGAATGCGCCACCTTTGTCACCCGGCCGGGTGATTCCCGTTTCAAAACACGCTTTCAAGTAGAAATCCGGCATTGATTCAAGTCATTGGCCGGGCAGGAGAAATTCGATGGCAACCATCAATCAGCTGGTTCGCAAGCCGCGTCGTAGTCGCGTAGAGAAGAGCGACGTGCCGGCTCTGCAGGGCAGCCCGCAACGTCGTGGTGTCTGCACCCGCGTATACACCACCACGCCGAAGAAGCCGAACTCCGCGCTGCGTAAGGTGTGCCGTGTGCGTCTGACCAGCGGCTACGAAGTAACTTCCTACATCGGTGGTGAAGGTCACAACCTGCAGGAGCACAGCGTGATCCTGATCCGCGGTGGTCGTGTTAAGGACCTTCCGGGTGTGCGTTACCACACCATCCGTGGTTCCTTGGATACCTCCGGTGTATCCGCGCGTCGCCAGGGCCGTTCCAAGTACGGTGCCAAGCGTCCGAAGTCCTGATAAGGGCTAACTCAACAGTTTCAACAACAGTAAGGCCGGGCCTCACATGGGGTGGGTGTTCCGGATTACCCTGAAGAGAGTGCGTCATGCCAAGAAGAAGAGTCCCGCCGCGTCGGGAAGTCCTGCCCGATCCCAAATTCGGTAGTGTCACCCTCGCTAAATTCATGAACCATGTGATGGTCGACGGTAAGAAGTCCGTCGCCGAGAGCATCGTCTATGGTGCTCTGCAGGCCATCGCCGAGCGTGGCAACGCCGATCCGCTCAAAGTATTCGAGACTGCCCTGGAAAACATCGCGCCGCTGGTGGAAGTGAAATCCCGCCGTGTGGGTGGTGCCACCTACCAGGTTCCGGTTGAAGTGCGCCCCGAACGCCGCAACGCGCTGTCCATGCGCTGGCTGGTGGAGTACTCCCGTGCCCGTAGTGAAAAGTCCATGGCACTGCGCCTGGCCGGTGAAATCCTGGATGCTTCCCAGGGTCGCGGCAGCGCGGTCAAGAAGCGTGAAGACGTGCATCGTATGGCAGAAGCCAACCGCGCGTTCTCGCACTATCGCTTCTAAGTCGGCAGGCGCCCGGGACGTCCAGTCCCGGGCAACTTCAACCCAATTCAACCCGAGGGCTAACCAGTGGCCAGAAAGACTCCTATCAAGCGCTATCGCAACATTGGTATTTGCGCGCACGTGGATGCAGGTAAAACCACCACGTCCGAGCGCATCCTGTTTTATACCGGCGTAAACCACAAGCTGGGCGAGGTGCATGAAGGCGCCGCCACCATGGACTGGATGGAGCAGGAACAGGAGCGTGGTATCACCATCACCTCCGCTGCCACCACCTGTTTCTGGCGCGGCATGGACAACCAGTTCGATGAGCACCGCATCAACCTCATCGACACTCCTGGCCACGTTGACTTCACCATCGAAGTAGAGCGTTCTCTGCGTGTACTCGACGGCGCCGTCGTCGTACTTTGCGCCAGCTCCGGCGTACAGCCGCAGACCGAAACCGTATGGCGTCAGGCCAACCGTTACGAAGTACCGCGCATCATCTACGTGAACAAGATGGACCGCGCCGGTGCCAACTTCCTGCGAGTGGTCACCCAGGTCAAACAGCGCCTCAACGCCAACCCCGTTCCGCTTCAGCTGCCCGTAGGTGCTGAAGACACCTTCACCGGCGTCATCGACCTCGTCAAGATGAAGCGCATCGTGTGGAACGAAGCCGACCAGGGCACCTCCTTCGAATACGCCGACATTCCGGCCGACATGCTGGACGAGTGCCAGAAGTGGCACGACAACCTCGTCGAGTCTGCCGCCGAGGCCAACGAAGAACTGATGAACAAATACCTGGAAGGTGGTGAGCTGACCGAGGCCGAAATCAAGGCCGGTCTGCGTGCTCGTACTCTGGCCAGCGAAATCGTGCCCGTGGTTTGTGGCTCTTCGTTCAAGAACAAGGGCGTGCAGGCCATGCTCGACGCCGTGATCGAATTCCTGCCGTCCCCGATCGAAGTAAAAGCGATCGAAGGTACGCTGGAAGATGGCACGGTTGCTACCCGTAACTCCAGCGACGACGAGCCCTTTGCAGCACTCGCATTCAAGATCGCTACCGACCCCTTCGTCGGTACGCTGACCTTCATCCGTGTGTACTCCGGTAAGCTGAGCTCGGGCGACTCCGTCTACAACCCGATCAAGGATCGTCGCGAGCGCGTTGGTCGTATGGTGCAGATGCACGCCAACCATCGTGACGAGATCAAAGAAGTACTCGCGGGCGACATCGCCGCCATCATCGGTCTGAAAGACGTCACCACCGGTGAAACGCTCTGCGACATCAACAACAAGATCACGCTCGAGAAGATGGACTTCCCGGAACCGGTTATCTCGGTGGCCGTGGAGCCGAAGACCAAGGCGGACCAGGAGAAGATGGGTATCGCTCTGGGCAAGCTGGCTCAGGAAGACCCCTCGTTCCGTGTCAACACCGACGAAGAAAGCGGCCAGACCATCATCTCTGGTATGGGCGAGCTGCACCTCGACATCATCGTCGATCGTATGCGTCGTGAGTTCGGTGTAGAGGCCAACATCGGTAAGCCGCAGGTGGCCTATCGCGAAACCATCCGCAAGACCGTCGAGATCGAAGGCAAGCACGTCAAGCAGTCCGGTGGTCGTGGTCAGTACGGTCACGTTTGGCTCCGTCTCGAGCCGCTGCCGCCCGATGCCGAGTACCAGTTCGTCAACGAAATCGTCGGTGGTGTGGTTCCCAAGGAATACATCCCGGCCGTCGACAAAGGTGTTCAGGAGCAGATGAAGAACGGCTGCTTGGCCGGCTATCCGCTGCTCGCCATGAAAGTCACCATTTTCGACGGTTCGTACCACGACGTGGACTCCAGCGAGATGGCGTTCAAGATCGCCGGCTCGATGGCTCTGAAGGCTGGTGCGCTGAAAGCGGATCCGGCTCTGCTCGAGCCCATCATGAAAGTGGAAGTGGTCACCCCGGAAGAATACATGGGTGACATCATGGGCGACCTGAACCGTCGTCGTGGCATCGTACTCGGCATGGAAGATTCGGCCTCCGGCAAGATCATCAATGCCGAAGTGCCGCTTGCTGAAATGTTCGGCTACTCCACCGACCTGCGTTCGGCTTCGCAAGGCCGTGCGACGTTCACCATGGAGTTTACGAAGTATCAGGAAGTGCCGGCCAACGTGGCTGAAACCATCATCAAGGGCCGCGCCAAATAAGCGCGGTTCCTTGGGCACACAACATCATCAACCGCATACTGAAAGCTAATTACCCGGAGGCATTCGATGGCGAAGGAAAAATTTGAACGTAACAAGACCCACGTGAACGTAGGCAC
>CALEJT010000092.1 GCA_937898685.1 uncultured Gammaproteobacteria bacterium | reverse complement strand
GACTGTCCTACCCGCGACGCTTGGGTGACTGTCCCCTGTCGGGGTGCGAGGTGGGTGTCCCTTTTACCTGCTTCGAGGTGGGTGTCCCCTTTTGCCTCCGTTGAGTGACTGTCCCTGTTGAGGTGCTTTTGCCTCCGTTGAGTGACTGTCCCCTGTTGAGGTGGGAGTCCCCTTCAGCCTCCGAAGGGTGAGTGTCCCCTCGATACGATTCAGAGAGGTGAGGATGAACAGAACCGACCTATGCGTAGTGGGCGCTTCCTATGCCGGATTGGCCTGTGCTGCGGCGGCGGCCGCGGCGGGGCTCGAGGTCACGGTGCTCGAAGCCAAGGCTGCGCCGGGGCTACGTCCCCATACCACCGGCATCCTGGTACAAGAGGCCATCGAACAATTGCCGGGCCTGCCTTCGACGCTCGTGCGACCGGTGCGAGGGGTACGGCTCTACTCCCCTTCGCTGCGTAGCTTCGATCTGCACAGTAAGGGCTATTCCTTCTACGCCGCCGACACACCGGGACTGATGCGCTGGATGACCCAGGAACTTCTGCAGCATTCGGGTGCGCGACTCTGTACGGGCTCGCGCTTCCAAGGCGCCGTGCCGCGTACCGACGGACTCTATCTGCCGGATCAGCGGCTCCATTGCCGCTACCTCGTCGGTGCCGACGGTGCGCGCTCGTTCGTGGCGCGGCACTTCGGGCTGGACCGCAATCAGGAGTTCCTGATCGGCATGGAGTTGGAGTTTGCCGGACACGCCCATCTCGATGAGCGCTACCTGCACGTGTTCGTCGATTCCGAACTCGCACCCGGCTACATCGCGTGGGTGGTGCCGGGAGTGGGCATCACGCAGGTAGGTCTCGCCTGTCGTCATCCGGCGCAGCTACCGATCGAACGCTTCCTCGAAAAGCTGCGGCCGCTGTGTGACTTCGGCACACTCGACTGCATCGGCCGCCGGGGTGGTTTGATTCCGGTGGGCGGAACCCTGCAGCGCTTTGCGACGCAGCGGGTGCTGCTGGTGGGTGATGCAGCGGGAACGGTGTCGCCACTCACGGCGGGCGGCATTCACAAGGCGCTCGAACTCGGTGGCCTGGCGGGACAGGCGATCGCCGAGCATCTGTTGGAAGCAGGTCCTGCGCCGGAGCAAGTACTGCGTGCGACGGCACTGCGTTACCGCTGCAAACGTATGCTGCGGCACATGGCCAATCGCGGTGTGCCCAATGCGCTCGTGGAGACGGTGTTCGGCAATCTCACCTTTCGACGCTTTGCACAACTCATCTTCTTCCATCACCGTGGCCTCCTCAGCCGCGCGGGATGGCAAGCGCTGTTCGGGAAAGACCTAGGGTAAATCACTGCCTGGTCAAGATCGGTTCAAGATCATCTGCATTGCTTGTAAAGTAGCGACTCGCTGGCCGCCGGAAGTTTGGCGGCCACAGGAGAAGCAATGCCTCAGATTTACAAGTCGAAGATCGATGCGTGGCTGCTCTTGACGATCGGTGCAGCCATCGTAATCACCATCGTCGGTGTAGCGATGCCCTTCGTAGTGGAAACTCCCAACGCCGAGCTGCAACTCACCAGGGTCCTGCCCGGTTTGGTGATCGGCGTGCTCGCGGGCGTGGGCCTTCCGCTATGGATACTCGCCAATACCAACTACACGCTCACCGACATGACGCTGCACGTTCGCTGCGGCCCCTTCAGCTACAAGGTGCCGATCGCCGAGATCAGCAGCGTCACGCCGACCCGCTCCATCCTGTCGGCTCCTGCCCTGTCGTTGGATCGCCTGCGCATCGAGTACAGCCGCGGCAAGGTGGTGGTGATCTCCCCCGAGGACAGAGAGCGTTTCCTCAAGGATCTCGACATCCGTCGCCGTCGTCGCAGCTGAGCGAGGAACCAAAGTGCGCAACAGCCTGTCTGCTATGGGGACGGGCTGACATTGGACCTGGTCCAGGGAGACATGGATGAGCACGACCAACCTCTTCGTTGAGCTCATCGTCATCGGCATCGGTGCCTTTGCATGGATCGCACTGTTGCTACTGACGATTTTCGGCATCGACCTCGAACTGTTGCGCTGGTTGTCGAGCACTCCAGCCATGGCGATTCCCGCCCTTTCCCTCATCTATCTACTCGGCATCCTCACCGACCGCCTTGCCGATTGCACCTTCCACGCCCTGCGCATGGACAACAAACACCGCGAGCGTTATCCCGGCGGTTCCGACCAATTCCATCGCGACCGCGCCCTGATACTGTCGCAATCGGAACACATGGCACAGCTCTACGAATACAGCCGCAGCCGCCAACGCATCTGCCGCGGCTGGGCCGTCAACGCCATGGTCCTCCTCTTCGCCTGCATCCTGTTCATCCCCACGCGACTCGACACGCTCGTGAACGTCGCGCTGGTACTACCGCTCACTTCGATCTTGCTGGCACTCTTGGCACTCGGCTGCTGGTGGTCGTGGGAGGCGCTGACGGACACCGAGCTGAAACGTATCAAGGAACAGGCGGCACTTCTGGCTGCGTCGGTCGTCGCGAAAGACTGACACGGCCACACCTCACTACCAGGAGCAAGCGATGCGATTGATCGGAATGTTGGATTCGCCCTACGTGCGGCGTGTGGCGATTTCTTTGGAGTTTCTGCGTGTGCCCTTCGTGCACGAGTCACTGTCGGTGTTCAGTACCTTCAAGGAATTCCAGGCCATCAATCCCGTCGTGAAGGCACCGACGCTGATCTGCGATGACGGCACGGTGCTGATGGACTCCTCGCTCATCCTGCAATTCATCGAAGCGCAGAAGGGCCTGTCGCTGTGGTCGCTCGAACCGCTGCAACTGCAACTGGAAATGCGTGCGGTAAGTCTGGCGCTGGCAGGCTGCGAGAAGACGGTGCAGATCTTGTACGAACGCAACCTGCGTCCGCCGACGGCGCAGCACGAGCCCTGGATCGAGCGCGTGCGTGGCCAGTTGCGGGCCGCCTATGCCGCGCTCGAAGCGGAAGTGGCTGCCCATCCCGCCATGTTCACCAACCCGCGCAGCCAGGCTTCCATCACCGCGGCCGTGGCCTGGCAGTTCACGCAGTTCTTCCTCGCCTCGGAGGTGCCAAAAGATCAGCATCCTTCTCTCGTGGCACTTTCCTACCGCATGGAGCGCACGCCAGAATTCCTCAAGTACCCGCCCGACGGGCCCGGAGTGCCCTCTACTTGAGATGAATCATGAGCGCGCTGTTTCGCCTGAACCACACCTTGCCCCGCGACCCGGAAGTCGATGCATGGCTTGAAGCGCAGCAAGGGGAACTCGGCGAGATGGCGCGGCGTTGGTTCGATGAGATGCGCAGGGCGGGTCCGGACGTGTGCGAAACGATGCACGACGGCAACCCCACTGCCTGCATCGGCGACGCCGCCTTCGCCTACGTCGGTGTGTACCAGTCGCACGTGAATGTGGGTTTTTTCCGCGGCAATCTCCTGCCCGATCCCGAAAAAGTGCTGCAGGGCACCGGCAACCTGATGCGGCACGTGAAGCTGGTCCCGGGCCATCCCGTCGATCCCGCCGTGGTGAGCTGGCTCATCGCCTGCGCCTATCTCGATCTCAAATCGCAGCTGATGTAGCGGCAGTACGACGCGCGCTGAGGGATTGCCCCAGCTCCGTTGCTAGAATGTGCCGCCATGAACCAAGCACCGCCCTCCACCATCGAAACGCTGCCGCTGACGTCGCTCAAGGGCGTGGGTCCGCAGTTGGCGACCAAGCTCGAGCAGCTCGGTGTGACGACGGTACTGGATCTCCTCTTCCATCTGCCGCTGCGCTATCAGGACCGCACGCGGCTGACACCGATCGCCGCATTGCGTCACGGTGACGACGTGGTGATCGAAGGCATCGTCGCGGGTGCGGCGATCGTCTTCGGTCGGCGCCGCAGCTTGATGGTGAAGCTGCAGGACGGCACGGGCGTGACCACCTTGCGCTTCTTCCACTTCAGCGCGGCGCAGAAGAGCGCGCTCGCCAACGGCGTGCGTGTGCGTGCCTTCGGTGAAGTGCGCCACGGCAAGGCCGGCCTCGAGCTCTATCATCCCGAATATCAGGTGTTGCAGGGCACAGCGCCGGCACCGCTCGAAGATCATCTGACGCCGGTCTATCCCTCCACCGAGGGTCTGCAGCAGACGCGTCTGCGCCGCTTACTGGAACAAGTATTCAGCTATCTCGACAAGACCAAGGCCCTGCCCGATTACCTGCCAGAGGAGTTACGCGAGAAGCTGGGCTTCATGCCGCTGCTCGAGGCCTTGCGCGTGATCCACTATCCGCCGCCCTCGCTGCAGCTCGCGCATCTGCAGAGCGGCGATCACCCTGCGCAGCGCCGCCTCGTCTTCGAAGAACTCCTGGCGAACTATCTCAGTCTGCGCCGCCTGCGCGATCAGGCCCGTTCACAGGCAGCGCCAGCGCTCGAGGGTGATGGCAAGTTGCGCAGGGCGCTGTTGGGCTCGCTGCCTTTCGCGTTGACCAAAGCCCAGCAACGTGTATCCGCCGACATCAGCGAAGATCTGCGCAGCCCGCGGCCGATGCTGCGCCTCGTGCAGGGCGACGTCGGCTCGGGCAAGACCCTGGTGGCAGTGATGGCGGCACTGCAGGCAGTGGAAGCGGGTTATCAGGCCGCACTGATGGCACCAACCGAAATCCTCGCCGAACAACACTTTCTGAATCTCGACAACTGGCTGGCACCGCTCGGTGTGGAAGTCGCTTTTCTGAGCGGACGCATCAAGGGCAAGAAGCGGGAGGAGGCTTTGGCTGCGATGCGCACGGGACAGGCGCGGGTGATCGTCGGCACCCATGCCTTGTTCCAGGACGAAGTGCAGTTCGATTCGCTCGGTCTCGTCATCATCGACGAACAGCATCGTTTCGGGGTGCACCAACGCCTGAGTCTGCGCGAGAAGGGTCGCAACGCCGGCGCCTGGCCGCATCAGTTGATCATGACCGCCACGCCCATTCCGCGCACGCTGACGATGAGCGCCTACGCCGATCTGGACTGCTCGATCATCGACGAACTCCCGCCCGGCCGTACGCCGGTCAACACCGTGCTCTTGCCGGCCGAACGGCGTATGGCGGTGGTGGAACGCATCGCGGCCGCCTGTGCCGAAGGGCGCCAAGCCTATTGGGTGTGCACGCTGATCGAGGAATCGGAAGCGCTGGAATGTCAGGCGGCGGAAGCGACCTATGCCGAACTCAGCGCCGCATTGCCGAATCTGCGCGTGGGCCTGATCCACGGCCGCATGAAGCCACGAGAGAAGGCAGCGGTGATGAGTCTCTTCAAATCCGGCGAGCTGCATCTGCTCGTCGCCACCACGGTGATCGAAGTGGGCGTGGACGTGCCGAACGCCTCGCTGATGATCATCGAAAACCCCGAGCGCCTTGGCCTTGCGCAACTGCATCAATTGCGCGGACGCGTCGGCCGCGGCGCGCGCGAAAGTCATTGCGTACTGCTCTATCAGAATCCGTTGTCGCAGGTGGGCAAGGAGCGCCTGAGCATCATGCGCGAGAGCAACGACGGCTTCTACATCGCGCAGAAGGATCTCGAGATTCGTGGGCCGGGCGAGATCCTCGGTACACGGCAGACCGGACTCAGCACTTTGCGCATCGCCGACCTCGGACGCGATGGGCATCTGCAACCGGCAGTGCAGCAGTGGGGGGAGTGGATACGGGCGCGGCGACCGGAATTGGTGGAGCCCTTGATCCGCCGCTGGCTCGCGCAGTCGGAGCGTTACGGCAACGTGTGAGATCGCGAAGGGTTGCCAGCCAGGTCACAAAGCCCGACTACCCGCGCTGCGGCAACACTGGTATGGTCGCCACGGCCGCTGCTCTCGCACGCCGTTTTTATTGCTAGAATGCCGCGCGTATCGCCAAGGAAAACCTCACGACATGGTCGATCATCCGGACTATCCCCGCTTCCTTCAGTGCATTGAACTCTTCTATTTCGCCTACCGTTCCTTCACGTCGGTACCGGATCGTATCCTGCAGGAAAAAGGCCTCGGCCGGGTGCACCACCGCATCCTCTACTTCGTGGGCCGTAATCCCGGCATCAACATCAATGAACTCTTGCAGATCCTCGCCGTGAGCAAGCAGGCGCTCAACGCGCCGCTGCGCAAACTCACCGAACAGGGTTTGATCGAAGTGGAAACGGCGAGTCACGATCGTCGTGTCAAACAACTGCGCTTGAGCAAGACCGGTGCCCGCCTGGAAGCGCGGCTCACCAATTCGCAGATGGAACACCTCGCACGCGCCTTCTCCTGCGCCGACAAGAACGCCCTCGAAGGCTGGATGCAGGTGATGCAGGCCATGCCGAAGGCGCAGTGAGCGCCTCCCTCCTCACACGATAGGAAGTTCTTCCCCCTCTCCCCGCGCCACCACCACGGCACAGCAGCTGTCGGAGTAGATGTTCACCGAGGTACGGACCATGTCGAGCACACGGTCCGTCACCAAGAGGAGTCCGATGGCTTCGAGCGGCAGACCAATCGAACCAAGGATCACGCCGATCGCCACCAGCGAGGCGGCCGGAATGCCGGCCACGCCGATCGAGGTGAGAAGTGCCAGCATCACCACCAGAAACTGCGTCAGGAAGCTCAGCTCCAGACCATAGACCTGCGCCAGAAAGATCGCCGCGGCGCATTCATAGAGCGCCGTGCCGTCCATGTTCACCGTGGCGCCGATCGGCAACACGAAGTTGGTGACGCGATCGGACACGCCCGAGTTCTGACGCAGGCACTCCATCGTCACCGGCAAGGTGGCGGTCGATGAAGCCGTGGAAAAGGCGGTCAACAGCGCCGGCGCCATCGCGCGCAGATGCTTGAACGGATTCACCCGCCCCAGGACCTTGAGCAGGATCGACAGCACCACGAGCAGATGGAGCAAGAGCGCGCTCAGCACGATGAGGAAGAACTTGAGCAGCGGGACGAAGGCAGTGAAACCGGTCGAGGCGACGGTGCTGGCGACGAGCCCGAACACACCGATCGGCGCAAAGCGCATGATCCACATCGTCATCAGCATCATCGTTTCCGCCACTGCCTTCCAGAAAGTCAGCAGCGATTCCTGCAGCTTGGTGTCGATGCGCGTCATGAAGAGGCCGAAGATGAAAGCGAAGAACAGCACACCCAACATGTCGGTCTCGGCCGCGGCCTGTACCACGTTGGTGGGAATGATGCGCTCGAAGATGCCGATCACGTCGCCGGCGCCGCGCCCTTCCACGGCGGCGAGTGCCCCTGAAAGTTCACTTTGATCGAGCGTCATGTTGAGCACTTCGCCGAGCGGTGCGCCATTGGCGATGCCTGGCTTGAAGATATCGACCATCGCGAGGCCGATCACCACCGCGAGGAAGGTAGTGAGGATGTAATAGCCGACGGTGCGCATGCCCAAGACGCCCAGGCCACTGCCGGAGCCGAAGGAGGCGATGCTGGAGATGATGGTGGAGACGATCAGCGGCACGATGATCATCTTCAGGGCGTTGAGGAAGAGCGTGCCGAGGAAGTCGTAGAGCGCGGTGAGGTTCATGGGACCGATGGTCGTGGTAGTCCCAGTGAGC
The DNA here is from genome assembly GCA_937898685.1 of uncultured Gammaproteobacteria bacterium. GTDB lineage: Bacteria > Pseudomonadota > Gammaproteobacteria > Pseudomonadales > Pseudohongiellaceae > CAILUG01. The sequence goes on along the minus strand of CALEJT010000092.1, from coordinate 4,768 downwards.
GTGCCGGCAATGACGGCGAGTACGATGGCAATCAGGATCTGCCAGTGCAGCGCGAGCTTGGTCATTGGATCTTCCTTGCGGGGCCGAAAACTCGGCAAGTGCCCGGATTTAATCAGCCGCTATTGCCCAATTCAACGCGCGGGGGACACAGTGCCGTCTTTTCTTGGAGGCAGGGCCTATAATTGCGCCCTCTTCGTTGGTACGAGCGCTGTAGCATGAGCGATCTTTCCTCGTCCGCCGGCAAGTTGGGCGGGCTGCATCAATTCCTGGCCCGACGCTTCCCCGTCGCCTACCGCCGCGCGCCCGATTTCTGGCGCCTGATGCGCATGCACCGCCCAATCGGCATCTATGTGCTGCTGTGGCCCACGCTGTGGTGTCTGTGGATGGCTGCGCAGGGCGTGCCCGATCTCGATCTGCTCGTGATCTTCATCCTGGGCACGATCTGCATGCGCGCCGCGGGCTGCTGCATCAACGACTACGCGGATCGCAATTTCGATGGCAAGGTCAAACGCACGGTCGATCGTCCCATCGTCACCGGCAAGGTGAGTCCACGCGAAGCGCTTTATACCTGCGCCGCGCTAGTGCTGTTGGCCTTCGTGCTGGTGCTTTTCACCAATGCCTTCACCATCCTGATGAGCGTGGGCGGCCTCGCACTCGCGCTTTGCTATCCCTTCGCCAAACGTCACACGCATCTGGCGCAGGTGGTATTGGGCGCGGCCTTCTCGTGGGGCGGCATCATGGCCTTCACCGCACAGGCCAACACGCTGCCGCCCGCAGCCTGGCTGCTCTACCTGGCAAACCTGATGTGGACCGTGATGTACGACACCGAGTACGCCATGGTCGATCGCGACGACGACCTCAAGATCGGCGTGAAATCCACCGCCATTCTCTTCGGCGATGCCGACCGTCTCATCATCGGTGTGCTGCAGGTGATGTTCCTGATCGCGATGTGGCTAAGCGGCAATCACTTTGGCCTGGGGCTGTGGTTCAAGCTGGGCTTGCTCGTTGCGGCGCTCATGTTCGCCTATCAGCAGAAGCTGATCTTCCATCGCGAACGCGACAAGTGCTTTCAGGCCTTCCTGCACAACAACAAGGTCGGCCTGGTGATTCTGGCGGGAACGATTCTGGATTATTGGTTGCGTTGAGGCGTGGGCGCATCCCACTGCTGGATGAAGAAATTGACGCCATAGCGTCCATCCGCGCCGCGGAGGATGTGCCAGGATAGCCGCTTGCTCGAATCGAGACGCAGACGCGTCAGATGTTCGCGAGCCGGTAGCTCTTCCACTTCATATTCATCGTAGAAAAGATCGCCGAACACCTGCCCTTTGTAACCGGTGAGGCAGGATGTCTCCACCTGCCAACGTTCCTGCAACTGCCGCAGTACTTCGCAAGCCACCTCTCTGCCCGTGGCCTGCTCGAGCCGTACCGAGACCGGCAGATCCAGAATCGAGGCACGCTGCATGAACGCACCGCTCTCGTCCTTCGAAGCATCCGGCAGGATGTGGAAGACGCCCTGCTCCTCGATCACCTTGTAGCTACCACTCGCCTGTTCGTCATGGTTCTCGATCAGGTTCTGCAGGATGGTGCGTACGTCGTCCGTGGCGTCGTAGGTGAAGGTGAAGCGCAGATGACGCGGTAAGGGATGGCTCGGATTCTCATCGGGATAGAACGCCAGATCATTTCGATGTTCGTAGCCCAGTTCTTCATAGGTGATGAGGCTATGAGTGTGTTGCGCAATGTACTGCGAGATGGTGGCGAGCGCGCGTGGATCGTCTTCCGACAAGGTGAAGCGCGTTTGCTGACTCTGCGCCGTCAGCGCCAGAAGCAGCAGAAGCCACAAGCCGTGGCGCGAGTACCTGCGCAGGAACATGTTCCCTCCCGGTAACCCTTCGTGCCAGAGGAACTACTCAGTTGGTGGCGAGTTTGAGCCCGGCGATACCAGCAATGACAAGCGCAAGACTGATCAACTTCAGTGGCGTCACCGCCTCGTCGAACATAATGATGCCCGCGATCGCCGTACCCACGGCACCGATGCCCACCCATACCGCGTAACCCGTGCCAAGCGGTAGGGTGCGCAACGCCACGCTCAGCAGATAGAAGCTGAGTCCCATCGCACCCAGGGTGAACAGCGAAGGACCGAGTTTGGTGAAACCCTCGGTGTACTTGATGGCGGTGGCCCACACCACTTCCAACAAACCTGCAGTGAACAAAAGGATCCAGTTCATGGTGAAGTCCAACACGCACGGAAGTCTGCTGATCGCCGCCGATTAAAGCAGGGTTTCGTGGTGAAAAAGGAGAGGCAAGGTTGAAGATTTTTGTAACGGCAACCGTGCAAGATCGTCCCGCACAAGGCAGCAAGTTGCAGATTTCTTTCCGCGCAAGAAACGGTCGGCAACATCGTGGCGAAACTCACCACTGATAGAGCTTGGGTCGCTGCCACTGTAAGTCGTGACCAAGCTCGCTGAGTACCGCCACACCGCGATCGTAGTTGCGCGCAACCGATGATACCCCGTGCGAATCGTCACCGGGCACGACGTAGACGCCGCGACGCAATGCTTCTTCCAGCACGGGTCGCGATGGATATTGCTCGGCCGTCTTGTCGAAGCCGCGCATGTTGAAGTCGAGGATCAAACCTTTCTGTGCCACGAAGTCGAGATTGCGTTCGATGCGCTGCCACACTGCGGGATGACGCAGCGTATTCACGTAATCCGGATCGAAGATGCGGATGAGATCGAAGTGACCAACGACTGCGGGTTCCAATTCCACCAGCATCGCATACTGCGCATCGAAGTAGGCGCAATAGAGTTGCACGAGACCACCCGCCTGCGCCGTTGCTTCGGCATAGAGCTCGCGACTGTAGTCGATGCCGATGCCGCCGACGTGATGCACCGAACCGACGATGTAATCGGGCTTGGTGGTTGCCAACAAATCGCGCACCACGGCGCTCGAACCTGGATAGGTTTCGGTTTCGAAGCAGCAGAAGAGTTCGATGCGGTCGCGGTATTTCTCGCGCAGGCGACGGCATTCCGCGAAGTAGTCGCGAAATTGCTGCTGCAGATGTGCTGCACTCAAACCACTGGCGGCTTCATCCGGATAGCGCCAGGCATCTTCGGCCGGCGGCATGTGCTCGGTGATGGCGACCCACGTGAAACCATGGTCGATGTAGGCCTGCACGATGGCTTCGAGGGAATCCTTGGCGTGATGGCAGAACTGACCGCTGTGGCCGCCGTGCACCGAGACTCGTAGAGGAACCGTCACTGCTTTACCCCATGAAGTTGTTGGCTGGGCACTCTACTGGAAACCGCGCGGCGCTGCATCTGTGCCGCTCGTACCGCGAGGCTCACATGTGGGTACAATGACCGCTCTACCTGTCGTGGCAAGGGCAACGCTGAATTCCCGTGGCTGTTTCTTCTTCGTCCTATCGTCCTCGCATCATTCGCAGCATCGCCGAAATTCCCGCCAACGTGTGGGATGCGCTGGCGGGAGAGGACTATCCGTTCCTGCGTCACGCCTTTCTGCTCGCGCTCGAAGAAAGCGGTTGCACCACCGCCAAGACTGGCTGGCAGCCCTTGCACCTCCTACTTACGCGCGAAGAAGAGGAGCCCTGCGCCGCCCTGCCGCTCTACCTGAAGTCGCATTCGATGGGTGAGTACGTGTTCGATTGGTCCTGGGCCGATGCCTATCGGCGGCATGGGCTCGAGTACTATCCGAAACTCGTCAGTGCGGTGCCCTTCACGCCATGCGCGGGACCGCGAGTGTTGAGCTCGGTGGATGATCCCGCGCTGTTGCCACAGCTCTACAAAGAAGTGCTGAGCCTGGCGCGTGAACTCGATGCCTCGAGCTGGCATGTGCTCTTTCCGGATGCCGCAACCTGCGAGGCCTTGTGCGCACAAGGTACGTTGCGCCGCATGGGCTGTCAGTATCAGTGGTTCAATCAGAACTACTCGAGCTTCGAGCACTATCTGGAAAGCTTCAGCTCGCGCAAACGCAAGAACCTGCGCAAGGAGCGCGAGAAGGTCTACGGCGCCGGCATCACTTTCGAGCACGTGGAAGGAGCGGACATCGACGCAGAGTTGTGGAGTACCTTCTACGACTTCTACGCCAGCACCTATTACGTGCGCGGACGCATGCCGTATTTGAACCTGGATTTCTTCCAGCGCGTGGGGCGCACGATGCCGGAACGCTTATTGCTGGTGTTGGCCATACGTGAAGGTCGACCCATCGCCGGCGCGCTGTACTTCAAGGGTTCCGACACTCTGTACGGTCGCTACTGGGGTTGCACGGAGGAAGCGCAGTTCCTGCACTTCGAGACTTGCTACTACCAGGGCATCGACTACTGCATACGCCATGGCATCAGGCGCATCGATTCAGGGGCGCAGGGTGAACACAAGATCCAGCGCGGCTTCAAACCCGTTCCCACCTGGTCCGCCCACTGGATCGCGCATCCCGATTTCCGCCGCGCCATCGCGCATTTCGTGGCGGAGGAAGAAGAGCACATCCAAGGTTATCTGCAGCACGCGTCGGAGTATCTGCCGTTCCGGAAGGATTTGGAGATACGAGCGTAACCTGCCCAGGCTGGGCGCAGCGCGCCCACCTCATTGCTTACAGCCATTGCGAGGTGTCCCGGTGCGGGGCACGCCTTGAGCCATCCATGGCGACGCGGCTTTAGCCATACATGACCTTCGACGTCCCCTTACCGGGAACACCTTACACCGGCTCGTCGAAGTTTGGAGTGCGCGGCTCCTCTGGGACCAAAGAAATTCCACCG
>CALEJT010000091.1 GCA_937898685.1 uncultured Gammaproteobacteria bacterium | reverse complement strand
CGAAGCGTCATGCTTGGCGTAGCGGCCGCGCGAAAGCGCGGACTGGATTAGTCCTCTGTGGCTCGAAGCAATGAATCGAGACGATACAGATGGGCAGAAGAGACAGAAGGGTTATGGTGCCCAGGAGAGGACTTGAACCTCCACGGCCTTGCGGCCACTAGCACCTGAAGCTAGCGTGTCTGCCATTTCACCACCTGGGCAAGGAGGGCATCAGTTGCAGAGGCGCGCAATGTACAGAGCTCATTCGTGCTTGTCAATCGCCTATCGCGCTATACTGGCCACCAATTCATCCAGGCCGATCAGATGCCCAAGAACAATAAACAAGCCCCCAACACCCCCAATCCCAATGCCGATCCTTACGCGGAGCGTGAGGCCGCGCGCTACGAAAATCCCATCCCCAGCCGGGAATTCATCCTCGAACATCTAGAGAAGCGCGGCCAGCCCGCCACGCATCTGGAACTCTGCCAGGAATTGCTGTTGTTCACCGCCGAGGCGCAGGAAGCCCTGCAGCGCCGGCTCGGCGCAATGATCCGCGATGGTCAGTTGATCTCGAACCGCCGCGGCGTGTTCGGTCTCGTCAACAAGATGGACCTCGTGAAGGGTCGCATCTCCGGCCACAAGGATGGCTTCGGTTTCGTGATCCCCGAAGACGGCTCGCCCGATCTTTTCCTCAGCCCCAAACAGATGCGGCAGGTGTTCGATGGCGACATCGTGCTGGCCAAGGTATCGGGCATCGATCATCGCGGCCGTCGCGAAGGCCGCATCGTGGAAGTGCTCGAACGCAAGAGCTCGGAAGTGGTGGGCCGCTTCTACCACGAGCAGGGCTTTGGCGTGGTGATGCCGCACAACAAGCGCATCACGCAGGAAATCCTGATTCCACCCAAGAAACACAAGGGCGCCAAAGACGGCGACTTCGTAGTGGTGCAGATCACGCAGTTCCCGCACGAGTATCACAAGGCCACCGGCGAAGTGATCGAGGTGCTGGGCGACGTCACCACACCTGGCATGGAAATCGAACTGGCGCTGCGCATGCACGACATCCCGCACGAGTGGCCGGCGGAAGTATTGGAAGAAGCCCGGAACTTCCCCGAAAGCGTCAATGGTGACGACTTCCCCGAGCGCGTCGACCTGCGCCACCTCCCCTTCGTCACCATCGATGGCGAAGACGCCAAGGACTTCGACGACGCCGTGTTCTGCGAACGCCGTCGTGGCAAGGGCTATACGCTCTACGTCGCCATTGCCGACGTATCGCACTATGTGGCGGTGGACAGCGCGCTCGATCGCGAAGCGCAGGCGCGTGGCAACTCGGTGTACTTCCCCGGCCACGTGATTCCGATGCTGCCCGAGCATCTGTCGAACGGCCTCTGCTCTCTCAAACCCTTCGAAGACCGTCTGGTGATGGTATGCGAGCTCGACATCGACAAGGCCGGCGAGATCGAGCAGTACTGCTTCTATGAAGGCGTGATCCATTCCCATGCGCGTCTGACCTACACCGAAGTCGCTGCCATCCTGCAGCAACCGAAGTCCGAGACCGAGGCCACGCTGCAACAGCGTCTGAGCGAGAAACACGCCAAGCTGGTGCCGCACCTGAAGGATATCTACGCGCTCTTCAAACAACTGCTGCTGGCACGCACCGCGCGCGGCGCACTCGACTTCGAGACCGTGGAAACGCGCATCGTGTTTTCCGAGCAGCGCCGCATCAAGGAAATCATCCCGGTCGAGCGCAACGACGCGCATCGCTTGATCGAGGAGTGCATGCTGTGCGCCAACGTCGCCGCCGCCGACCTGCTGCAGTACGCCAAGGTGCCCACGCTGTTCCGTGTGCATGAAGGGCCGAGCGACGAGAAGTTGGAGAACCTCTACAACTTCCTGCGCGGCATCGGCATTGGCCTCGCGCCGAAGAAAAAGCCCACGCCGAAGGACTATCAGCTGATCCTGTCCAAGCTCGCCGATCGCCCCGATCGCGCTCTCTTGCAGACCCTGGTGATCCGTTCGCTGATGCAGGCGCTCTATCAGCCCGAGAATCATGGCCACTTCGGTCTGGGCTTCGATGCCTATACGCATTTCACCTCACCGATCCGCCGTTATCCCGACCTGCTCGTGCATCGTGGCATCCGCAGTCTGATCCGCGGCCGCAAGCAGGTGTGCGGCGTCTACCGCACGGGCAAGGAACGCGAGATCAGGCGCGATCGCATCTATCCCTACAAGCTGGCCGACCTCGAAGCGCTGGGCGAACATCTGTCCGCCACCGAGCGCCGTGCCGATGCCGCCACCTGGGACGTGGTGAACTGGCTCAAATGCGAATACATGCAGAGCCGCATCGGCGAGGAATTCGCCGGTGTCGTGATCGGCGTGACCAACTTCGGCCTCTTCGTGCAGATGACCGACGTCTACATCGAAGGTCTGGTACACGTCACCGCGCTCAGCAACGACTACTATCACTTCGATCCCATCGCCCACACGCTCACGGGTGAACGCACCGGTCATTGCTATCGCCTGGGCGATCAGGTGCGCGTGGTGGTGGCACAGGTGGACCTCGACGAGCGCAAGATCGAACTGCACTTGGTCGGCGCCGAACGACGTGGCCCGGGTCGCGCACTGCCCCAGCGCGATCGTCCATCGAACAAGAAAGAACGCCGCAAGGAGCGCGACGAAAAACGCGGCAAGAAACAGCGCAATCGCTTCCGCCGGCGCTGAGAGATACCTGATTCATCATGAAGAAAGCTTTTCACTCCCGCGATCAGCGCGGTCCTGCGCGCGATCACAAACATGGGCGCGAACAACGCCAGCCACAGGAACGCGAACGCAGTGCCGGCAACGACTACGTCTTTGGCCTGCACGCCGTCTCCGCACTGCTCAAGCATCATCCGCACAGCGTGACGGAGCTGTTGATTCAGGAAGGCCGTCACGATCCGCGCATGGAAGCCATCCTCGAACGTGCACAGAAACTCGGCTTGCCCCTGACGCAGTTGCCACGCGTGGAATTGGATGAACGCGTGGATGGCGTGCATCAAGGCGTGATCGCGCTGTGCCGCGGCCTGAAGCTCGAACGCAGCGAGGCACAGTTGGATGAACTGCTCGACGGTCTTGAAAGGCCGCCTTTCCTCTTGGTGCTCGATGGTGTGACCGATCCGCACAACCTCGGCGCCTGTCTGCGTTCCGCCGAAGCGGCCGGCGTGGATGCGGTGATCGTGCCGAAGGACAAGTCCGCTCTCATCACACCCACCGTGCGCAAGGTGGCCTGTGGTGCGGCGGAACTCGTACCCTTCATCGCCGTGACCAACCTGGCGCGCACGCTGAAGAAATTGCAGGAGCGCGGCGTGTGGGTCCTGGGCGCAGCAGGTGAAGCCACACAATCAATCTATGAAACCGACCTGCGCGGTGCAGTTGCTCTGGTGATGGGTTCGGAAGGCACCGGCATGCGTCGTCTCACGCGCGAGCACTGCGATGCGCTCTTCGCCATTCCGATGGCTGGCGAAGTGAGCAGTCTCAACGTGTCGGTGTCGGCGGGAATCTGTTTGTTCGAAGCCGTGCGGCAGCGTCGCACGGCCTGAACTCATTGGCCGGGATCGGGCGGCGCTGCGCAGATGTAGGTGGCAGGCGGGTCGCCCCATTCGAGCGTCACTTCCCCCTGATGTTCCCAGAAACTGGTGCTGCCGCTGACGTAGCGCGCACCGCTGCCGCTGATGGTCTGGAACAGCAAGGCTTCCTCGCCGCGATATTCGGCCACCATCGCCGCAGGTTCGGTGGCGTAGAAGCTCGCGACGAGTCTGTCGCCGGGATCTTCGCTGCAGTTGAAGAAGAAGGGACCTAGCGGCGTGAGCCGTCCGGAACGGATGGCGGCTGCCACGCTTTCCTGCTCTTGCGAGTTCTCCGCGGCGGCTTCCGCTACACCTTCATCGCCACCGCAGCCCGCAAGGCTCAACAGCAAGGCGATAGCGAGTACGGCGTTCCTGCTCGTACGTGGTTCCACCCTTCCTCCTTCAGTGCTTACAAATCCCACTCCGCACACTGCAGCACGATGCGATAACCGTCGAGGTCTTCGAAGGTCTTGCCATCGTTGTCCCAATACGGGTTGTACGAAGGCACTTCCTTGAAGCCCGCTTCTCGCATCTGCGCACAACTCTGCTCCCATTCCTGCGCGTCGGGCAGATAGAACACCAGCAAGTTGTCCGGCGTCGGTGCACGACCGACGCTGGTGCCACGATGATGCGTGAATTCGAGATGCCAGGGATGCTGTGGATGTCCCAACATCACACCATCGAAACCATCGTGATCCTGGAATTCGAAAAGACGCTGCAGACCGAGTCCAATCTCGTATTGCCGTGCCAGAGGCTCGAGCTGATCGGTGGGACGGGCAACACGCAGGATGGCTTGTGGGGATGACATGGGGAACTCCTTCTTTCCCTGTGAACATGATGGCGCGGCATGCTACGTGCGCCGCGCCATCGAAGTCGATGATGTTTTTGTTACTCAATGACAAGGCGCCTTGATGTGACGCTCGAGCAGCCACCAGTTCATCGGCCATGCCGCTAAGTAACCGGCGATCAGGGCGAGCGCGTAGCCAAGCCAGAACTGGCCGCTCAGCACCGAACCCGCGCTCGCACCACCGACGTGGTAGTCCACCAGGTTCATCACCAATTCCATGACGCCGATCGAGAGCGTTTCTCCCAACCAGATGGCGGCGAAGGCGCTGCGCCAGCTCATGCCACGTTTCACCAGCGGCCAGAGACCGAGCAGATAGCCGGAAGTGAAGCCGCCAAGCGTGGCGAGTACCACCGTCGCGAGAGCGGAAAGGCCCAGGCTCACGCCGAGCATCAGGCCAAGCAATTCACCCAGCGCGCAACCCGTCAGACAGTGCAGCGTTGCCGCACTGGCGAGACGCAAGGGCGATGTACCGTGCAAGTGATGGGCATGATGAACATGAGCGGATGCCATGTGGTGCTTGGCCTTCGTAGCGCAGCCACAGCCCTCCGGCGCGCAACAGCCATTGGTGTTCGACATAGATTCCTCCACTAATGAGTTCACTGACGGAAGCAGTGTCGACCTTCCCATCGTGGGAAGGTCAAGCGCACAATGGCGGAAAGTCATGGGAGGCCGGGAAATGAATATCGGAACCGCGGCGGAGCGCAGCGGCGTCAGTGCCAAGATGATCCGCCACTACGAAAGTATCGGACTCTTGCCGCCCGCGGCACGCACCGAGTCGGGCTATCGCCAATACAGCGACCGCGACGTGCACGTACTGCACTTCATCAAGCAGGCGCGCAGTCTCGGCTTCTCGATCGCCGACATCAAAGCTCTGGTGGATCTATGGCGCAATCCACGCCGCAGCAGCGCACGCGTGAAAAGCTTGGCGCAGGCACACCTCGATGCAGTGGATGCACGCCTCGCTGAACTCAAGGCGATCCGTAAAACGCTGCAGAACCTCATCACGCATTGCCACGGTGACGAGCGCCCCGACTGCCCCATCCTCGATACCTTGGCAGCGCCGAACGAATTGCCGCGGCAGTAAATGGACGATGCCTATAGCACCCCTTCGTCGGCACGCTGACAGGGATGAGCGACATTCCCCTGCTCCACCTGCACCGTGCTGTGATGAATGCCGAAGCGTTCGAGCAGTTCGTGATTGAGCCGCGCGAGGAAGGCATCGTCGGCAGGACCATCGGGCATGACGAGATGCACGGTGAGCGCGACTTCGGTGGTGCTCAGCCCCCAGATGTGCAGATCGTGCGCCTCGCTTACGCCGGGCAATCGTTCGAGATACTGACGCACTTCGACGGGATCGATGTGCGAGGGCACGGCATCGAGAGCGAAATCCAACGATTCGCGGAAGAGTCCCCAGGTACCGACCGCAATCACGATGGCGATCAGAAGACTCGTCACCGGATCCAACCACAACCAGCCCGACCACATCTGCGCCAGCGCCGCCACCACCACACCGCCGGAGACGGCGGCATCGGCCACCATGTGCAGGAAGGCACCGCGTACGTTGACGTCATGCTGGCCCTTCAGAAACAGCATCGCCGTACCGGTGTTGATGAGGATGCCGACCGAAGCCACGGCAATCACGAACAGCTCATCCACTGGACGCGGCGACGTGAAGCGTCCCGCCGCTTCCCAGATGATGGCGACGACGGCGATGAGCAGCAGGATGGCATTGGTCAGCGCAGCCAGAATGGAGGAGCGCCGCAGGCCATAGGTGCGTCGTAAGGAAGGTGCGCGACGCGACAACACGATCGCACCCCAGGCAAGCAGCAAGGCGAGCACGTCGCTGAGGTTGTGGCCTGCATCGGCGAGCAAGGCCAGCGAATCACTGAACCAACCGGCAAGACCTTCCACCAGTACGAACCCGACGTTGAGTGCCACGCCAATGCCAAAGGCACGGTCCATCGTGGCGGGAGCATGCACGTGCGCACCGAACGCGCCGTGCTCATGGGAATGATGATCGTGGTGGGAATGCGAGTGTGGCATCGACGGGTTCGCAATGGGATGAGGCCGATGATGAGCGGCGCCGCAGGTCCTGCCAAGAGTCAAAGCGTGACACAGTGCCCAAATGAAAAGACCACCCGAAGGTGGTCTTCTCGAACTCGGCTGGAACCGATCGACGAGTTCTCACTGAGCAGCGCGGGCGGCTTCCTGCGCGGCGCGGAACTCGGGCGTCAACTCTTCGCAGGGATGACGTTCGAACGGAACCTCCGACAGCATCACCGTATCGGCACCGGCATAGGGCTCGGCGAGATAGACGGGATCGGTGGCAACGTACTCACGACGCAGCGACATCGTGTTGGGATCGAGCGTGAAGCGCTCGACCACGTGCAACTGATCGCTGTGCTTGGTGGGCGGCGACAGCACGCCGGGCTCGAAGCCGATGGTGTCCACCACCAACGTGTCGCCTTCCCAACGCCCGATCGAATGACCTGCGTAACTCGGCTGCAGATCGGCAGGATGCTCCGTCTGATCGAGATGGATGCGACGCGTGAAGCTGTACAGACCATAGTCGATGTCGATCACACGTTCGCCTTCGGGTGTGGTGGTCTGCGTGATGCGGTTCACCGGCCAGTCGAAGGTCCAGTCGTAGATGATGCTGGTGGGTTTGCAGGACAGACGCGGGTTGTCTTCCACCGACCACATCTCGAAGGCATCGGCCTCGGCCTGACCACGCGCGGTGTAGACGGCACGTGGCTGCGGATCGCGGGCACGGATTTCCTGCAGCGTCATCGCGCCCGAGGCGTACTCGTTGATGAGGCTCTTCGGGACCATGTCACGACTGCCTTCGGGTGACACGGTGAGCACCAACTGCTCTACCGCCCAATCGCCGGAGATGTTCGGCTCACCCGATGGCAGACGCAGCGGACGATCGTTGGGCGCGGTGGGCTCGGCGACCGAAAGCTGATCATTACGTTTGATGGTGGTTTCACCGATGGTGAAGCTTTCGATGTAGCAGGCACCGGGATCATCGCGATGAGGATGGCCCTTGATTTCCACATGCGAGCCGACGACGAACATCTCTGGTGACCAACCCGAACGACGCATCAAGGTGGCAGCGCGCATCTCGCAGCGCATGGCGAGCGGTTTGCCGTCTTCGCCGATCACCTCCAGTTCCATGTAGGAATGCGGATTCACGAAATGCATCCCGGTGAGCGTGCCGGACCATTCGCGATCGATCTGCAGTTGAAACAAACCTGGACCGTGATGCGCTTCTGCCGGTACGACACAAACTGCAATGACAGCAGCGGCAAGCGTGGTGCGCAGTAGTTCTGCGCGTGGATGAGCTAGCTTCATGGTGTACCCCTCAGTACCGGTTGCTATGGCGACCGCCCATCATTGCGGGCAGGTTCTTGTTATAGCGACGTAGACTAAGCGGAAAACGCGCCACCGTCAGCCCCTTTGGCCGTGACAGAAGCGACGAATGCTAGAAAACGGACCGTTCGGTTCGGTCGGAAATTTACATGAGGAGGATGAAGCTCATGTCTCAAGGTAGCTTGGGTTGCGCGCAGCGAAGCCCGGCATGGCATGTTCGACGTATCACAGCATATCCACGATCGCTCGTTGGGCTTCGCCTCTCGGCTCAGCCCAATCCACGAGATGTTCAGCGCAAGATCCCAATCTGCCCATCCCGCTCCACGAGATCGAAACGCTTGAGCGCGCGGCAGGGGCCTTCGGTGTAATAGGTGCAATCACCGGTGGAAAGATCGAAGAGATAGCCGTGCATCGGACAGCGGATTTCCTTTTCGTTGACGATCTGCCCTTCGTGCATGGGATAGGCGGCGTGCGGGCAATCGTTCTCGATGAGATAGCGCTGCCCCGCGTGCTGCACCAGAAGATAGTCGTTGCCGCCGAGAGTGAAGACGCGACGGAAACCATCGTGTAACTCCGCCGAGGCGATGAGAGGAAAGAAGTTCATGGATCAGTACTGCATTGGAAAAGGTCGCGAGCTTACTACAGCGCGCGCATCGTAAAAACTCAGGCGCCGCGTGGCGCGAACATGATCAGCGCCATGCCGAGCAAGGCCACGGCGGAGCCGATCAGATCCCAACTCGTCGGACGCACACCATCCACCAACCAAAGCCACAGAATCGCCACACCGATGTAGACACCACCGTATGCGGCATAGACACGTCCTGCCGCGGTGGGATGCAAGGACAAGAGCCAGGCGAAAGCCATCAAACTCAAAACACTCGGTAGCAAGAGCCAAATGCTCTTGCCCTCACGCAACCACAGATAGGCGAGATAGCAGCCGAGGATTTCCGCGACCGCGGTGAGCGAGAACAGAGCCAGGGTCTTGAGGGCGAACATGGTTGTTTCCCTTGCTGCGGTCTGCGGTTCAGCGCTGCTTGAAGTCCTTGATGAACTCGCTCATGTGCGGATCGAGCTTCTCGAATAACTCATGGCCGCGATGGTGCAGCATGACTTCGCGAAAGAGCTTGAGTCCGATGGCGAGCGCCGCGGATTCGTCGGCGTCGAAGAGTCCCTTCTGCTGCACTCTTGCCACGATCGCGTGAAGATCGTCGTGGTTCTTCACTTCGAAGCTCAGCGGCTCTTTCTGCACCGGATTGCCCTTGTTGTCTTCCAGGTGCTCGACGGTGATGCGGTAGAGATGACCTTTCATATCGTTACTCGGCAATGGAGTGATTGGACACTACGCGCTTTCGGCGCGCGGAAAATATGGCAGCACGTTGGGATGCACCTGAGGCGCCAATTCGGGGTCGCGCTGCAGTTCATCCCAAGCGAGCCAACGCACCTCCGTGTGCTGTTCCGACAGATCGAGTTCCTCTGCATCCACGCACAGCTCATAACCGAGCACGACGTAATGTGTGCTCACGCCCGGCACGCCGAGCGCATTGTTGGTGTACTTGTGCGTGTAGGCGCCTTTGAGCTTCGCCGCTTCGATCGTGTACCGCCGACCGAGCTCGTGTTGCGTCAGACGCGCAAAGGCCTCTTCCAAGGTCTCATCCTTGCGAATGCGACCGCCAGGAACGAAGAGATAGTCCTTGGCGGGCTCGTTGCGACGCCGTCCCAAGAGGATGGCGTCGTTCGCATTGCGAATGATGAGATCGATGGACACGAGCGGGGTGCTGGCCAGCACCGTCAAAAAATCTTCCTTGGCTAGAAACGACATGGTTGGTTCATCACTCGATTGAAATCGAACTACACCGCGTGCGCTTTGTCCCCGAGCACCACGGCCTGCGTGCCGACGTTTACGATGCATCCGCCATGCTTGGCGACATGGGCTTCTGCCTGCGCGCGCGATGCAAACCAAAGATTCGGATAACCCAGTTGGCGACGCACGAGATCGAACTCGGTGAGCTGATCGATCGACATGGTTTCGAGCGCGTCGCGATAGTCTTCCCAACAACGTCGTCCTGCTTCGATCGCGAGCATGCGCAGGATGTGCTTGCGTCGCACCATGTCGCGCTTCTGATATAGCTCTGGCAGTGTCAGACCGCGCAAGGTCTCGGTGGTGAGCACGCGCCGCAAGATCGGCAGGGACTCACTCGGTTTGGCTTCCACCGCGGTGCGGTGCAATTGCTTTGCCAGACGCAGCACGCATTGTGCAGCGGTTTCGTTGGATACAACGATTTTGGTATGCATACCGACTCCTGAAGTCGGCCTGCTCGCTCATGGCCGGAGGGTATGCAAGCTCGATGCTTGCCTCAAGACAGGTGCTGTTGCTTTCGCGAGGCGGGCGTCCCGTAAGCCCGGCCGGCGATTCTAACGGACTTGGGCACGCGGCACCAGAAACCACCTGGAGATCTCCCACCATCGGCAGGCGTGTACCGGGCTGTATCGACACGGCACCATGGGCAGCGGACTGTTCAGATGGAATGAAAAGTCCAGCGCCTTCCTTGAAGGCGACGGCTTCGTTGCAGACCCGACATTCACGCCACCGGCCAGCACGCTGCAGCGCAGCACGGCGCAAGTGCGTTCAGACCTTGCCGAGATAGGCACGCAATCGCGGCGGGAAGCTACGTTTGTGCAGGAGTTGTTGCAGCTCCCATTGCTCGTTTTCCGGCACCTTGCGCAGATAGCTGACCTCGTCCTTTTCCAGCACGGCGATCGGCAGGCCGTCTTCGAACAGGATGCGATTGTTGCTGAGATGCGGCACGCGACGATCAGGCAACAGCACGCCGAGCAGGTTGAGTGGATCGGTGGCATTGATCACGTGACGTACCGGTTTGCGGTCGGCCTTTTCTTGCTGCTCGTTCCACTCTTTGTGCTTGCGGCGCAGCAGAGTGACGGTGTCCTGCAGCGCGAACTGTTCGCCACCGATGCCGCTGATGAAACGGCCGCCGCGGATTTCACCACGCAGTTCCATCACGCGCAGTTGCCGCAGCAATACGCGCCACGGTGGCGCGGTGCTTTCGTTTTCGAGCACGCGGCGCGTGAGCACGCCCCAGCGTTTGCAGTAGACCTGAATGAGACGGCGCAACTGTTCCTCGTTGAGCTCGTCGCCTTCCGTCGCATGGCCGTGTGACAACAGCGACCAACGTCCCGCATCTTCGATACCGTAGATGGCGCGACGTCTTTCGTTACGGCCCACGCGAAGTTTGTGACTGTCCGGCGTTAGCAGCGCACGCAGACCGACGAAGTTGTCGCTGGTGACGAGCCCCGCGCTGACGAGTTCCGCCAAGGCTTGCTCGGCCTGCGCCGGCAAGAGACTGCTGTAACGGCAGAGATCGTTGAAGAAACTGGCGCCCTTCTGCTGCAGCAATTGCAGTATCAATTGCGCGGAAGAACTGAGTCCTTCGGCTGCAGCAGCGGCACCGCCGATGGCTTCCCAAAGATCGAGATTGGAACGTTGCACGACGTTGAGCGGCGTGCCTTTCACCGGCCCTGCCTTACGTCCTTCACCACCCCCTTCGCGTGGTTGCAGCAGACGTCCCCAACACACCTGGCCGCTGATGCAGAGCTGGTCGAGCCAGGCAGGATCATAGTTCGGCAGACGCGCGGGCAGGATGTCACCTTCCCAGGCAGTCGCCGGTGCGGTGAAACCATCGAGCTGTGCCAAGACGCGGCGCAGTGTTTCCTGCGTGGCAGGGTTGGCGACGAGGATGTCATCACTGAGGGGACGCACCTCGTGCAGTTCGAACAATGCCTGCATGTAGACCTGCAGCGACACCGGCTTGATGCTCTCGCGATGTGCATCGAGTGTGTAGCGATGGATGCGCTGCAATAGACGACGTTCGCACCATTCCTTGTCGTCCGGCGCGCGGCCGACGAGCGGACTGTATTGGCCCTGGAAGGCAAAGCCTTCAGCTTCCAGTTTGAGCAGTGCCGGCATCACTTCGCTCTTGGTCATACCCAATGGTGAAGCGAGCGTTTGTGCAGTGACTGGCCCCAAGGCTTCGAGTCGACCGCGCATCAGTTCCACCAAAGCAGTTTCGGGGTCGACCGGCGTTTGCAGATGCGGCGGCAACGCCACCTGCGACCTGCACTGCCAACCACCGGGCAGTGCTGCGAACAGTGGCCACCGTTCGCTGGCGATCCACAGCTGATGTTTGCCACGCACGACTCGCGTCACACGCCCATCGCGCACGAGGCTGTCGAGGAACAAGGAGTTGTCGGGCTGCTCGTCGTTGCCGTGCATTTCCTCGAGTGTCATGAAGCCGAGCAGCAACAAGGCTTCATGCAGTTCTTCGCTGCTGCGAATCCAGGGCCAGGCTTCGTCACGCACCCGTTCGATGGCAACGGGATCGAGCGCACTGAAATCGCTGACTTCGGCCGGATCCACCCAGCTACGATTGCGCACGGCAATCGTGCGGCGTTCTTCGAAGGGAGCGTCGTCGAGGAAAGCGTAGGGACGGGCGTTGAGGATTTCCTGTGCGAAGGGCGACGGTTCGCGCAGATCCTTCGCCACCAGGTTGACCTCACCCCTTTCGATCGCGCGCACGAGTGCTTGCAACTCGTCGATGTCCATCGCTTCGGTGAGGCAATCGTTGATCGTCTGCTGCACGAGCGGATGATCGGGAATTTCGCGCGGCCCGCTGAGGTTTTCCTGACAGGCGATCTGATCCGGAAACACTTGCGCCACGAAGTCCTCCGCCGCCATGCGCTGGAACTGCGGCGGCACGCGCTTGCCTCCGCGGCTGCGCTGCACAGCGAGCGCACGTGTAACATTCCAGCGCCAGCGCACTTCGAACATCGGCGCATCCAACAGTGCCTGCACCAACACCTCGCGCACGCTGGCGCTATTGAGATAGTGGAAGACGTCCTGCAATTCGAAGCTGTGCACCGAGCCGAGCGAGATCACGATGCTGTCTTCGTTCGCTGCCGCCTGTAGCTCGAAGTTGAAGGTGCGGCAGAAACGTTTGCGCAGTGCGAGTCCCCAGGCCTTGTTGGTGCGGCTGCCGAAGGGCGAATGCAAGACGATGTGCATGTCGCCCACTTCGTCGAAGAAGCGCTCGATCACCAGGGTTGCGCGCGAAGGCATCACGCCCAACGCCTTGTACCCCACATAAAGGTAGGCAGCGAGTTGTTCGGCAGCGGCGTAATCGAGACCGATTTCCTCCTGCAACCAGTCGATGCCACTTTGCAAAGAGATATCGAATTTCTCGGCGAGCGTCGTGCGCAGGCGTGATACCGATTCCGACAGTTCGCGCGTGCGCCCTGCCCCTTCACCCAGCCAGAACGGCACGCTCGGTGGCTGCCCATGCGCATCGGCCACACGTACTTTCAAACCGTTGATGCCGAGCAGGCGCCAGCTGTGGTTGCCGAGCGTGAAGACATCGCCGGGCAGACTCTCGAGCGCGAAATCCTCATTGAGCGTGCCGACCACGATGTCATCGGGATCGAGCACCACCTGATAGTCGAACATGTCGGGAATGGCGCCGCCGTTGGTGAGCGCCACCAGACGCGCGCCCTTGCGTGGACGCAGTTTTTGATTGATCTGATCGAAATGCAGCCAGGCGCCCGACCTGCCGCGACGACTGGTATAGCCTTCGCTCAGCATGCGCAGGAGTTCATCGAATTCCTCGCGCGCGAGATCGCGATAGACCCAACTGCGGCTGACCCACTGCCACAACGCATCGACCGACACGCCTTCCTCCTCTTCGCGACTGCCGAGCTCGGCCACGATCTGCTGGGCGAGGATGTCGAGCGGCTTGGCGGGAATCACCAATTGATCGAGCTCGCCGCGCTGGATGCTGTCGAGCAGGGCCGTGCACTCGACCAGATCGTCACGCGTGAGCGGAAAGAGAATGCCCTTCGGCACACCACCGACGTAGTGACCGCTGCGACCCACGCGCTGCAGGAAGGCGGCGATGCCTTTCGGCGAAGAAATCTGGATGACGAGTTCGACCGCACCGACGTCGATGCCGAGTTCCATCGAGGCCGTGGCCACCAACACTTTCAGTTGGCCGTACTTCAGGCGTTGTTCGGCGTCATAACGATGTTCCTTGCTCATGCTGCCGTGATGTGAGCTGACGTGCTCGGCGCCGAGGCGTTCACTGAGCGCCAGCGCCATGCGTTCGGCGAGGCGGCGCGTGTTGACGAAGATGAGCGTGGTGCGGTGTTCCTGGATCAGCTGCTCGATGCGGTGGTACAGCTCGGCCCAGACTTCGTTGCTCATCAGCGCGGAGAGCGGTGAGGACGGCACTTCGAGGCGCACGTCGAGCTGGCGGCGATGGCCGGTGTCGACGATCACGCAATCGGCCTTGCCATTCTGACGATTGCGCATCCCCACCAGGTAATCGGCCACGCGCGTAATCGGCTTCTGTGTGGCGGAAAGACCGATGCGCTGCAGCGGCTGCTTGACCAACGTCTCGAGGCGTTCGAGCGAGAGCGACAGATGCGAGCCACGCTTGTCGCCGAGCATGGCGTGGATTTCATCGAGGATCACACTGCGCACGCCGCTCAGGAGCTGGCGTCCACCCTTGCTGGTGAGGAGCAAGTAAAGCGACTCTGGCGTGGTCACCAGAATATGCGGTGGATTCTTGAGCATGGCCTGGCGCTCGGCCTGCGGCGTGTCGCCCGTGCGCACCGCCACCTTTATGTGCACTGGCGGCAGGCCCATCGCGGCGAGCTCCTTGCCGATGCCCTCCAGCGGCACCTGCAGGTTGCGCTGGATGTCATTGCCGAGCGCCTTCAGTGGAGACACGTAGAGCACACTGCACGAAGACAGATAGCAGCCCGGCTCCAGCCCTTCCTGAATCAGGCGGTCGATCTCTACCAGAAAGGCAGCCAGTGTCTTACCGCTGCCGGTCGGCGCGGCGATCAGAGTGTGGCGCCCTGCCATGATGGCCGGCCAGGCCTCGGCCTGGGGCGGGGTGGGTGCGCCAAGGCTTTGCTCGAACCAACGCGCAGTGGCGGGATGGAAGGCAGACAGCGCCGGGTGAGAACTCATTACTCGGGACCGTGGAGGGATGGGGTCGACGTGAACCCCATGATATGGGGCCATTCGCCGGCAGTAGAAGACCGATGAAGTACCTCTCCACCGTTTTGCGCTAAGCTCAGCGCTTTCCAGCACGCTGGCGCAGGCCCTTCATGAAACTCAGCGTCAAATACAAACTGTTCCTGGCCTTTCTGTCCGCCCACTGTTTGGTGTACCTGGCGATGTACAGCATCGGCTATTACAACTTCAACCGTGGCTTTCTCGAGTACGTCAGCCGCATCGAGGAGCGGCAGGTGCCGGCTCTCGTGCAAGGCCTGGCGGATTTCTGGGTGGTGCACGGTTCGTGGGACCTCCTGCGCGATGACTATGACGTGTGGTCGGATCTCATCCGCGAGAGTATCGAGAGCTCGACCGACCCCGACCTGATCGCCAACCGCCAGCGCTCTATGTCGCGCCCCACCCCAGGCCGCTTCACGCCCAACGACTGGTATTACACCTCCGAATACAGCCCCGCCCGCCCCTATCTGCATCTGCTCGATGCCGACGAGAACATCATGGTGGGCACGCCGGGTGTGTTTCAGAAGGAGCTGGCCAACCTCAACCCCATCGTGGTCAACGGCGAGACGGTGGGCTATCTCAGCGTGACGAGCCGGCAACGCCTGTCCGAGCAGGCCGACCTGCTCTTCGCCGAACAGCAACAGAACGAATTCTTCCTGCTCGCGCTCGGCCTCAGCATCATCTCCGCGCTGATCGCCTTCCCCGCGTCCGTGTGGCTGACGCGACCGATCCGTGCCGTGGTGGCCGGTACGCGCAATCTCGCCAACGGCGACTACAGCACACGCATTCCGGTGCTCAGCAACGATGAGCTCGGTCAGCTCGCCGCCGACTTCAACACGTTGGCACTGACGCTGGAGCAGAACCGCTCCGCGCGGCAACAGTGGATCGCCGACATCTCACACGAACTGCGCACGCCGCTCGCGATTCTGCAGGGTGAACTCGAATCGATGCAGGACGGCATCCGTCCGCTCGACCGTGCCGCCATCGACTCGCTGCACTACGAGATCATGCATCTGAACACGCTGGTGAAGGACCTGCATGAACTCTCGCTGTCGGACCTCGGCGCATTGGTCTATGCCAAGGAACGCGTGAACGTCACCGAGATTCTCGAACAGGCGGTCGACATGCAGCAGCAACTAGCGCAGAAGCACGGCATCCAGGTGACGCTCGACGTGCAGAGCGCGAACGAGGACGACGTGATCGAAATCCTCGGCGACCCTAACCGTCTGCAGCAGCTTTTCGACAATCTGCTCACCAACTCGTTCCGCTACACCGATCCAGGCGGCGAACTGCGCATCCTGCTGCGCGAGGATCAGAACCATGTCGTGGTCGAGTGGTACGACTCGGCGCCGGGCGTGAATGATGCCGATCTGGGCCAACTGTTTGAACGCTTGTATCGCGTGGAAACTTCACGTAACCGCGCCAAGGGCGGTTCCGGTTTGGGTCTGACGATCTGCCAGAACATCGTGCATGCGCACGAAGGCACGATCACCGCGTCGCACTCGCCGCTCGGTGGTCTCAAACTCACCATCGTTTTCCCACGCCGGCCGTTTCAGGATGCCTGATGTTCGAGACATGCAGCGGTTTGCCCGTGTTGTAGTTGCTCAGTAGACTAGCGGGCATATCCGTCGGTTGAGAGAACGGATCACGAGAGGACGCATGAGCCATCACATTCTGATTGTCGAAGACGAAGTCAAACTTGCCTCGTTGCTGAAAGACTATCTGACCCAGAGCGGTTTCGAAGTGGACATGCTGCACGATGGTTCGCAAGTGGAGGAGTGGTTGGCCACACACAAGACCTCGCTGGTGCTGCTCGACCTGATGCTGCCCGGTAAAAGCGGCGTGGACATCTGCAAGGACATCCGCAAGACCTCCCAGTTGCCGGTGATCATGATCACGGCGAAGGCGGACGAGATCGATCGCCTCCTGGGTCTCGAGCTCGGGGCCGACGACTACATCTGCAAACCCTTCAGCCCGCGCGAAGTCGTGGCCCGCACCAAGGCCGTACTGCGTCGCACCGAAGGTACCGAGAAACCGGTCGACAAAGGTCTGGTGCTCGACGTCGACACCTACAAGGCCACGATCCACGGCAAGGATCTCAACCTCACTGCGGTGGAGTTCCAGCTATTGAAGGTCTTGTCGGATCAGCCCGGCCGCATCTTTTCGCGCAGCGTGCTGGTGGACAAGATCTATTCCGATGGTCGTGTGGTGAGTGATCGCACCATCGACAGTCACATCAAGAAGCTGCGTAAGAAAATCAGCGCGGTGCTGCCCGACGTGGAGTTGATCCATTCGCTGTACGCCGTGGGTTATAAATTCGAGTGGTGAAGGCCTCTGGCCTGGAGTAGTGCATGAAGGTCCGCCCTCAGCTGTGTTGTTTCCTGCTGTCTTTCACGCTGGGTTCCTGCGGATCCTTCGGACAGCCCGCTTCGTCTGACGTTTCCATTGCGGCCGCGAACCCGGCCGCAGCGCCGGCTACCGCGGCCGAACCCGCGCAGGATTTCGCCAGCTGGCTCGCGGCGCTGCGCAATGAAGCGCTCGCCTCCGGCATCAGCAATACCACCCTGCAGAATTCTCTCGACAAGGTCGCAGCACCGATTCCACGCGTGCTCGAACTCGATCGCAGTCAGCCCGAGTTCGTGCAGACCTTCACCGCCTACATGCGCAACCGCATCAGCGACGCCCGCATCGCGCGTGGCCGTCGGCTATTGCAGGAGCACGCCGAGCTCTTTGCTCGCCTCGAACGCGAGTACGGCGTGCAGCCGCATTACCTGGTCGCGTTCTGGGCGCTCGAAAGCAATTTCGGTGATCAGACCGGCGGTTTCTCGGTGATCGAGGCTCTGGCAACGCTCGCCTACGATCCGCGCCGTTCCGATTTCTTCCGCAGCGAACTGCTCACCGCACTGCGCATCCTCGAGGCCGGTCACATCGCCCCCGAGCGCATGAGCGGTTCATGGGCCGGCGCGATGGGGCAGTGTCAGTTCATGCCCTCGACCTTCGCCAACTACGCCAAAGACGGCGACGGCGATGGTCGCATCGACATCTGGGGCTCGGTGCCGGACGTGATGACCTCGGCCGCCAACTATTTGGCCAAGTCCGGTTGGAAGGCCGGCGAACGTTGGGGTCGTGAAGTGATTCTGCCCGCCGACTTCGATTTCGCTCTGGCCGACACCAGCGTGCGCAAGACCGTGACGGAGTGGAACGAATTGGGGGTGCGCCGTGCCGATGGTTCGCCGCTCGGCGAGTCCGACCTGATGGGTTCCATCGTGCTGCCGGCGGGCGCTGCGGGCCCTGCCTTCCTGGGCTACGACAACTTCCGCACGATCATGGTTTGGAACCGTTCGATCTTCTACGCGATCTCGGTGGGCCACCTCGCCGATCGTTTCATGGGTGGCGGGCCGATCGTGCACATGCCCTCCGATGAGCAGGCACTGGCGCGCAATGACGTGCTGGAACTGCAAACACTGCTCAATCAGCTCGGCTTCGACGCCGGCACTCCCGATGGTGTGCTCGGCTCACGTACCCGCGCGGCAGTGCGTGAATATCAGCTGCGCAATGGCCTGCCCGCCGACGGCTACGCCTCCTACGCCTTCCTCACCACTTTGCGTGAACACGCGCGGGCTCGTTGACCCGCGCGCTCCCACTCCTTTTAGTTGGCACTGCTCTTAGTTGGCACTGCTCTGCGCGCGCTCGATCAAATCCACGAGCTCCGTCACGCTCGCGGGATTGCGTGCCAGCAATCTGCCATTGAGAAAGAGACTCGGTGTGGCGCGCACGCCGGCGCGGGTGCCTCCGCGCTGATCGGCCAGCACCTTGTCTCGCACCTCCGACGTGTTGAGGTCGGCTTTCAGCTTGTCGAGATCGAGTCCC
This sequence comes from uncultured Gammaproteobacteria bacterium, assembly GCA_937898685.1. Lineage (GTDB taxonomy): Bacteria > Pseudomonadota > Gammaproteobacteria > Pseudomonadales > Pseudohongiellaceae > CAILUG01. The sequence continues at coordinate 55,879 of CALEJT010000091.1, read as the reverse complement.
ACACTACGTGCGTACTCGTCGAATAAAGGTGTTGCGTCCGCCGCACTGCTCCAGAGCTCCTGATTGGCGTAGAACACGTCGTGCAGTTCCCAGAACTTGCCCTGCCGACCCGCGGCTTCCGCATAGCGTGCAGCGAGGAAGGCATGACGATGGATGTCGAGCGGATAGTGACGGAACACCACTCGCACCTTGTCCGAGATACGCGGCCAGGCACGTTCCAGAATCTGTGTCTCCACCTTGCAGGCGGGACACTGGAAGTCGCCGTAGATCGTCAACGTGATATTGGAATCGGCGTTGCCTTTGACGTGATCGGAAGCGCCAACTTCCGCTGGCGGAAGTGCGGCGGACCCAGCGTTCCAGCCTTGCCAGAACACGAACAACACTAATGGAATCAATAGTGCCAATGCTGCCTTGAAGCCCCAGCTGGCCCAACGCTGGCGCCGTTCGGCGCGTTTACGTTTCTCTTCTCTGTTGATCTTGCGTAGCTCCGCCTTGCGCGAGGCCATGATTCATCCCCCGGTCAAAATCTCTATTAATCCTGAAAAAACAGTCACTTCCATTTATTTTTGTGGAAAGAATGTGAAAGTTAGGTCGCGCCAAAGCTCTAGCTTTGGCCCCTTTATCAAATAGAGTAGTATTGCCAGCCGTCAGAAACTTAGAAACAGTTAAGACGAGTAAAAAACTGTTAACCCGAGTTCAGTTTGCCTTAAGCCGGAAGTGCTTCACTGAGGTCAACGCAACGGAACCGGAGCAACAGCTGCCTGAGTCCAGTGGCCCTCACAAGCTTTAGGCGGTCCATCATCACAACAACAATCGGATTCAGAAGCACTTCCCAATCTGATCAATCTTTTTTACCAGAGGAGTTGAGTATGCTCGCACGCCTGTTAATGTTCCTTGCCGCTATCGGCCTTTCTGCCACCCTTTGGGCTCAAGTCGGTCATCCGGCGAAGGGCTCCTGGTCGGGCTATCTCACCCCCGCCAGTGGCGAGCAGGTGCGTACCCGCCTGTTGATCGAAGCCTGGAATGGCGAACTGTCCGGTACGGTTAACCCTGGCCGCAATGGCGTCAAGTTCTCCAGTGCCGAGCTCGATGCAAGCAACTGGGGTCTGACCATCAAGGCACCGATGCCGCAGGGCGAGCTGGTCCTGACCGGTACGTTGAGCAACCTCGGTTCCTGGACCAACCGCAAGTTCATCGGTACCTATACGTTGGGCAGCGAGAAGGGCAATTTTGAATTCACGCTGAACTAAACGTATCGATTCAATATTCCGACACGAGACTTACGCATTTGTGACCCAAGATCGAGCCCGCCAGTCCCGACCCGTACTGCGGGCTTTTTGTTAACCCCGGCCCCGCCGGGAGACCTACGGAGAAACCTCATGAAAACCAAACTGATCGCCGTTGCAGCCTTTGCCGCCAGTGCCTTTAGCTCCGCTCAGGTACTGGCTCACCACTCCTTCGCCGCCGAGTTCGACGCCAATGCCCCCATCAAGCTGCACGGTGTCGTAACCAAGGTCGAGTGGACCAACCCGCACACCTACTTCTACATCGAAGTGGAAGAAAACGGTGAATACCACGAGTGGGCCCTGGAAATGGGCAGCCCGAACGGCCTGATGCGCCGCGGCTGGACTCGTGACACCCTGGAAATCGGTACCGAGGTCTACGTCACCGGCACCCGCGCCCGTGATGGCAGCTACAAAGGCAACGTACAGGCAGTAGTACTCGCCGATACCTGTCAGCGTCTGTTCGCCGGCACCAGCCAGCGCGACTTCGTAGAAGACGATTCCGCACCGGTCGAAGGCTGCGGTCTTTAATCCAGCCTTACCATCGCAGTCGAGAGAGGGGAATCTTCGGCAATGAAATCGAAACATGCACTTCTGGCGACCGCCATCGCGGCCGCCTTGTTGGCGGGCACTGCCCAGGCGCAGCCGCGCGAGGCTGATCAGCCACGCACACCCACTCCGCGTTTGCCCGACGGCACCGTCGATCTGGGTGGCAATGGCGTCTGGAACCTGCCCTGGGTCACCAACTTTGCAGCTCGCATGCCGGGCTACAAGGAAGGCGACCAGCCGCCGATGCTTCCCTGGACTCGCGCGATGTGGGAGTACAACAAATCCAACAACGTGAAGTACGACCCGGAAGGTTTCTGCCTGCCACCGGGTGGCCCGCGCTCCATGGGCACCCCGTATCCGGCCGAAATCATTCAGGATCGTGACCGTATCGTCATCATCTTCGAAGGTGGCGGACACGTTTGGCGCGAAATCCACATGGACGGCCGTCCGCATCCCGAACAAGTGAACCCGACTTACTTTGGACACTCCGTAGGCCACTGGGAGGGGGACACGCTGGTCGTGGACACGATCGGTTACAACGAAAAGACCTGGTTGGATTTCGGCGGCTACATGCACACCGAGCAGCTGCACACGGTGGAGCGCATCTCCCGTCCGTACAAAGAAGTCCTGCGCTACGAAGCTCTGATCGACGATCCGGGCGCCTACAGCGAACCGTGGACCGTCGTGTGGGAGATCAATTGGTCGGAAGGTCAGGAACTGGCGGATTACATCTGTCAGGAAAACAACAAGTTCCTGATCGACATGCACGACGACCTCGGTCAGCCCTTCTTCGAGAAGACCGCAGGTCTCTGAGGTACTCCTCACGAAAAAGCCCGGCCAAAGCCGGGCTTTTTTATGCCTGTCGTTTCAGTTCAATCGGCGTGGACGGGCTGCTCCACGCTGTGCCTCCTGACCTCATCCTGCTGCTGCACCCGCCACATCTGGGCGTAGTGGCCATCGGCAGCCAAGAGCTGCGCGTGCGAGCCGCTTTCCACCACGCGCCCGTGGTCCAGCACCACGATGCGATCGGCATCGATGATGGTGGAAAGACGATGCGCGATGACGAGCGAGGTGTGACCCTTCGACACTTCACGCAGCGCTTCGAGGATGCCGCGCTCGGTGTGACTGTCGAGCGCCGAAGTGGCTTCGTCGAAAACGAGGATGGCCGGACGTTTGAGCATCGTGCGCGCAATCGCCACACGCTGCTTCTCGCCGCCAGAAAGTTTCAGCCCCCGCTCACCCACCATCGTCTGCACGCCTTGCGGTAAGAGACGAATGAAGTTCTCGAGCTGTGCGAGTCGGATCGCTTCATGCACTTCTTCATCGGTGGCGTCGGGACGCCCGAAGCGCACGTTGTTGAGCAGCGTGTCGTTGAAGAGCACGGTGTCCTGCGGAACGATGCCGATGGCGCGGCGCAGCGACTGCACCTGAAGGTCGCGCAGATCCTTGCCATTGATGAGGATGCGGCCCTCGTTGCAGTCATAGAAGCGGAACAGCAGTTTCACCAGCGTCGACTTACCCGAACCGCTCGCGCCCACCACGGCCACCTTCTCGCCGGGCGCAATCGTGAAGCTCACGTCGTGCAGTATCTGCCGCTCGGGGCTGTAGCCGAACCCGACGTGCTCGAAGCGAATTTCCGGCAATCGAGCATCGAGCGGCACTGCGTTCGGTGCCTCGGTGATGCGCGGCTTCACTTGCAGCAGGTTGAAGAGATTCTCGATGTTGGCGAGCGCACCCTTGATCTCGCGATAGACGAAACCAAGGAAGTTGAGCGGCATGAAGAGCTGCATCATGAAGGTGTTGACCAATACGAAGTCACCCAGGGTCAGGTCGTTCTGCGTCACACCACGTGCCGCCAACCACAGCATCAGCGTCATCGAACCTGCCACGATGAGCGCCTGCCCACCATTGAGTGCGAACAGACTCAGGCGATTGCGCTGCTTGGCACGTTCCCAGTTCGCCAGCTCGCGGTCGTAGAGCTCGGCCTCGTACTCTTCGTTGGTGAAGTACTTCACCGTCTCGTAGTTGAGCAGACTGTCCACCGCACGATTGTTGGTGGCGGAATCGGCCTGGTTCATCTCACGCACATATTGCGTACGACGCTCGGTGGCGAGCACGGAGAACGACACGTACACCACGATCGCCAGCACGATCACACCGGCAAAGGCGAGACCGTAATGGGAGAGGAAGATGCTGATCACCACCAATAGCTCCAACACCGTCGGCAGGATGTTGAAGACCATGAAGCGCATCAGATAACTGATGCCCGACGTACCGCGCTCGATGTCGCGCGAGAGACCTCCGGTGCGGCGATTGAGGTGAAAATCGAGATCGAGACCGTGCAGATGCTGGAAAGTCTGCAGGCTGATGCGGCGGATCATGCGCTCGGTGACGCGACCGAACATCGTGTCGCGCACTTCGTTGAACAGCACGTTCATGAAGCGCGCCAAGCCGTACGCGAGAATCAACATCCCCGGCACGACGATCAGCGTGTTCAGGCTGGGATCGAGCGCATCGACGATGTACTTGAGGAAGAACGGCAGGCTGATGGTGGCGGCCTTGCCGAGACCGAGCGCGGTGAAGGCGAGCAGCGTGTGGCCGCGATATTCCCAGAGGTAGGGAAGCAACAACCTCACCACGTGCCACTTCATTTCCATATCGGTGATGTCGGTGGCTTGTGGTCTTCGCATGGTCAGTCCAGCCGCTCTCGTATGCTGGCTTCGATGCCGGCGCTGTCGAGACCGCACTCGGCGAGAAGATCAGAAGCCTTGCCATGACCGAGGAATTGGTCGGGCAGGCCCAGATTGAGGATCTTCGTATCGGCGCCGATGCGGGCCAGTAATTCATTCACCGCGGAACCTGCACCACCGGCGATGACGTTCTCTTCCACGGTGACGAAGAGTTCGTGCGTCTTCGTGAGCTCGATGAGCAGTTCTTCGTCGAGCGGTTTGACGAAACGCATGTCGACCAAGGTCAGATCCAGCGCTTCGGCCACGGGACGTGCGGCCTTGAGCAAGGTACCGAACACGAGCACTGCTGCGCGCTTGCCTTCGCGAATCACGCGCGCCTTGCCGATCGGCAAGGTGTCGAGCGTGCGATCGAGCAGTTCCGCGTTGGCCTTGCCGCGAGGATAACGCACAGCTGCTGGACCGGGGTATTTGAAGCCCGTGTTGAGCATCAGACGCGCTTCGAGCTCATCGCTCGGCGCCATCACCACCATGTTGGGTATGCAGCGCAGATAGCTGAGGTCGAAGCTGCCGGCGTGAGTGGGGCCATCTTCACCAACGAGACCGGCACGATCGATGGCGAAGAGTACGTCGAGATTCTGCAGCGCCACGTCGTGAATCAATTGGTCGTAACCACGTTGCAGGAAGGTGGAGTAGATCGCCACCACGGGTTTGAGTCCTTCACAGGCCATGCCGGCGCCGAAGGTCACCGCATGTTGTTCGGCAATGGCGACGTCGAAGAAGCGCGCTGGAAAACGTGCTTCGAATTCGCGCATGCCCGAACCTTCGCTCATCGCCGGTGTGATCGCCATCAGACGTCCATCGGCTTCGGCCATGTCGCACAACCATTGGCCGAACACCTGCGAGTAGGTGGGCGTGCGATCCGGTTCCTGTTGCTCGCTCTTCGGTGTCAGCTTGTTGAGCGCATGCATGCCGTAGGGATCTTTTTCCGCCGGCGCATAGCCCTTGCCCTTGCGCGTGACGACGTGCAGCAGACGCGGCCCCTTCAGATCCTTGATGTTGCGCAGAATGTCGACGAGGCCCGGCAGATCGTGGCCATCGATCAGGCCGTAATAGGTGATGCCGAGCTCTTCGAAGATGGTCGCGGGCGACACGAGGCCCTTCATGTATTCCTCGGCGCGATGTGCCGCCTTCCACGCCGGCGGCAGAGCGGAAAGTACTTTCTTGCTGCCGGAACGCAGCACGTTGTAGGGCTTGCTCGCCCACATGCGCGCGAAATAACTGGACAGACCACCGACGTTCTTGGAGATCGACATGTTGTTGTCGTTGAGCACGATCAGGATGTCACTGTCGAGCTCGCCGGCGTGGTTGAGTGCTTCGAAGGCCATGCCTGCCGACATGGCACCGTCACCGATGACGGCGACGACCTTGTCGTTCTTGCCCGTGGCCTTCAGGCCACGGGCCATGCCGAGCGCGGCGCTGATCGAGGTACTGGAATGGCCGACGCCGAAGGTGTCGTAGATGCTTTCGCTGCGATTGTTGAAGGCGGCGAGACCGCCGGCCTGACGCATCGTCAGCATGCGTTCGCGGCGGCCGGTGAGAATCTTGTGTGGATAGCTCTGATGGCCGACGTCCCACACCAGGCGATCGTCGGGCGTATTGAAGACGTAATGCAGCGCGATGGTCAGCTCGACGACACCGAGCCCTGCCCCGAAGTGACCTCCGGTCTTGCCGACACAGTAAAGGAGGTATTCACGCAGCTCCTGCGCCAACTGAGGCAGTTGCCGCTCGGGGACCCGACGCAGATCGCTTGGAACATCGACAGAATCGAGCAGCGGAGTGTGCGGCCGGGAGGTGGGGATTTCGTTGAACATCTATCAATCTGGCGCGAGCGACAAAGGCCGGCATTTTAGCGCAAACCGACCCCTCGTCTCAGGCTTCACGATGCACGATCTGCTCGAGCAGCTGCAGAAGTGGCGCTGCATTGACACCGCTCTCGAGCGCTAGCTCTGCTGCCTTGGCCACTTCAGCCAGGCGCTGGCGCGCACCGTCGAGACCCAGCAGGGACACGTAGGTAGGCTTGTTCTGCGCCGCATCCTTGCCCTGCTGCTTGCCGCTCACCGCCGTGCTGGAAGTGACGTCCAGGATGTCGTCCTGAATCTGGAAGGCGAGGCCCGCGAGCGTGGCGAAACGCTCCAGCGCCTGGATGTGCGCTGCCGTCGCGAGATTGGTGCTGAGCGCGCCCAGGATCACGCTGGCGCGGATCAAGGCTCCGGTCTTGAGCGAATGCATGCGCGTGAGCTCGGCTTCGCTCAACGCAAAACCAGTGGCGGCGATGTCGATGGCCTGCCCGCCCACCATGCCGGCAGCACCGGAGGCCTGCGCCAGAACCTGCACCATGCGCAGCCGTGTGGCGTGGCCCACGGCCAGTTGTGGCGCCGCAGCCAGAAGCTCGAAGGCCAAGGCCTGCAAGGCATCGCCGGCGAGTATGGCCTGTGCCTCACCGAATACTATGTGGCAGGTGGGACGACCGCGACGCAGCTTGTCGTCGTCCATGGCCGGTAAATCGTCGTGGATGAGCGAATAGGCATGAATGAGCTCGACGGCGGCGGCGGGAATGTCGGCCGCCTCCATGTGCCCACCCACGCCGAGTGCGCCGGCATAGGCGAGCAACGGGCGTATGCGCTTGCCACCACCGAGCACGGCATAGCGCATGGCGGAAACCACGTTCTGTGGAGCTTGCGGCAGAGTGAGGGAACGTTGCAGTGTGGATTCGACCCGGCGCCTACAGAGGCTGCGCCAGTCGTCCTGAAGCTTGTTGGTGGCCACGGGCTAGTTCAGCGCCTCGTCGTCTTCGTCGTCGGCCTCGATGTCTTCGTCCTCATCATCATCGAGAGCGAAGGGTTCTGCGGTGGGAACGGAGCCTTCCTGCATCAGGATCTGCACCTTCTGCTCGGCCTGGGCCAGGGCCTGCTGGCATTCGCGTGTGAGCTTGACCCCTCTCTCGAAGGCCTTGAGGGAATCCTCGAGGCTCATCTCGCCCTCTTCCATGGCGTCCACCAAACCTTCCAGTTCCGCCAGGGCGACTTCGAAGTTGAATGGGGCTTTCTTACGGGACATGAGACTCCTCCGACACAGGGCGGCTATGGTAATGCCGCCTGGCCGCTTTTGCACTGACAAGCGTGAAAAGGCCGTGATTGCACGGTTCGGCGCCAGCGCGACGAGCGTGCTTCGTTCAGTACTTATTCAGCCGGGCGCCACGATACTTTGCGCCAAGGAAGCCGGAAGGTTACGCGAAGGAGACGGTCCCAAGGAGGGCAATCCAAGCAGTTCCGTAGCCTGGTTAGCAACCCGCCTACCTTGCAGACAGGAGTCAAACAACGTGGCACAATGCAGCGCCTGGTGCGGAGCCAACATCCACACCTTGATGTTTAAATAGGACTAGATAGATGGGGAAACTTCACATGAAACGCATTGCACTTACCGGAGCTGTTCTGCTGAGCTCTCTTCTTTCCTTCACCGCGACTGCTGCAGAACTGTCTCCTGAAGAACAGGCAGCTCAGGCGGTCGCCAACCGTCAGGCCGTGTTCAAGCTGCTGTCGTTCTCTAACGCTCCGCTGGGTGTTATGGCTCGTGGCGGTGAGTTCAACCAGGAAGCTGCCATTACCGCCATCGAGCGTATCGCAGTCCTGGGTGGCATGATCCCCGCTCTGTTCGAAACCAACACTGTTGGCAAAGGCATCGACTCCCGCGCTGCAGACACCATCTGGAACGCCAAGGCTGACTTCGACCAGCTGGCTGCCGACCTGGTAACCGCTGCCAACGAAGCCAAAGCCACCATCGAAAGTCAGGGTGCTGCTGGTGTAGCAGGCGCTGTACGCAGCATCGGTCCGAAGTGCGGTGCTTGCCACGACCGCTTCCGTCTGGACTGAGCAATCAGAGCCAAGGCTCCGCGCAAAACGCCCCTCTCGAGGGGCGTTTTTTTTGCGTCGTTTTTTGCTCGATGTACGCCCCACTTTTTTCGCTCAAAAAAAACGCCCCGATGAAGGGGCGTTTTTCCTGTTCCTTGCGGCTACGTCTTACCGACTACGCGTGAAGAAAGCCGCGTAGGCTTCCTGATCTTCCGGCGTGAGCAGCTTGGTGTGCTCGATCACATCCAGCATCTCGCCACCGACGAAGTCGAAGTTGGCGGTCATGCCGAGCTGCAGGAAGCCGACGAAGTCTTCTGCAGTCCAAGCGCGCAGACCTTCGGGAGAGATGTCGGCGGACACGATGTCGGAGCCTTTGAATTCGTTTGCCATCTGCAGCATGCCGAGCGCGTTACGCGGCGTGTGGCATTCGCTGCAGTGACCGAGCGCGCGTGCCAGATAGGCACCACGCTGAATCTTCGGATCATCCGGGATCGCCGGCGGTTCGCCTTCGAGGATGTTGGCGAGGAAATTCCAGCCAGCCATCATGAAGCGGAACTGCCATGCGGGCAGCTCATGCTCGCGGTTTTCGTGGCGCACCGGCGGCAGCGACATCACGTAAGCAGCCAGATCCAGCACGTCTTCGTCGGTCATGTCCTTGTAGGTGCGATACGGCAGGGCCGGCCAGTAGAACCCGCCACTCGGCGAACGACCGTGCTTGAGAGCCAGGATGAAGTCACGGCCGGTCCAACCACCGATGCCGGTTTCCGGATCAGGCGTGATGTTGGGCACGTGGAAGGTGCCGCCGAAGGGCGACTCGATCTCATAGCCACCTACAGGTGCGTCCGTGCCTTCAGGCTGGTGGCAGGCACTGCAGCCAGCGGCGTTATAGATGTATTCGCCGCGCGCAATGGCCTCGGCACCAGTGGGGATTTCCGGATTGCCGACGGACGGTGTACGGAAGACCACATACAGCAGTCCCAGCACGACGACGCCTGCCGCCAAAAGGGGTTTCTTACTCATGGTTGTTATGTCCTGATCCTAGTGATGCTGATGGATGGCCTGGGCATTCTATAAAACCCGCCCCGAATTGCCACGCGGGGGCCGGGCAACGTAACAAAGAAATATGAAAGCAATGGGCAAAGCTATTTGGCCTGCGCCTCTGCCTGCTGCGCCATTTGTCTCAAGCGGGCCTGCTCTCGCTCACGCATTTTCTGTGCCTTGCGCTGCTCCTTGATCATGGCCGCTTCCGCGCCGATGTGGGTCTCGCCACGCGCCGCAGCGAGATCGATCTGACGCTGACGTTCGCGGAATTGCTGCAGTTCCTCTTCGTCGCGCGTGCCGTGACAACGAGGACAGCTCACACCGCGTTCGTAGAGCGGGCTCTGCTTGTCTTGCTCGGTGATCGGCATGCGGCAGGCGTGACATTGGTCGTAACTGCCTTTCTCCAGCGCGTGATTCACCGACACACGGTTGTCGAACACGAAACACTCGCCCTGCCACAGCGATTCCGACTCCGGCACCTTCTCCAGATAGTTCAGGATGCCGCCCTTGAGGTGATAGACCTCCTCGAAACCATTCTCCTTGAGGAAGGCCGTCGATTTCTCGCAACGAATGCCACCGGTGCAGAACATCGCCACTTTCTTGTGGCGCGAGGGATCGAGATGTTTGCGGACGTACTCCGGAAATTCACGGAACGAGCGCGTGTGCGGATTGATCGCGCCGCGAAAGGTGCCGATCTCCACTTCGTAGTCGTTGCGGGTGTCGATCAAGAGCACGTCGGGATCGGAGATCAATGCATTCCAATCCTTGGGATCCACATGAGTGCCGGCCTTGCTGCGCGGATCGATGCCTTCCACGCCCATGGTGACGATCTCTTTCTTGAGTTTCACCTTGCTGCGATAGAAGGGCGGTGTGTCGTCATAGGACTCCTTGTAATCGAGGTCCGCCAGACGCGGATCGCTCTTGAGCCAATTCAACACGGCATCGATGCCTTCACGCGTGCCGGCGATGGTGCCATTGATGCCTTCGGCGGCGAGCAACAAGGTGCCGCGCACCTCGTGATCGAGCATCAATTGCAAGAGGGGTTGCTGGAGAGCCGCGTAATCATCGAGCGGCACGAAATGATAGAGCGCACATACGACGATGCGCGGCTGAGACTGGGTCATGGCTGTACCTTTGCGAGTCGGATCGTAAGTCCGGGGCAAAACGGGCGCGCATTATACCCGATGCGCTCTTTGACGCCGGTGCGACGCCAGTGAGCGCTTGATACGCATCAAAGGCCGAGCTGGCTCAGATCGAGCAGATGCCGGTGATCCGCAAGATTGCTGATGTCCGTGAGACGCGGAATCACACCGAGCGGCGGCACACCGAGCGCCTGCGTGAGGGTGTCGACGTTGGCATCGAGTTCCGCCATGTCGGGATCACAGGTATTGGCGATCCAGCCAGCAAAGGTGAGCCCATCGCGGTGAATCCCTTCCGCCGTGAGCAGCGCGTGATTCAGACAGCCCAGACGCAGGCCCACCACCATCAACACCGGCAATTGCAGGGCTTTCGCCACATCGGACATGAACTCGCGATCATTGATGGGCACCCGCCAACCACCCACGCCTTCGATCAAGGTGAAGCCGACGCGCTGCAGCAAGGCACCGCGACAAAGACCGACCAAACGTTCACCACTCACGCGACGTCCGGCGCGCAACGCGGCGAGATGTGGCGACAGCGGATCGGGCAAACAGATGGGATTCACCTGCGCATAGGGCAACTTCCGCGTCGATGCGTCGATCAAGCGCAGTGCGTCCTCATTGCGCAGTCCTTCGGGCGTTTCCTCGGCACCGGCAGCGAGTGGTTTGAGTGCAAGCGTTTCCATGCCGCGCGCCGCTGCCGCATGCAGCAAGAGGCAGCTGACCAAGGTCTTGCCCACTTCCGTATCTGTGCCCGTCACGAAATAGGCGCGCCGCTGAGCGATGCTCACCTTGGTACCTCCAGTTGCAGATAGAAGATCTCGTAGGTCACTGGCACGCCACGTCCTGCGACCTTGCCGCGTGCGAAGGCGCCTTCGGCACGCGCGAAGGCCTGACGTCCGGTGAGACCGGGGCGCTGTGTCGCATTCATGTTGTGCGCACCGATGCCTTTGAGTTCGCGGCCGAGCGCGCGCAGATCACAGTACCAACGCACGTATATACGACGTTCGCAGCTCACCACCAGGCCACTGCTTGCTGCCGCAGCGACGAGTTGGGCTTCAGGCAAGAATTGATTCACGTGTGTATGCGGATCCACCTCCGCCCAGGCCGCGCGCAGTTCGCGCAAACTCTCGGGACCGAAGGTACTGAACAGCGCCAGACCACCAGGCCGCAGTACACGCGCCACTTCCTTGAAAACGCGCGCAGGATCGGAGCTCCACTGCAACACCAGGCTGGAACTCAGTAGATCGATGCTCTCCCCTGCCAAGGGCAAGGCCGCTGCATCGGCGCATACCAACTGTGCAGCAGCATCCAGTTCACGCGTGGTTTGCAGCATCGGCAGTGCAAGATCGAGCGCGAACGCCGTGGCCGCAGGAAAACGTTGCCGCAGATGCTGCAAGCAATAACCCGTGCCGCAGCCAAGATCGAGAAAGGTTCTTGGTGCTGGGTGCTGGGGCGGAATCAAGGCGCATAGCGCCTGCGCCACTTCGCGCTGCAATGCAGCGTGGGCATCGTAGCGTGTGGCCGCTGCGCCGAAGGATTGCGCGATGCGCTGTAGCGCAATGCCGTTCGCGCCACTCGTGTGTCGATTCTGCAACTCAATCACGGCGCACCTCCTGCGCTGGCTTCAGCGCAGCAAGTGCTTCCAGCAAGCGTTCGAGCTGCGCTTCGCTGTGATTGGCCGTGAAGGTGATGCGCAGTCGCGCCGTGCCCTGCGGCACCGTGGGCGGACGAATCGCAGTGACGAGCAAACCCTTGGCTTCGAGTTCACGACTCGCGGCGAGCGCGGCTTCCGCCGAGCCCAGCAAGAGCCCCTGAATCGGAGTGCCGGAATCGGTGAGCGTGAAGCCGAGCTTCAGACATTCGGCACGGAAAGTAGTGATGAGTTTGCTGAGATGTTCGCGCCGCCAGTTTTCGCTGCGCAGAATTTCGAGACTGCGCAAGGTGGCCGCAGCGACTGCGGGCGGCAATGCAGTGGTATAGATGTAGGAACGCGAGAATTGAATGAGCGTCTCGATCAGTTCCTCGCTGCCCGCAACGAAGGCGCCCATGGTGCCGAAGGCCTTGCCGAGTGTGCCGACCAGGATGGGTAGACGTTCTTCGTCGACATGCACACCTTGCTCCTGTGTCTGCTGCGCCAGTCCACCACCATCGCAGCCCAGGACACCGAAGCCATGAGCATCATCGATCATCAGTAGCGCCTCGTGCGCCTCACACACATCCATCAGGGCAGCGAGTGGCGCAACATCACCATCCATGCTGAACACGCCATCGCTCACCACGAGCCGTTCGCCAGTGCTCTCATCCTGCGCGAGTTGTTTCTCGAGCGCGGCGACATCGAGATGGGCGTAGCGCTTGAAGCGCGCGCCGGAGAAGAGTCCGCCATCGAGCAGTGAGGCGTGATTGAGACGATCTTCGAATACCGCGCTCTGTGGTCCAAGCAAGGCGGTGAGAACACCGACGTTGGCCATGAAGCCGCTGGAATAGACGAGTGCGTGGCTGCGTCCGGTGAATTCGGCGAGCGCATTTTCCAGCGCTTCGTGTGGCGCACTGTGGCCACACACGAGATGCGAAGCGCCGCTCCCAGCGCCATAGCGTTCGACACCGGCGATGAAGGCTTCCTTCACGCGCGGATCGTTGGCGAGGCCGAGGTAGTCGTTGCTGCAGAAGTTGAGGAGTTCACGCCCATCGACCTGCAGCACCGCACTTTGCGGTGACTGCACTTCGCGCCGCGTCCGGTAGAGCTGCGCAGCACGCCGCGCTTGCAGCCTTTCCTGCAACCGTTCGCGGAAACCGCTGGCCATGGGAGGCTCCGTCAGTGTGCGGCAGTGGCGTCGTAGTAGAGCGAGGACTTGGCCGCGGGAACGGCTTCCTCCGCCGCCAGCTGTTCCGGATGCACTTCGCGCGGCTCGGGATGGATGCCGAGCTTGGCGAAGAGCGCGAGGTCCTTGCTCTCTTCGGGATTGGAAGTCGTCAGCAGACGATCGCCGTAGAAGATGGAGTTGGCACCGGCGAAGAAGCACAGCGCCTGCAGTTGTTCGTTCATCTGCTCGCGTCCGGCAGACAGACGCACGTGCGACTTCGGCATCAGGATGCGAGCCACGGCGATCATGCGCACGAAGTCGAAGGGATCGATGTCGGGCGCGTTCTCGAGTGGCGTGCCCTTGATCTTCACCAGGTTGTTGATCGGCACGCTTTCCGGATGCTGCGGCAGGTTGGCCAGCTCGCGCAGGAAACCGATGCGGTCCTGCTTGCTCTCGCCCATGCCGACGATGCCCCCGCTGCACACCTTGATGCCGGCTTCGCGCACGTGGGCCAGCGTATCGAGACGCTCCTCGAAGGTGCGAGTGGTGATGATCTGGTTGTAGTAGTCGCGCGAGGTATCGATGTTGTGGTTGTAGTAGTCGAGCCCCGCTTCGGCGAGGGCCTGGGTCTGCTCACGGCTGAGCTTGCCCAGCGTCATGCAGGTTTCCAGACCGAGAGCACGTACTCCCTTGACCATCTCGAGTACGTAGGGGAAGTCCTTGGCGGAAGGGTGCTTCCACGCCGCACCCATGCAGAAGCGGGTGGCGCCGGCGTCGCGAGCGGCCTTGGCTTCCGCCAACACCTTCTCCACCGCCAATAGCTTTTCCTTCTCGAGCCCCGTGTTGTAGTGACCGCTCTGCGAGCAGTACTTGCAGTCTTCCGGGCAGGCACCCGTCTTGATCGACAGCAGTGTGCTCACCTGCACCGCATTGGGATCGAAGTACTGGCGGTGGATGCTGTGGGCCCTGAACAGGAGATCGTTGAAGGGAAGGTCGAAGAGGGCTTCGATTTCGTGATTCTGCCAATCGTGACGCAGTGCGGCGGCCATGGGGATTACCTCGTAGAACCCAGGCGGCGCGGCCGGGGCGGGACTATGCTGAGGGCCGCAATGGTAGGCAGGACCGCGAATATGTCAACCAAAGCCGCCGAATTCCTGAACAAGTGGCTACTGAATGCCCAATTCTTCCTCTGGCCGGGGCACTGCGTGGTCTGCCAGAAGGCCAGCGGCCTGCGACGCGACCTTTGTCTGACCTGTGAGCAAACGCTTTCCACAGTGGAAGATCCCTGCGTAGGCTGCGCTCTGCCGCTGCCGCCCGGCCATCCACCGGACCGCCGCTGTGGCCGTTGCGCCTCTGGCAGACGCCCGATCTACCGTGCTGTGGCGCCTTTTACGTGGCAGCCGCCAGTCTCTGCCTTGGTGAGCGGCTACAAATATCACGATCAGCTCCAGCACGGGCGGGTGTTGGCTGAGTTGCTGGTGGAGGTGCTACGGGAAAGCTATCGACCGCAGGAGCTGCCACAGCTCCTGCTGCCGGTCCCGCTCCATCCACGCCGCCTGCGCGACCGTGGCTACAACCAGGCGCTGGTGTTGGCGCGGCAACTGGGCGAGGGGCTTGGCATTGCAGTGACTGCCACCGCGCTGCAACGCGTTCGCGACACTCCGCCCCAGCAGGGCCTGCGCAAGGCCGAGCGGAAGCGCAATCTGCGCGGGGCTTTTGCCCTGGCAGAGCCTGATGCTTTCGTTGGCCTGAGCCGTATCGCCCTGGTAGACGACGTCCTCACCACGATGAGCACCGTCGAAACGCTCGCCCGTCTGCTCCATCGCCAACTCCCGCAGCCCGTGGAGCTCCATGCCTGGGCGATTGCGCGCGCCTGATTTGCCAAGCGGCGTCCGCTCCTTTCTAATGCGCCCTCTTTAGCCGTGCTACCGCCATGCTCGATCTCGATTTCGATCGTCAACATCTCTGGCATCCCTATACCTCGATGCAGAATCCCCTGCCCGTCTATCCCGTGGTACGGGCGGAGGGCGTGCGGCTCCATCTCGAAGATGGAACGGCATTGATCGACGGGATGTCCTCCTGGTGGAGCGTCATCCACGGCTACGGCCACCCCGCCTTGATCGATGCGGCGAAAGCGCAGCTGGACACGATGGCCCATGTGATGTTCGGAGGCCTCACACATGAACCCGCCATCGCGCTCGGCAAGCACCTGGTCGAACTGACTCCTCCAGGCCTGGAACGCGTCTTCCTGTGCGACTCCGGCTCCGTGAGCGTGGAAGTGGCGATCAAGATGGCGCTGCAGTACTGGATCGCGCGCGGGCGTTCGCAGAAGCAGCGTCTCATCACGCCGCGCAAGGGCTATCACGGCGACACCTTCACCGCCATGAGCGTGTGCGATCCCGTCACCGGCATGCATCACATCTTTGGCGGTGCGCTGCGTGAGCAAGTATTCGCTCCAGCGCCCGAGGCGCGTTTCGGTGAGGCCTGCCCCGCCAACGAAATCGATGCTCTGGAACGCCTGCTGGCCCGTCACCAACACGAACTCGCAGCCCTGATCCTTGAGCCGATCGTGCAGGGCGCCGGACGCATGTACTTCTATTCCGCCGACTATCTGCGCGCGGTACGCGACCTTTGCGATCACTACGAAGTGCTGCTGATTGCCGACGAGATCGCCACCGGCTTCGGCCGCACCGGCAAGCTCTTCGCCTGCGAACATGCGGACATCACGCCCGACATTCTCTGTCTCGGCAAGGCCCTCACCGGCGGCACCATGACCCTCGCCGCCACGCTCTGCACCGACAAGGTCGCCGACACCATTTCCCACAGCGGCGGTGTCTTCATGCATGGCCCCACCTTCATGGGCAACCCACTCGCCTGTGCGGTGGCGGTGGCGAGCATCGAGCTCTTGCTGCAAAGCCCCTGGCAGGAACGCATCGCAGCCATCGCTGCTCAACTCGAGCGCGAACTCGCACCATGTCGCCAGTTCCCTGGCGTCAGCGATGTGCGTGTGTTGGGAGCGATTGGCGTGGTGGAGCTGAAGGAACCGGTGGACATGGCGCGCGCGCAGCGTTTCTGCGTCGAGAGAGGGGTGTGGATCCGTCCCTTTGGACGACTGATGTACCTGATGCCGCCTTACGTCATCGGCACCGAAGATCTCGCGCAACTGACCGCCACCGTATGTGCCTGGTGCGAGGCACTATGAACGATTGCGCCGCCAGCAGGCCCGATCTGCCAAGGATTTGCGCCGAACCGGGCGGTTTGCCCCTACTCCATTGCGTCGCTAGAATAGCCCGCTGATTTTTTACCATCCAAAACAGGTAACGCCCGTGAGCAACGAAAAAGACAACATCCTGAAGTTCCTCCAGAACGCCTCCGTGGAAGTCACTCCCGGCGGAGCCAAGAAGATCGAAAACTTCCGCGACATCCTGCGCGAAGGCACCACTGTTTTCGTCACCTTCCTTCCGGGTTCGGATTTCCGCGACACCGTTGCCACGGTAAAACGTCTGTACGCCGAAGGCATGAAGCCCGTACCGCACTTCGCGGCACGCTCCATCCCGAGCAAAACCTTCTTCGAAGAAAACCTGAAGATCCTCCAGGCCGAAGCCCAGGTCGACGAAGCCCTGCTGATCGGCGGTGGCGTCGACAAGCCGGTGGGTGAATTCTCCAGCTCCATGGAAGTGCTGCGCACCGATCTCTTCCAGAAGTACGGCATCAAGAAACTCGGCGTTGCCGGTCACCCCGAAGGTTCGCCCGACATCAAGCCGGAAGAAGTCACCAAGGCCCTGCTCGAGAAGAACGCCTATGCCAAGGAGCACGGCTTCGAGATGTACATCACCACGCAGTTCTGCTTCGAAGCCGAGCCGATCATCGCTTGGGACAAACGCATCCGCGCCGAAGGCAACGAGCTGCCGATCCACATCGGTATCCCGGGCCTCGCCACCCTGAAGACCCTGCTCGCTCACGCCACCGCTTGCGGCATCGGTCCTTCCATGCGCGTGCTGACCCGTCAGGCTGCCAACATCGCCAAACTGATGACCACCCGCGCTCCCGACAAACTGGTACGTGATCTCGCCAACTATCAGGCGAACGATCCGCAGTGCGGCATCACGCAGGTTCACCTGTATCCGCTCGGTGGCATGGCGAAGTCCGCCAAGTGGCTGTACGCCGTGATGGATGGCAAGTTCACGCTGACCGACGAAGGCTTCGACGTCGACGTGGAGCTCTGAGCACCACTCACGCAGTCGAGACTGGCTCACACTTGCTGGAAGTGTGAGCCAGGTTACAGACGCGAAACTTCACTCGCGTAGAATTCACCTCAAGTCACGCAGAGCCACTGCTGATTTGGTCTCGACACTTTTCGATTTGGCGCTTGCAATGGCATGGATTGCCGCAAAGGAATGGCGCATTGATGGACCTGAAACCCGGCTTCGGCCGGGTTTTTTATTGGGCGGTCGAAAATTTATTGCGTGATTTCGACGAGCGGCGGATCGCGACATTCGTCGAGCCATTCACCCAGTGTGCGCTGCCTCAGCAGCCACTCTCTTCCCACCACTTCGATCCAGGGTTCGAGCACGAAACGACGTTCATGCGCGCGTGGATGCGGCAGTGTGAGCTCTTTGGTATTGGACTCGGTGTCGGGGAAGGTGAGGATGTCGAGATCGAGCGTGCGTGCTTCGTTGACGATGCCGCTGCGCACACGACCGAAGTCCGCTTCGATGCGCTGCAACTGCAACAGCAGGGTCAGCGCGGATTCCCCCGCACGTGGTAACAGCCCCACCACTGCATTGCAGTAACGCGGTGAGCCGGGCGGACAATCCTTGGGATCGGATTCGTAGTAGGGAGAAAGCAGCAGCGATGCGTCGCTCAAGCCGCGCAGCACTTCGACTGCGCGTTTGAGTGTCGACAGCGGCGAACCTGCTTCACCGGGCAGGTTCGCGCCAATGGAAAGGAAGGCGTAGGCGCTGAGACGCGTCACACCTGTGCTCAGCGGTGATAGGGCGCCGACAACTCATGCACGGCGTCGACGAACACGCGCGCATGTTCGGGATCGACGTGCTGATGAATGCCGTGGCCCAGGTTGAAGACATGGCCGTTGCCATGGCCGAAACCTTCGAGAATCTTCGCGACTTCCTTGCGAATGACTTCCGGCGGAGCGTACAGCACCGAAGGATCGAGATTGCCCTGCAGCGCCACCTTGTCACCGATGCGCCGTTTGGCGTCGGCGATGTCAATGGTCCAGTCGAGACCGACACAATCGGCGCCAGCGGCGGCGATGTCTTCGAGCCACAGACCACCATTCTTGGTGAAGAGAATCACCGGCACGCGGCGCCCTTCGTGCTCGCGAATCAAACCCTGCACGATCTTCTGCATGTAGCCGAGCGAGAACTCGCGATAGGCGGACGGACTCAGCACGCCACCCCAGGTGTCGAAGATCTGCACGGCCTGAGCGCCGGCTTCGATCTGCGCATTGAGGTAGACGACGACCGACTGCGCGATCTTGTCGAGCAAGGCATGCATCAGCGCGGGAGTCGCCATCATCATCTTCTTGATGAGGGCGAAGTCCTTGCTGCCGCCGCCTTCGACCATGTAGGTGGCGATGGTCCACGGGCTGCCGGAGAAACCGATCAAGGGCACCTGGCCATTGAGCTCGCGACGGATCAGCGACACCGCATCCATCACGTAGCCGAGATCACGTTTGGCATCGACGATCGGCAAGGCATCGACATCGGCCTCGGTGCGTACCGGTTTGCGGAAACGCGGCCCCTCACCCTGCTCGAAATAGAGCTCGATTCCCATGGCATCGGGAATGGTGAGGATGTCGGAAAAGAGGATGGCAGCATCGAGTGCGAAGCGACGCAGCGGCTGCAGCGTCACTTCACAGGCGAAGGCCGGCGTCTTGCACATCGTCAGGAAATCGCCGGCCTGAGCGCGCGTGGCGCGATATTCGGGGAGGTAACGACCCGCCTGGCGCATCATCCATACGGGCGTGACATCCACTTCCTGGCGCAGTAGTGCGCGCAGGAAGCGGTCATTCTTCAAAGGTGCGTTCATCAGACTCCGAGATAATCCAAGATGCCGCTGCCGGCTTGGCGACCTTCCCAGATGGCGGTGACCACGAGGTCGGCACCGCGCACCATGTCGCCACCCGCAAAGATCTTGGGATTCGAAGTCTGGTACGCATGTTTGCCATCGGCCGGCGCCAGCACGCGGCCACGTTGATCCAGCTCGATGCCGAAATCTGCGAACCACGGTGCCGGGCTCGGCTGGAAGCCAAAGGCCACCAGCACAGCATCGGCCGGGATTATTTCTTCACTGCCCGGCACTTCTTCGGCAACGCGGCGGCCTTTTGCATCAGGTTCGCCCATTCGCGTCTGCACGAATTTCACGCCGGTAACCTTACCGTTTTCGCCAACTATTTCCACTGGTTGACGATTGAAGATGAACTTCACGCCTTCCTGTCGCGCGTTTTCCACTTCGCGCTTGGAACCAGGCATGTTGTCTTCGTCACGACGATAGACGCAGGTGACGGAAGCCGCGCCCTGACGGATGGAGGTACGGTTGCAGTCCATCGCGGTATCACCACCGCCGAGCACGATCACGCGCTTGCCGGCCATGGAGATGAAGGGAGCGAGGTTGGGGTCGTACTTCATCTCGTTGTTGGTATTGCCGATCAGGAAGGGCAGTGCTTCGTACACGCCTTCGAGATCTTCACCGGGGAAGCCGCCCTTCATGGCCTTGTAGGTGCCCATGCCGAGGAACACGGCATCGTATTCGTCGAGCAGCTGCTGGAAGCTCACGTCCTTGCCGACTTCGGTGTTGAGACGGAACTGGATGCCCATGCCTTCGAAGATTTCACGGCGACGGGACATCACGTCTTTTTCCAGCTTGAACATCGGAATGCCGAAGGTCAGAAGACCGCCGATTTCCGGATAACGGTCGAACACGACCGGCTGCACACCGGCGCGCACGAGCACGTCGGCACAACCGAGACCGGCAGGACCGGCACCGATGATGGCGACTTTCTTGCCGGTGGGCTCCACTTTCGAAAGATCCGGACGCCAGCCCTGCTCGAGCGCAGTGTCGACGATGTATTTCTCGATGTTGCCGATGGTCACGGCGCCGAAGCCGTCGTTGAGCGTACAGGCGCCTTCGCAGAGACGATCCTGCGGACAGATGCGACCGCACACCTCCGGCAGGGTGTTGGTGCTGTGGCAGAGTTCCGCCGCCTGCAGGATGTTGCCTTCCACCACCAGCTTGAGCCAGTTGGGAATGTAGTTATGGACCGGACATTTCCATTCGCAATAGGGGTTGCCACATTCGAGACAGCGATCTGCCTGAACTTCGGCTTCTTGCGGCTTGAACGGATCGTAGATCTCGACGAAGGCCTGCTGACGCGTCGCCAGCGGCTTCTTCGCAGGATCGATACGGCCGGTTTTCACGAACCGGAAAGTATCTTTGGATTTGGCGATGATCTCAGACATGTTGATCTCTCACACGGCTCACGCCGTACTGTACCTGCCGTTGGCGACCTTACTGGGAGTTGACAGTAACCAGACTCAAAAGTGCCCCGAGGCTGGCGGCCATCGGTTTGACCAGCCAGAACTTGCGCACGTACTCACCATAGTTGTCGAGGATGTGGGCGCCCCAGGCACTGCCGGTTTCGCGCACGTATTCCTCGATCACGAGGCGCAGATGGTTGCGATACTCCTCCATGCCCTCGTTGCGAATGCGATGCACTTCGATGAGCTCATGGTTGTACTTGTCGACGAAGTCCCTATCGAGGTCGAGCACATAGGCGAAACCGCCAGTCATGCCCGCGCCGAAGTTGTAACCGGTGCGACCCAACACGGTGACGAGACCACCGGTCATGTATTCACAGCAGTGATCACCGGCACCTTCCACTACGGCATGCGCGCCGGAGTTGCGAACGGCGAAACGTTCACCGGCACGGCCAGCAGCGAAAAGCTTGCCGCCCGTCGCGCCATAGAGACAGGTGTTGCCGATGATGGAAGTGTCCTGCGTCTTGAAGGTGGAGCCCGGGGGCGGTACCACGACCAGCTTGCCGCCAGCCATGCCCTTGCCCACGTAGTCGTTGGCTTCGCCCACCAGATGCATGTTCAGACCACCGGCGTTCCACACACCCCAGCTCTGACCGATGGAGCCATTCAGATGAACCGTGATCGGTGCATCGGCCATGCCCTGGTTGCCGTAGCGTTTGGCGATCTCACCCGACAGACGTGCGCCGATCGAGCGATGGTAGTTATTGACCTTGTAGTTGAATATGCCGCCCGTCTTGTTCTCGATGGCCGGAAGGATGTCGCGCACCATCTGCTCTGCCAGCTCGCCCTTGTCGGCGGGCGGGTTGCGCGTGATGGTACAGAAGCGCGGCTTGTCTTCCGGGATGAGATCGTTGTGCAGCAGACGCGACAGATCCAGTGCCGCCTGTTTCTCGGTCTGCGCCGGCAGACGTACGAGCAGATCGGTGCGGCCGATCAGATCCTCGAGTTTGCTGACACCGAGCTTGGCCAGCCACTGACGCGTATCCTGCGCCACGAAACGGAAGTAGTTCATCACCATCTCGGCCTGGCCGATGAAGTGCTGCTCGCGCAGGTTCTTGTCCTGCGTGGCCACACCGGTGGCGCAGTTGTTGAGATGGCAGATACGTAGATATTTGCAGCCCAGAGCCACCATCGGGATCGTACCGAAGCCGAAACTCTCGGCACCGAGTATGGCTGCTTTGATCACGTCGAGACCGGTTTTCAGACCACCGTCCGCCTGTACGCGGATGCGCGCACGCAGATCGTTCACACGCAGCGCCTGCTGTACTTCGGACAGGCCGATTTCCCACGGCGTACCGGCGTAGCGGATCGAGGTGAGCGGGCTCGCACCCGTGCCGCCGTCGTGACCGGAGATCGTGATGAGGTCGGCGTAGGCCTTCGCCACACCGGCGGCGATCGTGCCGACGCCGGGGCCGGATACCAGTTTCACCGATACCATGGCCTCTGGGTTGACCTGCTTGAGGTCGAAGATCAGCTGAGCCAGGTCTTCGATCGAGTAGATGTCGTGATGCGGCGGCGGCGAAATCAGCGTCACGCCAGGCACGGAGTAACGCAGGCGCGCGATAAGGCCATTCACCTTGCTGCCGGGCAGCTGGCCACCTTCGCCAGGTTTCGCTCCCTGCGCGATCTTGATCTGCAGTACTTCGGCGTTCACGAGGTAATGCGGCGTCACACCGAAACGACCGGAAGCGACCTGTTTGATCTTGCTGACCTTGTCGGTGCCATAACGCGCCGGGTCTTCACCACCTTCACCGGAGTTGGAACGACCACCGAGACGGTTCATCGCCTGTGCCAGCGCTTCGTGCGCTTCGGGCGACAGCGCACCGAGCGACATGCCGGCGGAATCGAAACGCTTCAGGATGTCTTCCAGCGGTTCGACCTGCTCGAGCGGAATCGGGGTGACGTCTTCACGCAGCGTGAAGAGGTCACGGATGGCGGAGATCGGACGGTTGTCGACGAGCTGCGCGAACTTGCGATATTGCTCGTAGTCGCCGCTGCGTACCGCATCCTGAATCGTGCGCACCACATCGGGGTTGATCATGTGGTATTCGCCGCCGTGGATGAACTTCAACAGACCTCCCTGCTGGATGCGCTTGCGCGGCGTCCAGGCATCGCGCGCCAGTTTTTCCTGGTCGTTCTGCAGGTGTTGGAAGGTCGCACCGCCGATGCGGCTGCAAGCATCCGGGAAGCAGAGCGAAGTGACTTCGTCGGAGATGCCGACGATTTCGAACAGCTGCGCACCGCGGTAGGAGCTGATGGTACTGATGCCCATCTTGGACATGATCTTCATCAGGCCCTTGTTGATGCCCTTGCGGTAGTTCTTCTGCGCCACCATCGGTTCCATGTGGATGGTGCCGATGTTGATCAGATGATCGATGACGTCGTAGGCCAGATACGGATAGACCGCAGTGGCGCCGTAGCCGACCAGGCAGGCGATCTGATGCGGGTCACGCGCGCTGGCGGTTTCGATGATGAGGTTGGTATCACAGCGCAGGCCCAACACACCGAGGTGATGATGGATGGCGCCGGTGGCGAGCAGCGCGTTGATCACGAGCTGACCCTTCTCCGGCAGACGCTCGGAGATGAACAGCAATACCTTGCCGGCGCGCGCCGCGGCTTCTGCCTGCGCCACCACATTCTTGATTGCCTGTTCCAGACCAATGGCCGGATCGTAGGCCAGCGAGATCTCGGCGGATTCGTAGCCCGGGCGGTTCATGCACTTGAGGTTCCAGAACTTGTTCGGCGACAAGAGCGGCGAGTGCAGGATGATGCGATCGGCGTGATCTTCGGTTTCTTCGAAGATGTTGAGCTCACGACCCATGCGGGTTTCGAGCGACATCACATTGGCTTCGCGCAAGCTGTCGATCGGCGGGTTCGTTACCTGTGCGAACTGCTGGCGGAAGTAGTCGTACAACGGACGCACGTGACGCGACAGTACGGCGATCGGCGTGTCGTCACCCATGGAACCCGTGCCCTCGCCACCTTTCTCGGCGAGCGGACGCATGACCTGATCCATTTCCTCGAAGGTGACCTGGAACATCTTCATGTGGATCTCGCACTCTTCCGGCGACAGCGGCTTGAGTGCGGGTGCGTCTTCCGACAACTGGGATTCGACGAAGCTCGTGCGTTTCTTCACCCATTCGCCATAGGGCTGACGGGATTTCAGATAGTTGGCGACGTCTTCGGTGTGGAGAATCTTGCCTTCTTCGGTGTCGACCACGAGCATCTCGCCCGGCCCGACGCGGCCCTTGGCCACGACGTCTTCCGGGTTGTAGGCATTTACGCCGATTTCGGATGCAGCGGTCAGATACCCATTGCGCGTCAACACCCAGCGCGAGGGACGCAAACCGTTCTTGTCGAGCACACACACGGCATAGCGGCCGTCGGTGAGTACCACGCCGGCAGGACCGTCCCACGCTTCCATGTGCATGGAGGCATAGGTGTAGAAGCTGCGCAGCTCGAAATCCATGTCCTCACGGTTCTGCCAGCTCGGTGGCATGATGAGACGGATGGCCTGATAGAGATCCATGCCGCTCGTGACGAGCAGTTCGAGCATGTTGTCCATCGACGAGGAGTCGGAACCGGTGAAGTTGACGACCGGTGCGATCTCTTCGATGTTCGGAATGGCCTTGGAACGGAATTTGTTGATACGTGCCCGCGCCCAGTTGCGGTTGCCCTGAATGGTGTTGATCTCACCGTTGTGGGCCAACATGCGGAAGGGTTGAGCGAGCTGCCAGCGCGGCAAGGTGTTGGTGGAGAAGCGCTGGTGGAAAGTACACATCGCCACTTCCAGCGTCGGATCGTTCAGATCGAGATAGAAGCGCGGCAAATCAGCCGGCATCGTGAGCCCTTTGTAGGACAACACCGAATGCGAAAGGCTGCATACGTAGAAATCGGGATCGTCTTCGAGACGTTTCTCAGCCTTGCGGCGTGCGACGAACAGCTTTACGGCGAGAGAGGATTTATCGAGACCGGGTGCATCGACGAAGATCTGTTCGATGCGTGGCATGAGTTCTCTAGCGAGACGGCCACATACTGAGGGATCTGTTGGTACTGCGCGCCAGCCTACGACGCTTAGACCTTGGGCTTGAAGTTCTTCTACCAATATTGCCTTGGCTTGTTCTGCCTTGGCGGGATCCTGACTGAGAAAGACTTGGCCTATGCCGTAGTTGTCTGCCAGTTGTTGGTTGAAGAGCTTCTGTGCTTGATCCCGCAGAAAGCGATCGGGTTTCTGCATCAATAGACCACAGCCGTCTCCGGTGACACCGTCTGCAGCAATGCCGCCGCGGTGAGTCATGCATGCCAGCGAACTAATTGCTGACTGCAAGAGATCGTGACTGGGCTTGCCTTCAGTATGGGCCACCAAACCGAAGCCACAGTTGTCCCTGAACTCGTCGGGGTGGTAAAGACCAGTTCTCATGTTTCTTCTCTTCAGCTGATTCGTGGTAATTGACGCAGGCTGGACCATTCAGAAAAAGCACATACGTGTATGCTTTTTTCAAAACGGCCGGCCATTCTACACAAGCACCCAAAGTATGGCAACGTTATTGCCATACTTTTTGAAGTGCTGAAACCTGAGCGGTTTCAATCAGTTAGTCGAAGGTGCTGCGAAGAGCGTTGAACGACGCACATTGCGCCGAATGGTGCATGGACGCCGTCACATGCACATGACGGCATCCAGGAAGGAACGACTCAAAACTCGGCGAGACGAGGCCCTGCAGTCAACGTTGCTTCGAGCAACTCGGGCGGTGCAGTGCGGTTGTAAATGGAACGACCGATGGCTTCGAGCAGGATGAACTTGATCGAACCCTTTTCTGCCTTCTTATCTTTGGCCATCAGCGCAATGAACTGCTCCGGCGTCATATCGTCGGGCGGCGCCACTGGTAGACCGGCACGTGCCACCAACGCCTTGATCGTGCGCGCCGATGGTGCATCGAGCAAACCCATGCGATGGGAAAGATCCGCCGCCATCACCATGCCGGCCGCCACTGCCTCACCATGCAGCCAGGTGCCATAGCCGGTGGCGGTTTCGATGGCGTGCGCGAAGGTATGGCCGAGGTTGAGCGTGGCACGCACACCACCTTCGGTTTCATCGGCAGCAACGATCGTTGCCTTCTCCTGACAGCTCACCTTGATGGCGTGAATCAACGCCGAGCGATCACGCTCGAGCAGCGCCGGCAAATTGGCTTCGATCCAGTCGTGGAAGGCGCGATTGTTGATGAAGCCATATTTGATGACCTCAGCGAGACCGGCCTTGAGTTCGCGCAGCGGCAGGGTGTCGAGCGTGGTGACGTCGATCAGCACCGCCTGCGGTTGATAGAAGGCACCGACCATGTTCTTGCCGAGCGGACGGTTGACGCCGGTCTTGCCACCGACAGAAGAATCCACCTGCGCCAACAAGGTCGTCGGTACCTGGATGAAGCGCACACCACGCTGATAAGTGGCGGCAGCGAAGCCCACCATGTCACCGATCACCCCACCGCCGAGTGCAATCAGCACACAGGAGCGCGAATAGTTGCGCTCAAGCAGGTGATCGTAGATGCGGGTGACGGTTTCGAGCGTTTTGTGTTCTTCGCCATCGGGAAGCACGAGGTAATCCGGACGGCAAGGCGCCAGCGTCTGCAACACCTGCTGCAGATACAGCGGCGCCACCACGTCGTTGGTGATGACGCAGACCTGACGGTTCTCGACAAACGGCAAGAACAGATCTGCCCGCTTCAGCAAGCCTTCACCGATGTGGATGGGATAGCTGCGCTCGTCGAGAGCGACGCTCAAGGTTTCCATGCGATCTCCAATACTTTCTCGTGCTGCGTCAGACCTGGACACCACCATTGCGCAGCATTTTAAGGATTTCTGCCGCCACCGCGCGTGGACTGCGGCGACTGGTCATGATGCTGATGTCGGCGATCTCGCGGTAGAGCGGCTCGCGGATTTCCATCAACGCCGTCAGCCGCGCCTTCGGATCATCCGTCCGCAGCAGCGGACGCTTCGAATCACGCTTGGTGCGTTCGAGCTGTTGCGCCACCGTCGCCATCAGATAGACCACCACGCCTCTTTCATGCAGTGCACGACGATTCTGTTCGGCCAGGATGGCACCCCCACCCGTGGCGAGGACGATGTTGTCGAGACTGGTGAGATCCGCGATCACGTTGGCTTCGCGCTTACGGAAACCCGGCTCGCCTTCCTTATCGAAGATCCACGAGATGTCGGCGCCTGCGCGCTCCTCGATGACCTGATCCGAATCATGAAAGGTGCGCCCCAACTGCTCGGCAAGCAGTCGTCCGATGGTGGTCTTGCCGGCGCCCATGGGGCCGATCAGAAAAATGTTGTTGGTCGAAGCTGGCAGCATTCGGTTCGGGCCTTGCGTAGTAGTAGAGCCGGTGCGGCGGGGCGCTATTAGACCCGATCTCGTGAGGGCACGCGAGAACTGCGACACGCGTTAGCACTAAGGCGCCTCGCGCAGGATGGTCGGTGTGATGAAGATCAAGAGCTCCGTCTTGGTACGACCGCGCTCGGTGCGACGAAAGAGTGAACCCAGGTAGGGCAGTTCTGCGAGCACCGGCGTCTTGAGCACCGTGGTGGTTTCCTCTTCACGGAACACGCCACCCAGGACCACGGTATCCCCATCATTGACGAGCACTCGCGTCGATACCGAGTTGGTGGCGATGGCGGGCACGGTTCCCGAACCCGGTACCACCGAATCCTGATGCACGTCGAGCAACATGATGATGCGGCCATCAGGGGTGATCTGCGGAATGACCTGCAGCGACAAGGCCGCCGTGACGAACTCGGTGGTGGAGCCTCCCGCCGTGCCGCCAGCCTGCGCCTGATAGGGAATCTGCACACCCGATTCGATGCGCGCGGCTTGTTGGTCCTGCGTCGTGACCTTCGGCTGCGCGATCACTTCCCCCTGACCACTCGCCTCCAAAGCAGAGAGCTCCAACTGCAGCAGACCACTGTTACCGGCATAGCCGAGCGCAAAGGACGCAGCAGGCTTGTCCACACCGAGATCCACCACCAGCGCCTCTGTTGGCGTTGGTGCCCTGCCACTTACCGCATCGAGACTGCCGGACAGGACGAAGTCATCACCGGCTGAAGGGAAGGTCTGCACGCCACCCCAGCGAATACCGAGAGCACGACTGAACGAGGTCGAGGCGTTGACGATGCGTGCCTCGATCAGGACCTGCCGCACCGGCACGTCGAGGTGTGCCAGCAGTGCTCGAATTTCATCCAGCACCACCTGCACGTCCTGCACGATCAGTGTGTTGGTGCGTTGATCGACTGCCGCGCTGCCGCGTTCGGTGAGAATGCCTCCCAGCTCTCCTTCACCACGCAAGAGCGGCAATAGCTCGGAAGCCACGGCGTAGTTGAGTTCGATGTATTCGGTGACGAGCGGCGCCAAGGCCTTGCGGCGCTCCTCGAGTTCGAGCGCCGTCAGCTCCGCCTGCGCCAACTCTTCGGCGGGTGCGACATAGAGCACCGGGCCGATCTGGCGCTTTCCCAGACCGCGCGGCGCAAGCACCAGGTCGAGCGCCTGCTCCCATGGCACGTTGTCGAGACGAAGAGTGAGCTGACCCGTGACGCTGTCGCCCACCACCAAACTGAAATCATTGAAGTCGGCGAGAATCTGGAGTGCGGCACGAATGTCGATGTCCTGAAAATCCAGGGTAATGCCACCCGTGTCCTGCGCCGCTTCCTGCGCGCACAGCCTCATGCTGCAAAGCCACAGTACACTCACTGCCCACCACTTGCTTCCTCGCTCCATCCTTGAGCTCCTGATTCAGTCTGGCCTGGCCAAGCGCAGCACACTGCGCCGTTCTCTCCACTCACCTTCCTCCACCCTGCGTTCGATCAGCTCGATGTGTTCGCGACTGATGGCGACGACACGACCTTCGTTGCGCCCCATGCGAGCGCCGATGCCGACGCGGGTGATGAGTCCCGTCGGGTCACGCACCAGCGCCCACCGCTGTCCGCCACGCGCCAAGGTTCCACACAGTGTCAGCTCGGAAAGATCGAAGTGCTCGAGCGCTTCCAACCTGCGTCGATGCTCGTCATCTTTGGCAGGACTTCCGTTGGAACGCGTAGCGAAGGGATTCCGGGTTGGCGGTGCGGCATGTAGCGTTGGACGCTGCCAAGCAAGCGCGCCCGCTTCGCTGAATGCACCTGTTGCGCGATAAGCCTCGAGCTTCAGCTCGAGACGCAGTTCGTCGTCCTGCTCCGAAGAGCTGAGTTGAAAGTCCAGCGGTACCACCAGCAGGGGATATGCAGCCAGCTCCTGCCAGAAAGTCACGACACTGCGGTAAGCCCCTCGCGCCACGAGTCGCATCGGGAGTCGCACCAGGAATGCTTGTTCCACTTCGCTCTCCAACTCGAGCTCGTCGATCTGCAGGCCATTCGCTGCTGCTGACTCTGTCAATAGATCAAGAAGAGCAGGCACACCGGCGCGCGTAAGCAATTGCCCCGCTTGCTCGGCCACCTTGCTTTGCAAATTCGCAAGCATTTGCCGTTCCCGATTCACCGCAAGCAACTCAGACTGTTGCGTTTGAAGTTCATGCCCTAGCTCAGTCGCGAGCGCTTCTGCGTTTTCGGCAGCGGCCATCAAGCCACGAACCAAAAGCACATAGCCCGCAAACAGGCAAACGCTGAAGAACAGTGCCACGAGCACGTTCTTCACGGACGTAGGCCAGACATCGAAGGTGTCGAGTTCGACCAGTTCATTCCAATCGAAGTCGCGCAACTCCTGATACCAGCGTGGCACTCTCATGGAACCTGGTCCTCCGTCATCGGAATGAGCACAACGAAGGATCCATCTCCTACGCCGGGCGCACCGATCTCCGACAACTCCGGCACACCGAAATTCGGAGCGACTTCCAGAGCTCGCAACAATTGGCTGAGAGAGGAGCCGCTCGCCCTGCCCTGCAGACGCCATCGATTCCCCTCTCGTCCAACACTGGTGAAGTGCGTACTTTCCGGGGCCAGTGCCGCCAATCGCTCCAGCACTTCCACCAGTCCGTGTCGCTGACTTTCCAGCGCAAGATGAAGCTCCGTGCGTTGCTCCAGCTCCTCCCTGCGCTCTCGTAGTTCACGCAATTGCGCCAGCGGTGCATCGAGCGCCATGAGTTGTGTTTTCAACGCGGCCTGCTGCCGAGATGCGCTACGTGTTGCGGATACGAGATGCAGGGACAACACACCGTGCAGCAGTGCTGCCGCGAGAGCCGCCGCAACCAGCCGCTGCACGAAACGTCTACGCTCGCGTACGCGTTTGCGCTCACGCCATGGCAAGAAATTGAACTCAGTCATCGCGCAGTCCTCGCAATGCAAGAGCAAGCGCAAGCACAAACAACGGCGCAGTACGTTCGAGTTCTGCAGCATCAAACTGCCTGCAGAACCGCAACGCGGCAAAGGTTTGGGCCGCCGCAGTTGGTATTCCCGTTCGGTGCTCGAGCGCCTGGGGAAGATTCGGAAGCAGGGCGCCACGACCAGCCAGTACGAGCCGCGCGATGCGTTGAGGAGAACCGGAAGAATGGAAGAGCTGCAGGGCGCGCAGCAGGGGAGCGATGAGCTCTTCTAACGACCGTTCCTGAACTGCCGACATTTCGGCATCAGATCCATTCAAGGGCAAGCGCTCAGCCAGCACATGCTCCCGCTCATGAATCAGCACACCATCGCGCAGGACATAGAGCGTGAGTGAAGTGACGCCAATGTCGGCGAGCGCATGCAGACCGGCGACTTCACCCGATAGCGCAAAGATGCGCTCCACCGCTTGCGTTTCAGGCTCTACCACGATGGCAGCAATTCCCGCTCGAGCGAGCACTGCACAGCGCGTCTCCATCTGCTCCTTGCGACAAGCCGCCACAATGACGCCCGTATTGCCGTCGGCAGTGGCCGAACTCACGAAGTCGAGCGCGAGTTCTTCTGCTGCATGCGGAAGTTGCCGCTCGGCTTCGAGCCACACCTGCAGCTCGAGCTCTGCATCATTGAAGGTACCGGGAAATTGCAATTGCCGCGTGATTACCGCACTGCTGGGCACTGCGGTCACGGCTCGCGCACCTCGACAGTGCAAGTCGACGCACAACTCGCGCAGCACCGCTGCCACCACGCCGACATCGACGATACGTTTTTCCCTTACTGCGCCAGGAGGCAAGGGGCGCCAGCCACACGCTGTGATGCTGCAAGTACGCGCATCGCCACGCACCTGCACGACCTTCACTGCACTACAGCCGATATCGATGCCGAGCGCAGTGCTTTTCCTCCGTGAAAAGCCCCACATCACTCATCCCTGATTCACTCGATGCTGGCGCCAAGCCAGCACTCAATTCAGCGCTCGGCGCATCGGCGTCCTGCCGCAATGCGCGAGCACACCTGGTGGGCGCAACGGTTTTGTGACGGACCACAAAATACTCCATGGCCTTGCCCTGTCCGATACGGGTAAAATGCGCCCCACTTCTGACTCGGATTCCGGTACAACGACAGTGAAATTGGTGTGGCGCCTCACCCGCTTTCTCGGCTGCTGGGCCATTGCCGGCCTGGCCGGGATGGTCATGATCATGACGAGCGCCTACCTGTACCTGTCGCCGAAGCTGCCGGGGCGTGAGGCGTACACCAACATCCGTCTCGAAAACCCGCTGCGCATCTTCACTGCGGACAACCGACTGCTCGCCGAGTTCGGCAGCCGTCGCAGCAATCCGATCAAGTACGATCAAATCCCTCCCATCATAGTCAACGCTCTGATATCCAGCGAGGACAAACGCTTCTATCAGCACGAGGGCGTCGATACCTACGGCCTCATGCGCATGGTGGCCGGCGTACTCACCGGTAACGACTGGGGTGGTGGTTCGACCATCACGATGCAGGTGGCCAAGAACTTCTTCTTCGAAGGCGAATCACCCTACTCGCGCAAGTTCAAGGAAATCCTGCTGGCACTGAAGATGGAACGCGATCTCTCCAAGCAAGAGATCCTCGAGCTCTATCTCAATCGCAGCTTCTTCGGTGTGTCGGCCTACGGCATCGTTGCCGCCTCGCGTCAGTACTACAACAAGGAGATCGACGAGCTCACCCTGCCCGAGGTCGCCACGCTGATCGGCATCCTGCCGCTGCCCAACGCCTACAACCCGCTGCGTTCGCCCGAACGGGCGATGGCGGAGCGTCGCCGCGTGCTCAACCGCATGCTCGATCAGAAGATGATCACGCGTGAGGAATATTCGCTCGCCCTCGCCGCACCCGAAACCGCCAAACGTTACGGTCGTCAGCCCGAGCTCTATGCCCCTTACGTGGCAGAGATGGTGCGACTGGAAATGATGCAGCGCTATGGCGAGCTTGCGCTCACCGACGGCTTCGAGGTCTACACCACCATCGATAGCAAACTGCAGCAGGCCGCCAACGCCGCACTCAACCGCGGTCTCGAAAACTACGACCGCAACCACGGCTATCGTGGCCCCGAAGCGAACATCGCGCCTGCTGCCGACGGCTCGCTCGACAAGTGGCTCGAAACGCTCAACAACACGCCCGTCATCGCCGACCAATATCCGGCAATCGTGACGGAAGTCGGCACCGACACCATCACCGCGCTCATGAGCGATGGCAGTACCTTGACGCTGACCTGGGACGGCATTCGCTGGGCCAAACGCTTCATCACCACCAGCACCTGGGGCTCCACGCCGCGCAGCGCCTCCGAAGTTGCGAAGGTTGGTGATCTCATCCGCGTGACGCAGGACGATGCCGGCAAGTGGATGCTCGGCCAGGTGCCGGCTGCGAACGGTGGTCTGGTGTCGCTCAGCCCACGTGACGGCGCCATCCTCGCGCTCGTCGGTGGCTACGACTTCAACACCGGCTCCTTCAACCGTGTGACGCAGGCCAAACGTCAGCCCGGCTCCAACTTCAAACCCTTCCTCTATACCGCGGCACTCGCGAACGGTTACACCGCCGCCACGCTGATCAACGACGCCCCGCTGGCGCGCGCCGACTATCGTCCGTCCAACTTCGACGGCGAGTTCATGGGGCCGATCCGTCTGAAGTACGCGCTGACGCAGTCGAAGAACCTGGTATCGCTGCGCCTCTACGAACAGCTCGGTCAGGACGTGGTGCTTCCCTACATCGCGCGCTTCGGCTTCAAGGCCGATGAGATTCCGCGTAACGACCTGACGGTCGCGATCGGCTCCCATGCAGTTCTGCCGATCGAAATCGCCACCGGCTACGCAGTGCTGGCCAATGGTGGCTACAAGGTCGAACCCTACGTGATCGATCGCATCGTCAACTTCAACGACGGTGAGGTGTACAAGGCAACTCCGCCGACCGTTTGCCCGGAATGTGGCTCGCAGAACGAGCAGACGACGGTTGCCGCACAGAACGTGGCAGCGCTCTCCGCCAGTTCCAGCGCAATGGAAGACGCACTGCATTCGCACACCGAAGAACAGGCCATCGTGCCGGCGCCGCGTGTGGTCGACGAGCGCACCGCCTACATCATGAACACCATCCTGCGCGCCGTGACCACCGAAGGTAGTGGCCGCGCGATTTCGCGCAACTTCACGCGCAAGGACCTGGCGGGCAAGACCGGTACCACCAACGACAACAAGGATCTGTGGTTCTCCGGCTTCAACGGCGACATCGTCTCCACCGTGTATGTCGGCTTCGACCAGCCCGCCAACCTCGGCGACAACGAACAGGCCGCCACCGTGGCGCTGCCGATCTGGATCGACTTCATGAAACAGGCTCTCGAAGGCCGCCCCGAAAATGCCATGGCGCAGCCCGATGGCCTCGTCACCGTGCGCATCAATCCGCGTACCGGTCTGCGCGCCGCTCCGGGCGAACCGGGCGCCATCTTCGAAGTGTTCAAGGAAGAAGAAGTCCCGCCCTACGGCAACACCAGCAATCCGCGCTCGCCATCTTCGAGCGGCTCCTCCGTCGAAAGCATCTTCTGACGGAGCGTCGCCTCCAAGTTTCCGCCATCATTCATTCCTGAGGGCTGCTCGCATCGAGTGAGCAGCCCTCATGCGTTCATCCGTTGAAAAGTATCAGTGACGTGCCAGCAGAGTAGCGTTGCGCGGGTGTTTCGCTCACGCAGCAGCGGCGCGTTTGCGCAGCGCAGATGGAGATAAAAGAGATAAAAAAAGAAGGAAGAAAAAGAAAAGCGAAGGGCAGAAACAAAACCGGCGGGAAAGTCCCGCCGGTTGGTCGAATCTTAGAGCTTGCGGTTACCGAAGCGCTTGTTGAATTTGTCTACGCGTCCGCCGCTGTCCACGATCTTCTGCTTGCCGGTGAAGAACGGGTGGCACTGGGAGCACACGTCGATACGCAGATCTTCCGCGAGCGTGGAGCGGGTTTTGAAGGTGTTGCCGCAACCGCAGGTGACGGTCACGTCTTCGTATTTCGGATGGATGTCGGCTTTCATGGTCAACCTCATGCGGATCATCGCTCTCCGACTGGACTTCAGTCGGCACCATGACCTCGTTGGTAATATCCGCCCCGAATCAGGCCGGAAAGGGCGCGCATTCTAACAGATGCCCCGCCCCTGGCAAGCCGGCGCCAAAAAAGTGAGTCAAATCAAGACTTCAGCAGAGCGCGGTGGTTGCGCACCACCTCGTCGAACAGGCACTGGAAGAGCTGATGCACGAAGGTGCCATTGAGCCCCTTTTCCTCCGCCAATTGCTTCAGACGCGCCAATTTCTCCTGCTCGCGTACCGGATCCACCGAATCCAGGTTGTGGGCGGCCTTGAGCAGGCCCACCTGTTTCGTCACTTCGAAGCGACGCGCCAGGGAATCGAGGATCTCCTCGTCGATCTTGTCGATGTCGGCTCGCAGCTGAAGCAGTTCGGGGGGGACGCGCGGGGTACTGTCGGTTTGCATTGAGGTCACGGCGGGGTAACTCTGAAAGAGGCCCTATACTATTGCCCGCAGTTCTCACACTCAACAGCCCGCACCCACTTGAGCCAGCCCGAACCCGTTTATCTCGCCGTCGCCGTGCCCTGTCCGCTACGGCGTTTGCTGCATTATCTGCCGCTGCCGGAGCAGCCCTTGCCGGCTCCCGGCGTACGTCTGCGCGTGCCCTTCGGCAGCCGCACCTTGGTGGGCGTGTTGGTGCGCATCGATCAGAGCACGGATCAGGATCCGACCAAGCTGCGTCACATCGAGGCGGTGCTGGACGAAGAACCCTTGCTCGATCCGTCTCTGCTCGAGTGCTACCTCTGGGCCAGTCAGTACTACCTGCATCCCGTCGGCCTCGCGCTGCAAACCTCGCTGCCGCCTGCTCTGCGCGAAGGCAAACCGCTGCCCGATTTCACACCGCTGTATTGGCAACTGCGCGTACCGCTGGACCAAGTGCCCTCGCTACGCTCGGCGCGTCAGAAACAGGTAGTGGAGTTACTCGCGCGCTATGACGGCCTGACCAGTGCCGAACTCACTGCGCTGCTGGAACGTCCGGCATTGCCCCTGCTCAAGGCGCTCGAAGACAAGGGACTGGTGCATCTCGTGCCGGTGGCAACGGCTACGACGCCGCCACCACTGCTGCGCACTCCCGCACTTTCACTCAATGAAGAACAACGCGCGGCGTTCTCTGCGCTGAACTCGCAGCTCGGCAAGTTCAGCTGTCACCTGCTCGAAGGCATCACCGGCAGCGGCAAGACCGAGGTCTATCTGCAATTGATCGACGCCGTGCTCGAACGCGGCCAACAGGCACTGGTGTTGGTGCCTGAAATCAGTCTGACTCCGCAGACACTCGCGCGGTTCCGCGATCGCTTCACCTGCGAGATCGTCTCCTTCCATTCCGGCTTGTCCGACAGGGAGCGCCTCGAAGGTTGGGTGAAGGCACGCAGTGGGGATGCGCGCATCGTCATCGGCACGCGCTCGGCGGTGTTCACACCTCTGAAGAATTGCGGACTCTTCATCGTGGATGAAGAACACGACGACTCCTACAAGCAGCAGGACGGCTTCCGTTATTCCGCGCGCGATCTCGCCATCTGGCGCGCACGGCAATTGGGCATACCGATTCTGCTCGGTTCCGCCACGCCTTCACTCGAAAGTCTCAACAACGCACTGAGTGGGCGCTTCCACCATCATCTATTACGACAGCGCGCCGGCGAGGCCGTGTTGCCGACGCTGCG
The DNA here is from genome assembly GCA_937898685.1 of uncultured Gammaproteobacteria bacterium. Classification (GTDB taxonomy): domain Bacteria; phylum Pseudomonadota; class Gammaproteobacteria; order Pseudomonadales; family Pseudohongiellaceae; genus CAILUG01. The sequence continues at coordinate 19,811 of CALEJT010000091.1, read as the reverse complement.
CCCCATCGACTTGCGGCAGCAGCCCCTGCGTGAAGGTTTTTCGCAGACCCTGTTGCTGTCGCTGCGCCGCTGTCTCGAACGCGGCGAACAGGCATTGGTCTTTCTCAATCGGCGCGGCTTTGCGCCGATGCTGCGGTGTCAGAACTGCGGCTGGTTTGCCGAGTGCCCACGCTGCGAGCGCGCCTATACCTTGCATCAGCAACCAAATGCCTTGCGCTGCCATCATTGCGACGCGCTCAAACCCGTGCCGCAACGTTGTGGCCATTGCGGCGGTGACGATCTATCCGGTGAAGGTCTCGGCACCGAACGTGGTGCACAGCTCTTGGCAAATGAATTCCCCGACTTCCCCATCGTACGCATCGACAGCGATACCGCGCGCAGCGCCACGCGCCTGCACGAGTTGATGGAAACCGTGCACAGCGGCATTCCCTGCATCCTCGTCGGCACACAGATGATCGCGAAGGGACATCACTTTCCGAAGGTGAGCCTGGTGGGTGTACTCGATGCGGACAGTGGCCTTTTCAGTGCCGACTTCCGCAGTCAGGAAAACCTCGGACAGCTGCTGACGCAGGTTGCAGGACGCGCCGGTCGCAGCAGCGCACCAGGCACGGTGCTGATCCAGACCTGGTATCCGGAACATCCGGCATTGCTGCGCCTCTTGCGTGAAGGTTATGGCAGCTTCGCGCGCTCACTGTTGGAAGAGCGACGTCTGGGCTCACTGCCGCCCTTCGTGCACTTCATTTTGCTGCGCGCAGAGGCAACGAAGCGTGAATTGCCGCTCGACGTACTCGACAAGGCGCGCGTCTGGCTCTTGCAGCATGCGCAGCTGGGCGTGGATTGCATCGGGCCGATGCCGAGCCCCTATGGCAAGCGCGCCGGCCGTTTCCGCGCGCAACTGATGTTGCAGTCTTCGTCGCGGCAGAACCTGCAACGTGTCGGCAATGCGCTCGCCACCTGGCTCGACTCCCTGCCCGAAGCGCGCCGCGTGCGCTGGGCACTCGACGTCGACCCGCTCGACTTCAGCTGACGCAATTGCGGCCGATGGCACATTCCACATCGTGCCGCGACGCTGTCAGTGACCGCCACGATCCGCCATAATAGCCGCCAGTTTTTCGACTCGAGTTCCACCATGGCACAGGACTACGCCAGACATCGCGACAGAAGCGGTTCACGCAGTGGCCGTCGCGCTGCCACGCGAACCCCACCGCCCTCCAGCACACACTGGAACTGGTTCATCGCGGGCGTACTCACTGGCCTCTTCGGTGTGTTCATCGGTTACGTCGGCATCGCCAACTTCGGCAGCGCCCGCAGCGGCGAAGCACCGGTGCAGCAGGTGGTGGTGGCCGAAGAAGATCTGCCCGTCTTCAGTTTCTATCGCGAGCTCGCCAACGCGCGTGTCGAAGTCGGCACGCCGAGCGTCCCCGCGCCTGCACCCCAGGCAGCTGCACCCGCGCAGCAGCAGGCACAGCAACAACGTCAGGCGCAACAGCAGGCCGCGGCACAGCAGACTGCACCCAAGCCTGAAACCGCGACTACGACTGCTGCACAGAACAACACTGCCGCCGCAACGCCGCCCCCGGCACTTGCCGCAACCACCACGCCCGCAGCGACCGTGGCCAGCAACGCCGCTGGCGACACGCGCCAGTATCTGCTGCAGGCCGGTTCCTTCCAGGATCGTCAGGACGCCGAGAACCGCCGCGCCAAAATCATTCTGCTCAACCTGAACGCCAACGTGGTACCCGGCGTGGTCGCTGGCCGCACCTGGCAGCGCGTACAGGTCGGGCCCTTCAACGGGCGGCAGGCAGCCGAGGCCGCGCGCGCGCTGCTGTCCGAGAACAACATCGATTCCATTCCTCTGCTCGTGCGCTGAGCGCAGCAGACGCCCGTTAGCCTTGAATTGCCGCCATCGACCTCTACATAGAGGCGATCGCCCCATCTTCTGGAGTCACCATGGAACAACTGCACGGCACCACCATCGTCTCGGTCCGCCGCAACGGCAAGGTCGTCATCGGCGGCGACGGGCAGGTCACGCAAGGCCACACCATCATGAAGGGCAATGCCCGCAAGGTGCGCCGTCTCTACCGTGACCAGGTACTCGCCGGTTTCGCCGGCGGCACTGCCGATGCCTTCACGCTGTTCGAGCGCTTCGAAGAACAGCTCGAGAAACACCAGGGCAAGCTGGTGCGTGCCGCGGTCGAGCTGGCCAAGCTCTGGCGTACCGAACGCGCCCTGCGCCGCCTCGAAGCGCTGCTGCTGGTGGCCGACAAGGAAAGCTCGCTGATCATCACCGGCAACGGCGACGTGATCGAACCCGAAGACAGCCTGATGGCGATCGGCTCCGGCGGCTCCTATGCCCAGGCCGCAGCCCGTGCCCTGCTCGACAACACCGAACTCTCCGCACGCGAGATCGTCGAAAAAAGCCTCAACATCGCGGCCGACATCTGCGTGTACACCAACCATCGCCTCACCATCGAAGAACTCAGTTACTAAACCATGTCCCGACTCAGCCCCCGCGAAATCGCCGCCGAACTCGACAAACACATCATCGGCCAGCATGCCGCCAAGCGCGCCGTGGCCATTGCGTTGCGCAACCGTTGGCGCCGCATGCAGCTGCCCGAGGCGATGCGCAACGAAGTCACGCCCAAGAACATCCTGATGATCGGTCCCACGGGTGTGGGCAAGACCGAGATCGCGCGTCGTCTCGCGAAGCTGTCCGGCTCGCCCTTCATCAAGGTCGAAGCCACCAAGTTCACCGAAGTGGGCTACGTGGGTCGCGACGTCGATTCGATCATCCGCGACCTCGTGTTCGTGGCGATGAAGATGCTGCGGGAACAGGAATACGAGAAGGTCAGCGCACAGGCGGCCAATGCCGCCGAAGATCAGATCCTCGATGCACTCTTGCCCGGTGTCGGCGAACGTCAGGACAGCGATACGCGCCAGATCTTCCGCAAGAAGCTGCGCGAAGGTCAGCTCAACAACAAGGAAATCGAGATCAAGGTAAGCCCGCGCTTCGCCTCGTTGGAAATCATGACGCCGCCCGGCATGGAAGAGATGAGCAGCCAGCTCAGCAGCATGTTCTCCAGCCTGCAGACCGGCCGCAAACAGACGCGCCGCATGACGGTGAAGCAGGCCCTCAAGGCACTGCAGGAAGAAGAAGCGGCCAAGCTGATCAACGAAGAAGAACTCAAGACCCGCGCCATCGAACTCACCGAGCAGACCGGCATCGTCTTCATCGACGAGATCGACAAGGTCGCCACGCGCAACGAAAACTCCGGCGCCGGCATTTCCCGCGAAGGCGTGCAGCGTGACCTGCTGCCACTGATCGAAGGCTCGACCGTGAGCACCAAGTACGGCTCGGTGCGCACCGATCACATCCTGTTCATCGCCTCCGGCGCCTTCCATCTGTCGCGTCCTTCCGACCTCATCCCTGAACTGCAGGGCCGTCTGCCGATCCGCGTGGAATTGCAGGCCCTCACTGCCGATGATTTCCGCCGCATCCTCACCGAACCCGATGCTTCGCTCTGCAAGCAGTATCAGGCGCTGCTCGCCACCGAAGGTGTGGACCTCGAGTTCACCGACGATGGCATCGCGCGCATTTCCGAGATCGCCTGGCAGGTGAACGAACGCACCGAGAACATCGGCGCACGTCGTCTGCACACGGTGATGGAAAAACTGCTGGAAGAAGTGTCCTTCGCCGCCGACGCCATGGCCGCCGCCGGCAACAACAAGGTGGTGGTCGACGGCAACTTCGTGAACACCCACCTCGGTGATCTCGCCGACAACGAAGATCTCAGCCGCTTCATTCTCTGAGGGAACCCATGCAGCCTTCTTCGCTTCGTCTGCGCAAACGCAGCAACGTGCTCGAACTCGATTACGAGGACGGCAAGAGTTTCTCGCTGCCGGCCGAGTTTCTGCGTGTCCATTCGCCGTCGGCCGAAGTGCGTGGTCACGGCCCGGGCCAGGAAGTGCTGCAGGTGGGTAAGCGCTTCGTCAAACTGACCCAGCTCGAACCCGTCGGCCATTACGGCATCAAGTTGTTCTTCGACGATGGCCACGACACCGGCATCTACACCTGGGAATACTTGCGCGAGCTCGGCGAGCATCAGGATGTGATGTGGCAGGACTATCTGAAGCGCCTCGAAGAAGCGGGCGCGAAACGCGATCCGGTCGATCCCAGCGTGCAGGTGGTCAACATCATGCCACTCAAACCGAAGGAAGGTTGAAGCGACTCGCGCCGCTGCGCACGATTGCACGCTCAGCCTGACTATTTCGCTGTTTGCTCCTGCACGGCCGCAAGGCTTGTGAGTACAATGGCGCCTCTTTTCCGCGCAAACCTCCACCGATGAACGACAGCAATCAGAAGAAAACCACCCACTTCGGTTATCGCGAAGTGCCGGTCGAAGAAAAAGCGGCGTTGGTCGGTGGCGTCTTCCATTCGGTGGCGCGCAAGTACGACTTGATGAACGACGTCGTCTCGCTCGGCACGCATCGACTCATCAAGCGCTTCACGCTCGAACTCAGCGCGGTACGTCCCGGCCAGCGCGTGCTCGACCTCGCCGGTGGCACCGGGGACTTCAGTCTGTTGTTCTCACCGCGTCTCGGTGAGAAAGGTCAGGTGGTGCTGGCCGACATCAACGAATCCATGCTGCGCGTCGGCCGCGACCGCATCATCGATGCCGGCAATCCGGGCAACATCAGTTACAGTCTCGCCAATGCCGAGTGCCTGCCCTTCGCGGATGAAAGCTTCGACTGCATCTGCATCGCCTACGGCCTGCGCAACGTCACCGACAAGGACGCGGCACTGCGCTCGATGTATCGCACCACCAAGATCGGTGGCCGCGTGCTGATCCTGGAATTCTCGACACCGCGCAATCCGCTGCTCGGCAAGGCCTACGACCTCTACTCCAAGTTCTGGCCGATCGCCGGCAAGATCGTGCTGAACGACGCCGCCAGCTATCAGTACCTGGTGGAGTCGATCCGCATGCATCCCAACCAGGAAACGCTGCGCGACATGGTGCTCGCCGCCGGCTTCCAGCGTTGTGAATTCCACGACGTGATGGGCGGCATCTGCGCCATCCACATTGGCTATCGCGACGCTGCCTGATGTCCTTGGGTCTTCTGCAAAGCGCTCTGTTGCTGCCGCTGGAAGCGGCGGTCAACGCCCTGCTTGCCCTCGATCCGCTCACGCAGAATCACCTGCGCCCTTTTGAAGGGCAGACGCTCGCCATCCGTTGTACCGAGCCCTCGCTCCAACTTTTCATCAGCGTGCATGCCGCAAAGTTGAGTTTGAGCCCGGTTTGCGGGGCTCAGCCGAATGCCACGCTCACCGGTTCCGCCACCGCACTGCTCAAACTGCTCGCCCGCGGCGGCAAGGCACACAACTTGCACGGCACCGGCGTAAGCCTGGACGGCAGCACAGCGCTCGTCGGCGGTTTGCGCGAGGTCCTCACGGAGCTCGACCTCGATTGGGAATATCACCTCAGCCGTATCACCGGCGATCTCCCAGCCTCCGCGCTCGGCAGGGTGGCGGAGCGCACGCGGACCACCGTGGCACGTAGTGGCGCGCGCCTGCGCGAGGATCTGTCCGACTACCTCACGCAGGAACGTGGCCTCACCCCGCATCGGCACGAGGTAGAAGCCTTCTATGCGGCGGTGCGCGAACTCGATCTGCGCCTCGACCGTCTCCAGGCCCGGCTCGCCGCGTTCGACGCCTCCTAGCGTCCCACCCGGCCCTTCTCCCCGCTGTCTCTCAGGATCTTTTATGACGTTTGCGCGTGCTCTCGGGTATGGCTTGTGTCTGTGGGCGGGTCTTGTGGCTACACCAAGCTGGGCAATGGACCAGCAGGGCATCAACGCCTTCACCTTGCGGGTGGTAAAGGCACTGGGCCCACAGCGCTCGGTCGACGGCATGATCATCGGACGCTGGCGCGATGGCTTCGATCGCCACGATCGCGGCATCGGTTCGGTCAGCTTCACCGAGCGCCGCGGTGACAGTGACTTCAACTTCGCCTACCAGGGCCAGTTCTACCGCTATGGCCAGACGGGAATGGAACATCGTCTGTGGCAGCAACTGCGACACCGCTTCCGCTTCAGCTCCGGCACCTATGAGCTGTCCGGACGTCTGGAAGAACGCTTCCTGCCCAACGACCGCAGCGGCGAACGCTTCCGCCTCTTCAATCGCTGGAGCCAGCCGGTCGCCTACGGCTTCAACCTGAACCTGGGCTATGAGTGGATGTACAACCTCAGCACGCTCAGCCCCAACACCCGCAAGGGAGTGAACCATAGAAGGGTGATGTTGAGCCTGCAGCGCCCCGTCCTTAGCATTCCGCGCATGGATTGGGAGTATCAGATCGGAGTGGTCGACCGTCAGAGGGGCCCTTCGTTCATGCAGCACCAATTGCAGGTGCGTTACTCGCTCAATCTCTGAAGTTAACGTCGAAAAGCCCGCAATTTTGCAATTTTTAACAACTCGATCGCGGCGTTTACAATTTTTTACAAATTTGCGGTAAATTGCCTACAGCCTATCAGCGTTACGGCGGCCCATAATCCGCGGCATTTCGGAATGCTACCCGGCTCCTTCCAACCACTGCAGGCCTCTTCCGGCGCCATGAGCTCCCACTGTTCGAGGAATCGTTTTTCCTACTCCCTTGTCGCCCGTGGGGCCTTGTTGCTGGGACCGCTGCTCTGCCTCGGCGCCGGCCAGGTGCGCGCGCAACAGGAACCGCCCCAACCCGAGCGCAGCTGGAGCCTGGGCATCGCCTTCGGTGCCGGCAAGCGCGACAACCCGCTGATCAGCGGCGATTCGATCGACGTCAACTACGTCGTCGACTTCTCCTGGTACGGCGAGCGCTTCTTCTTCGACAACGGCGACTTCGGCTACACCCTGTTCACGGGCAACAACTGGAGCTTCAGCCTGCTCGGCACCATCAGCAACGAGCGCAGCTACTACAGTTATCTCACCGGCAAACAGCTGAGCCTCGACTCGCTGTTCGGCTCCGGCCTCGTCGCCGGCCCCAGCTTCGAATTCGCCAGCATCGGACTCGCCGGCAACAAGATCGTCGACGACGGCTTCACCGTCGGTCCCGAGCTGCCGAAAGAAGAGCTGGAAGAACGTAACTTCGACGCCCGCCTCGCCAAACGCGACTATGCCGCCAACGGCGGTTTCGAGCTGCTCTACATCAGTCCCTGGGGCGACCTGCAGGCGCAGGTGCTCAGCGACGTCAGCAGCGTACATCACGGGCAGGAAGCCTGGCTGTCCTGGACCAAGCCCTGGTTCTTCAAGAACAGCCAGGTGAGCTTCACGCTCGGCCTCGAATGGCAGAGCTCGAACCTACTGAGCTACTACTACGGCGTGCGTCCGGAGGAAGCCTTCTCCGGCCGCCCCGCCTACGAAAGCGGCTCGGGTACCAATCAATTCATGCGCCTTCAGGCAAGCCACTCACTGAGCCGTCACTGGCAGGTGGTCGCCATGGTCGAGCGCGAGTTTCTCAGTAGCGCGATCAGCCAGAGTCCCATCGTCGATGCGGACAGGATCGATACCTTTTTCACCGGCTTGTACTACCAGTTCTGATGCCGATGAATAAAGGGAGAATTTGCAAAGGATTCGGCCCAGCCCTGCTGTTTGGCAGCGCGCTGGTCATGGGCCCGGCTCTGGCCGCGGACGCCGTTCCCGGCTATGCGCTGAAGACGCAGCCGTCCATCTGCGTCTCCTATGACAGCTCCGTGCCCTGCACCATGGCGATGGCAGTCAGCTGGACCGCCCCCAGGGAGGAAGCGGTATGCCTGTACGAAGTGGGAGAAGCGGAAGCGCTGCACTGTTGGGAACCGGCGCGCAGCGGGAGCGTGGAGTTGTCCTACTCCGACACGGAGGACGTGACCTATCAGCTCCAGGCGCTCGACGGTACGGTGCTGGCAACGAGCGAGATCAAAGTCATCAACCGCGATCTGCGCAGCTCGCGCAATCGTCGGCGACACGTGTGGAGCATACTCTGATGGAGAAGAACAACCTCACCCGATTGCTCTTGATCGAAGACGACGTACGTCTTGCACAACTGGTCAAGGACTACCTTGCTCAGGAGAACTTCCAAGTCCAGGTGGAACACCGCGGTGACACCGCGCTCGAACGTTTCCAGTCCGACCAGACCGACATCGTCATCCTCGACCTCATGCTGCCCGGCATGGATGGCCTGAAGGTGTGCAGCGCGCTGCGCAAGAAATATCAGGGTCCGATCCTCATCCTCACCGCCAAGAACAGCGACATCGACCACGTGATGGGCCTGGAACTCGGCGCCGACGACTTCGTGCACAAGCCGATCGAGCCGCCCGTACTGCTAGCGCGTCTGCGCGCACTGCTGCGCCGCAGCCAGGGCGTTAACGGCGCCCAGCAGGATAGCTCGGCGGAACTGGTGTTCGGCCAACTGTCGATCAACCCCAAGGCGCATCAGGTGACGCTGCGCGGCGAGGTATTGGATTTCACGACGCAGGAATTCGAGCTGTTGCATCTGCTCGCGCGTCACGCCGGCGAAGTGCTGACCCGCGACGACATCTTCAACAACATCCGCGGCATCGAGTACGACGGACTCGACCGCACCGTGGACGTGCGCATCTCGCGTCTGCGAAAGAAGCTTCGAGACAATCCCAGTCAACCGCGCGGCATCAAGACCGTATGGGGCAAAGGCTATCTGTTCGTGGCTGATGCCTGGGCTTGAGCCCGCCGTCGATGAAAGCCACTTTCTCCAACATTCTGTTCCTCCGCTCCTATGTCGGCATCGTGCTGGGCATCGTTGCCGTGGCACTGTTGCTCGACATCTTCGTGGCGCGCTACACCGAGGCCGATTCCGAGGCCGAGCTGAAGCGCGCCTACGAACCGCTGTTCAGCGTGATCTCCAATGAGCTGCTCGAGACCGACACACATCATCGTGAGCAGCTGCTGAACAAACTGAGCAAGGACTGGGAATTTCCCGCGCAGTTGATCCCGCTCGCCGACTTCGCCGAGCCGGTCGATGGCGACGTCGAACTCGACTTCAGCCAGGTGCAGCTCTTCTTCGACAGCGATGGCCATCCCCTGCTCTATCGCCATCTCGCCGGCACCGATCAGGTGTTGGCCTTCGGACCGCTGCCACCGCCCAACACCAGCGCCATCGATACCTGGATCATCTCCGCGTACTACGTGCTGATCGCCCTGGTGCTGCTCTTGTGGATTCGTCCCTTCTCGCGCGACCTGAGCCTCTTGCGCAAAGCCGCTGCCGACTTCGGCCGCGCCGACTTTTCCGCGCGCGTGAAACTTGGTGGCAATTCCTCGATTCTGCCCGTCGCCAATTCCTTCAACGCCATGGCCGAGCGCATCGAGTATCTGATCCAGGTGCACAAGGAATTGACCAACGCCGTATCGCACGAACTGCGCACCCCGCTCGCGCGTTTCAAGTTCACGATGGAAATGCTGGGACGTTGCGACGATGGCGAACGCAAGCAGCGTTATCTCGACGACATGAAGCAGGACGTGCAGGAGCTCGAAACGCTGATCGACGAGATGCTCACCTATGCCCGTCTGGGCGAACACAATCTGGTGCTGCACCAGGAGCAGGTGGATCTGAAACAGTGGATCGAACGCGAACTGCGCGTCTACGAACGCGAGCCGATCAGCGTCACCTGCAGCTTCTCGTACGTCACCCCCGAAGGCACGCCGCCCGGCGATTTCAGCGGCAGCTATCGCGCCAGTCTCAACCCGGATCTGATGGCACGCGCACTGCACAACGTGGTGCGCAATGGTCTGCGCTATGCGCGAGAACGCATCAGCCTGCATCTGCATTGCAACGGTACGGTGACGCTGCGCATCTGCGACGACGGCCCGGGCATTCCGCCCGACAAACAGGCCAGTATCTTCGAGCCCTTCTCACGTCTCGAAACCGCGCGCGATCGTCAGAGCGGCGGTTACGGGCTCGGTCTCGCCATCGCCTCGCGCATCCTGCAGCGCCACGGCGGTTCCATCTCGGTGTACAACTGCGAGCCTCACGGCGCGTGTTTCGTGCTGGAGTGGCCGCGTCAACCGCAGAGCAACGGCCTGCTGATCACGCAACAAAAGTCGAAGGATTGATTGTTTTGGCGTTGACAGTACCAGGTCACGCCAGTAGCCTCGGCCCCATGTTCAACTGATAAACAAAGGAGGTGATCCAATGTCTAGTGGCATGTGTAAGTTCCAGGTGGATGTTGGTTGTATGGCCGCAACTGGATTAACCTCCAGCATGATGGGTACGACCCTGTCTTGAGCTTGCTGAAGACAGTTCCACTTGGAACTGCCATTCACGGAAGGGAGCCGCGCAAGGCTCCCTTTTTATTTGGCCGGGAAAACTGGCTGAACTCAGGCGATGCCGCGCGGCCTCACCTCATTCGCCGAAGCTGGGATCACACTCGTAGGGATAGACGAACTCACCTTCGCGCTTGCTCCACGCCATGTGACGCGCGGCGAGCCCACTGAAGGTTTCGGGATCTTCGTAGATCTGCACCAGCGACAGCGTCTGCCCATCCTCACTCAGACGAAAACGCTCCGTGATCTTGATGTTGTCGCTGTGGTTGAAGCCGTTGTTGAGGAAGGTGGCAGCCGCAATGCGCTCCGTGCGCACCACGAGCTCATCGCCTTCCCAATGGCCCACCGAATAACCACTTTTGCTCAGCGGCGCCTCGGCCGGAATCTCACGGCCATCGAGGAAGATGAGGCGATAGAGATCGAAGTACTCGATCTTCATCGCGATCAATTTATCCGCCTGATGGATTTCGATCGGGAAGGGTGCCTGCATGTAGTAGGCGAGCGACGGCGCCACGCAGGTGTTCTCACGTTTGAATTCGGCGGCGAAGTCGTAGTTGCGCACTTCTTCCAGTGCACGCTCGGAGAGCTTCAGACCACCGAAATCACCTTCGGCCAGTTCGGCCCCGCCGGCATCGTCGATGAAGACGGCATCTGCCGGAATCTTGTCGAACAGCTCACGTTCGGCATCGTTGTTGCCAAATTTCGGCGTCCAGAAACCACTCAGATCGGGTTGCGCCGCGGCGTTGCCGACCAGGCCCACGCACAACAGTGCGCTCAACATCGTTCTACGCATCTGACCTCCTAGTCTGCACGCGCCTGCGCGAACAATTCCGAACCATCGGGCAAAACGACGTGGCTGATGCGCATGTAGCGATCATCGTCACGCGATGGGAAACCATCGATGGTCACCTTGTCACCCGGCTTCATCGAGTCCTTGTTCCAACCGCGACGACGCAGCACGTTCGGCGAATTGGTTTCCGCCTTCCATTCGTGTTCCACGCCATTTTCATCGGTCACCGTGAACAGCAGGATGCCGTGCGGGTTGGTGAAGCGGAATTCCTTCACCACACCGGTGACGGTGACGGTCCTATCGGCAACGAAGTGGACGGCGAAGGAATGATGTGCCGCCGCAAAGGGCGCAGCCAGAAGCGCGCCGAGCGTAATGGGGATGAGAGCTTTCATGACAGACTCCGTACTTCAATCAAGGAGATGACGGCCTCGTTTACGTGGTGAGGACGTCAGGCGCAAGGTAATATAGCGGCCTTTCAGGCACTTGCCCCGTGCGGAAACGCACCGAGCAGGCGCATCCCATAGGAAATATTCTCGACATGCAATCCGCCCAGCGCCTGCTGCAAATCTACCGCGTCGCCGCGCGCTATCGTCTCGGCGATCTGCTGCAGACCTTGCCGCGTGCGCGTCCATTGCGCTGGCTGCTGAATCTGGCGCCTGCACGTGCGGACATCGCCGAACTCGATCGCGGCACGCGCCTCAGACTCGCGCTCGAAGAACTGGGCCCCATCTTCATCAAGTTTGGACAACTGCTTTCGACGCGCCGCGACATGGTGCCGGAAGACATCGCCGATGCGCTGGCTCTGCTGCAGGATCAGGTTGCGCCCTTCGATGGTGCCACCGCGCAGCAACTCATCGAAACTGCGCTCGGTGGCCCACTCGAACAATTCTTCCAGGAATTCGCTCTGACCCCACTCGCCTCCGCCTCCGTGGCGCAGGTGCACACGGCAACGCTGCACACGGGCGAAGAAGTGGTGGTGAAGGTGATCCGTCCCGGCATCGACAAGATCATCGCCGACGACGTGGCGCTGCTGCACAGCATTGCCGCGCAGGTGGAAGCACGCCTTGCCGTCGGCAAACGTCTGCATCTGCGCGAAGTGGTGCGTGACTATGAGCACGTGATCTTCGACGAACTCAACCTGCTCGTCGAAGCGGCCAACACGGCGCAGCTGCGTCGCAACTTCGAACATTCCGATCAGCTCTACGTGCCGAAGATCTACTGGGAATACTGCCGTCAGAACGTGATGGTGGCCGAACGCATCCACGGCATTCCGGTGAGCCGGGTCAGCGAGCTGCGCGACGCCGGCATCAACATCAAACGTCTCGCCGAAATCGGCGTGGAGATTTTCTTCACGCAGGTGTTCGACCACAGCTTCTTCCACGCCGACATGCATCCGGGCAACGTCTACGTGTCGCGCGAGCACAAGGAAAACCCACAGTACATCGCACTCGATTGCGCCATCATCGGCAGCTTGAGCAAGGACGATCAGCAATATCTCGCGCGCAACCTGCTCGCGATCTTCAAGCGCGACTACCGCCGCGTGGCGGAACTGCACGTCGAAAGCGGCTGGGTGCCACCGGATACGCCGGTGCACGCCTTCGAATCGACGATGCGCACGGTGTGCGAACCGATCTTCCAGAAGCCGCTGCGCGACATCAGCTTCGGCCAACTGCTCTTGCAACTCTTCCGCACCGCCAGCCGCTTCAACATGGAGGTGCAGCCATCATTGGTGCTGTTGCAGAAGACCCTGCTCAACGTCGAAGGACTCGGCAAACAGCTCTACCCCGATCTCGATCTTTGGCAGACGGCCCTGCCCTTCCTCGAACGTTGGCAGGCCCGTCGTCTTTCGCCCATCAATAATCTCTGCCAACTGCGTGAACGCCTGCCGCAGTGGTTGGAACAGGCTCCCGAAGTCCCGGAGCTGATCTACAAGGCACTACAGCAGCAGAGCCGGGGCCACAGCGAAGTGCAGGCCCTGCAGGTGCGCGCCGCAGAACTCGAGCGGCGCTGTCAGCGGGCCGAGCGGCTCGGCACCATCGCCCTCACCGCACTCGTGGTCTTGGGGCTGGCGTGGCTGCTGGGTTGAGCGACCGTTTTCCGGTTCTTACGCAATAGGGTATGCTTGCCCGCTCGCGGAACGGCTGTTCCGCACCGAACGTGGATTCAGGAGTCGATCATGGGCGCCGGTGCATTTGGAATCTGGAAACTACTCATCCTGCTGGGCATCGTGTTCATGATCTTCGGCTCCAAAAAGCTGAAGAACCTGGGCTCGGATCTCGGCTCAGCCATCAAGGGCTTCAAGAATGCGCTGGACGAAGGCAAGGCCGCCGCCGATGCGGAAGCCGCTGCCAAGGCCGAACAGGCGCAGCCCGCCCCGCAAGCGGCTCTCAAGTCCGAGGCCTCCGACGAGCAGCGTTGAGCTCGCGCGTTTTCCTTTGTTTTTCCTCGCTTTTCGACGTTCTTACAACGCGTTACAGCCTTGTTTTTCGATTGGATTCCCCCAGATTGCGTTATGCTTAACACCTTCTTGGAAGGCCCCTCGTGGATACACAGATGAGTACAAACTGGCTCGACGAGGTGCGCTTCGACGCCAATGGCCTGGTGCCCGTGATCGCTCAGGATTGGCAGAGCGGACTGGTGTTGATGCAGGCCTTTGCCAATCGCGAAGCCCTACGCCTGGCAGTAGAAGAAAAACGCGCGATCTATTGGTCGCGTTCGAAACAAAAATTGTGGCGTAAGGGTGAGGAGTCCGGACACATCCAGGTACTGCACGACGTGCTCGTGGACTGTGACGGCGACAGCCTCATCTACAAGGTGGAGCAACTCGGAGGCATCGCGTGCCACACGGGGCGCGCCTCCTGCTATTACCGCCGGCTGTTGCCGGAGGGCCGGTGGCTGGAACACAGCGAAGTGCTGAAGACGCCCGAAGCGATCTACGGCAATCCACGCCACGCCCCGAAGGATTGAACAAAGAATGAGCGATACGCTGAGCAAACTCGCTGCCATCGTCGAGCAGCGCAAGACCGCCGATCCCGAGTCGTCCTACGTGGCGCAGCTCTACCATCGTGGTCTGAACAAGATTCTGGAGAAAGTGGGCGAGGAAGCCGTGGAAACCATCCTCGCCGCGCGCGACGTGGAACAAGGCGCCGCCAAGGAAAAGCTGCTCCACGAAACCGCGGATCTTTGGTTCCACACCCTGGTGATGCTGGCGCACATGGGACTCAAACCCGAAGACGTGCTGGCAGTGCTCGAACGCCGTTTCGGTGTGTCGGGCCTCGAAGAAAAGGCTGCGCGCGGCAAGGCCGCCGGAGCCGAATAGTCATCTGCAGGTCAGAAGCAAACGCATAGTTACGTTGCAGGAGTTTAGTTATGGGCGCTTTCAGTTTGTGGCATTGGATCATCCTGCTGCTGGTAGTGGTGATGGTGTTCGGCACCAAGAAATTGAAAAACCTCGGCAGTGACCTTGGCAGTGCCATCAAGGGCTTCAAGGACGCCATGGAAGACGACAAGAACAAGAACGACGATCCGCAGCAGCTCACCAACGATCAGCCCGGCGCCACCGTCGAGGTGAAGGCCGAGAAAGTGGACGAAAAATCCTGAGCACTGATACGCCATGTTTGACGTCGGCTTTCTCGAATTGGTGGTAGTGGGCGTAGTGGCTCTGGTGGTGCTCGGACCGGAAAAACTGCCCGGCACCATCCGCACCGTGGCGCTCTGGATCGGTCGCCTGCGTCGCAGCTTCAATGCGATCAAGCAGGACATCGAGCGCGAAATCGGCGCCGACGAAATCCGTCGTCAGCTGCGCAACGAAGAGATCATGGAGAAGTTCCGCGCCGCGCAGGCGCAGATCAAGAACACGATTCAGGAAGTGGAAAAGGGCACAGAGGAGTTCAAGAAGAACGTCGAACTCGAAGCCAAGGCCGCCGCCGGCATCGCGGACAAACCGGCTTCGACCACTCAACCCGCGCCGAGCGACGACAAGGCCGCACTCGCCGCCGATCAGGACTCCGCCCTCGTTTCTCCACCGCCGGCCAGCCCCGCAGCGCCGAGCGATGCACCGGCTGATGCCGACGCTTCATCCGCGAAAGCCCAACCCTGAGCAGGACCTATCGCTTGAACGACAGCAGCAAAAACCCTGGCACCCCCGACGAGGACAACGACGCCAAGGAGCTTCCTCTCGTCGCCCATCTGATGGAACTGCGCGATCGCGTGCTGCGATCCGTCGCGGCGATCTTCATCGTGTTCGTGTGCATGATCGCCTGGGCCAACGACATCTACGAATTCGTATCGGCACCGCTTACCGCGGTACTCGATGCCGACGTCGGCGAGCGCATCATCTCCACGCGTCCGCTCGACCCCTTCCTCGCACCGTTCAAGCTGACCTTCATGCTGGCGGTGTTCATCACCATTCCCTACACGCTGCACCAGGCCTGGGCCTTCATTTCGCCGGGTCTCTATAAACACGAGATCCGCGTCACCCTGCCGATCATCGTGTCCAGCGTGGTGCTGTTCTATCTCGGCGTCGCCTTCTCCTACTTCGTGGTGCTGGGCTTCCTGTTCGAATTCTTCACCAACATCGCACCCGACAACGTCACCGTGATGACCGACATGTCGGCCTATCTCGACTTCGTGATGGCGATGTTCCTGGCCTTCGGCCTCGTGTTCGAGATTCCGATTGCGACGGTACTGCTCGTCATCTCCGGCGTGGCCACGCCGAAGTCGCTGTCCGAGAAACGCGGCTACGTGATCATCGGCTGCTTCCTGGTCGCCACCTTCGTGACACCGCCCGATCCCTTCTCGCAGTCGATGCTCGCGATTCCGATGTGTCTGCTGTTCGAAGCAGGCATCATCGCGAGTCGCATCGTCTATCGTCCCGACGAAGACGATGAAGACGAGAAGACGGACGAGAAGAAGTCCACCACCTGAGCCATCCTTCCGCGCTACCTGCGCCGAACCGTTCGCAGGTAGCCGCCAGCTCCCCCATCACATATCAGCGTAGTGAAGCAACTGCGACAATATGCCGCATTCGGTGCGCGGATGCGGCTTTCTATAATGCGCGACGTCAAAGGCCTTACTCCCGTGGCTTGCCATGTTGCAGCGCACCGCTCTTTCCACCGCCGTTCTGCTCGCTCTGAGTCCTCTCGCGCAAGCCCAGCACGATCACGCCCACACTGTTTCCGAGCGTGAGGTCGAAACACTGGTCGTCACGGGAGTGCGCACGGATACGCCGCTGCAGTTGGTCACCGATCCCAAACGTCCGCGCCAACCCCTCCCCGCGCATGACGGCGCCGACTATCTCAAGACCATTCCCGGTTTTTCGGTGATCCGCAAAGGAGGCACCGATGGTGATCCCATCCTGCGCGGCATGGCCGGTTCGCGTCTGTCCATGTTGGTCGATGGCGAATTGATCCTCGGCGGCTGCAACAATCGCATGGATCCTCCGACTGCCTACGTTTTCCCGGAAACCTTCGACAGCATTCGCGTCATCAAGGGCCCACAGAGCGTGCAGTACGGCCCCGGCAATTCCGCAGGCGTGGTGCTGTTCGAGAGATCCGAGGCACGTGTCGAGGAAACGGGCTGGAAGCTGCACAGCAGTGTACTGACCGGCAGCTATGGTCGACATGATGAAGTGGTCGATGCGCGCTATGTGTCGCCAGCGTGGGAGCTGCGCCTGAGTGGCTCCAATTCCGCGGCCGACGATTTCCGTGATGGCGACGGTACCCGCATCCATTCGAGCTACGAACGTTGGAACTCGATGGCCGCTCTCGCCTGGAAGCCCGACGAACACTCACGATTGGAATTCAGCACCAGCTTCAGCGACGGCGAAGCCGCCTACGCCGACCGTGGCGTCGACGGCAGTAAGTTCGCACGCGAGAACTACAGTCTCAAATACAGCCGCGAACACATCAGCCCTCTCATCGAACGCATTGAAGCGCAGATCTACCACAACTACGTCGACCACGTGATGGACAACTACAGCCTGCGGCAGGCGTCCGGCCAGATGGCGATGAATCCCGATCGCACCACTTCAGGTGGCAAGTTTGCGGTAGCGCTGCAGGTAGGTCCGCAACTCGGACTCGATCTCGGCGTGGATCTGCAGCGCAACGATCACACCAGTCGCAACACGATGAACCAGGCACTGCAGCCCTATGAATCGCTGCAACGCAGCGACGATGCCAGCTTCGAACAAGTGGGCCTTTTCATCGAAGGCGACTGGAGCTTTGGTGACGGGCGCCGCATCGTTGCTGGTGCACGTGTCGATCGTTGGCAGTATGAAGATCAGCGCAGCAGCATCGCGCTGAGCATGATGAACGACGTCGCCAATCCACTCGCTGGCCATGAACGTAACGAAACGCTGCACAGTGGTTTCGTTCGCTATGAGGGCCAGTTCGGTGAAGCCCATACCTGGTACGCTGGTATCGGTCACAACGAACGCTTTCCCGACTACTGGGAAATCACCAAGGAAACCGCCACTGCGCTTGCTGCGGGAGACAGCCTCGAAGCCGAACGCAACACGCAGTTCGATACAGGTGTGATCTTCCGCGCCGAACGTTTCGAGGCGAGCGTGTCGCTCTTCTATAGCGACGTCAGCGACTATCTGATGATCCAGTCGAACGTGATGAAGCCCGCGCCCGTAATGGGCGGTGCCATGGATGGCGGCATGGGCATGGGAATGAACATGGGCCAGATGGCCATGGACTCGATGCGCAACACCACCAGCGTGCGCAACGTCGATGCGCGTTCCTGGGGTGTGGAGATCGATGGACAGTACCGCATCGCCACCAACTGGCGCGCGGAATTCAGTTTGGCCTCGGTGCGCGGTGCCAACGACACCGACGGTACCACCCTGGCGCAATTACCGCCGCTCGAAACACGACTCGGTCTCTACTACGACAACAGTCGCTGGTCGGCTGGCCTCTTGTGGCGCGCACTGGCCGCGCAGGATCGCGTCGATATCAACAAGGGCAACATCGTGGGTCAGGATTTCGGGCCCACGCCTTCAGCCGACATCTTTTCACTGAATCTCGGTTGGCGTCTGACGCAGCAGGTGCTGCTGACGGCAGGCGTCGACAACTTGCTGGATGAAACCTACGCCGAACACGTGAGCCGTGCGGGTGCCATGGTGCCGGGCTTCGATCAGGTCACGCGCATCAACGAGCCGGGGCGTCTCCTTTGGATGAAGGCGCAGTACTCGTTCTGAGCTGCGCCACTCCGTCCTTCTAAGCTTGCAACATGAAGGTCACTGGCCCGTCGTTGACCAGACTTACCTGCATGTCGGCCCCGAAACGACCACAGGCGACGATGGGATGCGTATTGCGCGCTTGCTGCAGGAAATACTCGTAGAGCCGTTCGGCTTCGGCTGGCGGCTTGGCAGAGGAAAAACTAGGGCGTAGCCCCTTGTCCGTGGCCGCAGCAAGCGTGAACTGTGATACCACCAGGAGGCCACCACCGATGTCGGTGAGACTCAGATTCATCTTGCCTTCGGCGTCGGCAAAAACACGATAGGCGAGCACCTTCTTCAGCAGTTTGTCTGCCTCGACCTCACCATCGTCGCGTTCCACCCCCAACAGCAACAACAGGCCCTGCCCGATTTCACCGACGGTTTCACCAGCAACCGTCACGCTGGCGTTCTTCACGCGCTGAATCAAACCCAACATGCTCAGGCCTCTGCCACCTCTACTGCTTGCTTCGCCATCTCGATTTCACTGCGCCATTCCATCGGCAGATGTCGTCGTACGAAGTCGATGAAGGCGTTGAGACGTCGCGGTACATGACCGTGAGGATACAGCAACCACAGTGGGCGTGATTCGCCTTCCCATTCCGGCAGGCATTGCACCATGCCGTTGGGGTGGGCACGCATACGCAATGAAGCAAGCCAATGGGGAAACAAGCCGATGCCCATGCCGAGCGCTATCGCGTCGCCTGCCAGGATCATCTGATCCACCTCGACCCGCGTGTGTACCTTCGCCACATGCTCCGAGCCGTCCCGATTCAGCAGCACGAGTTCGCTTGGCTCGTCTGCCAGTCGCACCCATTGATGGCGCACGACATCCTCAGGCGTCTTGGTCAGCCCGTGCCGATTCACATAGTCGGGACTGGCATAGGCACCTACACGCAGCACGTGCAACAGTTCCTGCCGAAAACCCGCAGGCGGAGTACCCAACCAGAAATGGACCTGACTGTGATGCTCGAGTGAAGGGATCTGGACGCGGGTCTTCAAGCGAATGCTCACGTCGGGGTGGCGCAGCATGAAGTCCTGCACGAACCGCGCGAGCCAGGCACGCACGATCGCATCGTCGGCATAGATAGTGAGTTCTCCCTTCACCACCTCGTTGAGATCACGCAACGCTTCCGCGCCTTCGCTGGCGAGCTGAACGATCTGTTCGGCGTAGCGCGCCAGCACCTCGCCGGCTTCGGTGGGAATCAGACGTTTCGCTTCGCGGCGCAACAGCACCTTGCCGACCTCCGCTTCGAGCTCACGCACGCGACGGCTCAGGGTGGATTTGGGAATGCCGGTCAGACGTGCAGCCGTGGAAAGATTGCCGGCTTTCAGGACGCACAAAAAAGCGTTCAATGTAGAAAGGTCATTCATGCGTGATGGGAGCAGTGGGGAGTGTAACGGCGAGAAGAAAGTTTCCTATCGAAGACCAGGGACTCAATCGATTGGACCTAATGTATCAGATTGAATCGCGAAAGCTACGAGCCTAACCGACTGCC
>CALEJT010000090.1 GCA_937898685.1 uncultured Gammaproteobacteria bacterium | reverse complement strand
CCTCTAGGATCGCGCCTGCATTTCTCTCAACGCAGGCAATGCAGGCTTCATTTTTGGACTTAAGGAACTAGACCATGGCCTCAGAAACCCTCATCGGCGCCGTCGACGGTTACGATGATCTGCCCGATTCCACCAAGGATGTTCTTGATGGCTTCCTCAACGATACTCAGGACGGAGAGGTCGAAATCGAGGAAACCGATGGTGGCACTGTCGTGACAGGTATCGGTGCTGACAACGAAGTACAGTCCGTCATCATCCCCAATGAAAGCGGCGACCCCATTGAAGTATCTTCAGGTGGTTTCGAAGCCACCATCGAAGTTAGCGACCCCCAAACCGTCATCACTATCGAAGGCCCCGACGGGGAACAAGGATCCAGTGATGACTATTTCCGTTCTGTAGTTGACTCTGTCGTCGGCAACACCGCTCCCGGTGCAGCCGAGCTCAACGAGTCTCTGAACCAGGCCATCGACCACGTTTCCGGCGAAGGCGCGGTAGTCAAGATCATCCGCATCATCGGTGAAGGTGACACCACCATCACCGGTAGCGGCGACAGCGACGAAGTCGTAGCTCTGAACGTCAACAGGGCTGAAGGCGACGTCATCGTCGAAGGCATCGAGAAGGTAATCGTGGTTGGCGCCGGCACCGTACGTGTTGGTGACGACACCGATACCGCAATTGCTGGCGACCTGCGTGATCAGGTCATCATCGGCGGCGGCGGTAACGACACCATCGTTGGCGGCGGCGGTAACGACACCATCACCGGTGGCGACGGCGACGACGTATTCGGCTTCGTTGGCGGCGCTGGTACTCACACTACCATCACCGACTTCAGCGCTGGCGACTCGATCCTCATCGACATCGAAGGTGTTTCCAGCATCGAAGATCTCAAGGCAATGCTGGTCAGTGTGGACACCTCTGGTGGCAACCTCACTGCAACCTTCACCGATGGCTCGAGCATCACGCTGGTAGGTGTATCTGCAGACGAAATCACTGCAGATCTCTTCAGCTTCCACGTCTGATCCATCTGACTAAGCAGTACACAAGGGCTCGTTTAACGGGCCCTTGTTTTTTCTACTGCCTGAAAATTCGGATACGCTTATATCCCAAAGGATGGGAGCCCTCGTCGCTGGGCTCATTACTGACCCTCTAGCTTCGACTTCATGGCCAAGCCCCCCCGCCCCCTCGATAAAGCGCTTTCCCCCGTTCAAGTGATACATGGCATGGTCGTGGGTTGGGCCTACGACCGCCTCCGCCCCGTGTTGGAGCTGCGGCTACGCATCGACGGCCAGCCTCCCGTTACGGCTCTCACTGGGCACCCCATCCCGCCCGAGATCTTTGCCGAAGCCACACCGCCAGTGGCCGACTGTGGCTTTCAGCTCCCGTTACCGGCAGAGGTTTATGACGGCTGGAAACATCAGCTGCAGGTGGATGTGCTGGACTGGGCGACACAGCCCACTACGCCCAAGGCGTCGCTGACCTGGCATTGGGGCGATTGTTTCGGGGAATTCACCCCCCCGGTCCACCTGGGAGATGCCCTGAATGGATGGGTAGGGTTTCGCGGTCAGGTGCCCAACCCGCTACCCAAAGTCCAGGTCCGCCGGGACGACCGCGTACTCCTCCAACTGCCACTGCATCCCCAACCCGGGGCCACGCGCGACGGTTGCTCGCACATTTTCAGTTTCAGCACCGATCAGTTGACCACCATCGACTGGCGCAATCTGGAATTCAGCTGTCAGGGAATCGTGCTGCGCAAGCGGGCACAGCAAGAGGCCAAGCACCTTCTCGGTGCAATCGAAAGAATCAGTCCCGAAGGCATCCGCGGCTGGGCTCTGGACATGGCCGACCCTTTGGCCCTACAGGATTTGCTGCTGCTGATCGACAACGAACCCCACGCCACAGTGCGTCCAAACCTGGTTCGCTTCGACATCCTGCGCGAGTTGAAGCTGCTTCCCGAGGAAGCTGCCTTCAGCGGCTTCGATATCCCCTTGCCCCCCATCCTCAAGGATGGACGTCCGCATCAGGTCAACCTACTCAGTAGAAATACCGGTGCCCTCCTGACGAGTAAGGCAGTGACCTATCAGCACCTGGTGCCAGGAATGACCTTGGAAGCCGCACGGCAGCGCGCCCAGGAAGGCGCTACGGACGCCCTGCCACCGCCGCGTTTCCTCCCCGGCAAGGCGGCGGCCAAGGTGGAGAAGCCCGAGGTCTCGATCATCATCCTCAATCGCAACGGCGGCCCTTGCCTCGACCATCTCTTTGCCAGCTTCGAGAAGCACAACAGCGTGCCGGCCGAGTTCATCGTGATCGACCACGCCTCCACCGACAGTAGCCTGCGCGTTCTGCATCGATGGCAAAGCAAATTGCCGCTCCACGTAGTGCCGCTCGATCGCAATGACTCGTTCTCCGCCTCCTGTAACCGCGGAGCCAAGCTGGCCCGCTCCGAGAACCTTTTGTTCCTGAACAATGACATCGTGTGGCAACACGATGCCCTGCCCACGATGCTGGCCACCCTGGCCGACAAGAAGGTCGCTGCGGTGGGTGTGCGCTTGTTGAAGACCACCTTCAACTCCGACGGCAGCTTGCGGCAGAGCCGCCAGAGCCCGGAGATCCAGCACCTGGGCATCCGCTTCCTGTTGGAGGACGACAGTTACTGGCCCTACGAAGTAACGCCGGAAAGCGATCCCGAGGTGAGCGTATTCGCGCCAACGGCCATGCCGGGAGTGACTGGCGCCGTGCTGCTCTGTCGCAAACAGCTCTTCATGCAGATCGGTGGCTTCGACGAGCGCTACTTCTACGGCTTCGAAGACGTCGAGCTTTGCCTGCGTCTCAAACAGCGCGGCGCCTTGATCTGCCACAACGACCTGCAGGCCCTGCATCACCATGGCTACACCCGTCTGACTGGACGCGAGCCGGGAATGCTGGTGCATCACGTCAACAACCAGGACCGTCTGGCGGAGCAACTCGGCCTGTGGCTGAAGCGCGAATACTGGCGCGATCTGCGCAATGGCACTCATGAGCTGACGGGCGAAACGCTGACCATTGGGCTTGCCATCGCCTCTCTGGAAAGCGAGGTTGGCCCTGCCGCCTTGGATGCAGCGCTGAAGTTCGCCGCAGCCCTCGAGGCCACCTGGCCCCATGCGCGCATTCTGATCCTGAGCGCCGACAGGAACTGGCTGCAGGTGCAGGACTGTCACGTCCTGGTCGCACTACATCCCGGCTATGACCTGCGTCAGCTGCGCAATCAACGCGCGGACCTCCGCACAGCCTGCGTGATCTCCGACCTTGCTGCTCTGAGCGCGTGGCAGAAGAATCCCAGCTTCGCGCAATTCGATCGCTATGTACTGATCGATCCTAAACTCACCAAAGACACTGCGTTACCCGCACTGAAAAGCGTCCGCTCGACCACTGCTAAGCCCCTCGGCGACTTACTCGACGACAAGC
This sequence comes from uncultured Gammaproteobacteria bacterium, assembly GCA_937898685.1. Taxonomy (GTDB): domain Bacteria; phylum Pseudomonadota; class Gammaproteobacteria; order Pseudomonadales; family Pseudohongiellaceae; genus CAILUG01. The sequence goes on along the minus strand of CALEJT010000090.1, from coordinate 38,982 downwards.
TGCGCGTCGTACTGCGCGGCACCGAAGAAGCCTGCGCGGGAGCCGTGGCGCAACGCATCAAGAAGGAACTGCTGGAAGCCGGCGCCTTGGTATACGAGCAGATTCTCGATGGCAAAACCACCAAGCCCAGGGTGAGTGAAGTGGTGCTGACCTTGCACGACTCCACCTTGGCCAAACGCTTCCCCACTCATACGCCACCGAAAACACCGGCCTCGTACTCGGTACTCGTGTTGGACGGCTCGCAATTGCCCTTTGCCGAGGAGGCCTTGCAACAGGTCGACGAAATCTGGCCCATGCAGAAGGCACTCATCAGCAAACTGCGCGCGCACGCCAACAAGTTGTGGCAGCCGGAAAAGGCTGAAGGCGCCATCGTCAAACATCTGCAGCAGCAAGTGGCAGCAAGAGTGCGCTCGGCCTTCGTTTCCAACTCATCTCTTGCGGAAGGGAAACAAGAACAAGCTAGTGCTTCGACTGGCAAGACTGGGAAAGGCAAGCAGAAACCCGCCAAGGCAGCCGGTGCGCGCAAAGCGACGAAAATCAGGGACTGAGCAGTGGACGTATTATTCATTCACCCCAATTTCCCCGGGCAATTCCGCCAGCTCGCAAAACGCCTCAGCAAGCAGCGCGGTTTTCGCGTATTCACGCTGGGCGATGAAAGTTGGATCGGCAAGGACAACCCCATCCCGGACGCCACCCACTTCACGTACGAAGCGCCGGAATCCTACGGCAAGGAAACCCATCCCTACGTGCGCAACTTCGAAGCCGCAGTGCGTCGTGGCCAACAAGTGGTACGCCGTTTGCTGAAGGAAAAGTACAACGGCTTCGATCCCGCCGTGATCTACGTGCACCCCGGTTGGGGCGATGGCTTGTTCCTGAAGGAGATCTTTCCGGATGCGACCGTGGTCGGTCTCTTCGAGTTCTACTATCGCGCCCATGGCGCCGACGTCGGTTTCGACCCTGAATTTCCGACCTCGTTGAACGATCTCTTCCGCGTGCGCGCGATGAACACGGTTCAGCTGCACTCACTGGAAAGCTGCGACATTCGCCTCAGTCCCACTGGTTGGCAACGCAGCCGTTTTCCGGACATCTATCACGACAGCATCGACGTCCTGCACGAGGGCATCGAGACCGATCTGGTGACGCCTGCCGAGAACGTGGAATTGACTCTGGCCGATGGCACCGTGTTGCGTCAGGGGGATGAGGTGTTGACCTACGTCAACCGCGGTCTCGATCCCTATCGTGGTTTCCACATCTTCATGCGCACCTTGCCACTGGTCCTGCGCGCACGCCCGGAAGCCCGCGTGTTGATCGTCGGTGGCGACAAATTGCATTACGGGCCGAAGGCACCGAACAAACTCACGTGGCGTCAGACCTTGGAGAAGGAACTCGGTGATCGTGTGCCTTGGGATCGTGTGCACTTCGCCGGCATTCTTTCATACGAGGACTATCTGAGCGCCCTGCGCATTTCGCGTGCTCATGTCTATCTCACCTATCCCTTCGTACTCTCCTGGTCGATGCTCGAAGCCATGGCTGCCGAGTGCATCGTGATCGGATCGGACACTCCGCCGGTACGTGAGTTCATCAAGCCGGGCAAGACCGGTTTGTTGGTACCGTTTTTCTCGAAGGAGATACTCGCGACCACGATAATTTCGGTATTATCGGACCCCGTTCCATACCGCAAGCTGGCACGCGCGGCACGCAAGCAAATCGTCAAGACCTTGGACTTCGATCAAGTGATTTATCCCAAGCACTTGGAGATGTTGCGACGTCTGCGCGGGCGTTGAGACGAAGGTGCAGAATGTCCCACTGTTGCAACCGTTGCAGTTGAAGGGACGACAACCTCCGACCTTCCCTGCAGGAGGAAGGCGCGGATGGTCACGGAATACAACGAGTAAGGAAAACAAGCCCCAATGAACGCATCGATCCAGCAATCGCTAGACCAAGCCGGCAACTATCTCAAAGCCTTCGATTTCGAACGCGCCTACGCCCTCTACTCTGCTGTCCTCAAAAGCGTTCCCAACAATGGTGCCGCCATGATGGGCCTCGCGCTCATCTACAACCGCACCGGCAACAACATGAAAGCCTTGGAACTGCTCAAGCAGTTGTGGTTGGGCATCAAGAACGCACCGCCGGAAAAACAGGCGGAAGTAGGCGCCGCCACACGCGCCGAGATTCTGGCGCAGATGGGTTTGGCGATGCAGATCCTGGGCGAGCTCGAGCGCGCGGTGCAGATCTATCAGGAAGCGCTGAAATACCACCCAAGCCCACAGGTGGAGAAACGCATCGAGCAGATCAACGACGAACTCGCCAGCCGTGATCCTGCTGGTCATGAGATTCGCAACGCGAAGAAGGCGCTTGCCGAACGCAAGGTCGATCGCGCCATCAAGCATTACCAGAAAGCCTTGTCGATTCACCCGGACAACCATGCGGCGCTGCATGGCCTCGGTGACATCTATCGTTCGCAGGGTGATTTCCAGAAGGCCATGCCGCTGATCCAGCAGGCCATCATCATGCAACCGAAGGTGGCCGAGTATCAGAACACGCTCGGCATGCTGTTCCAGCAGCTTGGTGAGATCGAGAAAGCTACCGCGTTCTACAAGCGTGCCATCGCCATCGATCCCAACTACGCTGCGCCGCACTGCAACCTCGGTGTGGCCTACAAGCAGTTGCAGCGCCTCGATGAAGCCGTCGCTTCTTATCAGCAAGCGCTCAAGATCAACCCGAATCTGCCGGAAGCCCACAACAACCTCGGCAACCTGCAGCGCATCATGGGCGACTTCGCCGCCGCGAAAGAATCGCTCGAAACCGCATTGCGTCTGCGTCCGAACTACGCAGATGCCATCAAGAATCTCGAAACTCTCAAGCTCAGCATGCAGCAGGCTGGCGTCGCGGTGGCCACCACCAGCGCCGCTCCCGCCAAGGCCAAGACGAAGCCCAAAGCAAAAGCCACCAAGAAGGCCGCTCCGAAGAAGAGCAAGGCTGCGTCCAGAAAAAAGCCCGCTGATGCCAAGAAGAGCAAGAAGAAGGCAGCTACTCCGTCAACCAAAGGCAGTAAGAGCAAAGTGAAAGCAGTACCGAAGGCGAAAGCCAAAGCGAAAGCAAAAACCAAAGCGCAACCGAAAGCCAAGGCCACTCCGAAGGTGAAAGCCGCACCCAAGGCAGCCACCAAGGCGAAAGCGGCTCCCAAGACCAAAGCCAAAGCGAAAGCGGCACCGAAAACCAAGGCAGTGAGCAAAGCGAAAGCCAAGGTAACGCCGAAGCTGAAGACCAAGGTAGCAGCGAAAACCAAAGCCAAGGCTGCGCCCAAGAAAGCCAAAGTAGCGAAGAAGGCCGTCGTGAAAGCCGCGCCGAAGGTCAAAGCCGCCAAGAAGGCAGTGGTCAAACAAGCTCCGAAAAAAGCTGCCGCCAAGGCCAAGAAAGCACCGGCCAAAGCGAAGCGCGCCAAAGTAGCGGCCGCTCCGAAGGCTGTGAAAGCGGCGAAGGCACCGGCTCAGAAGAAAACCGCCCCGAAGGCGAAAGCTGCGAAAGCCGCCGCCAAGAAGCCCGCCAAGGCCAAGGCGGCCAAGGTCGCGGCGCTTCGTCAGGAAACGGCTCCGGCTCAGGTCGCCGCAGCGCCAGCTCGCGCCAAAGCGGTAAGAGCCAAGGCCACCAAAGCGTCGGCACCTGCTGCCGCTACGCCGTCCAACGACGCCTGATAGTCCCTCTCAGTTCCGCCTGCAGCCACGCGCACTGCGTGGTTGCAGGTAGGGTCCTTCCCCTGCCCTTTCATCCAAGCAGCACCATCCAAGCAGCACTCGCCAGCGCCAAGAGTCGCTGAGCGCGCGTGTCTGCAATATCCGAACTACAGATGTCGAAAACTCCGCCAGGAAGCGGAGATGAACAAGACGGGGGGAGTTGCCCCCCGTCCGTCCTTCCGTAAACGGGAAGAACGGCCGGAGGGTGTCGACGACTACCCGACTGACGGAAGGTCAGAACGAATAGTCGAAGTTGATGTTGTAGCGACGTCCCAAGGTGTCGCCTGCCAGGCCCTGGATGGCGAAGCGGGTGCTGACGTTGGGAACGATGATCGGGTCTTTGTCGAACACGTTCTGGATGTTCAGACCCACACGCCAGGTCGCACCGGTGGAAGTTTCACCGGAGTAGCCGATACGTGCGCTCCACCAGGTGTAGGACGGCAACTTGTTCTTGTCGACGTCGATGCCTTCCACCCAGGTGCCGTCGATGGTCAGCGAGTCGGTGTAGCGGCCCTGCATCTGGAACGAGTACGGCCCCACGTTGTAGGTGGCCGTGAGCACGCCAGTGAGGTCGGGGCTGCCGTTGACACCGGAACGGTCCGTGGCACGACCACCCAGCGGCGTGTCGGTACGTTCGCGCACGTAGCCGGCCAGACCACGGATGGAGAAGGACTCGTTCTCGTTGGCGAAGAAGTTGGGCTCGAAGCGATAGGCGATCTCGAGGTCCGTGCCCTCCACCGTCGCCTGGGCGACGTTGAGGAAGGTGTTGTACAGGCGCGTGATCTCGCCATTCGGCCCGTTGGTCTCGATCTGGGCGCAGAGGCTCTGCACGTTGTTACGGAAGCACTCGTCCACGATGCGCTGCGCGCCGAGGCTGCTGACCGCGCCATCGATGGTGACGTCGTACCAGTCGAGCGAAACCTGCAGGCCGTCGAGGAAGCTCCAGGTGGGTGTCCACACGATGCCGGCGGTCACGGTGTCGGCCTCTTCCGGCTTCAGGTCGGGGTTGCCGCCGTTGACCATCGAGATCTGGACCTCGGTGTTGCCGAAGCGCGGGTCGCGCACGGCGCCGTTGGTGCCCTGGAAATCGTAGAGCTCGGAGAAGGTCGGCTCACGCACGTCGGCGCTCTGGGTGAAGCGCAGACGCACGGTGTCGAGCACCTGGAAGTCGATGCCCACCTTCCAGCTGTCCACCGCGCCGCTACGCTCGTAGTCCGAACGACGATAGGCCAGGTCGAGGCTGAGGTCCTGCTGATGACCGAAGACGTTGCCTTCCCATACGGGCACGATCAACTCACCGAAGTACTCCCACACCGACATGTCGCCACTCAGGCGCGGCATCCCCGAGATGTAGTGCAGGATGGCGCTGCCACCGGTGTAGCCGGGCGGGATGCCCTGGATGCCGAGCGCGGGATCGTTGAGCGGCGGTCCCAGCGAGTTGACGTCCTCGGGGAAGTTGTCGTCCCAGAAGTCCTGTTCACGCCAGGTCAGACCGGCCGCGAAGTTGATGGGACCAGCCCAGCCTTCGGCGAGATTGCCGTTGAGCAAGAGCTCGGCGAAGTCCTGCTTGACCTCGCCCACAGCGATCTTCGGCGAGGGGCCGTGGATGTAGTCCAGCGCCTGCTGGCTGATGTTGCCGGCGCCCATGATGTTGTAGGGCACGCAGTCGCGCACGGTATTGTCGAGGCCGATCGGCGAGGCCAGCGGAATGGCGCCGGGATCACCGGGCTTGGTGGCGCCGGGCGCGCTGCGCGGCGAGATGCGGCCCTGAACCGCGGGTGAGGCGGCCAGCTGCTCCGGCGTGGGGTTGAACAGCTGCACGCGGCACACGATGGCGCCGGTCTCGGGATGGCGCACGGCATCCATGGCGAGGAACGCACGGTCCATGCGCCAGCGGCTGCCGAAGCTGGAGTAGCGCTCCGTCACGCCTTTCTGATACACGCCGCGCACGTGCCAATCCTTGAAGCCCAGATCCCAATCGAAGCCGGCACTCCAGGAGCTGGTGTCGAAGAGTTTGAGGTCGGTGGTACCGAGACCGAGCTCGGGCACGCCTTCCAATGAACCGTTCTTCTGCAGACGGAAGGACTCGAGCCCATAGTCGTCCATGATCTGGCGCACGTTCTCGGGCAGGAAGGCGTTGTCCTTGTACACCGTCGGTGCCCAGTTGCCGTAAAGCAGGATGCCGCCGCGTTGCAGCGTGTCGGAGGCGATGGTGCGGCCACGCATGTATTGGCCGAACAGGCTGAAAGTATCGCTGACTTCGTACTGCAGGCCGATGAAGCCGGAGCGGCTCTCGCCTTTGGTGCCGCTGACACCGCCGCCGTAGGCCTGGTTGAAGATCGCAGCGTCGACGCCGCCCGACATGCTCTGCGTGCTGTTGGGGCCGCTCACCGAAGAAACGTCACCGAAGTCGAACGGCACGAGCGAGGAGCCATCGGGCGTGAAGCGATGCCAATCCAGCGGCGTGCCTGTGCCCGTGATCAGACCGTAGACCGAGTTGGCCGTGGTGCCCACATTGGGCAGCGTGATGCGGATCGGATTGGTGCCGGGCGGATCATTCGGGTTCCAGGCCGGGTTCGTTACCCAGCCGACACGCTGTTGCTTCGACACCTCGTCGGCGTTGCGGGTGAAGCCGGCAATGTACCGGGCATCGAACGAGGCGATCACGTTGAGGCGATCCCCGAAGCGGCGGCCACCGGCCATCGACAGCGTCCAGCGCTCGCCGTCGCCGAATTCGTTCATGCCGGTGCTGGCATTCATCTTGAAGCCTTCGAACTGGCGATCGATCACGAAGTTGGTCACACCACCGACGGCGTCGGCACCGTAGGCAGCGGACGCGCCGCCGGTCACGACGTCGACGCTACGAACCAGGGCGGTGGGGAAGAAGTCGACGTGCACGGCGCCTTCTTTCGAAGAAGGCACCATGCGGTAGCCGTCGAAGAGCACCAAGGTACGGTTGGCACCCAGGTTCCTCAAATCCAGCGAGGTGGAGCCGGAGCTGGACGTCAGACCGGTCGGCGTATTTTCGAGAGAAACGTTGCCGAAGAACTGAGGCAGTGCATCGAGCTGTTCGGCGACGCTACTGCCGGGCGCGAAGTCGAACAGCTCCTCGGTCGTCATCGTGGTCAGTGGTACCGGGTTGGTAAAACCGTCCGACATGCGGACGCGCGAACCCGTCACCATGATCTCTTCGAGTGACTGCGAATCCTGCGCGAAGAGCGGCGCGGCAGGAGCGGCAAGTGCGGCAGCGATGGCGGTGGAAAGGATGGAAAGGTGCCCGCGCCTTCCGGCGCCGACACGTGACGACATATGCATGGCTAACCCCTCGTTTTTTTATGCTTCTCAAGTCTTTACGAACGTAGTTCTTATTGGCGCATGCAGGTAGATGTCACTACGAACTTCGATATCTGCCCCACGATGAGAAATGCTTCGGTGTAGACCTCCACTCCCGTTATTAACGAAGTCGCCACTTATAGAGGATCAAGAAATGGCGAGTCAACCACGCATCACACATCTTCGGTATCAATCACTACCGAAGAATTAAAAACGCGTGTAGAAAAAGAACCGACTGGTTCGGCCAGAGTTTGATCAGCGCAGACTGACGCGGCGCTCCAGTTCCCGCAGTGCCGGCCCCAGTGGAGCGACGTTGGGCACATGGCAGCGCCCGTCGATGGTGAGAAGGTCCTTGTCCGTGCTTGCGAAGGCCTCGAGCAATTCCCTGCCGAGTTCGTAGGGCACGAGATAGTCGTCCCGGCAGTGCATGATGCGCACCGGGACGGTGACTCGATCCGCAAAAGCGTGACTGTCGAAGCGATCGAGCAGAAGCAGATCCGTGGGCAACCAGAAGTATTCGCGGCGGGCGACGTCCGCGATCGACGTGAAGGGTGAATCGAGCACCAGTGCAGCACTGGGGTGGGTGGCGGCGAGTTCTACCGCGAGCGCCGTCCCCAGCGATTCGCCGAAGATCAGGATGCGTTGCGGATCGACGCGAGCGGCAAGCCATTCATAGGCAGCGCGAGCATCGCGCCTCAGTCCATCCTGCGAGGGGGAGCCGCTGGAGCCGCCATAGCCGCGCCAACTGAGCGCCAGCACTCCTGCCCCTTCCTGCGCCAGAAAAGCGAGGCGCTCGGCGCGGCGCGCCAAGGTTTGGGCATTGCCATGCAGATAGAGATAGACGGCAGCGTTCTCGCTCCGCGGCGGCACCCACCAGCTTTTGAGCGTCTCACCGTCGGCGGTGGCGAGCAGTTCCACCCGCGCACCAGGCAGACGTCCCACGTCGAGCTCGACGTCACGACCGCCCGGGTGATAGAGCAACTGACGCTGCAACGCGAACATCGCGCCGCAGACCAAGAGATAAAGGCCAACGCCGATGAGCAGGCTGCGCAACAACCATTGCTTCACAGGCCCGACACCTCGGCGCTTGCCGTCGCCTGCTGCGCGCTCTGCAGCGCGGTGATGGCCTGCGCCTGCTCGAAGATGCTGCGTGGTGTCAGCTTCAGCGCGCTCTTGATCGGGAGCCCTGCAGTGCGGAGCGCTTCGCCACTCCAGGTATTGCAGTTGTTGAAAAGCCCGTAGCTCTTGCTCGATTGGAAGAACACGCCGGCGTTTTCGACATAGGACTGCAGCGGTTGCAGCTTGCCTTCCTTCTCCAGCAGTGAGGCATCGACATAGGCCACGAGCTCGGCGATCGCCTCTTCGCTGACGCGCAAGGGCGTGCGCGTTTCTGCCGGAATCGTGGGAAGAGGATCGACTTCATAGCCGATGAACTGCAAGGCGGAATAGTTGGAAGCAAGCAGTGCACGAGTCGCCGTGCCGGCACTTTTGCTCTTGCCGGTGAAGTAGTCACCATCACCCCATCCCACTCGCACCACCAAGGCATTTTCCAACTCCGCCTGCAGCGACGGGTGCTGCTGCCAGCTCTTGCTGTAGCGACGATAGAGATCGCCATCGATCAACAGACTCGTATGCCACTCACGATAGACGAGCCACAGCGTTGGATCGTCGGGAGCGAAAGCCACGCTCGTGAGATCCGGCACACTGCGACAGGCGCTCAACGCGCCCGTCAGACAGAACAGCAAGACAACGGAAAGACGTCGGACCAGTGACATGTACGAAAACTTCTGCCGACACGCGGCCATTTTGGGTTGATCAGTCAGATTCACATGCACCGATGCGGAAATCCTTGCATCGGCGGTGTCGCAGCGAAAAGCCAACTCACCGCGAAACCAGGGAGAAGCGGCCCCAGCGCCGCTCGCGAAACGCCCGCCAGCATAAAGGGACAGCCGCAAAACTCAAGGCGCGCAGCGGGTTACCGAACCGGCCGGCCCTCAACATGCCTCTATTGCCCTGTTAGCATTGCCCGCCTGTTACCGCCGTACGCTGCACGACAGCGCACCATAGAGAAGAACGGCGCCAACGATCAGAGGGGAATTTCATGCAGGCAGTATCGCCCTTGCGGGCGCTCGTGCTCATGTTGGGGCTGAGCCTGACCACCATGAGCACAGCCCAGCCACCGCTCACGGGACCGGCTCAGGAAACACCGCCGCCGCGCGACGCCAATGGCCGCGTGATACTGGGCTCGGCGCCAGGCAACGTCGGCTCCTGGGAAGGCTTCGGCACCCGGCCCATGCTGACCTTCTTCGACGAAATCCCGCGCGGTTCCATCATCGCCTACACACCCTACGAAGAGATCCTGGCCATGCAAGAGCGCGGCGAGGACATCTTTCCCAAGATCAAACTGAGTGAAGTGCCGTTCCAGCCCTGGGCCCGCGCCTTGTTCGAAGCGCGCTCGCGCACTCGCTTCGAACCCTACACCCGCTGCAAACCGTCGGCCGGCCCGCGCGAAGTCGCCACCGCCTACGGCACGCAGTTCGTGGAATTTCCCGACATGCAGAAGATCTACATCTTCCCCACCGGCGGTCCGCGCCATTTCCGCGAAATCTGGATGGATGGCCGCGGCCATCCCGAGAACCTGAAACCAAGCTACCACGGCCATTCCATCGGCCATTGGGAAGGCGACACGCTGGTGGTCGACACCGTCGGCTTCAACGAAAAGATGTGGTTCGACGCCGAAGGCTCACCACACACCGAGCAATTGCACCTGGTCGAGCGCTTCACCCGCATCTCGCAGGAGCGGCTCAAGTACGAAGTCACCATCGACGATCCCGGCGCCTACACGCGCCCCTGGTCGAGCGGCTTCTACATGACCTGGACGCCGGGCGAGAGTTTCCAGTTCGTGTGTCAGGATCAGAACATGGCCTATGACCTCATGCTCGGTACCGAATACCAGAACATGGATCGCAGCCAACCCATCTTTCCTTGAACCCGCACAGGAGTTCACCGATGTCGTTTCATTCGCGCTTATCGCGTCCTCTCATCGCTCTCGCCGCCACCTGTGCCGCGCTATTGTGCCTATCCGTACAAGCGCACCATGGCGCCATCACCAAGTTCGATCCCAATCAACCGACGGCCATCGAAGGTCGCGTGACTCGCGTCGACTGGGCGAATCCGCACGTGCATCTGTTCCTGCTCGTCAGTGAAAACGGCGAAGACCTGCCCTGGTACGTCGAACTCGAAAGCCCCAAGTTGCTGGAGCTCAACGGCTGGAACGAAGAATCGGTGAGCATCGGTGAGATCGTCCGCGTGCAAGGTCCGCGCGCGCGCGATGGCAGTCGTCAGGTGTGGGGCGACAGTGTGCTGAAAGCCGATGGCTCCAGCGTGATGCACACCGAGCGCTATCCAACGGTGTTGAGCTCCTTGCCGGAGCGTCCCGCCGAGGCAACGCCGCGCTGGCCCGATGGCAAGCCCCGTCTCGGTGCTCCGCCCGGCCGCTCGGGCTATTGGATCCCCACCGTGAACACCTTGCAGGAAGACGGCGCCAACGTGGCGATGGCACCGAATGGATTACTGGAAAACATCGCCGATGCGCCGCGCGTCGCGCCGCTGCAGGAATGGGCACTGCGCCTGTATGAAGTTCGCCAGCGCAACTTCCTGCAGAACGATCCGACCTATCTCGAATGTCGTCCGCCTGCTGGCCCACGTAAGTTTCTCGATCCCTACGGCATCCAGCTGCTCGAAGACAAACCGCTCGAACGCATCTTCGTGATCGCCGGTGGCGGCAACCATGACTGGCACCTGATCTACACCGACGGCCGCGCGCTCGACAGCGAAGAGTTCCAGCTCGATGCCGGCAACCTCCTCTACTACGGCCGCAACAGCGCACGCTGGGAAGGCGATACCCTGGTGATCGAATCGGAAGGCTACAACGAGAAATTCTGGTTGCCCGGCGGTTTGCCGCACAGCGATCTGATGCACGCCACCGAGCGTCTGACGCGCGTCGATTACGACACCATGGAATACGAAATCACGATCGATGATCCCGGCACCTACACGCGGCCGTGGAAGGCGAGCTGGACCTTGAAGTGGTTGGAAGGCGCCGATCCTTCCGAGCACTACTGTCAGGACAACCGGCTTTGATCGAGTACTTCCCTCTCCCGCTGCGGGAGAGGGAAGACGAAGAAATGAAACTCAGGGCGCTTCCGCGATTTCCTTGATGTTCTTCAGCAGGCCTTCGAACATCTCGCGGCGACGCTTGATGTCGGCATCCTTGGCCGCCTGATCCGGCAGGTTGGAAACGTCCAGCATCAGGGTGTAGAGCATTTTGGAAGTGGTGGCCGTTACCGGACGCGCTTCCATGAAACCGTGGTACAGGTTGTAGAACTGACCTTCCACCACGGGCTGGGTGTAGCCGTAGGACAGTTCGGTCTGCGCCACGAGGATTTCGGTGACACGACCACCAGCGAGTACGCGGACGGAACCGATGCCGCCGTCACCGGAGGTCACTTCACAATCGAGCTTGCCCCATTCACCGATGTCGCACCAACCACCGACCTTGGCCCAAACCTCCTCCGCCGGCTTGTTGATGTCGATTTCCATCGGAATGGTCACGTATTCGGGTTCGGCCATCAGAGAGCCGGAGCAAAAGAGCGCGCACAGGGCACCGGTGAGACGCTTCATGGGATACCTCTCGGAATGTGTGATGTTGCTGTTCTTGGGGTGGGATCGGAGCAGGCCGATCTCGAGCGTGGCGCGAAGTTCCCCTCCCGCACTGGCGCCGCAGTATAGAGCAGCCGTCGGCAAATCCAAACGACGGCGATATGACGCGGCACTTGCTTGACACGGAACAGGGCAACTTCCATCTTTGCGCTGGTTCCACAAAATGACCGCTCGATAAGAACAACGAGATGAGGGCGACAACGATTCCAACGAAGGCAGCCTGACTCGAGTTCCTGGCGTCGGCCTGCCACCACTTGCAGGGGGGCATCATGAGCAAAGAGCAAAGCTCGCAAGAACCGAGCGATCATGAAGTGAAAGTCGGCCGCCGCCATTTCCTCAAAGGGGCCGCCAGCAGCGCCGCAGCACTTGCCGTCGCACCCACCGCCAAGGCGCAGAATCCATCGGCATTCGCCGCTTCCTACACCGCACCGACCTACCAACAGCTGCAACGCGACACCGGCGCTCTGACACCGCCTGCGATCGAGCGCACCGTGGTCCGCCCCGGCTCCGACCTGATGGTGCAGGTGCTCAAGGATATGGGCATCGAATTCGTCGCGGCCAACAACGGTTCCAGCTTCGAAGGGCTGCAGGAATCGATCATCAATTACGGCTCGCCGCCGAACAAAATGCCGGAGTACATCACGGCACTGCACGAAGAAAGTTCGGTGGACATGGCGAACGGTTACGGCAAGGCCGAAGGCAAGCCGATGGCGGTGATGCTGCACGGCACCATCGGCATCCAACACGCGGCGATGGCGATCTATCAGGCCTACTACTCCGGCACGCCGATGATCCTCATCGTGGGCCGCGACGATGGTTTCATTCAGGCCCATACGGCCAACGACATGGCGGCGATGTGCCGCAGTTTCACCAAATGGGACGCACTTCCCAAAACCCTGCCCGAGTGTCTCGAAGCACTGCAGGAAGCCTATCGCCAGGCCGTCACGCCGCCTACGGGACCGACGGTGGTCGTCGTCGACATGGAACTGCAGAAAGAAGAAGCGCGTGAGCTGCAGGTACCCCCCTTCCGTCCTGCCGTGATCGAAGGCATCGACGTTGCCACCGCGCGCGACATCGCGCAGAAGCTGCTCGCCGCCAACAACCCGCGTATCGCGACCGGCTCCTTCCGCACTCCCGAAGGTTGTGCTGCGGCGGTGGAGCTCGCAGAACTCGTCGGCGCTTCTGCTTCCACCACTGCACACCAAGGGCCGATGGGCTTTCCTCAGCGGCATCCCTTGTGTGGTCCCGGCGCGGATATCAACTACGACTACGTGCTCGGCCTCGAAGCGAATTCACCGCATCTGTCGCTGCAGCGTCCTACTGTGGCAACGCTCACTGCCGTGCGCGACACCATGGGCATCGGTTTCGGCGGGCTGCGCGACAACCCACCAGCCACCGGACGCGGCGCTCCACGACCGCAGGAAGGCACGGTTCTCACCATCGATGCCCAGGCGAGCATTCCGCTCATCATTGCGGAAGTCTCGCGCCTGATGACGCCCGAACAGCGTCGTCGCATCGAAGAACGCAGGGCGGCACACGCCAAAGCCAATCACGAAGCGCGCATGGCGGCACTGCTCGAAGCGATCGAACAGAAGAAGAAAGGCTGGGACCTGAGCCCAATCAGTACCGCGCGCATCTATGCCGAACTCTGGCCACTGATCGCCGACGAAGATTGGTGCCTCGCTTCACCGAGCAGTTTTTCGAGCTCGCATCACATGCAGCTCTGGGATCACAACAAACCCTACAGTTATCTCGGTGGTCAGGGCGCAGGCGGCATGGGCTATGGTCTCGGCGCCTGCACGGGCGCGGCGTTGGCTGCACGTGAACGTGGCCGCATCGTGATCAACATTCAGACGGATGGCGACTTCAACTACGCACCCGGCTCGATCTGGACCGCCGTGCATCACGAACTGCCCATGCTGACCGTGATGCACAACAACCGCGCCTGGCATCAGGAATTCATGTTCATTCAGTACATGGCCGGCGTGCGTGGCCGCGGTACCGATCGCGGTCACATCGGCACGACGCTGCGCGATCCCTTCATCGACTATGCCAAGTTGGCCCAGGGCTACGGCATGAAGGCGGAAGGTCCCATCGATGATCCCACGCAGCTTGCCGCCGCGCTCAGGCGTGGTCTGGACGTGGTGAAGAACGGCGAGCCTTATCTGATCGACGTGCTGACGCAACCGCGCTGAGGAGAAGAACGATGAAACACATCACGTATCCGATTGGTGCGCTGCTTGCGATGAGTCTTGCTCCCACGCTCTACGCTCAAAACGGTGATGCCAAGGCCGGCGCGCAGGTTTACTACGACTACGGCTGCTATGGTTGCCATGGCTATGGCGGCTACGGACGCAAGGATCTCAACGACACAGGCAGCGCGATCCTGGTGAACGAGGAAGTATTCAGAGCCTTCTTACGCGGGCGTGCCGATGTTGCGCCGCTCCTACCCGTCACGGACATGCCCAACTATCCCGCCAACAGTCTGAGCGATGAGCAGGTGCGCGATCTCTACGCCTACATCCGCTCGATGCCGCCGAACCTGCCGGAGACGGGCGGCGTCGAGACCTTCCGACAGATACTCGAAATTGCGGAACAGCCCTATCGCAACGACTGAGTTTCACGGCGTACGGACACAAAAAAGCCCAGCATTGCTGGGCTTTTTCTTGCGTCTTTCCTCAGTGCGAGCTTGCCGCAAATACCTGTGAAGTATCGAGCCGCGGTTTCACCAGGGGCGACTCCGAACAGAGCACCTGCACCTTGATGCGCCGGTAGTGCGCTTCGTTGAGGAACTCGCGCAGCGTCTCCGCCACGTCGTTGTCGATCACGTAACAACGGCTGGCGTCGAGCGTCACAGTGGAGTTGTCGGGAATCGAAGCCAGTGCGTTCACGATGGCGTTCTTGTTGAGGAAGCTCACTTCCTCGCACAGGCTCAGACGAATGACCTTGCTGTCCGCGTCCTCACGCTCGAGGTGCACCATGTGCGAGTTGCGATAGTTGCGATAGAGCAGCGTGAGTACGGCGATGGTCATGCCGATGCCGATACCGATGAGGAGATCGGTGAACACCACACCGGCAATCGTTGCAACGAAGGGAATGAACTGTTCAGGACCACGACGATACATGTCCATGAACAAAGCCGGCTTCGCCAGTTTGAACCCGGTGAGGATCAGTACGGCGGCGAGTACCGACAGCGGAATCAGGTTCAACCAACCAGGAATCGCCAGTACCAGTACCAACAGCAGGATGCCGTGCAGGATCGCGGAGAGTTTGCTCTGTGCACCGGACTGCACGTTGGCCGAACTGCGTACGATCACCTGCGTCACCGGCAGACCACCGAGCAGACCACTCGTGATGTTGGCCGTGCCCTGTGCGAAGAGCTCGCGGTTGGCAGGCGTCTTGCGACGCTGCGGATCCAGTTTGTCGATGGCCTCCACCGACAGCAGCGTTTCCAGGCTTGCGACCACTGCGATCACCACGGCAGTGAACAGCACATCCTGATTGAACAGCACGCCCCAGTTCGGGCTGTCGAGAATGGCGAAGAGTTCGGCCGGGTTGTCCGTCACCGGCACGTTCACCAGTGCTTCGGGGCTCAGGATGAACTGCGGTGCAACCGACACCACGATCAGGTGCGCCACCACACCGAAGATCACGGCAGCGAGAGCGCCGGGGAACAGGCGGAAGAATTTGGCGCGCGGGGCGAGCGCCTTGTCCCACATCACGAGGATCACCAGGGACACGAGCGAGATGAAGATGGCTACGGGCTGTACGGAACCAAGCATTTGTCCCAACGCTGAAAGCGTATTGCTGCCATCGGGCTGCACGAACGCTTCATCACCTTCGAAGTCGGCATCGAAGCCAACGGCATGAGGCAACTGCTTGAGGATGATGATGATGCCGATGCCGGTGAGCATGCCCTTGATCACCGATGAGGGGAAAAAGTTGCCGAGGTTACCGGCGCGTGCGAAGCCCAACAGGATCTGGATCACACCGGCCAATACCACTGCGGTGAGAAAGCCGGGGAAGGTCAACTGCTCGATGGCGCTGAGCACGATGACCGTAAGACCGGCCGCGGGACCCGACACACCCAGGGCGGAGCCGCTGACTGCACCTGCTACGACACCGCCAACGATGCCGGCGATCAAACCCGACATGAGGGGAGCGCCGCTGGCCAGGGCGATGCCCAGACACAGCGGCAGGGCTACGAGGAAGACGACAAGACTTGCGGACAAGTCCTCACGAAACGTCTTGAACAATGGCATGGGAATCCCTCTTCGTATCTACAGCCAATGCAGGAAGGTGTCGGCGCCGTTTATGACGCTGACGTGACGGTGCCCGACGATACAACAAACAAGGAAAATCCACGAAAAATTTTTGGCGTGATAGTTAAAAGCATTCACTAGTCCCTTCGTTTCCAATCAGGCGAAAGCCTGCCAAGATTCGTCCCCAACACCGCGACGGGAGGCTCAAGCTCATGCAAAGACCGATCGTTCATTTATCGTTCCTGCTCTGGTGCCTGCCCGGCATCTTGCAGGCACAAGGCAGTGCTGCACTGATCGAAGCGCTGCAAGAAGGAGGCCAGGTGGTCGTGATGCGTCATGCCAGTTCACCGAACCAGCCACCGGACGCAGCGCAGCGGCGCAGTGACAACGTCGACGGCGAACGCCAACTCGATGCACGCGGCCGTGAAACCGCGAGCGCAATGGGTGAAGCCTTGCGGCGATTGGAAATCGCTTTCAGTGAAGTGCTCGTGAGTCCCACCTATCGTGCACAGGAAACCGCAAGACTTTTGGGAATGAGCGACCTACGGGTCACGGAAGAACTGAGCAACGAAGGAATGCGCGATGCCACGGCGGAAAGAGCCGCATGGTTGCGCGCCGAAGTCGTGCGAGTACCGGATGGCGGCAATCATCTGCTCATCACACACCAGCCCAACATACGTGCCGCCTTTGCGGACCTCGAAGGACTCGACGACGTGGAAGATGGTGAGGCATTGATCTTCGCGCCCGATGGCGGCGAAGAACCGGTGCTGAAAGGTCGCATCAAGATCGAAGAGTGGCAGGCCTTCGAACGGCGCTGAGGTCAACACCCAAAAAGAAAGCCCGCCGAATGGCGGGCTTTCCCGTACTGCACGTGCGTCCTTACAGTACTGCAACGGATTCACGGTCATCCCAACCGCTGCACCGTTTCCTCTCTCTCAACGACTTGCTCGTAAAGTTCATTGTGCTCCGTTCGAAGCTTCCGCCAGTTGGCGGGCCAATGCTTCTTCGAAGACTCGTTCGAACTCGGCGACATGGGCCTGATACCCAGCGGGATCCACGAAGGGGTTCGGGTCTCCCGGTTTACGCGCCTGAAGCTTGGCGTATTTTTCTTCCAAGCCGTAAAAGACGCCGTGCGAACTGACGAATACTTCTACCGGAAATTCACGCGCTTTGCGATAGGTAGCGCGCATATCTTCCACAATATTTGGGTAGTCCTCGTTGCCAACGTATTGCAGGAACTGTCCGTTGAGGCTGCACTCGATGAAGCCGTAATAGGTTTTGCCATCTTCTTCCAGCGGCAGACTCCACGCGAGACAACCCTTGGTGTGTCCGGGCAAAAGATGCGCGGTCAGCGTGGTGTCACCCAGCGTCACGGTGTCACCCTCGTCCACCAGGCGATCGATCGGCAACTTGCGCCCGGAGGGAGTCGTTACCGACTCGTTGTAAGGAGCATCGAGACGCCCCACCACTACCTCTGCGCCAGTCAGCTCCTTCACCAAGGCATCGCCTTCGACGTGATCGGGATGGCCGTGACCACTGATCAGGATCTTGATGTCGCTGAAGTCGAAGCCGAGTTCTTCCACCGCGGCCTGGATCACCGGCACCGAGCTTTCATAGTTGCTGCTGATCAGGATGTGGCCTTCGTCCGTCGTCAGCAGGAACGACGACAACTGCGCAGTGCCGACGTAATAGAGGTTGTCCATCACCTTGTGCGGCGGAAAGGGATCGTTCCACCCTGGCGGCTGTGCCAATGTCAGGCAGGGCACGAGGGCCAGGGCGGCGAGAACGAAGCGAGCATGGCGCATGGGCGTGGCTTCCGATCAACGCGATTCGCGGCGGTTGCTGCTGGCGGCATCGAGCACACGGCCGTCCGGGAACTCGATGTTGCGCGAGTTGGCGCGCAACGAACCGTCTTTGGCGGCATAGCCGTTCACGATGATCTTCGTGCCGGGCATCAGCGATTCCTTGGTCCAACCCAAGCGCAGCAGTACACCGGGCGACCCCCCTTCGACTGCCCACTCCTCGACCTCACCCTTTTCGTTTTCCACGGCGATGTGCAGCCAGGAATGCGGGTTGACCCATTCCATCTTGATCACCGTGCCCTCGAGGCGCACTTCCTTGTTGGCGTCGAACTCGGCGGAAAAGGAATGATGGGCCAGGGCCGGAACGGCGCCGGCGAGCAGCAGCGCAGCCACGGAACCGATCAGTGAATGTTTCATCGTCTCAATCCTCCTCGGGTGACGACTCTGGCGAGTCGACTGTTAAGGCGCTTCGAGCCCCATCAGATCGCTGTAGAGCAACTTGTCCGCAAAGGGTACGCACTTGTGTTCGAGCAACTGCGCATCCTCGTCGATCAACCGGTACAGCGGCATCTGGATGGTCCAGGGACTGGAATAGGTCTCGGGATCTTCGAGCGTCGCTTCATACCAGATATGGTCGGGACCACGTAATTGAAAGCGTTCGGTGACCTTCAACGCGGCACTGTGGAAGTTGCCGGCACGATCCAGCCAGGTCTGATCGTTCTGTCCCGTGGTCGTGACGACCAGGGTGTCGCCTTCCCAGCGACCGCTGGACTTACCCATCCAGGATTCGAGCGGCGGTTCACTGTCGTCGTTCATGAAGATCACGCGATGACCTGCCGCAAAGGGATAGACCATCAGGATGTCACCATCACCCTGTGCAATCTGAAAGGGCATGCCGTGATAGGTGTAACGCGGAATGCCCAGCATGTAGCACTTGGCTTCCGGATCGGCGGCGGGCCAATTGGCACGGTTCTCATCACGCTTGGCGAGCGCCTCGGGCAGATAGGGAATCGTGCCTTCCTTGATCACACTTTTGCCGGCGGGAATCGCGGCGATGGCACCGAAGTGCCAAGCCTTGTCGATGGCTTCCGCGGAGTGCGCCTCGAGGTTCCAGTTGGCGGTGTTGATCGCTTGCCAGATGCCATTGAAATTGGGGCGACCATTGATGGTGGCGGGACGTTCGTCCTGGGCGTGGAGTACTTGGCTGGAGCACAACAGTGTCAGGGTCAGTGCGCCGATATAGCGAATCGACATCATCCACTCCTTCTGTTCTTGTCGTTCTTGTTCTGATGCCGCGCGGCGGCGGGATGGATGGGCCGAGCTTAGCACGGCGTAGGACGGTGGCAAACGTGCCCGGCGACGTTTGCCTGCGCGAAAGCGACGGGGCTACTATTGCGCACTCGACGGCCGCGACTGGGCCTACGTCCAGACACCGATAACAAAAGAGTCGAACAACGAGGTGGCTTGTATGACCGGATTCAAACCTACTCTCTCGAGCCTTGGCATCGCCCTCTTCCTCGCCCACGGCGCCGCCTTCGCTGCGGAGTGGGAACATCCGAAGACCTCCTGGGGTGAACCGGACATCTCCGGCATCTGGCCCATCAACCATCTCATCGGCGTGCCGCTCGAACGCAATCCCAAGTATGGTGATCGTCTCTACATGACCGACGAGGAATTCGAAGAGGCGCAGGCTGCGGTCGCCGCACGTGACGAGCGTTTCCAGAGCGGCCCCATTCCCGTTGCCGACGCCGCCGGAACGGCGATGCGTCAAACGTCACTGATCGTCGATCCTCCCGATGGTCGCTTCCCGCCGCTGACGCCCTATGGCAAGGAATTGCAGGCCAACATGCGCGACTCCTATCGCCCGGATCAGACCGTGTTCGACTCGGTCGACGATTTCAGTGCCTGGGATCGCTGCATCACGCGTGGTCTGCCGGTGTCGATGCTGCCGCGCAACTACAACAACGGCATCCGCATCATGCAGGCGCCAGGATATGTGATGATCATTCTGGAAATGGCGCACGAGACCCGCATCATCCCCACCACCGACATGCCCAAGCTCGACCCGGCCATCAAGCAGTGGCTGGGCGAATCGCGTGGTCGTTGGGAAGGCAATACGCTGGTGGTGGAAACCACCAACTTCAATGGTCTGGTAGGGAAAACCAGCAGCGGCGTACCGGGTTCGCCGCGTGAACTGCAGCCTTCGACGCCGAACATGCGCATCGTCGAGCGTTTCACCCGCATCGGCCCAGATACGATGGAATTCGAGATGGTGGTGGAAGATCCGGAGGTCTTGGCCACGGGTTCCTACAAAGTGGCCTACCCGATGTTCCTCGACAACGACTACGAGATCTACGAATACGCCTGCCACGAAGGCAACACGGCAGTGCGCAACTACATCGAAACCTCGCGCTTCGAACGCGCGCAGCAACAGCAGCAGTAATTGCGCTAACGCTTTCGTGGATTGGGTGAGGTTCGGCCTACGCATGGCGCGATGCGCCATGAACGCGAGCCCTCACCCCAGCGCCGCCTTCATCCGCTCTGCCGTCAACGGCAAACGCCGCAACCTCACTCCCGTCGCGTCGAACACCGCATTGGCAATCGCGGCGGGCACGGTGACGTGTGAAGGTTCGCCTGCGCCACCTGCCGGCTCTTCGGGACGATCGATGGTGACGATTTCGATCGCTTCCGGTGCATCCTTCACGTCGAGAATGGGATAGCTCAACCAATCCTCGCTGCGCACCATCTCTGTATCGAAGCGCACTTCCTCACACAAGGTGCGGCTCATGCCCTGCACGATGTTGCCTTCGATGGTGCCACGCAGACCACGCGGGTTGAGGATGAGGCCACAGTCGTGCGCCACGAAGAAGCGCCGCGGCCAGATGCGACCGGTGCTCCGCTCCACCTCCACTTCACACACGGTGGCAACGTAGCCACCGAACGAGGTAGCGATGGCGACACCACGGCCGCGCAACACAGCGCCGTCCCGTGCAGCACCTGGTGAACTGCGCGTTTCCCAATTGCTCAGCTTCGCCACCGCTTCGAGCACCGCAATCTCGCGTGGATCGCGCAGGTATTGCAGACGCAGCGCAATCGGATCGGCACCGATCATTGCAGCAACTTCATCGATGAAACTCTCGTGCGCGAAATGCACCTGTGGTTCCTGCGGCGCGCGCATGTGCGAGCAGCGCAGCGGCGAGGCACGATCGAGGAACGGCGCCACCGTTTCCCAGAACTGCACCGACTCGGGAAACTCATAGGACTCGCCTGGCACGCCGAAGTTGTGGGCATCTCCCTTGGGAAAACCGGTGAGCTGACCCACCAAGGTGTCGCGTGGCTCGGCAGCATTGAACATCACATCCCAGCCCGAAAACCCGCGCGCCTGGAAATACCAGCCCCGAATGCGATTCTCTGCATCGATGCCCGCCTTGCAGCGAATCACGCAGGCCGGCGCCTTCGGATCCCAGGCATGGCCTTCGTGGCGCATCCACTGCACGCGCACGGGACGTCCAGTCAGCTGCGACAAAAGCGCTGCTTCGAACGCAGCTTCATCGGCATCGCTGCGGCCATAGGAACCTGAGCCCGGCTTCCACACGACGCGCACCTTTTCGGGCGGCAGGCCGAGAAACTTGGCGATGCCATCGCGTGTGTTGTGCGGCTTCTGTGTGTCGGAATAGATCAAGGCTTCGCCGTTGGTGACGTGTGCCACACCGATCGACGGCGCCATGCGCGCATGCGATTGAAAGGGCACTTCGTACTCGGCCTCCACCTGACGCGCGGCACTCTCGATCGCTGCCAGGATTGGTGCCGTATCGAAAGCGCGCCCACCAAAGCCGCCACGTGAACTGTCGCTCGCCGCAGGTGCAGTGCGCAGATAGTCGAAGAGCCGTGTTTCCGGCGGGAACGGCGCGCTCGTGTTGCTCCACGTGACCTTCAAGGCTCGCGCTGCCTTGATCGCATGCCATTCACTTTCGGCAACGACGGCGATGAAGTCATCCTTGCGTACGACGCGCGCATCGGGGAATTGCGCGATGGAACTTTCATCCACACTGACCGGCACCGCATTGGCCACCGGCGGTCTTATGCAACGCGCATGCAGCATGTTCGGCAGCGTGACGTGATGGCAGTACTCCGTCGTCGCCGTGACCTTACCCGGCACATCCTTGCGCGGCACTTCCGTGCCAACCAAGCGATATTGATCCGGTGATTTCGGTGTGGCGCGACCGTTGACGTTGAGCCCGTTGCCATAGGTGCCGTTCCAATCGAGACGCGTGGCAAAGCCGTCTTCGATCAGTTCGGCGTAGCTGACACTGCGCTCCGGCGCGCCACGCACGAAAACTTTTCCGTCCAGTACGTCGAGTTCGTCAGAACTTACCTGCAGACGGTCCGCAGCGCGAGCAACCAGCACGCGTCGCGCTTCCGCCGCTGCATTGCGCAGTGGAATGGCGCCCTGCCGACAACCACTCGAACCACTGGCACCGCCTTGGTTGGGAGTGAGATGCGTATCGCCCATCACCACGTTCACGCGTGCGACATCGACGTCGAGCTCTTCCGCCACCACCTGTGCGATGGCGGTGTCGACGCCCTGTCCCATGTCCATCTTGCCGAAGTAGGCGGTGACTGCCCCGTTGGCGTCGAGCGAAATCCAGGTATCGAGCTCTTCCGGGCCGATCGCACGTGGCGCTGCAGCGAGACTCTGCGCACGTGCGGCATCGAGCGAAAGAATGCTGAGCCCGCCCGTCTTGAGTGCGAACACCAAGGTCGCACTGCGCTGCAGGAAGCCACGACGATCCAAGGTAGCTACGCTCATCTCACACCTCCTGCGCATTGGCCATCGCGTTCGCGGCCTGACGTGCCGCGCGCAGAATCGCCATGTGCGTACCGCAGCGACACTTCAGTCCCGTAAGTGTTTCGCGCAGTTCCTCATCACTCAGATTCGGATTGCGTTCGAGAGCCGCCACCAGGGTCATCACCCAACCATTGGTGCAGTAACCACACTGCGCCGCTTCCCGTGCGATGAAGGCCTGCTGCACCGGATGTTCACCACGCAGTCCGTCGAGCGTGCGAATCTGGGCCGACTCGGCGATGGCGGAAAGGGGAAGGATGCAGGAGCGCACCGCATTGCCATCGACGATGACGGTGCAGGCGCCGCATTGCGCGAGACCACAGCCGAACTTCGGGCCCTTGCGTGCAAGTTCACCACGCAGTGCGTACAGCAGAGGTTGGTCGGCGTCGGCTTCCACTTCCTGCCGTTCGCCATCGACGTTGAGTACGTAACGAGGCACGGGTCACCTCCTGTTGAGGAAAGCGCAGAGCATAGCGCGTCGCATTGCAGAGAGGGACAGGGAAAGCGCAACGTTCATTACGACGCATGCGCACCGTACGCTTCTTGCTGGCGTGGTGTTCTGCGCTCTGTTAGCGTGGCGCAGCAATGAGAGCCACGCAGTCCGTGGCGAGGAGGAAGCATGATCGTCAGACCCCGCCCCGGCCTGGGCACCTTGCTGTTCGTCATGCAGGGTTCCGTGCTGCCGCGCATCACGCCTCTTCTCTGCGGCTTCGCCATCTACGCCAGCCTGGTCGTGCTCGGCCAAGGTTACTTCGCGTGGCAGCTCGGCGAATTCGGTCCGGCGCCTTTTGCTCTGCTCGGCGTCGCCCTTTCGCTCTATCTCGGCTTTCGCAACAACGCCGCCTACGATCGCTGGTGGGAGGCACGCAAACTGTGGGGGCAGTTGATCTTCGACATCCGCAATCTCGCGCGTGCCGTGATTGCGATCGTCCCCGATGCTGCACAGCAACGAGCGCTCCTGATGGACGCTCTCGCCTTCTGCCACTTGTTGCGCGGACAACTGCGCAAGATCGACACCGCGGACGATGCTGCGAAATTCGCGCCCGAGACCATCGCTGCAGTGCACGAAGCCCGCAATCGCTCGAATGCCGTGTTGCACCACATGGGCAACAGCATCGCCGTGCTCAAGCGCGACGAGCTCATCAGCGACATCGACTTCCGTATCCTCGACGAACGTCTCGGTGGGTTCTCGGTGATGCAGGCTGGTTGCGAGCGCATCTCCAATACACCGCTGCCCTTCGCCTATACGTTGTTGCTGCAGCGTTCGGCCTTTGCCTTCTGTTTGCTCTTGCCCTTTGCGCTCGTGAATTCCGCAGGCTGGGCCACGGTGCTTTTCACCGTACTCATCGCCTACAGCTTCTTCGGTTTGGATGCGCTGTCGCAGGAACTCGAAGATCCTTTCGGCAGCGAAGCGAACGATCTCGCACTCGATGCACTGTGCCGCGTGTGCGAGATCTCGGTGTATGAGGCGTTGGGAGAGCCGGCACCGGAATTACCGGCACCGGCGGCGGGCTTCTACTATTCCTGAGGCAAGGCGAAGGTGAAGAGCGCGCTGCCGGCCGCGATGGCAATGTACTGACGGCCCTCGACTTCATAACTCATCGGACCGGCATTCACCTGACCACCGAGGGCCGCCTTCCACAGCAGTTCACCGCTCTTCGCATCGAGGGCAACGAAGTAGCCATCCTTGCCACCACCGAAGACGAGACCGCCAGCGGTGCTCAGCACACCACCCCAGGTGATGTTGCCGAGGTTGAATTCCCACACGGGTTCGAGCGTCGATGGTTCATAGGCGCGAATCACACCGTAGGCTTCGTCGTCATTGTTGAAGAAGGGTTCGAGCGCGACGTCGCCCATCGAAGTCTGCCGCGTATTGATACCCACGGGCTGTGGGAACTGACCTTCGATGGCGATGATGCCCGAGTGTTCCCAATGCGCGACGTAGTAGAGACCGGTGGCAGGACTGTAGGCCGGTGGCGCCCAGTTGATCGCGCCATGCACGTGTGGACGAATCAAGGTTCCCTCTTTCGAAGGCACCATGCCGGGCACACGCTGCGGCCTGCCCTTTTCGTCGAAGCCATCCATCCAGTTCACTTCCACGTAGGGCTTGCCCATCAGGAACTCACCGGTGTGGCGATCGAGCACGTACATCAGGCCGTTGCGATTGGCCCATAGCATCACCTTGCGCGGTTCACCCTGCCACTGCAGATCGGCGAGCAGCGGCACCTGCGTGGAGTCGTAGTCCATCTCGTCATGGGGTGTGAACTGGTAGTACCACTTGAGTTCACCCGTATCGGCGTCGAGCGCGATCACACTATCGCTGTAGAGGTTGTCGCCGAGACGCGTACGTCCATCCCAATCGGGCGCGGGATTGCCCGTGCCGAAATAGATCAGATTCACTGCGGGATCGTAGGCACCGGCATTCCAGATCGCGGCGCCACCGGTCTTCCACGAATCGCCCGACCAGGTTTCGTTGCCGGGCTCACCGGGCGCGGGAATCGTGTAGAAGCGCCAGAGTTCCTTGCCCGTGTTCACATCGAAAGCGGCGACATAACCGCGAATGCCGAGATCACCGCCAGCGGTGCCGATGTAGACCTTGTCCTTCACTACCAGCGGCGGCATGGTGATCGAATAGAGCGCATCGGCATCGGCCACTTCCGTGTTCCACAGCAGTTGTCCGCTGCGAGCGTCGATCGCGAGGAGATGCGCGTCGACCGTGCCCATGAACAAGGTGTTGCCGAGTATCGCCAGGCCGCGATTCACCCGTCCACAACAGGTGCGCGCCGGATCGGGTTCGTGGTGATAGGTCCAGAAGATGCGGCCCGT
This sequence comes from uncultured Gammaproteobacteria bacterium, assembly GCA_937898685.1. Lineage (GTDB taxonomy): Bacteria > Pseudomonadota > Gammaproteobacteria > Pseudomonadales > Pseudohongiellaceae > CAILUG01. The sequence continues at coordinate 13,457 of CALEJT010000090.1, read as the reverse complement.
GGCGGCATCGAGCGCCACTACATCATTCGGTGCCTGCACCGTGTAGAGCACACCATCGACCACCAAGGGTGTGGCTTCGAATTTCTCCAATGAGCGCGCCTGCCACACCCACTGCAACTCGAGCTTGCCGACGTTCTGCGTGGTGACCTGATTCAGAGGACTATGACGCTGATTGTCGAGACTGCGCGAATAACTCAGCCAATCACCGGGGCGCGTTTGCGGATTCAGGATGTCGTCGAAGCTCACCTGCGCCTGCGCCGCAGCGGCCAGTAATCCCAGGAAAAGAATCAATGCGCGCTTCATGGCGTGGTTCCTCGCAAGCTGGCCAGATAGGCAACGAGATCGGCAATCTCTTGCGCTTCGAAATTGGTGAGTGCCGGCATGCCGGACGCAGTGAAGCCATGTTCACGCAGCGCCGACTTTGCGAAAGAGCGCAGTTTCTCGTTCGTATCGAGCATCTGCACCGTGAAGGCATCGTGGTTGAGCAGGCGCCCGGTGACGCGTTCGCCGTCTTTGGTCACGACGCTGTAGAAGCGCTGATTCGGCAACACGCGCGCTTCGGGATCGAGCAGCGCTTCCTCGAGTTCGGCACTGGTGCGCTGCGTGCCGATGCGCGTGAGTTCGGGACCGAGTCCCGAACCCTGCCCCGCCACACGATGGCAGGAAAAACATTCGCCCTTGCCGGCGAAGAGTGCACGCCCACGTTCGGGATCACCGACGAGGCTGTCGTTTTCGGTGAGAGCCAGACTGCGCAGATAGGCCACGATCTGCTGCGCCTGTTCCTCGCTCATGGTGGGATTGGGTGGCATCGGCGTATTGGGAATGCCGCGCAGGATGATCTCGACGAGTTGCTCGTCGCTGTAGGGCTGACGAAAACTGCCATGACCAAGATCGACGCCATTGACGAGATCACCATCGGGGCCATGACAGTTGGCGCACACCGCCTGATAGGCCTGCCGCCCGTCGATCACGTCGTAGGCGGTTTCGTGTTGCGCCGATACCGTCGAACTCAGCGCTGCGAACAGGGCAACGCCCAATGGCCAAGTCCTGGATCTTGTCATTGCGCCAACTCCAGGATGGCGCGTGCCATCGCGCGGGCGTCTTCCTCGCTCAAGGCAGGATGCGGCGTCATCGGCACCTCACCCCACGAGCCACCGCCGCCGAAACGAATCTTGTTGGCAAGGAGTTCGACATTGCCATCGTTCAGCGCATAGCGGCGCGCGATGTCGACATAGGTCGGCCCTACCAGTGGCGAGTCGAGACGATGGCAGCTCGCGCAATCCTGCTGACTGAAAAGCGGCGTGGCATTGGGGCCCTGGCTTTCGACTGCCGTCGCCTGTTCTGCGATGTCGAGCGGTTCCAGACGTAGCAGCGCGCCGTCGCTGTGATCGGTGAGCAGATAGAGGAGTTCATCCGGCCCCTGCACCACATAGCGGATGCGCTGCTTGAGACCGTTGAGCATGGCTTCGCGCCTCACCTCGCCGTTCTCGTTGAACACCACGCGTTCCAGATGACCGGTACCCGGCACACGTCCCACGATCATGGAGGTGACGAACAGATTGCCACGCCAGTTGGGAAAGCGATTGCCGGTGTAGAAGGTCATGCCCGCCACGGTGATGGAGGGAAGCCAGGCCACCACCGGACGCTCCGTGCCTTCCACCCACGGCAGCGGATTGAAATAGGTGCCGTCGTAATCGCGGCCATAGGTGGCGATGGGCCAACCATAGTTGGCGCCGGGCTTGAGGATGTTCACCTCGTCCCCCCCCTGCGGGCCGTTCTCGAGCTCCCAGATTTCGCCGGTCTCGGGATGAGTGGCGAAGTCCATCACCGAACGAATGCCCCAGCTGTAGATTTCAGGCAAGGCCCCTTCGACACCGACATAGGGATTGTCGGGCGGCACCGAACCATCATCACGTAGACGCAGGATCTTGCCGATGTGGGAATCGAGCCGTTGTGGCGCACTTTCATCGAGGCGATGCGACACCCCGAAGAGCAAGGTACGGTCGGGTAGGAAGTGCAGGCGTGAGGAAGCGCCACCGAAGTTCGGGCTCCACGCCTGCGCCTCGAACACTTCCTCGATGTCGGTCATCACCTTGCCATCCCAATGCGCGCGCACCAGGCCGGTGTTGGCGTAGTAGCCGTCGCTGCCATCGGGGCGCGGCGCCTTCTTGATGTAGGTGAAGTAGATGAGACCGTTGTCGGCGAAGTCGGGATGGAGTTCGATGTCGAAGAGTTGTTCGAGTGGTAGCACGTCCTTGAAGTCGGCGATGATCTCGTCCTGCAACTTGCCATCGCGGAAGAGTCGGATCTGACCGGTGCGCTCGGTGAGCAGGATGTCGCCAAGCGGATTGTCGGCGGTGGCGGTGCCGGGAATGAACTCGAGCCCGAAGGGGTGGTCCATGCCACGGGCCAACAAGGTCACGCGTACATAGGGTTGTTCGTAGGTATCGAAGATCCAGGGTCCCTCACCAAGGGGAGGTCCTTCCTGCTGGGCGTGGCTGCCAACGGAGCAGAGCAGGGAGAAGGCAAGGCAGAAACGGCGGAGCGAGGCTGGGTTTGTCATTGTCGTTATCCCGGATAGCCACCCGTGGGCATGGAGCATACACGTCTGGCTCCGCATAATGAACAGCCCGTTCCAGCGCATTGATCCCATGAACTCAACCCTTCCAACCTCCCTCCCCCAAGCTCTGCAGCAGCTCTATCGCGAGCCGCGGCAAATCGTGAACGCCGAACCACTTGGCGGTACCAGCCTCCACCGCACTTGGCGCATCGAGCTCGACAATGGGGAACGACTGTTCCTGAAAGCAATGCTGCGTGGCACGAGCGACACTTTCCGCTGCGAATACGAAGGACTGGAGTTGCTGCGAGGAGCCAAGGCCTTGCGTCTACCGCAGCCGCTCTACTACGACCAGCAGATGCTGCTCACCGAATATCTGGACTTCGGCCGTCGCGGTGCGGATTGGGAACAACAGTTGGGACGAGGCCTCGCCGAATTGCAGCGCGCCTCGGCGCAGAAGCGCTTCGGCCTCGAGCGCGACAACTATCTCGGTCTCAGCGTCCAACCCAATGGCTGGTTCGACAGTTGGTGCGAGTTCTGGCGCACGCAGCGTCTCGGTTGGCAGTTGCGGTTATGGGCGCAACAAGCGGCGCCAGACGATCCGGTGTTACGACTGGGAGAAAAGCTCTGCGACAGGCTGGACGACCATCTGGGTGAGATCGATGAACCAGCGGTGCTGCTGCACGGCGATCTGTGGTCGGGCAATGCGAGTGCCGACAGTTCAGGAGTGCCGGTGATCTTCGATCCAGCGGTGTACTACGGCCACCGCGAGGCCGAGTTCGGCATGATGCGTCTCTTCGGCGGCTTCGGGCCGCGCGTGGAAGCCGCCTATCGAGAAGTGTGGCCCTGGCAAGCAGGTCACGAGGAGCGCATTGCGCTCTATCGTCTCTACCACGAACTCAATCACCTCAACCTGTTCGGCAGCGGTTATTACCAGCAGTGCTTGGCCACTTTGAGAGCGTTGGTGTGAAGAACGCTCATCGGTTGGGAGAGCGCGGCGAAAGAGTGAGCCAATGGTTTGGCTCACTCCGGCGCGAATGACGCGGGCCCACTACGTGCACCGCGTGCATGGGGTCGACTCCTCTCTGCAAGTCGCTGCGACCAAAAGCAGCGAAGCCCGGCAAGGGTGTCAAAGCAACGTTGAACCGGAAAGCTCACGCCAACGCGACTCCATTCCGGCCACGATGGCGCAGCCATGTGCTGCTCAGACTGCGCGCGGCGCGATGCGCCGCAACGCTTGTCTTCGCCCGATCTTCGAGATTCGGGCCATCCAGGATCAGAACAACTGCTTGGTGGCCAGACGCGCACCTTCGGCAAGGCTTTCCAGTTTCTTCCACACGATCTTCGCGTCGACCTTGCCGACGCCGGCGAAGGTGGAGAAACCGCAGTCGGTGCCGGCGATCACGCGCTCACGGCCGACGATGTCGGCGAACTGCAGGATGCGCTGCGCAACGAGTTCCGGATGCTCGACGTAGTTGGAGGTGGAATCGATCACGCCGGGCACGAGGATCTTGTTGTCGGGAATGTTCGCTTCCTTCCACACCACCCACTCATGACCGTGTCGCGGGTTCGAGGCTTCGAACAGGATCGCCGCAGGCTTGGCCTTGAGGATGATGTTGATGATCTTGCGCAGGTCGATGTCTTCCGTATGCGGACCTTCGTAGTTGCCCCAGCACACGTGCATGCGCAGTTTGTCGGCCGGGATGTTGGCCAGCGCGACGTTGAGTACTTCCACCTGCAGCTCGGCCTGCTTCAGGAATTCTTCTTCCGTCAGATCCTGGAAGCCGGTGTGGCGCGCCATGGCGAGGTCGGGGCAGTCCACCTGCAGAATGAAGCCGGCGTTGACGATGGCCTCGTATTCCCCCTGCATCGCTTTGGCGATGGCGTCGAGATAGTCGGCGTGGGTCGGATAGAACTCGTTCGGTTGGAACGCCGAGACCACACCCGGCGAGGCGGCGTTCAAGAATCCTTCCTCGACCTTGGCACCCTTGAGTGCTTCGCCGAAGTTGGCGAGGTCGAACTCCAGCGGCTTGGTGGTGGTGACCTTGATCGGGCCCGTGCAGCACATGCGTTTGAAGCTCTGCTTGCCGGCCACGAGCGCCATCTTCTCCATGTATTCCGGGTAGGGCTGCAGGTCGAGCGCCGGTTTGCGCGGGCGGTGACCGTCGAAACCGGAGAGACGATCCTTGATATAGGTGGCGTAACCGATCTTGCTCAGTTCGCCATCGCTGACGATGTCCACACCGGCTTCCGCCTGCTTGCGCACGATGGCGGCGACTTCTTCCCGCAGTACGGCTTCGAACTGGGCTTCGTCGACCGGCTCGCCGTGCTCCTTCTTCAGCAGGAGATCGGACAGGAGATTGGAACGGGGCATGCTGCCCACATGGGTGGTGAGAATGCGGGAAGTACTCGTTTTCATGACGACTCGTTGTTCGTTTGGCAGGTGGAAAGCGGCGCATGATACCAAGCTCATGCGCCGCTGTCTGGCAGGTCTTGCCCTCGAAATAGACACGACGAACCAAAATCAGGCAGAACCCCAGTCCGCCTTGGGCCACTCTGGCAGGCCGCTGCCTCATCGCCCACCAAGCTGAGCCAAGTTGAGGCGGGCTCACCAAAACTACGCGCACATCTTTAGCGCGCCGCTGCGCCATCTGCGCCTTCATTGCGAGCGTACTCACTAGCGAAATGCCAGACCTCGCTCACGCAAAAATATCCTTCGTTCCAATACAGATCACATTCTCGTCTCGTATTTTCCCGAGTTTTCCACGCCTTGCTACGTCACTGTGCGTATTGCACACGCAGCGAAAAAGTCTCTTGGCACAGTTCCTGCTGCCGCCTGGATGAGGTCGCCGCATCACCTACCTCGGCAGTAGCCACACCGACCTTCGCGTCGCACAAGTGCCAAGGGCTTCATGGGAGAAAACGCAATGCGAGTTTCCAGCCACTTTCGTAGAAGTACCTGTGCCTCGGCAATCGCCAGCGCAGTAGTGCTCTGGATTGGCAGTACCGGCAGTACCCAAGTCAGTGCAGCAGAACAGATCGAGGAATTCGTCACCACCGGCACGCGTATCGCGCGCGATGGCTTCGACGCGCCAACCCCCGTGTCCGTGATGAACGAGGATGAGATCCAGGCGGTTTCGGCCAACAGCATTTCCGAATTCGTGATGCAGATGCCGCAGATCACGGGCTCCACCGGCACTTCCACCTCGGGCGCACTCAGCAATGGTGGCGCCGGCATTTCCTCGCTGAGCGCTCGCGGCCTCGGTGCCGGCCGTACCTTGGTGCTCTTCGATGGTCAGCGCTCGGTGGTCTCATCCAGCGAAGGCGCGGTCGACACCAATACCTTCCCGCAGGACCTCGTCACCCGTGTGGAAATGGCAACGGGTGGCGCTTCGGCCAGCTACGGCTCCGACGCCGTGGCGGGCGTGATCAACTTCATCCTCGACAAGACCTTCACCGGCGTGAAGACCACGCTCGACTACGGTCAATCGATGGAAGGCATCAACAAGGCCAACCGCTTCGTGTTGTCGGCAGGCTCGCCCTGGGCCAATGGCAACGGCCATGCCCTTTTCAGCATGGAAACCTTCAAGAAGGATGGCACGCACAACTACAACCCGGATTGGAACGCCAAGGGCTTCTTCGGAATCATCAACCCCTACGAGAAGACCATCCCTGGCGCGCCCCACTACATCGTCGACTACAACATCGGCATTTCCGCCTACACGCCGGGCGGCCTGATCACTGCCGGCCCACTGCGCGGCACCTATTTCGGACCGGGCGGCTCGGTGCATCAGTTGAACTATGGTGCGGTGAGCGGCCAGTGGATGCAGGGCGGTGACTGGCAGTACACGAGCTCGGGCATGGTGGGCACCACTTCCTTCGCCGCCGACGACGCGCGCGACAGTGTCTTCACACGTCTGAGCTACGACATCAACGCAAACCTCAACGTATTCGTGCAGGCCTCCTACTCGCAGTACGAAGGCTACAGCTTCTACATCAATCCCACGCAGACCGGCATCCGCATCATGGCGGACAACGCCTTCCTACCGCCGGAAGTAAGAGACCAGATGAACGAACTGGGGCTCACCTCGTTCACGATGGGCACCAGCAACTACGACATGCCGGCCTCGGGCAGCAACAACAAGCGTGACACCACGCGCTTCGTGCTCGGTGCCAACGGAGCCATCGATTTCTGGGGCAGAAGCTGGGATTGGGACTCCTATTACCAGTTGGGCGTCACCAATACCGACGAACACATGACCCCCACCTTCAACTTCGACCGCATCGCACTGGCGCAGGATGCCGTGTTCCATCCCGATACCGGTGAGATCGTGTGCCGCATCAAACTGACGCAGCCCGATCACCCGTGCAAACCGCTCAACCGCATGGGCATCGGTGTGGCGAGCAAGGAAGGGCTGGACTACGTGATGGGTCGTCCGCGCCGTGAGCAGGAATTCACGCAGAACGTCGTGGCCTTCAACCTCTCCACCAGCGAACTCTTCGAAGGCTGGGCCGGCCCCATCTCGCTCGCTCTCGGTGGCGAACACCGCAAGGAGGAGATGGATGGCGATGTCGACCCGATCTGGGAGAGCGGCTGGAAATACGGCAACTACAAGGTCACTGCCGGTGAATACGATGTGAGCGAGGTGTACGTCGAAACACTCGTGCCCTTGATGCAGAACCTCGAGCTCAACTCCGCCGTGCGCTACACCGACTACAGCACCTCCGGTGAAGTGACCACCTGGAAGCTGGGCCTGGTGTACTCACCGATTCCCTCGCTCACCCTGCGTGCCACCAAGTCACGCGACATCCGCGCCGCCAACATGAGCGAGCTCTTCGCCGCCGGCACCGCGCGCACCAACAACGTCAACATCAACGGTCAATCCATTTCGTTCGTGCAGAACCTGATGGGCAACCCCAACGTGAAACCCGAAGAAGCCGACGCCATCGGTCTCGGCATCGTGGTGCGACCGGAGTTCCTGCCCGGTCTCGGCATCTCGCTCGACTACTGGGATGTCGAACTCTCGGGCCAGATCGGCTTCGTGGGCGCGCAGGACGTCGCCAACTACTGCTTCGAACAGAACATCCAGCGCTACTGCAACGACATGCACTATGACGCCAACGGCGTGTTGCAGACCATCGACCTGCGCTACGAAAACCTCGACGGCCAGCGCATCAAGGGCATCGACATGGAAGTGAGCTACTCCATGCCGCTCGGCCCCGGTGACCTACGCCTGCGCGGCATGCTGACGCACAACATCGAACGCGTGAGCGACGACGGCGTGATCCGCGTCGACACCGCCGGACAGTTCGGCGGTTCGACCGCGAGCTTCATCTACCGCGTCACCGCCAACTACACGATGGACGACTGGAAGTTCAACCTGATCGGGCGCGGCATCAGCAGCGGCACCTACAGCAACCAATACATCGAGTGTGCGGTGAACTGCCCGCCCAGCTCCGCGCCAAACTGGACCATCAACAACAACCACATTCCGAGCGCCTGGTATTTCGACGGTAACGTGGCGAAGGAAATGACCTTGTTCGGCGATGTCCAGACCGAGTTCTTCTTGACCATCACCAACCTGTTGGACAAGGAGCCCGACCTGATCGACAACCCCAGCGGTCAGGGTTCGGAAAACAACGTAGGTGGCGTGCAAACGGTGTGGCATGACATCTACGGGCGCAGCTTCCGCCTGGGCGTAAGAGCCCAGTTCTGAGCTGTGCGCCATCCGGCAAGGCCGCACGCAGGAGCGGCCTTGTCTTTTACCACCCTTGAAAAACGTACGTTCAGGAATGCTTATGTCTTGCTTTGAAAACTCCGTTCGCAGCGGCCAGCGCGCAGCCGCGCAGCGGCAAGGTGTCAGTATCTGGCTCCTGAGTCTGATGCTGATACTCACGACACTCTTGACCACGCCCGGCCACGCGCAGGGCATTTCCGATTCCATTGCCACGGCCACGCGTGGTCTGACGCGCAATGAGGGCTACGTGCCCTTCTATTGGGACGAGGCCGCCGGCCGCGTCCTGCTCGAAATCCCCGTGTTCGATTCCGACGTGCTCTATTACGTTTCCGCCGCCACCGGTGGCGGTTCGGTGGAACTCGGGCTCGACCGCGGCCTGATGGACAGCCTCGTCATCCACTTCCAGCGTTCCGGCTCGAAAGTACTCGTGGTCGAGCAGAACCTGCGCTATCGCGCCGTGGGCGGCACCGCAGCTCAGGCCAACAACGTCGAACTCTCCTTCCCCACCGCCGTGATCGCCGCCCTGCCCATCGTGGCAATCGAAGGCGGGCGCGTCTTGGTCGATGGCTCGCCGCTCTTCCTGCGTGACGCCGCCGGCATAGCGACGCGCGTGCGCGGCGAGCAAGGCACGCTGCGTTTCGATCCGGCGCGCAGCGGCTTCTATCCGCCGCGCATGAAGGCCTTCCCCGAGAACACCGAAATCGAAACGGTGTCCACCTTCGAGGTGCAGAACGCTGGCGTTCCCTTGCGCGCCGTTGCCAGCGATCCCGGCATTCTCACACTGCGCATCCATCACTCCTTCCTGAAAGCGCCGGAAGGTTTCGTCATGCGTCAGTCCGATCCGCGCATCGGCGTGAGCGGCGGCCGTGGTACGCGCAACCAGGCAGCACCATTCGATCAAAGCACCGAGATCGGCTTCGTGAACCGCTGGCGTCTGGAGAAGAAAGATCCGAATGCGGCGCTGAGCGAACCAGTGAAACCGATCATCGTCTACCTCGACCTCGCCATTCCCGAGCCGATCCGCAGTGCCGCGCGCGAAGGTCTGCTGTGGTGGAACGAAGCTTTCGAAGCCGCCGGTTTCCTCAACGCCATCCAGGTGCTCGATCCCACTCCCGACATGGATCCGATGGATGCGCGCTACGCGTGGATGCTGTGGATCGATCGCGACGAGCGTGGGTTCTCGAGCGGCGGCGGCTTCACCGATCCGCGTACCGGCGAAATCCTCGCGCCGAAGACGCGCATGGACTCGCACCGCATCCGCACCATCGCCAACTACTGGGAAGCCTTCATGGCTGCCACTGAGGGCTATACGCCTGGCCCCAACGGCTATCCCGTCGGCCAGGAAGAAATGGTGAAGGTTCGCTACGCCTCGCTGATGGCGCACGAATTCGGTCATTCACTGGGCTTCGGCCACAACTGGATTTCCAGCCGCAACGAACGTGCGTCGGTGATGGAATATCCGATCCCGCGCGTGGAGGTGATCGACGGCAAGCTCAGCGTGGCGAATGCCTACGCCAAGGGCATCGGCGAGTACGACAAATTCATGGTGCGCTATTCCTACACGCCGTTCGCACCGCATGAAGAAAAGGCAGGTCTGGACGCCATCATCGCGGAGATGCGCGAGAAGGGCATCATGTATGTGCCTGGCACCGATCCGCGCTGGTCGTGGTACGACGATCGGGAATCGCCCGTCGAATATCTGGAGGAAACCATCGCCGGTCGCGAGATCATGCTGAAGCAGTACGGTCTCGACGTGCTCCGTCCCGGTGAACCGATCGGCGCGCTGCGCGACATGCGGTTGTGGATGGTGTACATGCATCACCGCTGGGCGATCGAATCTGCACAGCGCTTCATCGGCGGCATGTATCACAACATCGTGGTGAAGGGTGAAGAGCACATCCTGCCGCCGACCGAGATCGTGCCCGGTTCGCTGCAGCGTGAGATTCTCGATCTGTTGATGCAGAGCATCGCACCGGGCAGCCTCGCGTTGCCGGAAGAGCTGCTCAAACTGCTGACGCCCCATCCGGGTGACAACATCGAAGACATGGCCAACGACTATGCCTTCGATCCCTTCCGCGCCGCGCGCATCCTGGCAGGTCTGGTGATCGCACCGCTCTTGGAAGATCCGGCCAAGGCCACGCGCATGGTCGCGCTCAAGGCACGCGATCCTTCGACGCTGGGTCTCGACGAGCTCGTCACCACGCTGCTCGACAACACCTGGAATGCGCCGATGCCGAACACGCCGATCGAAGCCGGCATTCTGCGCGCCACGCAGGACCTCGTGCTCAACTCGCTGATGATTCTCGGCCAAAGCACCGAGGCGAGCTCGGACGTGACCAACTACGTGCGCGTCACGCTGGCAGAGCTCGGCAGCGCGATCGAGAAACGCAGCTCGCGTGATCCGATCACGCAGGCGCACTACACGCAGTCGGCACGCAACATCGCGCGCTATCTCGAAGATCCCGCCGCCTACAAGGCACAGTCCTCGCTGCTGTACTGGGGTGACCGTCCGCGTTCGCGTTGGCCGGGCTACCCTGGACCTCCGCTGTAAAGGTTCAAGATCGAGGTTCACCCTAGGCATCGTTCTCCATTTAGCCCATCGGGGAGTTGTGGCCCGGCGCAAGCCGGGCCTTTTTTGCTGGAAAACTCGGAGAAACTTACTTGCCGAACAGCAACACGAAGCGGTCAGTGGCGCGATACGCCGCGTCATTGAATATCTGGACTTCAGGCTTGTCACCAGGATTACGGAGAATGTCCGACTCTTGCTTGAGGACAAAACCTGCATCGGCGAAGTCCTGCAGCACCACTGCCTGATCGATGCGGTGAGTGTCCCGCGCGGATTCGTATGGATCGGCTCCGGCCGGGGCTTGATGATCGATCACCAGCACCACGCCTTCTGGCCTCAGCGCCTCGTACAGCTCAGCCAGAAAGGCCTGATGGTCAACCGGCCCCCAATCCACTCCTGATCCCAGCCAATAAGTGTCGTGATAAACCATCGACATCAGCACTGCGTCGAGGCTCGCAGCGGGCAGATTGAGATCGTTGTGCCTGGCGTAGAGCAGCTCGGTGTTGGGCAACCGATCATTGCCGTAGCGTCGCTCGAACACCTCTGGCCCCAAAACGCCTTCGCGACTGTGGTTGTGCGCGATCACCTTCCCCTCCGGCCCCACCGCGTACGACAGCAGCTCAGTGAAGTAGCCAGAAGCAGACTGGAAGTCGAGCACCTGTTGGCCTGGACGAAGGCCCATCAGCGCGAGCATCTCAGCAGGATGACTTGCAGCATCACGCTCTCGATCTTCGGCGGGGCGCTCGGGGCGATTGAGAAGAGAAAAATAATCCATGGCAGCCTCAGTGCTCTGCGCGTGGAGATGACTCGAAGCCCCAATCATCATTCCCACTGCGCCGCACGCGCACCTTAGCATTGCTACCGCGCTCATGGCTCCGAGACTTCCGTGCGCGTCGCATGAACGCTTTGCCGTTGCTCCATACGGCGCCGCCAGCGTCCGCGCTGAATGCGCCAGTCCATGCGCACGCGTTTCAGCGCCAGCCAGGTACCGATCACGCAAAGCGAAGTGACACCAGCCAGTAACAGCATCACCACGATGTCCCAGACTGGACGGGCGCGCAGGAAGGCGAAATCCATGTCGTGCAATCCGGTGCGAATCCAGCGTGACAGTCGCCCCTGCGCCGTCAATGCGCGCACCGCGCCAGTCACTGGATTGATATACAGACGCGTGCCTTCCGCATCATCCAGAAGCACGCGATACACAGGCAGCGAAACGTCCTGCTTGTGGCCGTAGTAGTAAGCGTCCTCTTGCTGCAGCAGTTCCCACTCGCGCACTGGTGTGGACAGATTCTTCAAAGCCGTATCGACCTCGCCCGCGGTCATCAATGCCGCGCGTCCTTCGATATCCAGACGAACAGCTGGCTCGCCCTGCTTCTCGGCGATCACAAAGAAGCGGTGGTTGAACGGAGAGTGCTCGATACGTTTGAACTGCTGCAGGTCTGCGCGGCCTTGCACCTGCTGCAGAAAATCTCGCAGATCCTTCCAGGTGCTTTCACCAACCAGTTCCGAGCGATGGGGTGTCGGTCCCCCGCTCAACGTGCCCCAGGGATTCATGGTCAGCAGACCACTGAACACCCAGGTCAGCGCGAGGATGCCGAACACCAGTCCACTCACGTGATGCCAGTACCACCAGCCACGGAACGGAGAACTCAGTTGACCCTGCCGATTACGGCGCAGCCGACTGAGACCGACGTATAGCCCGGTCGCGGCGAGGAAGGTGCCGGCGACCGAGGTCCACACCACAATCTCGGTCCACAGTGCGCCGTTCTGCCGCAGCACGGTCGGGTACAGCCAATGCGGAATGGCACCGAACCACGACAACACACGTTCGCGGCGAGTCGTCTTCTGAAACACCTCCCCGGTTCTGGCTGACACATAGATTTCAGTGTGGGCGGGGTCGTCGAAGGCGAAGTGCCAGGTCGGCGCATTGCGACGAGCGGTCTGCAGCGTCCACTGGTCGATATCGACCAAACCCAGCGAGCGGGCTTCGCCGGGGATGGCGTTGCCTCGACCAAACTGCTGCGCCACTGCCAAAACCTGCTCGGGGCTCAACTCCGCAAGCGGTTCTCCGGTACGCAGGTTAAGGGCGCTGCTCGTGCCATTGGGTCCACGCACCGCGGAACCGTTGAAGCGCAGGATGGGATCACCCAGCAGCATCTCGAGCCGAAACGCGGGTAAGGGACCGTCCTGGCCCAGCTCGACCTCGCCCAAATTGCAGCAGTTTTCGAGCTCCAGTGGCGCAAGCCCCGCCAACTGCTGCTCTGGCTCAAGCCGCGGAAAGCTCTGATACATCATCACGAAGCCAGACAGACACCAGAGCACCATCAGTAATCCGACGGCCACGGCCAGGTAACGGTGAATCAACAATATTGCTCGCATCTACGGACTCCCTCAGAAGCGGCGCAAGATACTGGAACAAACCGGCCAGGGAGCGCGATTAACGGTTTAGAACCGTTAGCGCAGTAATTTAACGAACACTAACGTCACTCCGCTCGCGCTGAGCGACACGCTGACGTCCCGTACGAATTCCCGCCTATACTCGCCGCTCAAACTCATGTGTCACGGAGGACTCCATGCCAGCCTTGCAACATCCCTA
>CALEJT010000089.1 GCA_937898685.1 uncultured Gammaproteobacteria bacterium | reverse complement strand
TGGCAGAAGAGTAGGGCGACGTAATCTCCAGCATCGACTGTTGGACTTCACTCTCAGGCGCTGGCAGAACGAGCCAAACTGGTGGCTCGCTCTCTTGCCGCGCTCACCTCGACCTACGCAATGAGTGCTCCTCCAAATCCTGATCGAGCGGGTTGCGGCTGAGAGCTTGGTGGGACGCTCGAAGACTGGATGTCTGAGAGCGAGCCCCCAGGGATGGGTTCAGGGCGCTCCCGTCAAGCTCTCGGCCGCAGGGCTCGCGGAAGCCCTGTTGCAAAGAAACGGCAGAAAAACCTGCCTAAGGCCAATCCCGCCGCAGGTAATACATCTTGGCCTCATGCAAGGCGACGATGTCGTGGAAGGGCGCAAAATCGAAGCCCAGGCGCAGGTAGAGCCGCAGGGCGGCGAGATTGTCGCGCAGCACGAAGAGCGAAAGACGATCGAGCCCCAAGGCCGCGGTACCCTCCGCAGCCAGCAGCTGGATCAAGGCACGCCCGAGCCCCTGACCACGGCGTTCCGGCGCGATGACCAGGTGACTCAGATGGCAACACTCCTGGAAGGCCGAATACTGCCCGAACCCCAACAAGGTCCCACGCGCATCCACCAAGGCCCGGCTCGCCAACCTGGGTAAACCGATCTCCTCGGGAAAACGCGCTGGATCGAGCGGAAAGGAACAATAGGGACTCCACTGCCGCAGCGCGGCACGATCCCGGAACCAGGACATCAGAAGGGGTACTTGCGAAGCGGTCACCGGCTGCAGGCGATGACGGGGCAAGGGCGGCGTATTACAACTGTCCGAAAGGCAATCGTTCACGTCCTGGGACTGAGTAAAAAAACCTGGTGGGCGTGAACCCACCAGGCTTCAGTTCAATCAGCGGAAGGCGACGCAATGACCACAACTCGCCGTTCCATCAGCTCTGACTCTGCCTTTCTCGCAAAGTTCCAGCGCAACGCTTACAACTGACGCAACTCCAGACCGAGCTTCTCCAGCTCCTGCTGCCGGCTCTTGTTGCTCACGATGCCGATGCTTGCCTTGTCCGGATCCAGATAGCGTGCCGTGACTTCCTTGAGCTGGTCGATGCTCACCTCGAGCACCTGACGGCGGAATGCGGCGCGTTCTTCCTTGCCACGACCGAACAACTCGTTGTGGAAGGCGTGCTTCGCCGTGCCGGCAGGAGAGGCCGGTTTGTCGAGGCTCGAGATCACGCCGAGGATGGCTTCCTCGAGCTGGCTGTATTCGTGGTTGTTGCTCAGCATCCAATCGATCGAACGACGGAAATCGTCGAGCGTGTCGGACAGACGCGGATCGCGGTAGGAATAGAAACGGAATGACGCCGTTCCCGAATCCTGCGTGGCTCCGCCACCGTAGGCGCCACCCTGTTCGCGGATGGCGCGATGCAGAAACCCATTGCGCAGGAAGCCCGCCAATACCGTCAACGCGGCGGCGTCGGGATGCGGCGGCGTCACGGTGGGGAAGGCCATGGCGCAGAAGTTCACCTGAGTGCTGGTGAGCCAGGCTTCGTGCGTGGACTCGCGCAGATGCGGCAGGGCAAAGGGCGTCGTCATCACTCGGCCAGTTTCGTCGCGCCACACCTTGTCGAGCGCGTTCATCAATACCGGGTTCTCGTTTTCTTCTGCGATCAACAGGAACTGCGGCGTGCCCTGCAACACGGCTTCGTGAGTGGCCGCGAGCTTGGCGGCAAATTCGCGCAGCTGCGTCGGATCTTCCAGGCTCTTCACCAACTGCTTGAGCTGACGAATGCCTTCGAGGCCGCCGGAGTTGTAGCTCAACCACGACAGCGGGCTCATGCGCGCGCAGGCCACTCCCATCGCCAGACTGTGGCCTTGGTTGGTGATGCTCTGTTCCTTGCGGCCCAGGATCTGTTGCATCAATTCCTGAATGCGTTCGTGTTCATCGAAGCGGCAACCGTACAGCGTGTCGTGCAACAGCTGCGTCAGTTCCTGCTGCTTGCGATAGAGCGCCTTGCTCGACACGACCAGATAACCCTGCACATCCTGCTCGGTGCCGACCTTGTTGCGCATCGAGGTGTAGACGTTCACCCCACCCGATACCGCGGCCTGCAGTTCTTGAATGTCGAGATAAGAACGCGAGCCGATGCCCACTTCCGACATGCAGGAGGTGTAGTAGGGAAGCAGGTGCACCTGTTCTTCGTCGAGCTTGGGCAGGTCGAGTACCACTTGCTGATAGCTCAAGCCGTTGGTGCCTTGCGCGTAGCTCGTCACCTTGAGTTCACCGGCGGCCGTGCGCAGCGTGTGACGCGTGGGTTCGGGCCATTTGATGTCGGCCGGCACGTCGCTCAGTTCCACCTTCGGCAGAATGGAAGCGTCGGGAGTCTTATTCTGACGTTCCTGCAGGGCAAGTGCGCGCTGCACGATTTCCTGTTTGGCCTCATCGCTGAGCTCGGCCTTGATGCGCTCCAGCTTCTCGCGTTCTGCCTGCGCCTGTTTCTCGCTCAACTGCGGATCGGGATGCACGGCGAGCGTGAGGCGATGCGGGTTGTCGAGCAACAGCTCGCGGATGAGGCGCGGGATGTAGTCGCGATCCTTGATGTCCTGACTCAGTTTTTCCAGCACCGGGTCGATGTCGAGCAATTCGATCGGATCGCCGCGATGTGTCGCAGTGGAAAGTGCCGACAGAATCAGCTGCAAGCCATAGGGATAGGAGTCGCCGCTGATTTCGCGCGCGTGCAGTTCGAGGGCATGCAGGGCGGCTTCGACCTTGTCCTGTGCGATGCCTTCTTCGGCGACCTTGCGCAGCGTATCGAGCACCAAGGCTTCGACCGCCTCCACGCTGTCGGTGCCGCAACCTTCGAGACCGCAGATGAAGCTCATCTCGCGATAGGAATCTTCGAGGCCGCAGAGCGGCGAGGGCGAACGACCCAGTTCACTCGTTTCCAGCGCGTGCAAGAGCGGGCTGGCGCTGTTGTCGAGCAGTACCGAACTCAGGAGCTGTGCCTTGTAGAGATCTTCGAGATTGGTGCTCTTGCCGAGCAACCAGGCGACGATGACGTGGCTCTTGTTTTCCACTTCCTGCTCGTCGAGCGGATAGGTGGCGCTGACGCGGCGCGGTGCCTCGAAACGCTGTTCGTCACCCACGGCGATGTGCACGTCGAGCTTGTCGAATTCGCGCAGCACGAGCTCTTCGAAACGCTGCTGATGCTCGTGCGCCGGAATGTCGCCAAAGGTCATGAAGATGGCGTTGCTCGGGTGATAGTGCGTGCGATAGAAGTTCTTGAGCTGCTCGTAGGTGAGATCAGGAATGCAGGTCGGTTCACCACCACTGTTGTAGTGATAGGTGGTGGTGGGAAAGAGCTCGGCACTCAGGAGCTGCCAGATGTAGCTGTTGGGCGAGCTCATCGCGCCCTTCATTTCATTGAATACGACGCCCTTGTATTCCAGCGGGCTGTCAGGATTGTCCGGCTGCTGAAACTCGAGTCGATGACCTTCCTGCGCGAAGTCGAGTTCGTCCAGATTGGAGAAGAACACCGCATCGAGATAGACCTCGAGCAGGTTGTTGAAGTCCTTGCGGTTCTGACTGGCGAAGGGATAGGCGGTCCAGTCACTGCTGGTGAAGGCGTTCATGAACGTGTTCATGGAGCGCCGAATCATCATGAAGAAGGGATCGCGCACCGGGAAACGGCGGCTACCGCACAGAGCCGTGTGTTCGAGGATGTGGGCCACACCGGTGGAATCCATCGGCACTGTACGCAGCGCCACCAGGAAGACGTTTTCGGGATTGTCGCTGGCGAAGTGGAAATGCACGGCGCCGGTGCGGAGATGTTCGTATTCCTCGACCGTGAGGTTGAGCGTGGGGAGAAAACGGCTGCGTTTGAGGAGGAAGGGCGCGGAGGCACCGGCGCTCGTGGCGCGCGGGGCGGACTCGATACCGTTCGACTGCATGCGGGAGTTCACCTTGTGAGGGAAATTTCAGGGGCGCCATGCTAGCCCAAATGGCCCAGGCAGACCACGCTTTTGGCCCGGCGCTGAGGCCGTTGACTCGCCGATTCCCGACAAATGTCGGGGAATTGGGAACTTCTCGAGAAGTGGTCGACGCATTGTCTCCAGCATGGCAAGACACGGTGTACGTGCTCTGCGAGTGTCTGGATTGGCCGGTGATCAGGTACTGGCCCAGTCATGAAGCCTATGCGTTGCAGCGAATACTGCTGCAAACTCCGCTTTCCAGTCAGGCCATGCCAGAATCACCGCCTTCGCAAGTAGCATGGAGGAACGAGCGTTGCACGGTCCCAATCCCCAGAACCCTCATCCGATGGCAGGCTTTCCGCAGGTCTGCTTCATCAAGAACACCGTGAAGTCACCCAACATCGAGATCGGTGACTACACCTATTACGACGATCCGGAAGATTCGGAAAATTTCGAACGGAACGTTCTCTACCACTACGACTTCATCGGCGATCGCCTGATCATCGGCAAGTTCTGCGCGATCGCGCGGGGCGTGAAGTTCATCATGAATGGAGCGAACCACAAGCTTGGTGGCATCTCCACCTATCCCTTTCAGATTTTCGGTAACGGCTGGGAAAAGGTGATGCCGACGCTGGCCGACCTTCCCTACAAGGGCGACACGGTGATCGGCAATGACGTGTGGATTGGTTACGACACCTTGATCATGCCGGGAGTGAAGATCGGCGATGGCGCCATCGTCGCGGCACGCTCGGTGGTGGTGAAGGATGTGCCACCCTATACGATCGTCGGCGGCAATCCGGCGCAGGTGATCAAGCAGCGCTTCAGTTCCGAAGTCATTGCCAAACTCCTGGAGATCAAGTGGTGGGATTGGCCCATCGCACACCTGACGCAACACTTGGACAAGATCGTCGGCGGTGAGGTCGACGCCTTGGCTGCGGTGGCTCCCAAAGCGTGAATCCCAGATCGCCCGCAGCAGGAGAAGCAAGCTGCTGCCGTTGATATTGGCAGCATGGGGCAAGGCGATTGGAACTCGATGCCCCTCACCGCGGCGGGCTCGCCGCAGCTGGCGAGCCGTTCGCGGTAGGGGAAAAACAAGGTGTGTTTTCAGGCCAGCGTGATGACGATGATCTGACTCAGACCGCCAATACCAACCGCAAGGCTTCGAGCTGCACGGTGGCGGCGGCGAAGCTCTTGGTCAGTTCTTCGCGCTGCCGCTCCAGATAATCCAGCTCTTCCTGGCGCACCTGCGGATTCACCGCGCGCAATGCGCGCAGACGTTCCAGCTCCGCGCTCAGTTCCGCCTGCATCGCAGCCGTCTTTTCTTCGATCAGTGCCGGCAGTTGTTTGTCCACCACCTGCTTGCCGAGACGCGCAAGCACCTGGATCAGCGGACGTTGTTCGTTCACCAAGGTACGCACGTGCTGACGGTCGAGCGGCTGTGTGCGGGTGTCGAGCTGTTCGGCAGTGAGTGAGCGACCGATGCTGCGTTTCTGCGAATCCACCACGCTGCGCAATACGGTGGTGGGGAACCAACGTTTGGCCTGCAGCTGCGGCGGTGCCGGTACGGTCACGCGGTAGAGGCTTTCGAGCACCAGAGTGCCCGCGGAAAGACGCTTGTCACGCAACAGACCCACCGTGCTCTTGCCGCGGTGATCCTGCAGCACGAGGTCGAGGCTCTGCAGCACGAGCGGATGCAGCCAGGTGACGAAGGGCAGGTCGTCACGCCGCAGCGCCTGTGCACGATCGAGCGTGTAGGTGAGACCTTCGTCGGGAATCAGTGGGAAGGATTCCACCAGCATGTCGTCCGAAGGTTGCACCATGCGCGTATCGTGCGGACCGGTGTCGGCGTCGAGGCCGTAGCTGGAGAAGACCTGCTGCAGGAAGGCATCCGGATTGCTGGCGGTTTCGAGTTCGCGCAGCTTTTCGACGAGGGCTTGCGCCACGTCGACGCGGCAGGAATTGAGTTCGAGCAGACGGTCGCGGCCGGCGAGATGCAGGGCCAGGAGTTCTGCGTTGCGCTTCTTCGCATCACTCAGCAGCTGTTGCAGCGCTGCATCGTCAGTGGGCTGCGCGACGGCGGCATCGATCGCGGCGTGCAGGTCATGACAGACCTGCGCGGCCACCGGGTTCGGTGCGTCGAAGAGGCCGATGGTGCGATAGAGCTGCAACATCACTGCACTCGCGCTGTGCTCGAAGTAGGGCACGTGCAACTGGATCTCGTGTCGCTGACCAATGCGGTCGAGACGGCCGATGCGCTGTTCGAGCAGGTCGGGATGTGGTGGCAGATCGAACAGCACGAGGTGATGGCTGAACTGGAAGTTGCGGCCTTCGCTGCCGATTTCCGAACACACCAGAATCTGGGCGCCGTCTTCGCGTTCGGCGAAATAGGCGGCGGCGCGGTCGCGTTCGATCAGGGTCAATCCTTCGTGGAACACCGCACTTGGCACACCTTTGTGCAGACCCAGCCATGCCTCGAGGCTTTCCGCCGTGGCGCGGTTGTGGCAGATCAAGAGGAATTTCTCGCTGCGATGCTGGCGCAGGAGTTCGTAGAGCCAGTTGGCGCGCGGATCGAGGCGGATCCAGGCATCGTCGGTGAGCGCACTCAGTTCAGGCGCGAGCGAGCTGGCGTGTTCGGCGTATTCCTCGGGCAACGGCAAGGCGTATTCGTGCAGACGACGCGCCGGGAAACCGCTCACCTGACGGCGTGTGTTACGGAACACGATGCGGCCGGTGCCGTGACGATCGAGCAGGGCATCGAGCAATTGACGACTGAGTGAAGTCAAAGAGGCTTCATCACCCGCTTCCAAGGCGCCGATGCGTGCACGCAGATCGTCGTCGGTGGCGAAGGGCGCCAAGGACTCGAGCAAGTTGCGGCGCGCCTCGGAGTCGAGCTTGGCATAGCCGAGCAGCGGATCGAGCAGATCGGCCAAGGCCTGATAGTGGTGCTGTTCTTCCTGAAAGGCTTCGAGCGAATGGAAGCGCTGCGGATCGAGCAGCTGCAACAGCTCGAAGTAGGAATCCATGCCGAGTTGGTCGGGTGTTGCAGTCAGCAGCAATACGCCGGGAATGGTTTCGGCGAAGCGTGCGATCAGGGCCGGTTCGTCGGCATCGTCGCTCAGCAGCACGTGATGCGCTTCGTCGAGGATCAGGAGATCCCAACGGCTCTGCAGCGCGAGATCGGACCACCCCACGCTCTGCGTCAGGAACTGCCGGCTGCACAGCACGAGCTGTTCGCTGTCGAAGGGGTTGTCGGCGCGATGCACTTCGGTGAGCGCCTGACAGCGCTCTTCGTCGAGGATGGTGAAGCGCAGGTTGAAGCGGCGCAGCAGTTCCACCAGCCACTGATGCACGAGCGAATCCGGCACCACGATGAGCACGCGGCGCGCCAAACCACTGAACAACTGCTGTTGCAGGATCAGGCCGGCTTCGATGGTCTTACCCAAGCCCACTTCATCGCTGAGCAGCACGCGCGGTGCTGGACGCTTCGCCACTTCGTGCGCGATGTAGATCTGGTGCAGCAAGAGGTCGGTGCGAGCGCTGCAGAGACCGAGCAGGGTGGAGCTGTCGATGAACACCTGCGCGTCGAGGGCGGCGCGGCGCAGTTGGAACCACGAGGCGCTTTCGTTCTGCAGTGTCAGCAGGCGTTTGAGCGGCTGACTCAGACTGAGTTGGGCGGCGAGATCGGTTTCGAGCAGTTCACGCTCTTCGCCCTGCGCATTGCGCACCTGGTAGACGAAAAGACCTTCGCGTTGCTTCACCCCCAGTACTTCCCAGTCGTTCTGGCGACGGTCCTTGACCTGATCGCCCGGTTCGAAGCTGACACGGGTGAGCGGCGAGTTGCTCATGGCGTACTGCCGCGTGGTTTCACTGGCCATGAAGGCGAGGGTCAGGGTGCGGTGACTGACTTCGATGACCTGCCCCAGACCCAGCTCGGGCTCGGCATCACAGATGAAGCGTTGACCGACGACGTAATTCTGCGCTGTTCCTCGGCTCAAGAGCGTTCCTCTCCTGCACTACGAAAAAAGCGCGCATGGTAATGGCAGGGTGCCTAGTAGTCGACGCCTTTGCGCGCCTTGATGCCGGCGTCGAATGCGTGCTTGTGGTTCTTCACTTCGCTGACGGTATCGGCGAGCTCGCGTAGCGCCGTACCGCCACCACGTCCGGTGACGATCACACTCAATTGCGGCGCTCGTTCGCGCAGCGCGGTGAGCACTTCGTCTTCATCGAGAAACTTGTAGGCGAGCATGTAGGTGAGCTCGTCGAGCAACAGGAGATCGAGATCGTCGCGTTGCAAGAGTTTCAGAGCCTGCTCCCAGGTGCGCCGCGCCGCGGCCTGGTCGGCGACAAAGTTCTGGGTGTCCCAGGTGAAGCCCGTACCCATCTGGTAGAAGGGAATTTCGGGGAAACGCTCACGCAGGAAGATTTCTTCGCCCGAGGGCTGGGTGCCCTTGATGAACTGCACGACGGCGACTTTCTGCCCGTAACCCAGCGCGCGAAAGACCATGCCGAAGCCGGAGCTGGTCTTGCCCTTGCCGTCGCCCGTGAGCAGCACGATCAAGCTGCGCTCATCCGATGCCTGCGCGATGCACTCCTGTACAGCGGCCTGTTGCCGCTCCATGGCGGCATTGAAGCGCTCTTCGCGGCTCATCGTTGTTCCTCGCAGAGCGAAGGTGAGGCGGGGGCAGATTCCGGCTCGGCTATTTCTTGCGGCGGAGGCGGGATGTCATCGGGTGTTTCCAGACTGATGCGGCCCAGCTTGCCGCTGCGCAGATCCTGCACCAGGGCTTCACCGGCCTTGGTGAGATCGACGCCGCCACGCACGAGACAACCGCGTCGACGTCCGATCGCTTCCAAGAGTTCGACGTTTTCCACATCGAGTTTTTCGATGCCATAGCGTTCGCGCAGCACCGTGGGATAGCGCTGAGCCAGGAAGCCGGCAGTGAAGAGTCCTATGTCGGCGAGGTCGATCGCCGTGTTGCGGATCGCACCACTCGCCGCGAGGCGGTAGGCAGCTTGTTGGTCTTCGAGCTTCGGCCAGAGGATGCCGGGGGTGTCGAGCAGCACCAGGTCGGCGCTGAGACGGATTTCCTGCTTCGCCTTGGTCACCGCCGGTTCATTGCCGACCTTCGCCAGTTTGCGCTGGGCGAGGAGGTTGGTGAGGGTGGATTTCCCGACGTTGGGGATGCCCACGATCATCACCCGGTTCGGGCGGCTCGTGCGTGGTGGTAGTTCCGCGTGCAGGAAATTCAGTATCTGTTTGGCAATTTTCTGATCGTCCTTCTCCACCAGTAGGGTGGAAATCCCCTGCTTGGCGTAGTGCTCTTCCCACATTTTCGTGATGGCAGGATCGGCCAGATCCGCCTTAGTCATCAGGCGCAACCGTTTCAGAGAGCCGATGAGACGGTTCAGAAGCGGGTTTTCGCTGGCGTAGGGCAGCCGGGCGTCGACCAGCTCCAGGACCGCGTCGACCCCCTTCAGAGCCTGTGTGATATCATTGCGGGCCTTGTGCATGTGGCCCGGGTACCAACCGATGGCCATGGCAGCTCCGGATCGAGGGTGAAACGAAGCGCGCATTGTAGTCGCCCGCGCCCTCAGAACGGAGCGTTCCGCACGGCAAACATGCAGTTTTGATGCAGTAAACCGACTATGACCAACGCCGTTTCAGACGCGATCACCCGCAAGGTGCAAGAGGCTTTCGCTCCTACCCACGTGGAGCTCATCAATGAAAGTCACATGCATGCCGGGCCCCGTACCGACTCGCACTTCAAGCTGGTGCTGGTCAGCGAGGCCTTCGCCGGATTGAACAAAGTGAAGAGGCACCAAGCCGTATATCGGCTCTTGTCAGAGGAACTGGAGGGCCCAGTGCATGCACTGGCACTCCATCTGTACACCCCAACGGAATGGGGAGCCACACAGGTACCAGCATCACCTAAGTGTGCACATTCATAATAATCAAATAGTTAACGGATTAACTTAAAGTAAATTATTGCTGGCCCACGCGCATCCATACCAAGATTGCCCTTGGTAGACTTGCCGCGCCTCAGTCTCTGATAGGCGCAGGTCCGCATCGCTTACGAGTGGGAACTCATCGTAGTCAGAGAGTGGAACTCAAATGATGTTGACGAAAAAACACCGTTATCTTGCCCGGCTCCTGCACGGGGCCATCCTCAGCCTCCTGCTGCTGGCGGCATCGCGGTTGGATTTGATGCCCAAGCATTGGACGCAGGACCTAGCTGACGGTCCAGTAAGCACGGCAGACGTTGTCGATCCCAATGCGATTCCCGATTTCGCATCGATCACGGACATCGAAGCCAAAAAGCAAGCTTTCTTCGATTACCTGCAGCCCTACGTGGACGCGCAGAACAAGAGAGTGACGCGGCAGCGCACGAAGCTGCTACGGATCATCAGCAAGGTCGAGAACGATCAACCGCTGAGCACGGAAGACCAGATCTTCCTGCGGGCCCTGGCGCGCACGTACGACGTTGCGGCAGAGGACCATGACGATCTGGCCACCCTGCAGGCGCTATTGCACCGCGTGGACGTGATCCCGCCGTCGTTGGCCCTGGCACAGGCTGCCAATGAGTCGGCCTGGGGCACCTCCCGCTTTGCACTCGAGGGTTACAACTTCTTCGGTCAGTGGTGCTACCGCGAGGGTTGCGGTCTTGTGCCCGAGAAGCGTCGCCCGAGCGCCTACCATGAGGTCCGGAGCTTCAACAGCGTCGAAGACGCGGTCGATGCCTACTTCATGAATCTCAATACCTTCGACAGCTACAAGAAGCTGCGCACCATCCGTCACCAGCTGCGCGAACGCAGCGCTCCCATCGACGGCATGTCGCTGGCGGAAGGGCTCGGAGAGTATTCGGAGCGTGGCGAAGCCTACGTCCGTGAAGTGCGTGCGATGATCCGCCAGAACGATCTTCTGCGCCGCGACTACCCGGAAGATCTGGAGATCGCGCGGACGTACTGAGCGCTCTCCAATAAATAATAGTAGTAAGACGAAAAAGCCGCGGAATTCCGCGGCTTTTTCTTTGGTGCTCATTCGGGGATGGTGGGGTTGATCCAGAGTACGGAGTACCAGTAATAGCGGCCCTCCGGGCCCGGCGCCGTGCAGTTGTAGTGGAAGCGGCGCGTGGTGCTGCGCGTGGGAGAGCGCAAGCGATAGCGCTGGGCTTCGGCGTCTTCGGCGATGATCTGCATCCGCTCGTTGTTGTGAAAGCAGGTGAGGGCATCGAAGTGGTAGTTGCCGTCGAAATCCAGCACCACTTCCGGTGCCTGCTCGGTCGTGATGGGTGTCGCCACTTCCGCCTTCACGTCGAAGGCCAGGCTCTTTACCTTGTCCGTATAGCTGCGCATCGAGGCGTAGATGCCGGAGAAGGGGAAGCGCGGCAGCGCAGTGAAATCCGAGTTGCCGTTGATGGCGCCCGAGTTCTGTGCGAAGGCGATGTAGCCGAGCTCACGCATCAACTGCTGCAGCGCCGGATCGTACTCCCCGTAGGGGTAGGCGAAGATCTTGTGATCCTGTCCCGTTTCCGCCTTGAGACGTTCCTGCGCGCTATCGATATCGGCCTTCACCGCCTCGAGCCAGGCTGCTTCATCGGCATAGCCGGAGCGATCGAGCAGATAGGCATGGTTGCTCGTGTGGTTGGCCAATATGGCGCCGTCTCGACCCATTTCACGCAGCTGGTCCCAGCTGGCATAGAGCCCAGGCTGATTGCCGATGAGAGCCGAGGGCACGAAGACGGTGAATGGCCAGCCCCATTCCTTGAGTAAGGGGTAGGCAACTTCGTACACGGAGCGATAGCCGTCGTCGAAAGTGAGTGCCGCCGTCTTGTTGGGCAGCTCGCGCCCCTCCTGCAAGGCCGCGAGCACCTCATCCAACGGCAGGATGTTGAAACCGTTGTCGCGCAGGTACTCCATGTGCTGGCGGAACTCTTCCGGCGTGACGCTGGTGCTGCGCGGCGTATTGGTGGCGATGTGGTGGTACTGCAGGATCACCGCCTGTGGCGCGAGTGCTTCTGCCGCGAAGGCAGAGGCATTGCCGGCAAGCAGAGCAGGCAGCAGTAGGTGACGCAGGGTGGAACCAAACATGGAAGGGGCTTCGAGTTTTTGGAGAAAGGGCAGGTGGGGCATTATACTGGCCGCCTTTCTGAAACCGCCAACGCCGCGTGTGGCGCTCCCAACCGCCAGTAGCCTGTTGCCGTACAGTCGCCCGATTCCCCATGACGACCGCCACTTCTTCCGCTGTTTCCGCCGTTGCCGAGTTCGATCCGAACGAGGGCGAAGCCGTATCCGCTGCAAGCAGCGAGCGTGATCCGCGCAAGCAGACCTTCAAGCTCAACCGTCTGCAGAAGACACTGCGGGCCGACGTTGGCCGCGCCATCGCCGACTTCGACATGATCCAGGACGGCGACCTGGTGATGGTGTGTCTGTCCGGCGGCAAGGATTCCTACACCTTGCTCGACATTCTGCTGAACCTGCAGAAACACGCACCGATCGATTTCAGGATCAAGGCAGTGAACCTCGATCAGAAGCAGCCCGGTTTCCCCGAAGACGTGCTGCCCAACTATCTCTCGTCGATCGGCGTCGACTATCACATCATCGAGCAGGACACCTATTCCGTGGTGGTGGAAAAGACGGAGCCGGGCAAGACCTACTGCGGTCTGTGTTCGCGTCTGCGTCGCGGCAATCTCTATTCCTATGCCGAATCCATCGGGGCCACGAAGATCGCGCTGGGCCACCATCGCAACGACATCATGGAAACGCTGTTCCTCAACATGTTCTTCGGAGGCAAACTCAAGGCCATGCCGCCCAAACTCTTGAGCGACGACGGCAAGCACATCGTGATTCGTCCGCTGGCCTACTGTAAGGAAAAGGACATCGAGACCTACGCCAAGTTGCGCGGTTTCCCCATCATCCCGTGCAACCTGTGCGGCAGTCAGGAAAACATGCAGCGCAAAGAGATCAAGAAGATGCTCAACGAGTGGGAACGTCAGCATCCGGGACGACTCGACGTACTCTTCAAGAGTTTGATGAACGTGGCGCCTTCGCATCTCGCCGATACCAATCTCTTCGACTTCAAATCACTCGAAGCCCAGCGTGAGGCGATGCGCAGCAAGCGCATCAACGTTCGCAACCTGGGGTGAAAAGGTGCGCATTCCGCACAAAGCGCTGGCGCCCGATACGCTACGCAACCTCGTCGAAGAATTCGTGACGCGTGAAGGCACGGATTACGGCGAACGCGAATTTTCGCTGGACGACAAGGTGGCGCAGGTGTTGCGGCAACTGGAAGAGGGCAAGGTCGTTCTGCTGTACGATCCGGCCAACACCTCCTGCCAACTGGAAATCCGTGAGCGCGTGCCCCAGTATCTACTCGACGATAGCGACGAAGCAGAGCCATGAGCGACAGCACCTCCGTACATCACTTGCTCGATGCCACCGGCCTCTATTGCCCTGAGCCGGTGATGTTGCTGCACAAGAAGATTCGCGAGATGGAAGTGGGCGATGAACTCGAAGTGATCGCCACCGATCCTTCCACGCAGCGCGACATTCCCAAGTTCTGTTCCTTCCTTGGTCATGAATTGCTGCACAGCAGCAGCGAACAGAACGTCTTCCGCTATCGCATCCGCAAGCAGGCGCGGGCGTAAGCGCGCCTGGCGACTCAAGCATCCATGCACATCCTCGCCGACGAAAACATCGCGCTGGCGCGAGAGTACTTTGCTCCCTACGGCAGGCTCAGCTTGCGTGCGGGGCGAGAAATCGACAATGTGTCACTCCGTGACGTCGACGTCTTGCTCGTGCGTTCCGTCACCCGTGTCGATGCCGCGCTATTGGAGGGAACTCCGGTACGCTTCGTCGCCACCGCCACAAGTGGCATCGACCACATCGACCGCGCTTATCTGGAACGTCGCGGCATAGGTTTCGCTGCCGCGCGCGGCTGCAATGCCGAAGGTGTCGTCGACTATGTCTTCAGCACCTTGGCTGCTCTGCAGCTCGAGCGTGGTCTCGACTGGTTGCAGCAGGGCATAGGCATCGTGGGCTGCGGCGAGATCGGCTCGCGTTTGGCGCGCCGTCTCCTAGCCCTCGGTTGCACCATCAGGTTCTACGATCCCTTTCTTCCCGAATCGCATCCCTTGGCGCCGCACTTTGCGCCGCGCGAAGAAGTGCTGCGACAGCCCATTCTGACGGTGCATGTGCCATTGACGAAGGATGGGCCGCATCCGACGCGTCACATGATCGATGCCGCGGTATTGGCAGCGCTGCCGCGCGCTGCCGTGTTCATCAACGCTGCACGTGGGGAAGTGGTGGATGAAGCAGCCCTGCTCGCGCATTGCCGCAAACATCAGGACTTCGTGGCCGTGCTCGATGCCTGGCAGAACGAACCACGCATCTCTGTCGAACTCCTGCAAGTGGCGCGCTATGGCTCGCCGCACATCGCTGGTTACAGCTACGGCGGCAAGCTGCGCGGCACGTCGATGATCCATGCGCAGTTCTGTGACCACTTCGGCCTGGATCCGTCGCTCGCGCAATTACCCCCATCCGCAGCGCCCATCGTGCTCGAGTTGCCGGAGACTGGTGGTGCTCTCGTCACAATGCTGTCGCAGTTGATCCTGCGCGCCTACGACTTGCGCAACGACGATGCTGCCTTGCGTGCAGCCATGCAGCAGCCCGATGCGCCCAAGCGTTTCGATGCGCTGCGACGCGACTATCCGCTGCGCCGCGAATTCAGCGAGTACCGGGTGAGCGTAGGAGAGAATCCGGCCCTGCGCGCGGCAGTGACCGGACTCGGCATGGAAGTGCTCGCCTAGTTACTGCTTGTAGGTGGCGAGGAAACGTTTGAGACGCAGCATCGCGTCCGCCAATACATCGGCGTGCGGCAGGAAGACGATGCGGAAGTGGTTCACATCCTGAATGTTGAAGCCACTGCCTTTGACCAGCAGCACCTTCTCCTTCAGCAGGAAGTCCAGCACGAACTGATCGTCGCTGGTGAAGGGATACATCTTCGGATCGAGGCGCGGGAAGAGATACATCGCACCTTTCGGTTTCACGCAGCTCACCCCGGGGATGTCGTTGAGCATGTTCCAGGCGATGTCGCGTTGCTCGCGCAAACGGCCACCTGGAATGATCAGTTCATTGATGCTCTGATAGCCACCCAAGGCGGTCTGAATGGCTTGTTGCGCCGGCACGTTGGCGCAGAGGCGCATGTTGGACAGGATGTCGAGACCTTCGATGTAGTCGCGTGCCACGTCTTTGTTGCCGCTCAGGATCATCCAGCCCGAACGGAAACCGGCGAGGCGATAGGTCTTCGACAGACCATTGAAGGTGATGGTGAAGACATCTTCCGCCAGTCGTGCCAGCGGCGTATGAACGGCACCGTCGTAGAGGATCTTGTCGTAGATCTCGTCGGCAAGCAGCATCAGGTTGTGCTGGCGCGCGAGTTCGACGATCTGCTTCAGAAGGTCTTCGCTGTATACGGCACCGGTCGGGTTGTTGGGGTTGATCACCACAATGGCTTTCGTGCGCGGCGTGATCTTCGACTTGATGTCATCGATGTCGGGGAACCAATCAGCCTCTTCGTCACATACGTAGTGCACGGCCTTGCCGCCGCTGAGCGTGATGGCTGCAGTCCAGAGCGGGTAGTCGGGCGCGGGCACGAGCACTTCGTCACCGTTGTTGCAGAGGGCCTGCATCGACATGACG
Source organism: uncultured Gammaproteobacteria bacterium (assembly GCA_937898685.1). GTDB lineage: Bacteria > Pseudomonadota > Gammaproteobacteria > Pseudomonadales > Pseudohongiellaceae > CAILUG01. Next base: position 69,396 of record CALEJT010000089.1, on the reverse strand, counting down.
ATCAGCTCGCTGACGCCGTTGCCCAGATAGATGTCGTCGATGTTCACACCCTTGATGCCGAGGCGCTGGGTTTCGTGCATCACCGCCTTGCGCGCATTGAAGAGGCCTTTCGAATCGGAATAGGCCTGCGATTCCGGCAGGTTCAGAATCACGTCGCGCAGGATCTCTTCGGGCGCGTCGAAGCCGAACACACCGGGGTTGCCGATGTTCAGCTTGAGAATCTTGAAGCCTTCTTCCTCCAGACGTTTCGCCTGCTGCATCGCGGGGCCGCGAATTTCATAACAGACGTGGCGCAGTTTTTCGGATTGGGTAAACACGCTCATGGGAACTGTCCGCAGGATGAAAAGGAGTGGGGAGGCGCTGTGCTATAGTCTGGCCTTCGACGCGGGCGCATTGTACAGAAAGGCCAAGTCCGTCACTACACGACCTGGAGGATGCTGCGTGGAAAAGATCAAGAAAAGCGATGCCGAATGGCAGGCTCTGCTCAGTCCCGAGGAATACTACATCACGCGCCAGAAGGGCACCGAGCGCGCCTTCACCGGCGCCTATTGGCGCGCCGACGGCAAGCAGGGCGAGTATCGCTGCCGCTGCTGCGACGCACCGCTGTTCGATTCATTCACCAAGTTCGATTCGGGCTGTGGCTGGCCAAGCTTCTATGCGCCGCTCGACGAGAAGCGCATCGAGGAACACGACGACTTCTCGTATGGCATGCATCGCATCGAAGTCACCTGCGCGCGCTGCGATGCGCATCTTGGTCATGTCTTCACCGACGGTCCGGCGCCGACCGGATTGCGCTACTGCATCAATTCCGCGTCATTGCGCTTTCAGGAAAACAACGAGTCTCAGAACTGATAACGCAGCCCAGCCTGGAACTTGACCCGATCGTAGGCGAAGAGTTCCAGATTGCTGTCGTTGTCGATGTAGGTGAGGTCGGTCGTGAAGTTGAGTTTGCGGCTGAACTGCCAGAGCCAACCGAGCGAGCTCGAGAAAAGATCATCCTCGCGTGCGATGTTGAAGATCGGCTGCGGCGCCTTGTTCTCGCTCTGGTGGTAGGAAACTCTCAGATAGCCTATGTGGCTGGGACGCAGCAGCACCTGTTCCACGAAGGCAATGCCATAGAACTCCTGCGCGTTGTTCTTGCCGGCGGAATGGCGCGCATCCTCATCCCCGTAATAGAGACTCAGCGTGTGGCTGAAGCGGCCCTGGGTCTTGTTCACCACCCCCGACACCAACCACTGATTCACGTCGCGTAGATCGGCATTGGCCGTATTGCCCGTGTCGTAGCGCACGCCGGTGTAGGCCAGCGTAAGGCTCTGCGTCCAACCATTACCCGTGCTGTGCTGCGCGGACGCGATCACGGACGCGCTGTTCTGGAAGGGGTCGCCACCGAGATTCACACGCTGGGCACGGCCGCCGCCGGAAAGACGAATGTTGCCGAAGGTGCGCGCATAGCTGGCATCGGCAGCGAGCACGTCGAGGTCGAAGTCGCTGGTGTCGATGTTGTTGTGCTTGGTGTAACTGGCGTTGAGGTTGATCGTCGCCAGCTTGTTGAGCGGCTTGGTATAGGAGAAACCACCGGCGACTTCGAGAAAAGTGTCCTCGATGCTCTGACCATTGGGATTCAGTTCGACGTCGCCGATCGGCGTGCTGATCACACCCAGTTCGGTGGCGCTGTTGATGTTGGTGTCATTGCCGAGGATCGAGCTCACGAACCAGGTGAGGCGGCTCTGCATCGCGCGCTCGCGATCTGCGATCGCGGCCAGGAAGGCTTCGATGTTGCTGCGCACGTTGGTCGTGGGATTGGTGTTCAGCACTTCCTGGAACAACTCTCGCGAAGCAGTGAGATTGTTCTGTTCGAAGTGCGCGCGCGCCAGCTCCAGTTTGAAGCGCGGCTGATTGGGATAGGTCTGCACCAGACGCTCGAAGGCGAAGATCGCCTCGTTGGCGCGTCCCGTTTCCAGCGCCGCGAGGCCATAGAGGAAGTCGAATTGCGGGTCGCCTTCCCATTCGGTGCTGAGCTGCTGCGCCAGGGTGTAGGCCTCCTGGTAACGGAATTCCTCGACCAGATCGTTGAGAGGCGCGAGTTCTGCCGGCATGCTGGCATCGGCAGCGGAAGCCAGGGGCGAATTCAGGCAGAGCAGGCAGGCCAGAAGAGAGGGAAGGGTGCGGCACAAGGCCAGTGCCAGTGAAGCGGGGCGGCGGTGCGCGGCGACGTCCGTGATGTTCAAGGCGAAGAATGTCCCTTATTTGAGGTGGCCCGGATGATAAAGGCAAAGCGAACATACGCAAACAATCGAATGCCTCGTACAGCTTTCATTCAGCCGCCGTTTGCCATCGTAGCAGTCACGAGCTTTCACCCAGGTGCCGCTCGCACCAACACGAGGCAAGGCTCTGGAACGAATGGATCGCTGGAAGATCGGGAAGAAAGCGGGGAAGGGGAAAAGTGGTCTCCGTTAGCCCGGGACTTTGATGTTGGTTTTATTGCTATACACGGTGTGGTTCCGCGTATCGCCGTCCCGGGCTAACGAGTGCGACAGAACTTAGCGTTCAAAGATGAGGCAGGGAATAGCGCAAATTGCATGCCAGCACTTTGCGGGCATTGATCCACCTCTGATGCAGGCGGACCCCCTTGGTTGAATAAGCAGCACCGCTATGGCAGAATTCGCCACTCAAATTTCGATACCCTCTTTTTAACTGTCTGATTTTTAAAGAATTTTTCTTCAACTCTTCCCGGAAGCTCTCATGCAAGTCTCCATCGAAACCCTGTCCTCCCTCGAGCGCAAAATGACCATCGCCGTTCCGCCGGAGCGAGTGGAAAGCCAGGTTGAGGCCCGCCTGCAGGAGGCGGCCAAGACGGTCGCCATCAAAGGCTTCCGCAAGGGCAAAGTGCCTTTGAAGATCATCCGCGAACGTTACGGCAAGGGCGTGCGTCAGGAAGTGCTGGGTGAAGTGATGAGCCAGAGCTATTACGAAGCTCTCGGCCGCGAGAAAGTGCGTCCGGCCAGCCAGCCGCGCATCCAGCCGAAGTCCTGGGAAGCTGGCAAGGATCTCGAATTCGAAGCCTACTTCGAGGTCTATCCCGAAGTGCAGCTCGGCGACTTCTCCACCATCAAGGTGGAGCGCAAGGTGGCTGAAATCACCGACGCCGACGTCGACAACATGATCGAGACTCTGCGCAAACAGCGCCAGACCTGGGAAGAGAGCGAAGAAGCTGCACGTGATGGCGATCAGGTGACCATCGACTTCACCGGCACCATCGACGGCAACGTGTTCGAAGGCGGCAGTGCACAGGGCGTGAAGCTCGTCCTGGGTTCCGGCCGCATGATCGCCGGTTTCGAAGAAGGCCTGGTGGGCGCCAAGGCCGGTGAATCCCGTACGCTGGATCTGACGTTCCCCGCCGACTACCACAAGGAAGATCTGGCTGGTAAGGCCGTGCAGTTCACCGTCAACGTCACCAAGGTGGCCGCGCCGCGCCTGCCCGAACTCGACGATGCCTTCTTTGCCTCCTTCGACATCAAGGAAGGTGGTCTCGAAGCCTTCCGTCGCGAAGTGAAGAACAACATGGCGCGCGAGCTGAAACACGCCGTTCGCAACAACGTGCGCAACCAGGTGGTCGATGGTCTGGTGAAAATCCACAACATCGAACTGCCGAAAGCGCTCGTCGCCAATGAGATCAACGTTCTGCGTCAGCAGGCCATCCAGCAGTACGGTGGTCGTGGCGCCAAGATCGACGCCAACATGCTGCCGGACGAACTGTTCCGCGGTCAGGCCGAACGCCGCGTCAGCCTGGGTCTGATCATGAGCGAAGTGATCCAGAAGAACGAAATCAAGGTGGATCCCGCCGCCGTACGTGCGCTGGTTGAGGAAATGGCCGAGAGCTACGAGAAGCCGCAGGACGTGATCAACTGGTACTACAGCAACAAGGACCAGTTGGCTCAGGTCGAGGCCATGGCACTGGAAGAAGCGGTGATCGACACCGTTCTCGCCGCTGCCGAAGTCAATGAAGTCTCCTGCAGCTACGAGGAAGCATTGAAACCCAGCGTGCCGCCCCAATCTGAGGGCTGACAGACGAACTGGCGTCTGCCTCTAATAAGGAATCCCCATGAGCAAGTACGACGATAGTGACGTTTACGACCGCAAGCGCGTAGAAGAATACGCGGCGCTGGTGCCCATCGTGGTGGAGCAGACGGCGCGTGGCGAACGTTCCTATGACATTTATTCCCGCCTGCTGAAGGAACGCATCGTGTTCCTCACCGGGCCGGTGGAAGATTACATGGCCAACCTGGTCGTGGCGCAGTTGTTGTTCCTGGAGTCCGAGAACCCGGACAAAGACATTCACATGTACATCAACTCGCCGGGCGGGGTGGTCACTGCGGGCATGTCGATCTACGACACCATGCAGTTCATCAAACCGGACGTGAGCACGATGTGCATCGGTCAGGCTGCCAGCATGGGCGCTCTGCTGTTGACGGCGGGTGCGAAGGGCAAGCGTTACGCTCTTCCGAACTCGCGCATCATGATTCACCAGCCGAGTGGCGGGTTCCAGGGTCAGGCATCCGACATTCACATTCACGCCAAGGAAATCCTGGCGTTGAAGGACAAGCTCAACCGGATCATGTCCGAGCATACCGGGCAACCGGTGGAAGTCATTGCCCGCGATACCGATCGCGACAATTTCATGAGCGCCACCCAGGCCGTCGAGTACGGTTTGATCGATAAAGTGCTCGACCGTCGCGTCATTCCTTCTGCTAGCAATTAGCACCTGCGCGCCCAGGCGTGACGCAGGTCGCGATGGGTGCCGCCCGTCCCGGCAAAGCCCGGGACGGGACTTGTAAATCGGCAGGAATGACTGCATCTTAGCTGTCAAGTTCGAAGAAGTAGTGAGGGCCACATGGCTGGCGACAAATCCAAAGACGACTCCGGCAAACTGCTGTACTGCTCCTTCTGCGGCAAGAGCCAGCACGAGGTGCGTAAGCTCATCGCCGGTCCTTCAGTCTTCGTCTGCGACGAGTGCGTGGATCTCTGCAACGACATCATTCGCGAAGAGATTCAGGACAAGAACGCGGACAACAAGCAGCGTGAGCTGCCAACCCCAGCCGAGATCTGTGCCATTCTCGACCAGTACGTCATTGGTCAGGAAAAGGCCAAGAAGATCCTGGCAGTGGCCGTGTACAACCACTACAAACGGCTCAACTATCAACGCAAATCCGACGACGTCGAACTCGGCAAGAGCAACATCCTGATCATCGGTCCCACGGGTACCGGTAAGACGCTCCTGGCCGAAACCCTGGCGCGTCTGTTGGATGTGCCGTTCACGATCGCCGATGCCACCACGTTGACCGAAGCTGGTTACGTCGGTGAAGACGTTGAAAACATCATCCAGAAGCTGCTGCAGAAGTGCGACTACGATGTGGAAAAAGCCCAGGTGGGCATCGTCTACATCGATGAGATCGACAAGATCTCGCGCAAATCCGACAACCCGTCCATCACGCGCGATGTGTCGGGCGAGGGTGTGCAGCAGGCGCTGCTGAAGTTGATCGAAGGTACGGTTGCGTCCGTGCCGCCGCAGGGTGGTAGGAAACACCCTCAACAAGAATTCCTTCAGGTCGATACTTCCAACATCCTGTTCATCTGTGGCGGTGCCTTCGCCGGTCTGGACAAGATCATCCGCGATCGCACCGACAAGAGTGGTATCGGTTTCGCTGCGGAAGTTCGCAGCACCGAGGCCGAAGCCAAAGTGGGCGAGACGCTGCGCGAGGTCGAGCCGGAGGACCTGGTCAAGTATGGTCTGATCCCCGAATTCGTAGGTCGTCTGCCGATGATCGCGACCTTGCACGAGCTCGACGAGGAAGCCTTGGTGCGCATCCTCAAGGAGCCGAAGAACGCGCTCACGAAGCAGTACGCCAAGTTGTTCGAGATGGAAGGGGTGGAAATTCAGTTCCGCAACGATGCGCTGCGCGCCATCGCCCGCAAGGCGAAAGAGCGCAAGACCGGCGCACGCGGTCTGCGTTCCATCATGGAATCCGTACTGCTCGACACCATGTACAAGATTCCATCCGAGAAAAACGTCACCAAGGTCATCATCGATGAGTCCGTGATCCTGGGTGAATCCGAACCGTTGCTGATGTACGAAAGCAACGAGGTCGCGGGGCAGCCCTCAGCTGCTTCCAAGGACAAGCAGGCGGGAGGTTGATTACTTCCCACAGCGGGTTGCCGGCAAGCTCAGGGACGAGACAGGGCTCTTCGAACAATCCAATCCTTTTCAGGGCGCGTGTCACGCGCAGAAGTAATCATCATGGATAAACCAGTCGCCAATACCCAGCTCCCGTTCCTGCCTCTGCGCGGCGTTGTGGTCTACCCTCAGATCGTCCACCCGCTGTTCGTTGCGCGCGAGAAATCCATCAAGGCCCTGAAGGCTGCGATGGCGGCTGACAAGAAGGTGGTGCTGGCGGCGCAGAAACAGCACGGCCAGGACGACCCCGGCCCGAACGACGTGTTCAACATCGGCACGGTCGCCACGATTCTCCAACTCGTTCACGTCAACGATGGTACCGTGAAGGTGCTGGTCGAAGGCGTCGATCGCGTTCACATCAAGCACTTCGATTTCAGTGGTGAGTACTGCACCGTCGACGTCGTGACGCTCGGCAGCCACGTCGTCGAAGAAAAGGACACGGACATCCTCATCCGTTCCTTGCTGTCGCAGTTCGATCAGTACGTACAGCTGAGCAAGAAGATCTCGCCCGAAGTGCTGACCTCGATCACCAGCATCGACGATCCCAGCCGTCTGGTGGACACCATCGCCACCCACATGTCCCTGCAGCTGCAGGAGAAGCAGAACATCCTCGAACTCGCCAATCTCAAGCCGCGCATCGAACATCTGATGGCGCTGATCGAATCCGAGATCGACATCTTCCAGGTCGAGAAGCGCATTCGCGGTCGCGTCAAGAAGCAGATGGAGAAGAGCCAGCGCGAGTACTACCTGAATGAGCAGATGAAGGCCATTCAGAAGGAAATGGGTGAGCTCGACGACACGCCGAACGAAACCGAGGAACTCAAGAAGAAGATCGAAGAGTCCGGCATGCCGCAGGAAGCGCGCGACAAGGCCAATGCGGAGTTGAACAAACTCAAGATGATGTCGCCGATGTCGTCGGAAGCTTCCGTCGTGCGCACCTATCTGGACTGGATGGTCAGCGTACCGTGGAAGAAGCGCACCAAGATCCAGACCGACATTAGCAAGGCCGAATCCGTACTCGAAGCCGATCACTACGGCTTGAAGGATGTGAAAGAACGCATCCTCGAATACCTGGCGGTACAGAAACGCGTCAAGAAACTCAAAGGCCCCATTCTGTGTCTCGTTGGTCCTCCCGGTGTGGGTAAAACTTCGCTGGGCGAATCCATCGCGCGCGCCACGGGCCGCAAATTCGTGCGCATGGCGCTCGGTGGCGTGCGTGACGAAGCCGAAATCCGCGGGCATCGCCGCACCTACATCGGCTCGCTGCCGGGTAAGGTGATCCAGCGCATGGCCAAGGTCGGCGTGAAGAATCCGCTGATCCTGCTCGACGAGATCGACAAGATGGGCATGGACCATCGCGGCGATCCGGCTTCCGCGCTCCTCGAAGTATTGGATCCAGAGCAGAACCACAGCTTCAACGATCACTATCTGGAAGTCGATTACGACCTCTCCGACGTGCTGTTCCTCTGCACGGCAAACTCGATGAACATTCCGGGTCCGCTGCTCGATCGTATGGAAGTCATTCGTCTGCCGGGCTATACCGAAGACGAGAAGCAGAACATCGCCGAGCGTTACCTCGTGCCCAAGCAGCGGGAGAACAACGGTCTGCGTGAAGATGAAGTCGAGTTCACGCCGGAAGCCATCCTGGCTCTGATTCGTCATTACACGAAGGAAGCCGGGGTGCGTGGTCTCGAGCGCGAGATCGCCAAGATCTGTCGCAAGATCGTCAAGGAGCACAGCCTCAAAAAAACCGAAGGCAAGATCGTCATCCGCCCCGAAGACCTCGAGCATTACTCGGGCGTCAAGAAGTACGACTACGGCAAGGCGGAAGAGCAGGACGTCATCGGTCAGGTCAATGGTCTCGCTTGGACGCAGGTCGGTGGTGAACTCCTCACCATCGAAGCCGTTGCAATCCCCGGCAAGGGCAAGACCATCATGACGGGCTCGCTCGGCGACATCATGCAGGAATCGATTCAGGCCGCATTGACCGTGGTGCGTAGCCGCGCCGCAAGCCTGGGCCTGGAAGAGAACTTCCATGAACACAAGGATTTGCACGTCCACGTGCCAGAAGGTGCAACGCCCAAAGATGGGCCGAGCGCCGGCATTGGTATGTGCACGGCACTCGTCTCCGTACTGACGGGCATCCCCGTAAGAAAAGACGTTGCCATGACGGGCGAAATCACGCTGCGTGGACAGGTGCTGCCCATCGGTGGTCTGAAGGAAAAACTCCTTGCAGCGCATCGCGGCAACATCCGCACGGTCGTGATTCCTGTCGAGAATGAGCGCGATCTCAAGGAAATTCCCGACAACATCAAGGCGGATCTCGACATCAAACCTGTGAAATGGATCGATGAAGTACTGCAGATTGCTCTGCAGTATATGCCGACGCCGACGGTTGAGAATAAGGAACCCTTGGTCAAATCAAGCTCGAAAAAAGCGCGTGAGAAAGGCAAGAAATCCATCAGTACGCATTGATCTGGCCGTTTCTTGACCCTTTGCAGAGCAGTTGATATAAACCCAGCCGTTTCCGGCCCCGACCAATTACTCAACAAGCCTATATAACCAGCCTATAAATAAGAGGACCCCCGTGAATAAATCTGAACTCATTGATGCCGTGGCAGAAAGCGCAGACCTGCCGAAGGCCGCCGCAGCCCGCGCCATCGAAGCTCTGGTAGATACCATTACCAATTCGCTCAAGGCTGGTGATTCGGTGACTCTCGTCGGTTTCGGCACTTTCACCGCCAAGGCACGGCCGGCACGCACGGGACGCAACCCGCAGACCGGTGAAACCATCAACATCGCTGCCTCCACCGTGCCCGTGTTCAAGGCCGGCAAGGCGCTGAAGGATTCGGTGAACTCCTGACACCAACCGTTTGAGCACGAAACAAGGGCGCATCTGTGATGCGCCTTTTGTGTTTTAAGGAAGTCTCCACATGCTGCAGAAGATTCGCGACAAGACCCAAGGTGCTGCCTCCAAGGTCATCATTTACCCACTCGTCTTCATTTTTTCGTTGTGGGGCCTCGAGACCATGGTCGGCACTTTCATGGCCAACAGTCGCAGCATCGAAGTAAACGGCACCGAAATCACCGATCTGCAGATCGAGTCGCTCGCCCAACAGAAGGCGCAGGAATATCTGCGCAGCCTCGGCCCCGAGCCCGATCTTTCCAACTACAACGATGCGCAGTTCCGCGAATCCGCGGTCAATGAACTGATCCAGCGTACGCTGCTGACCCAGCTCGCGGAAGAAACCGGCATGACCATCTCGTCCGCCGCCATCGACCGCCGCATCGCAATGACCCCCGATTTCCAGGTTGACGGTCGCTTCAATGCCGAGCGCGCCAACCTACTGATTCGCAGCATGGGCTATTCCGCGGCCGGTTATCGCGCCTTGCTGGCCGAAGATGCCTTGTTGAATCAGCAACTCGCCACGTATTCCGCCACTGGTTTCGCCACCAAGGGTGACATCGAGCGTATCGCGGCGCTGAGCCATCAGAAGCGCAGTTTCCGCTACTTCGCCATCTCGCTGTCGACGGCAAACGAAGAGATCACCATCAGCGATGAGGACATCGCCGCCTTCTATGCCGCCAACCAGAGCGGCTTCATGCGCGAAGAGCAGGTGAAGCTGAGCTACATCGAACTCAATAAACAGTCCATGTTCGATGAAGTCAGCGTCGACGAAGATGCCGTACGTCGCGCCTACGACGAAGAAGTGGCCAGCTATCGCGCTCAGACCGAGCGTCGTGCTTCGCACATCCTGTTCGAAGCCTCGACGGAAGAAGAGTATGCGGCTGCCGAAGCCGAAGCGAACGAGGTCAAGGCTCGCATCGACGCCGGTGAAGATTTCGCGGCACTGGCAGCGGAATTTTCCGATGACCGTGGTTCGGCAGAGGACGGTGGCGATGTCGGATACACCACTGGCGACAGCTTCGTTGCCGAGTTCGAAACCGCATTGCAGGAACTGGCACTGAACGAAGTGTCTGCTCCGGTGCGTACCGAATTCGGTTATCACCTCATCAAACTCACCGAACTCAGTGAAACCGAAATTCCACCGTTCGAAGAGCGTCGTGAGGCGATCGAACGCAATCTCAAATCTGCGCAGGTGGATGCGCTCTTTCTGGAACGTTCGGAAGAGTTGAGCAATCTGGCCTTCGAATCGTTGGATCTCACGGAACCGGCACAGGCGATGGGCCTCGAGATTCAGACCACTGACTTCTTCGGTCGCAGTGGCGGTGTCGGCATCGCTGCCAGCGGCAACGTCATCAACGCTGCGTTCAGTTCCGAAGTGCTGGAAGAACGTCTGAACAGCGAACTGGTTCAGGTCGATGCCAACCGTGCCGTGGTCATCCATGTCGACGAACATCGCCCGGCCGAGCTGCGTCCGCTCGACGAAGTGCGTGGTGAAATCGAAGCTTTGCTGCACAGCGAGCGTCGTCGCGAACAGGTGCGCACGATTGGTGAAGGCTTTGCCAACAGCCTGCAGCGTGGTGACAACATCGACGCTCTGCTGGAAGCGCAGGGCTTGAGCTGGGAACAGTTCGACAACGTCGAGCGCTCGGCGCCCAACGTGCATCCGGAAGTGATGAACGCCGTATTCAGTGCGGACGCGCCGCAGGATGGCCAGCCGGTGGTGAAAGGTGTACAGCTCACCAACGGCGACTACGTGGTCTTCCAACTGCAGTCCGTCACCGAAGGCACCACCGCTGACTTCCGCGACGGCGAAGCCGAGAGTCTGCGCAACTTCATCAGTCAGCAGACCGCCGCGAACGATTTCGTCGGCTTCATGCTGTCACTCGAAGCACGTGCCGATATCAAGGGTAGGGAGAACTATCTCCTCACGCCGGTTGCCGACGACTTCTTCGACGAAGAATTCTGAGGACTTTCATCGAGGCGCGCGTTCATAGGAACGTGCGCCGATCAAAGCAGGTGGCAGGCAGCGAAGCGTTCTGGCGCCACTTCTCGTAGTACAGGCCTTTCCTCGAAGCAGCGTGCTTCGGCTTTGGGACAACGGCCAGCAAAACGGCACATGGGTTTGAGGTCGACGGGCGAGGGGATTTCGCCCGTGATCAGGCGATCCTGACGCCGCCTTTCATGCTCTGGATCCGGTTCAGGATTCGAAGCGATCAAGAGCTGTGTATAGGGATGCAGGGGGCGGAAGTAGACCTCTTCGGCAGGTCCGAGTTCGATCAAGGAACCCAAATACATCACCGCCATGCGATCGGACACGTAGCGCACCATCGAGAGATCGTGCGCAATGAACAGCATGCTCAGTCCCATCGATTCCTTCAGTTCGGCCAGGAGCTGCACCACCTGCGCCTGCACCGAAACGTCCAGCGCCGAAATCGGTTCGTCGCATACCAAGAGTTTCGGTTCCACGATCAGCGCACGCGCAATGCCGACACGTTGACGCTGACCACCGGAGAACTCGTGCGGGTAGCGGGAGAGGTGGTCGGCGTGCAGGCCGACGCGCTCGAGCCAATAGACGACCTTGTCGCGCAGTGAAGACAGTGAGCGACGTTCTCGGATCAAGACGCCTTCGGCGATGATCTCGAAGATCGTCATGCGCGGATTGAGCGAGCCATAGGGATCCTGGAAGATCATCTGGATTTCCGAGGACTGCTTGCGGAAGTCGGCGGCGGTGTAACGTGCCGGCAAGAGTTCACCGCGATAACGCACTTCGCCGCCCGTCTTGTCGTACAGACCGATCAGGGTCTTGCCGAAGGTGGTCTTGCCCGAACCGCTTTCGCCGACGAGCCCCACGACTTCATGCTCGGCGATGCCAAGCGTGACGTCATCCACGGCATGAACCTGCCGTCCGCCATCCAAGCTGAAGAACTTACGTAGGGCTTTGGCTTCGATCAGCATGCGGGTTCCGTCAGAGTAGCGATGTTGCCCCGAACCGGAGACTCAGGGGCTTGGGGATGATGCAGCCAGCAGCGCGCGATATGGCCGGTACCGTAGAGCGGCGGCGCGTGCTCATGGCAAAGCCGCATCGCATGTGGGCAGCGCGCAGCGAAGGCGCAGCCGGGCGGCGGCGCGAAGAGATCGGGAGGGCTGCCGGGAATGATGCGCAGTGTGCGCTTCTCGGGATCATTGCTCGGCATGGCCGCACGCAAGCCCAGGGTGTAGGGGTGGGCAGAGCGATAGAAGATGTCGTCCACCGAGCCGGCTTCCACCACCTGGCCCGCATACATCACCGCCACGTCGTGCGCCATGCGTGCCACGACGCCGAGGTCGTGCGTGATCAGGATGATGGAGAGCCCATAACGCTCCTGCAGATCCTTGAGCAGGTTGAGGATCTGCGCCTGGATCGTCACATCGAGAGCGGTGGTGGGTTCGTCCGCGATCAGCACTTCCGGCTTGCAGGCGATGGCCATCGCGATCATCACGCGCTGCAGCATGCCGCCCGAGAATTCGAAGGGATATTGATCGATGCGCTTCTCGGCTTCGGGAATCTGCACGAGACGCAGGAGTTCGAGCACTTCCTTGCGTGCCGCGCTGGTGCTGAGTCCACGATGCACCACCAGGGTTTCGGCGATCTGACGGCCGATGGTCATGGTGGGATTCAGCGAGCTCATCGGGTCCTGGAAGATCATTCCCACGCGATTGCCGCGAATGGCATTCAACGCCTTCTGTGAAATACCGAGGAGCTCGTCGCCGTTGAGACGTGCCGAACCCTGCGTGATGCGGCCGGGTGGCATGGGAATCAGGCCCATGATGCTCTGCATCGTCACCGACTTGCCACAACCTGATTCACCGACGATGGCCAGCGTTCTGCCTTTGCGCAATTTGAAGGACACATCGCGCACGGCCTGTACGACACCACCATAGGTGTCGAAGCTCACCGCCAGACGATCTACTTCGAGTGCGTATTCTGAACTGCTCATTCACGTGATCTCATGCGGGAGTCCAGCGCATCCCGTAAACCGTCGCCCAACATGTTGAACGCCAGCACCGTCACGCTGATGAAGATCGACGGGAACAGCAGTTCATGCGGACTGGAAAGCATGGTGCGGATGCCTTCGTTGCTCATTGAACCCCACGACGGCGTGGGTGGCGAAACTCCCATGCCGATGAAGGAGAGGAAGGCTTCGGTGAAGATGGCCATGGGAATGGCGAAGGTCAGCGTCACCAAAATCGGGCCCATGGTGTTGGGCAAGAGGTGGCGGAAGATCAGATAACCCGGTTGTGCGCCCAATACGCGCGCCGCCTGCACGTAGGCTTCTCCGCGCAATTGCAATACCTGACCGCGCACCAGGCGTGCCGTGTCCGGCCAACGCAAGAGCACCAGCGCCAACAGCATCGGGAAGATGCCGCTTTCGCCAGGGCCGATGCCGAAGCTGATGCGGAACAGGATCATGAACAGCAGGAAGGGCAAGGCGATCACGAAGTCCGCCACACGCATCATCACGATGTCGACGTTGCCCCCGAAGTAACCGGAAATGCCGCCGTAGATCACGCCGACGAGCACGAAAAGCAGGGGAGCGACGATGCCGATGAAGAGAGAAACTCGAGCTCCCTCCATCAGGCGTGCGAGCAGATCGCGGCCCAGGTAGTCGGTGCCGAAGGGATGAGCAGGCAGATCGACCGTGGCACCCACAGTGTCGTCGAGCTCACGCTCGCGTGCCTGACTCACGGTGATGGCGCGCTGCGGCGAGACTTCGATCGTCGTATGTTCGGCCGCTTCTTCCACGCCGTCACTGGCAATCACCGTGTACCAGTAGCGCTGCGGACGCAACTGCAGGCGATCTTCGAAGCTCAGCTCATCGGGGCTCAGCGTAGTGCCAAGCGGCAGACCGAGGTCCTGATCGGATTCGGGGGCGTGATCGTTACGGTAGATCAGATACTGCTGCGCACCGGGCACCATCGACCAGACGAGACGCACATACTGCGTGGTGGCGATGCCTTCGACTCTGAGCGTGGGCGCACCGAGCGTACCTCCGGGCGGAAGTGGTGCCGGTTCGCCGCGCACACCTTCCCAGTTACCTGGATCCTCCACCACGATCGCGCGGGTACCCAGGGTTGGGCCCTGTGAAATCGCATCGAGATCCTGCAGTGCTGGATCCTGTCTCCATATCACCGGCCCGAGCAGCGTGAAGAGCAACAATGCGATGACGATGTAGAGGCTGCACAGCGCGCGACGGTTCTTCTTGAGACGCAGCCACGCGTCCTGCCAATAGGAAAGCGAAGGGCGCACGATGCGTTCGGCCGCGACAAGGTTCGGCGCAGGAGCAAAGTCGCTGGCGGAAAATTCTGGAGTATTCAGGCTCATGTCACACGGCTCCGAGCCTGATACGCGGATCGATGAAGCCATAGAGGATGTCCACGGCGATTACGACCAACACGAGGAAGGCGCCAAAGAATACGGTGGTGCCCATGATCACCGTGTAGTCGAGTTGCGCCACCGCCTGGACGAAGTAGCGGCCCAGCCCGGGAATCGCGAACACACTTTCGACGACGAAGCCGCCGGTGGTGATGATGGCGATTGCCGGCCCCAACACCGTGATCACTGGCAGGATGGCGTTGCGCAGTTGATGACGGAAGAAGATGCGGGTGGGCGACAGCCCCTTGGCACGCGCGGTGCGGATGTAGTCGGTATTGGCGACTTCCAACATCGAGGAACGCATCAGGCGCGTCATGAAGGCCATGGTGCTCATGCCGAGCACGAGCGCGGGCACGAGCATCGAGCGGAAATCACCCCAGCCAGCCACTGGCAGGATGGAGCGGCCGGCCCATTGATTGAGATTCAGGATGAGCAATTGGCTCAAGGCGGCGAACACGAAACTCGGCACCGAGATGCCAAGGATCACCAGGAACATCAGCACGGCATCCGGCAAACGATTGCGATAGAGCGCGGCGAGGGCACCCCACAACACGCCACCAGCCGTGGCGAAGAGCAAAGAAAGCAAACCGAGCGTGGCGGAGACGGGAAAGTGCTCACGGATGATGTCGTTGACCGAACGGTTCTCTTCGCTGAAAGCGATGCCGAAATCACCTTTGAGCATGTTGCCCATGTAGAGCAGATATTGCTGGAACACGGGTTTGTCGAGCCCGTACTGACGCTCGAGGTTGGCGCGGATGATTTCGTTGGTGCCTCGCTCGTTGCTCAACGGATCACCCGGCACCATGTGCATGGCGGTAAAGGTGGCTGTGGCGATGAACCAGATGGTGAAGACGCCGATGCCGAGGCGCTTGAGGATGTAGGACAGCATGAGGCTTATTCGACCACTCGTGCGTAGGTGAGCACCATGGAGGCGCCCGTCTGTTTGAACATCACACCGACGAGGCGCGGATCCTGCACGACGTTGGCGACACGTTCATAACTGGGAAGAATCACTGCCTCTTCGATCAGATGCGTCTGCATCCGGCCCATGGCATCCATACGGATCTGCTGGTCGGAAGTGCCCTGCGCCGTGCGTACGAAGGAATCGTAGACCGGGCTGCTGTAGCGCCCCTTGTTGTTGACGTTCCAGGATGCAAAGAGATCGCCGAAGGTCATGGGGTCTTCGTAGTCCGGGCCCCAGCCCGTGAGGATCAGATCGAAGTTGCCGTTCTGGGATTTGTCGAGTCGTTGCTTGAAGGTCTGGGAGTCGACCTTGATGTCGAGCCCCAGCGTGCGTTTGAACAGTGCTTGGAAGTACTGGGCCTGCAGGATGGCGATTTCACGGTCGTCGCACAGAATGGCGAGCGGGGGAATTTCATCGACTCCGAGTTCCTGCTTCGCCAGCTCCAGATGTTGTCGTGCCTTTTCGAGATTCAGCTCGGGCTGTGGCACCGGATATTCGATACGGAACTTGTCGTTGACACCGTTCATGTACACGGGAAACAGCGAACGACCTGGGATGTAACCGGCGATGCCGATCACCTTGTAGACCAGCTCCTGTGAATCGAACACCGCCTGCATGGCCTTACGCAGATTCGTGTTGCCGGTGACGCGGCCGGGACGATGATTGAACTCGACATAGAACACCGTACCGTCGGAGTGGCTGTGGATGCGCATGCGATTGGCGAGTGCATCACGCAGCTCTTCTGCTTCGAGGCCTTGCAAACCATTCTCCACCGCGAGTTTGCCGTCCTTGAATAGATTGAAGCGTGCCTTCGAGTCCGGCGTCATGTAGGGCGTATCGATCACGTTGAGCGTGACGCTGTCGGCGTCCCAGTACGTCGGATTCTTTTCCATGCGCAGTGAAGCGCCGTGCACCCAACGCGTGATCTTGAAGGGACCGTTGAAGATCATGTTCTCGACGTCCGCGAAATAGCGACCGTTCTGTGCCTTGTAGAAATCCTCGCGCACGGGGTAGTAGATCATGAAGGAGGTGAGGGCGAGGAAGTACCCGGTGGGGGCTTCCAGTTCAACTTCCAAGGTATAGTCGTCGATGGCTCTGACACCGAGTGCCTCGAGCGGCATTTTCCCGGCGTTGATGGCTTCGGCGTTCTTCACCGGATACATGATGGAAGCGTATTCGGCGGCGACTTCGGGATTCACCACTTGGCGCCAGGCGAAGACGAAATCGTGGGCGGTGACGGGTTTGCCATCGCTCCACATCGCATTGCGACGCAACCAGAACTTGGCGTGCGTGCCTTCCATTTCCCAACGCTCGGCGACGCCGCCGACGAGCTCGTTGCGCGCGTTCTTGCGCAGCAGACCTTCCTTCACATGTTCGAGATAGAAGATACTGAGCTGGTCGGTGGCGCGAATGCTGTTGAGGTTGCGGGGCTCGCCGGTCATGGCGATCTGCACCGCCTGACGCGCGAAATCGACGCCGTTCTGTGCCACCGCCGGCCATGCGAAGAGTGCACACAGCAACAGCGCGAACACGCGAAGGCAACGGTGAGGTGAGAAGTTGTCACTGTTCATGGGGGACCTCCAACACCTGACCGGACCTCGGATCAGAATCTGTCTTTCCAGCGTCGCAGTGCACCGAAGACCGTCGCCGCATCGCGAGCCGGCAGTGCTTCGACACTTTCGGCCTTCGCTATCACGGCCGGGTCGGCGCAACGTAGGAAGGGATTGGTGGCGAGTTCCACCGCAAGCGCGCTCGGTACCGTGGGCTCGCCGCGTTCACGTTTGGCGGCCTCGCGCTGCTGCCGTTCTTGCAGTGCCGGGTTGTCCGGCATCACGGCTGTTGCGAATCGCAGGTTGCTCAGGGTGTATTCGTGCGCGCAGTAGACGAGCGTGTCCGGCGGCAACGATGCCAGCTTCTGCAGCGAGGCCTGCATCATCGGCGGTGTACCTTCGAACATGCGTCCGCAACCGGCGGCAAAGAGCGTGTCGCCACAGAAGAGGGCGCGGCCTGCTTTGAGGGGCTCGCGACTGACATACGCAATGTGCTCGAGAGTATGGCCGGGCACTTCGAGCACATCGAAGAGTTGGCCGAGGACGGTCGGCGTCGAACCTTCCTTCACCGGTTGATTCACGTGCGGAATGCGTGGCGTCTCCGGACCATAGACGTCGAGTGGACCAAAACGATTCAACAGGGTGCCGACGCCGCCGATGTGGTCGGCATGGTGGTGAGTGATGAGAATCGCGGCAAGTCTCAGATCGTGCTGCTGGAGGTAGGCGATGACGGGTTGAGCGTCACCAGGATCGACCACTGCCGCCTGACGCGTGGCCGGATCGACCAGCAACCAGAGATAGTTGTCCTGAAAAGCGGGAATCGGATGTATGTCGAGCATGACTGCGGGGCTGTGACGAGTTGCGGCAATATAAAGCAAAGTTCGGCAATAGTCTCAACCCCAGGGCACACAACGCAATCGTGCCCCCGTGGGCACGCCAAGGGTTTAAAAGCGGGCTGCAGCGAGTAAGATTCGCCTTTAGTTCACGGCACCCGCCCATGCGCATCAGCTCTCAGCCACAAACGCGCTCGACACCCGCCGCCTACCAAGCGCTCACTGCCTGGTACGAAACGCCCCTGGGCCAGCATCTGTGGCGCGAGGAACGGCGTTTGGTCGACCGTGCACTGCAGCGGCGCTTCGGCTACCACCTCTTGCAATTGGGCTGTGCAGATCTCTTGCTGTACGAAGCCAGCCCCATGGGACACAAATTTTCCTTCTGTCCCCATGTCGGGGTCAGCGATCGTCATCCGGCCGTCGCGCGAGGTGAAGCCATTCCCCTCGCCAACATGTCGGTCGATCTCGTGCTCCTGCATCATGCGCTGGATTTCTCGACGCATCCGCACCAATTGCTGCGCGAAGCGGCACGGGTATTGATCGCCGGCGGCCATCTCGTGATCGTGGGCTTCAACCCACGCAGCACCTGGGGGCTGCGCAACTGGCTGCATCGGGCGCGCAATGGCGCCACGCCCTGGGCTTCGGCGCGGCTCGGCGCCGCGCGCATCTGTGACTGGCTCAAGTTGCTCGATTTCCAGATCGACAGCATCCATTACGGCGTGCACGTGCTGCCCATCAACGGCGAACGCGCGATACGCTGGAGTGCCTGGCTCGAACCTCTGGCGACCCGCTTCAATTGGCCCACGGGTGCCATGTATGTGATCACCGCACGCAAACAGGTATTGCCGCTGACGCCCGTGCAGGTGAACTGGCGTCTGCCCGCAGTGGGCTTGCCAGTGGCGGAAGCGAGCGGATGCCGCCGTGCACCCGCGCCAGAAGTAGTCGTCAGCGATCGGGACATGCATGACAGCTGAAGTACATCTCTACACGGACGGAGCCTGCCGTGGTAATCCAGGCCCAGGCGGGTGGGGCGCCATCCTCGAATACGGTGAGCAGCGCAAAGAGCTCTACGGTGGAGAACAGCTCACCACCAACAATCGCATGGAGCTGACGGCGGTCATTCGTGGCTTGCAGGCACTCAAGCGTCCGTGCCGGGTGCTGGTGGTGACGGACTCCAAATACGTGCTGCAGGGCATGACCGAGTGGCTCGACGGCTGGAAGAAGAAGGGCTGGCGTACCGCCGCCAAGAAACCAGTACTCAATGCCGATCTTTGGCAAACCCTGGACGAACTCGCGAACAAACACACATTGAGTTGGGAATGGGTGAAAGGCCACAGCGGCCATCCCATGAACGAATTGGCCGATCGTCTCGCCAACCGTGGCATCGACGAACTTGCTTTGAATTGAACAGGACTACGACATGCGTCAGATCGTGCTCGACACGGAAACCACTGGTCTCGACCCCGCGCAGGGACATCGCATCATCGAGATCGGCTGCGTCGAATTGCTCAACCGCAAGCTGACCGGCAAACATCTGCACCTCTACATCAACCCGGAGCGCGAAGTGGATGCGGGTGCACTCGAAGTGCACGGCATCACCAACGAGTTCCTCGCCGACAAACCCGTCTTTGCCGAGATAGCGGATCTCTTTCTCGAATTCGTGCAGGGTGCCGAACTCATCATTCACAACGCGCCGTTCGACATCGGCTTCCTCGATTACGAACTGGCCCGGCTCGATCGCGGTTACAAGACCATGCTCGAGTACTGCTCCGTGGTCGATTCACTGGCGCTGGCACGCAAGAAACATCCCGGTCAGAAGAACAACTTGGATGCGCTCTGCAAACGCTACGACGTCGACAACAGTCAGCGTGTATTGCACGGCGCATTGAAGGACGCCGAGATTCTCGCCGACGTCTATCTGCTGATGACGGGCGGGCAGTCTTCGTTGCACCTGGGCCACGAGGCCGGCGGCGAGGACGCGAGAGGCGAGGAGGCTGCCAAGCTGACTGGACCGCGGCCACCGCTACGCGTGATCAAGCCTACGCCAGAAGAACTGGAGGCGCATCGGCGCAATCTGGAGCAGATCCACAAAAGCAGCGGTCAAAATTGCCTGTGGCTTGCGCAGGAAGGCGCCTGAACGCAGAATTGCCGCTCTTTTCAATTGAGTAAACCACGTGGACTCTTTCCTTTACGAATACGGCCTGTTCCTGGCCAAGAGCCTCACCTTCGCCCTGCTGCTGATCTTCGTCGTCGTGATTCTGGCGGCCAACGCGATGCGGCAGCGCCAGCATGGCAAGCAGGAAGGGCACATCGTCGTCACCAAACTCAACGACGAGTTGGAGCGCATCAAGGATGATCTGCGCGAGGAAATCCTCGACGAGGAAATCTTGAAGGCCGAGGAGAAAGCGGAGCGCCAGAAGGAAAAAGCAGAGCGCAAGGCCCGCAAGAAGCAAGCTGCTGCCAATGCCGACTCCGGCAAGAAGCGCATCTTCGTGCTCAACTTCGACGGCGATACCCGCGCTTCGGCGGTAGAGGATCTACGTCAGTGCATTTCCGGAGTGTTGGCGGTGGCGCGACCGGAGCAGGACGAAGTACTGCTCAAACTCGAAAGTCCCGGTGGCATGGTGCATGCCTATGGTCTGGCCGCTTCGCAACTGACGCGCATCCGCAAGGCCAAACTCCGTTTGACGATTGCCGTCGATCTGGTCGCCGCGAGTGGTGGTTACATGATGGCCTGTGTCGCCGATCATCTGATCGCTGCACCCTTCGCTTACGTCGGCTCGATCGGCGTACTCGTACAACTGCCCAACGTGCATCGCCTGTTGAAGGACAACAAGATCGACTACGAGATGATCACGGCCGGCGAGTACAAGCGCACGCTCACCACCTTCGGTGAGAACACCGACAAGGATCGTCAGAAGGTGCAGGAAGAAGTGGATGAAATGCACGGCCTCTTCAAAGCCTTCATCGCGCAATATCGTCCGCAGGTGGATTTGCCGAGCGTGGCGACGGGTGAGGTATGGACCGGTCAACAGGCGCTCGAGCGTGGTCTGATCGACGAACTCGGCGTGAGCGACGAGTGGATCATGAGCCGTCTCGCTGACTGCGACGTGTTCGAAGTCAGCTGGGAATACAAGAAGAAGTTGGGCGAACGTCTTTCGTCCTTGGTTGAAAGCGCGATGACGCGAGCTTTCAACCGCGTCGCCCAGGACTGGTTGCATCGCGCCGACAAAGAGAAGTTTTTCTCCTAATTAACCCGCCAATGAAAACGGCCACATCAGTGGCCGTTTTCGTATCTGCGTTCGTCTTTCCACTCACACTGCAGCGCTGGTCTCGCGACGACGGAACAGCGGCAGCGGTTCTTCCACCGTGCTCTGATAGTTGGTGGTGTAGTCGTGCAGTCCTTTCTGAGCGTCTTCCAGCTTCACGCTATCCTTCAGATCGAAGGTGCTGAAACCGCAGCGGCGCATGTAGAACAACTGGTCACGCAAGACATCACCGATGGCGCGGATCTCACCTTCGTATTTGTGATGCAGACGCAGCGTCACCGCAGTGGAATAGCTGCGACCATCCATGAAGGTCGGGAAGTTCAGCGCGACGAGCGGCAGAGCAGGGAGGTCCGCTGCAATGGCGTCCGCCTGATCGCTGCTGTCGAGCCACACGGCGATGGCGCGACCGCTGTTACGCAGTTCGTCCTTGTGGGCGTTCCAGAGCGCCACATGCACCAACAGGTGCTGGGAAGTTTCCGCGAGCGCCTGTTCCAGGGTGGCATCCTTGGACACCAGAACCCAAGGGTTGTCCAGCAGCTGGCCCTGCTTATCAATCAGCTTTGGCATAGACGTGCTCCTTGAACGGCTCCAGGCCAATACGTTGGAAGGTGTCGATGAAACGTTCGCCTTCACTGCGACGTTCCAGATAGACGTCGATGATCTTCTCCACGACGTCGGGAATTTCTTCCTGCGAGAACGAAGGTCCAAGAACCTGACCGAGCGCTGCCTGACGACCGGCGGACCCGCCGAGCGCCACCTGGTAGAACTCCTGACCTTTCTTGTCCACACCCAGAATGCCGATGTTGCCGACGTGGTGGTGACCACAGGCGTTCATGCAGCCGGAGATGTTGATCGTGATCTCGCCGATCTTCTTCTGCAGCTCGAAATCGTCGAAGCGACGCTGGATGGCTTCTGCGATCGGAATCGATTTCGCGTTCGCCAGCGAACAGTAGTCGCCGCCGGGGCAGGAGATGATGTCGTTGAGGAGCCCGGTGTAGGGCGTCGCCAGACGTTCCTGCTTGAGCGCGCGATGCAGTTCGGGCAGATCCTTGAGTCGTACGTCGGTGAGCACGAGGTTCTGCTCGTGGGTGACGCGCAGTTCACCGAAGCTGAAGCGATCGGCGAGATCGGCCACGAATTCCAACTGTTCGGCACTGAGGTCGCCCGGCGCCGAACCGGTGGCTTTCAGGCATAGCGTGACGATGCGGTAGCCCGGCTTCTTGTGCGCGTGCACGTTGCGTTCCATCCACTGATTGAAGAGGACGTCGCGGTGCAGCAGATGCTCGACTTCGGAATCGACGTCGGGCAGCGTTTCGTAGGCCGGATCGACGAAGTACTGCTTGCAGCGCTGTACTTCTTCTGCGGTGAGGAGAGCGGGGCCGTCCTTCACGCGTTCCCACTCGCGCTCGACCTTGTCGCGGAACACATCGACACCGAGTTCCTTCACAAGGATCTTGATGCGCGCCTTGTACTTGTTGTCGCGACGACCTTCCTGGTTGTAGATGCGCAGGATGGCATCGAGATAGGTCAACAGATGCTGCCAGGGGAGGAACTCGCGAATCACCTGACCGATCATCGGTGTGCGGCCGAGACCGCCGCCGACGAGCACGCGGAAGCCGAGTTCACCGGCGTCGTTTTTCACGAGATAGAGGCCGATGTCATGGACCTGCGTGGCAGCCTGGTCCTGTTCGGTGCCACAGACCGCGATCTTGAACTTACGCGGCAGGTGCGCGAATTCCGGATGGAAGGTGGACCACTGACGGATGATTTCACACCACGGACGGGCGTCTTCGATCTCATACGGCGAAACGCCGGCGAACTGGTCGGTGGTGGTATTGCGCACGCAGTTGCCGCTGGTCTGGATGGCGTGCATCTCGACCTCGGCCAACTCGGCGAGAATGTCCGGTACTTCGGGCAGCTTCGGCCAGTTCAATTGAATGTTCTGGCGGGTGGTGAAGTGCGCATAGCCCTTGTCGTAATGACGCGTGATATGGGCCAGCTTGCGTAGCTGCCGGGAGGAAAGCAGGCCGTACGGAATACAGATGCGCAACATCGGCGCGAGGCGCTGGATGTAAAGGCCGTTCTGCAAACGCAGCGGCAGGAACTGGCTGGGTTCCAGTTCGCCGGCCAGGAACCTCCGCGTTTGATCGCGGAAGGCGGCGATGCGGTCTTGCAGCATCTGATGGTCGTATTTGTCGTAACGATACATGGCGTTGCTTTCAGTTGGGCTCTTCCATCATGGAAAAGCGAAAGAAAAAAGAAGCGCGCGATGATACTCGAAGGGGTGGTCAATACCTAGCCACCGTTACCTGCCACCCGAGGGAGGAGGAGACCTTTCGTTTTGGCCGTATCATCGCGGCCATAGTTGGTTGCTGGCGTTATCGGCAGCGAATCATTAAAATCGCGGCCCGCGTCCGCAGCAGCGGTGTATTCGTTTTCCCCGAGAGAAAACCTCATGAGCCATCACGATCATCACGATACCCATCAGGAACCCCATCGAGATCCGGATCCCGCCGACAGCCGGGCCGATACGATTGCAGCGTTCTTCGCCATCGCCATTGCCGTCAGCGGCGTTCTTTTCTTCGTGGCCAACCACAACTGATGTTCTTCAGGGTGGCGCCTGGACGAAGGTTCAGGCGCCGCTGTTGAGTACCGAGCTCACGATCGTCATCAGAGTGAGGACGAAGACGACGGTGAAGAGCACAGCAGCGACGATGAAGGGCAACAAACGGCCCTGCTTGAAATCCCTTTCACGATTGTCCTTGTTCTGTACGCCGAAGCTGGCCTGAATCACGCTGATCATCACGCGCCAGAAGGGGATCTTGTCACCTTCGGTCTGAGCGCTGTGCGTTTTGCTTTCTCGTAGATGCTGATTCACAATGCGACCACTCTCTAAGTTGTTTAAGGTGGTTGCATTTTACCGCATCGGCCCATACCTCGGTAACAATACCGCGCCTGAGCTGCGTCAACCCCACGGAAAATTCCGATGATTGAAATCACTGAATCCGGTCAAACCTACCTGCGTGAACTGCTGGCCAAGCAGAACTGTGAGGGCATCGGCATTCGCGTATTCGTGCTCGATGGTGGTACGCCGAAGGCGGAAACCTGCATCGCCTTCTGTCGTCCCGGTGAGCAAGAGCCCGATGACGAACCGTACGAATACAACGGCTTCCGCGCCTGGATCGAAAAGAAGAGCAAACCCTACCTCGAAGAGGCTGTGGTGGACTTCGCCAAGGACTCGATGGGTGGCCAACTGACGATCCGCGCACCCAACTCGCGCATGCCGAAGATCGGTCCGGACAGCTCGCTCGCCGATCGCATCAACTATGTGCTCTACAACGAGATCAACCCCGGTCTCGCCATGCATGGCGGCAACATCACCTTGGAACAGCTCACCGACGACAACGTGGCAGTACTCCGTTTCGGCGGCGGTTGCCAGGGTTGCGGGCAGGCCGATGTGACGCTCAAGCAGGGTGTAGAAGCCACCTTGATGCGCCACTTCCCCGAGCTGACCGCGGTACGCGACGTCACCGACCACGCCAACCGGGAAAATGCCTATTACAAGTGAGCCGCGCGCGATGCTGCCGGCCTTCATCGGTGGCAGCGGCGTGCACGAACTCAGCGGCTGTGGCAACGCCGTCACGCTCGACGTCGCCACACCGTTTGCCGAGCAGACCACGCAGGTATTTCACTACCGCGACTCGGCTCATCCCTGTCTTTTCCTACCACGCCATGGGAGTGGGCCGCGTCTCGCTCCTCATCAGATCAACTACCGCGCCAATCTATGGGCACTGAAGCAAGCGGGTGCCACTTGCGTCATTGCGTTCAATGCCGTCGGTGGTATCAGCGATGAATTGCAGCCGGGGACCTTGTGTCTGCCCGATCAGCTGATCGACTACACCTGGGGGCGCGCCAACACCTTCCACGAGCCAGGCCAACCTTGCAGCGTGGCGGAGATGCACCCCGACTTCACTCATCCCTTCAGCCCGGAACTGCGTCCCGATGTGCTGGCCGCTGCACAGGAAGCGGGGCTCGAGCTCATCGATGGTGGTGTCTACGGCTGTACACAGGGGCCACGTCTCGAAACGGCTGCCGAAGTGCGGCGACTGCAGCGCGACGGCTGCACCATGATCGGCATGACGGCAATGCCGGAAGCGATATTGGCGCGTGAACTGGCGCTGCCTTATTGCAGCGTGGCGCTCGTGGTGAATCGCGCCGCGGGCTTGGACTCGGGGGTATTGGATCTGGCGGCGCTGGAAGAGGAACTGCAGAAGGGCGTACGCAAACTCGAACGGCTGGTGCCATATCTGCTGCCGCGTCTCGCGCGCTTCAGCACCAGCTCTGCCGCAGCCTAGAATTCTTCGGGAAGTTCCGGAGCGATCGTCTCGGGCAACACATAGGGACGGATTTCCACCAGCGCACCCAAGACCGGGTGATCGAGATAGTGGAGACGCTCCAGATTCAATTCATCACCCACCTGTAACTGCCAGATGCGCACGATGCCGCGCTGCGGGCGCTCGGGAATCGTCGCGTTCACAGGTGCAAGCGGACTTAGCGGCGTTTCCTCTTCCTCTGCTTTTTGCAGTTTCGCGCGTACCACTTCCGGCACCACTGGCACCTGCCAGCGTGCGGCTTCCGTCGGATCAGGAATGCCGAACTCGTTGAGCCAGAGGTTCAGATCCAGACGGGCACGCTGACCGGAACGGCTCAGCCGTACGCTGCCTTCGAGTGCGCTGTGTTCGTCGAGTCGGTCGCCGGCCTGTACGACGATGGCGGAGACCTGGGCACGATCGAGCAGGGGCTGACGCCAGGTTTCATGCCACAGCACTTCATAGTCCGGCGCCTGGGTCAGATTGCGTGCGGCGGCGCTCAGACGAGCGCTCCGGGCATCCAGCTTGACGTAGGGATCGCGCGACAGATCCAGTACCTTGAAGCTGCCTGGCACCGCAGGTTGCGCCGGCACACTGAAGTCGAACTCCGGCTCGCGCTGCTCTTCGTTTTCCTCGAAGCCGCCGAAGGCGGACAGAGGTCGTGCGCCCGTCAGAGGAAAGGCAGGCTCGTTCTCCGCCGGTTCCCGGGGAAGATCGGCTTCGAAGGGATAGGCGTAGCTGTCGAGCGGCGTTGCCAGCAGACGCGGATTGGGGAAATAACTGAGGCTCAGCTTGCCTGGGTTGGCCAGCTCGTTGCTGCGGTTGACCAAGGCCTTGAACACGATGACCTCGACCTCCACCCAACGATTACCATCGCTGCTGATGCCGCTCGGCGTGCCGGTCCCATCCAGATCGAAACCCGGTTGTGCGGAAGAACCCACGGACAACAGCAGCGGCAACGCGAACAGACAACCGCGGAACAGGGTAGAAGTGGGGCGCATTCGATACATCGCTCAGGTTCAGTTCT
Source organism: uncultured Gammaproteobacteria bacterium (assembly GCA_937898685.1). Taxonomy (GTDB): domain Bacteria; phylum Pseudomonadota; class Gammaproteobacteria; order Pseudomonadales; family Pseudohongiellaceae; genus CAILUG01. The sequence continues at coordinate 42,830 of CALEJT010000089.1, read as the reverse complement.
TGGCAGTGGGCGTCAGACGATTCAGCAGCGTTTCTACCATTGCTATGCGCTCGGCGGGAAGCGCGGTTTCCTGCTTGTAACGCAATTCCGAGCCGCCGCTGAGGCTGTAACGTGAACTTTGCTTCTGCACCAGCGTTACGAGGGTGTAGGGATCGACCTTGGTGTCGGCGCTGAACTTCAGCTTGCAACCGGCTGCATTCGCTTCCACCTTGCTGATGCCGAGCGCCTGGGCGCGCAGTTTCAACGTGGTGACGGCGAAGAGATGTTGCGCCGGTTCCGGCAGCAATCCGAAACGATCGATCAACTCCACCTTAAGTTCACGCAGCTCGTCGTCGTTGGTCGCGCTCGCGATGCGCTTGTACATCATGAGGCGTCCATGCACGTCGGGAAGGTAGGTGTCGGGCAAGAGCGCAGGGATGCGTAGATTCACCTCGGTGCCGCTGTGCTGATACAGATCGAGGTTCGGCGTCTTGCCTTGTTTCAGGAGCTTCACCGTTTCGGCCAGCATCTCGCTGTAGAGCGAGAATCCGATCGTGTGCATGTGGCCGCTCTGTTCCTCACCCAACAGTTCGCCGGCGCCACGAATCTCGAGGTCGTGACTCGCCAGGGTAAAGCCGGCACCAAGCGTGTCGGCGGCACTGATGGCGTCGAGTCGCTTGATGGCATCGGCCGTCATTTCCTTCGGATGCGGTGTCAGCAGGTAGGCATAGGCCTGGTGATGCGAACGACCGACGCGACCGCGCAGCTGATGCAACTGCGCGAGGCCGAAGGTATCGGCACGATCGATGATGATGGTGTTCGCGCTCGGAATGTCGATGCCCGTCTCGATGATGGTGGAGCACACGAGCACGTTGTAACGCTTGTGATAGAAGTCCGACATCACGCGCTCGAGCTCGCTCTCGCGCAATTGGCCATGACCGATGGCGACGCGTGCTTCCGGCACCAGTTTGGAAATTTCTTCCGCGCGCTTCTCGATCGTCTTCACTTCGTTGTGCAGGAAGAACACCTGGCCACCACGCAGCAATTCACGATGGATGGCTTCCTTGATGAGAGCGGGATTGCTCTGACGCACGAAGGTCTTCACCGACAAACGCCGCGCCGGCGGTGTCGCGATGATCGAAAGATCCCGCATTTCGCTCATCGCCATGTTGAGCGTGCGAGGAATCGGGGTCGCGGTGAGTGTGAGGATGTCGACGCTGGCCTTGAGTGCGAGCAGACGTTCTTTCTGGCGTACGCCGAAGCGGTGTTCCTCGTCGATGATCAGGAGCCCCAGCGCCTTGTACTTGATGTTTTCCTGCAGCAGCTTGTGCGTGCCCACGACGATGTCGATCTTGCCTTCGGCCAATTGCTGCAGCGTTTCTTCCTGCTGCTTGCCGCCAACGAAGCGCGACATCAGCGCGATTTTCACCGGCCAATCGGCAAAGCGATCGCGGAAGGTTTCGTAATGCTGTTGCGCGAGCAGCGTGGTGGGCACGAGCACCGCCACCTGCTTGCTGTTGCTGACCGCAACGAAGGCCGCACGCAGCGCTACTTCCGTCTTGCCGAAGCCGACGTCACCACACACCAAACGATCCATCGGTCGTGGCGATTTCATATCGGCAATCACCGCGGCAATTGCGTTGGCCTGATCTTCCGTTTCCTCGAAGGGGAAGGCGTTGGCGAAGAGCTGATAGTCGGCCTCGTTCAAGGTAAAGGCGTGGCCTTTCTGCGCCGCGCGACGTGCATGCAGCTCGAGCAGTTCCGCTGCCACGTCGATGATCTTTTCCTGCGCCTTGCGCTTGGCCTTTTCCCACTGATCACTGCCCAGCTTGTGCAGCGGCGCATGCTCGGGATCGCCGCCGCTGTAGCGGCTGATGAGATGCAGGCTCGCGACGGGCACATAGAGTTTGGCGCCGTCGGCGTACTCGAGCACGAGGAATTCGGTGAGCTGACCCTCGACCTCGAAGCTGTCGAGACCGAGATAACGCCCCACACCATGATCGAGATGCACCACGGGTGAACCCGGATTGAGCTCGGTCAGACTCTTGAAGACGAATTCGCTCTGATCCTGGAATTTGCCGCGTCGGCGCTGCTGGCTGACATGGTGGATGAAGAGCTGGTTCTCGGTGATCGCGATGAGGCCTTCGTCACGTAGCCACAGCCCCGATTCGAGCGGTGCCACCGTGATGGCGAGCGGTACTTCGCTGCTCAGAAATTCCTGCCAGCCGCTCACAACCTTGGGCGAGACCTCGATGCGACGCAGCAATTCCAGCATCGCTTCGCGACGACCAGGTGAGTCGCAGCAGAAGAGGATGCGGCTCTGACTTTGCTCACGCAGAAAATGTTCGAGTTTGGCCAGCGGCTGCTCCGCCTTCGATTCGACCGCGAGATCGGGGAAGACGCCGGTCTCCAGGTTGTAGTGGCCGGCCTTGGTTTCGAGCTGCCGCGTATGCAGATAGAGCTGCGGCAGCGGCTTGATGGCGCCGAAGAGTTCCTCGATGGCGAGAAAGAGTTGTTCCGGCGGCAGGATCGGGCGCTGTGTATCCACCGAGCGCTCTTCGTAGCGCGAGCGTATCTCGCGCCAGAACTGTTCCGCACCTTGGCCCACTTCACCGTAGGAAAGGCATTGCAGCGTGCCGGGCAAGTAGTCGAAGAGACTGACGAGGCGATCGAAGAAAAGCGGCAGGTAGTACTCGATGCCGGCGCTGGCTAGGCCGCGTGAGATGTCTTCATAGAGCGGGCAACGGCGCACGTCGACGGCGAAGGCCTCACGGAACTTGCGGCGGAAATGCGCGATGGCGTCCTGATGCAGCGGATATTCGCGGCCAGGCAAGAGGCGAATCGCCTCGACTTTCTCCGCCGACAACTGCGTTTCGGGCGAGAAGGTGCGCAGGCTTTCGATCTCATCGTCGAAGAGTTCGATGCGATAGGGCACGGCGCTGCCCATCGGATACAGATCCATGATGGAGCCGCGTACCGCGAATTCGCCATGTTCGTAGACGGAATCCACGCACTGATAGCCAGCGGCCTCGAGCATGCGGCGCATCTCGTTCAACTCGAAACGCTGTCCCACCTTCAGACTCAGTGTGTTGCCTGCGATGTACTCCGGCGGCGGTAGTCGATGGAGCAGGGTGGTCACCGACAGGATCAGCACACCACGGCGCAGCGTCGGCAAGCGATGCAGCGTTTCGAGACGAGTGGAGATGATGTCCTGGTGCGGCGAGAAATTGTCGTAGGGCAGCGTTTCCCAGTCGGGGAAGGTGAGGAGCTCGAGCTGCTCGTTGCTGCCGGCTTGGAAGAACTCCAACTCGGCATGGAGGCGATCGGCCTGCCGTGAATTCTCGGTGATGACCAGCGTGAGCCCATCGAAGGCGCGTGCCGCGTGCGACAGGGCGAGACTCGGTGCTGCTCCCTGCAGACCTCCCCAGTACTGACGTTGCCCGGGACTGACTGCGGGCGGCAACTGTGCGAGGCGTAGCTGATGCGCTGAGCTCATGCGAATTGATTCGAATCAAACACGAAAAGGCGACACCTCGACGAGCCGTCGAGGCAAAAAGGGGGCGAAGTATACCGCAATCGCAGAGGGGTAATTGGGTTGGACAAGGGTGGGGTCCAACTGGATAATACGCCGGCTTTTTCCCCTCAACAGACAAGGACTGATTCCGTGGTTAGACCCAACCTTGATCAAGACTTTTTCAATGACTGGAAACAACGGGAAGCCCTAGCGCAGGAAATGTTGCCGGTGCTGGGCCGTTTGGAGAACGTAAAAGGGGTTCAGGTATTCCTCTACGGCTCGACGCTGACCAACCGCTCCGTCGCCGACATCATGAAGGCGCATCGTCGCGTCCGTCAGATCGCGCGCAACGAACTCTCGGAATTCGAAAGCCATCCGGTCTTGATGGCCTTGTCCAAGTTGAATCTCTGCCCCTGCCAGATCGACCTCGGCAAGCTCACCGTGGGCTACATGCAACAGGCCGAAGGTGGCAATGGCGTCGACGTCGACGCTTGGGTGGCCAAGGAACTCGCACATCTCGTCGACCGTGACCACAAGCCGATCGACAAGCCCGTCGATATCGTGCTCTACGGTTTCGGCCGCATCGGCCGTCTCGTGACCCGTCTCTTGCTCGAGCAGACCGGCAACGGCTCCATCATGCGCCTGCGTGCCATCGTGGTCCGCAAAGGTGGTGACGGCGATCTGCAGAAACGCGTCAACCTCCTGCGCAACGACTCCGTCCACGGTTCCTTCCAGGGCACCGTGCGCGTCGACGAAGAGAACAATCGCATCATCGCCAACGGTAACGTCATCCACTTCATCTACGCCGACAGCCCCGACAGCGTCGACTACACCCAGTACGGCATCTCCGATGCGCTGGTGATCGACAACACTGGTAAATGGCGCGACGAAGAAGGTCTGTCCAAGCACCTCAAGTCCAAGGGCGTCGCCAAGGTGATCCTGACCGCACCGGGCAAGGGCAACCTCAAGAACATCGTGTACGGCATCAACCACAACATGATCGAGCCGAGCGATCGCATCATCACGGCTGCCTCGTGCACCACCAACGCGATCGCTCCTGTGTTGAAACTGATCAACGAGCGCTACGGCATCGTCCACGGCCACGTCGAGACGGTACACGCCTACACCAACGACCAGAACCTGATCGACAACTACCACAAGGCCGATCGTCGTGGCCGCAGTGCCGCACTGAACATGGTGCTCACCGAAACGGGCGCAGCCAAAGCCGTGGCGAAAGCCGTACCGGAGCTGGCCGGTAAGCTGAGCGGCAACGCAGTACGCGTGCCGGTGGCCAACGTGTCGATGGCGATCCTGAACCTGACGCTGCAGACCACCTGCACGAAGGAAGACATCAACGAGTACCTGCGCAAGATCGCGCTGCACTCGCCGCTGCAGAACCAGCTCGGCTACACCGAATCGCCGGACGCCGTGTCCAGCGACTTCATCGGTTCGCGCGAAGCTGCCATCCTCGATGCCACCGCCACCATCAGCAACGGCAAGAATCTCGTGCTGTACCTGTGGTACGACAACGAATTCGGCTACTGCAACCAGGTAGTCCGCATGGTCAGCAAGATGGCTGGTGTGAACCACCTGTCCTATCCCGAAAACGAGAGCATGGACTACTGAGGCGACAGGTAACGGGAACCCACCGTGTCCCTGACCGCATCACGCAAAGCGCTCATCGGTTATGCCGTGGGCGCTTTCGCGTTTCTGGGACTCTGTTTTTTTCTGCTCGAGCGTCGACCGACGCTCATCGTGCTCGGCGGCAGCACCATGGGCACAAGCTGGAGTCTGCAGTACTGGAGTGAGGCTGACCCGCACGAAGACCTCGAGAGCGTTCTGAGCGCAGAACTGCGCCGGCTCGACAAAGAAGTGTTCTCGACCTACGCGCCGGAATCCGAGCTCAGTCGTCTGAATCGCGACAAGTCTCATGCGACTGAGGTTTCGGCCGATCTCTTCACGGTGTTGCAGCTGGCGCAGGAAGTGCATCGGCAGAGCGAAGGCGCCTTCGATCCCACCGTCGGTCCCTTGGTACGTCTGTGGGGCTTTGGTCCCGATGCGCCCGAGCCAGGATTGCCGGACGAACACTCACTGCATGTGGCGCGCGCCAAAGTCGGCATGAGTCGGCTGCAGTTGGAGGAAGAGGGGAGACGTGTCGCACGTGCCTCTGACATCGAATTGGATCTCTCCGCCATCGCCAAGGGCTATGCGGTCGATGTGCTCGCACAGCTGCTGCATGAACGCGGCATCGCTAACTATCTGTTGGAGATCGGCGGCGAAGTGCGGGTAGCCGGATACAAGCCCGATGGCAGCTCCTGGCGCATTGCCATCGAGAGACCGACGGAGCTGGAGCCACGGGCTTTCGCGGTAATCGACGCCGATGGGGAGGCCTTTGCACTTGCAGGCTCGGGTGATTACCGCAACTATCGCGAACTAAATGGCAAACGCTATTCCCACGAAATCGATCCACGCACCGGTTGGCCAGTTGCGCATGCACTGAGAGCGGTGACGGTGGTGGCGCCCAAGGCGGCATTGGCAGACGCCTGGGCCACGGCACTCTTGGTGCTCGGCCCGGAAGAAGGTCTACGCATCGCTGATGGCCTGGGCTTGGCGGCTTACTTTATAATTCACACAAATCAGGGACTTGCAGCGCAATCCTCACAACGTTTCAAGGAGCGGTTTTCCGGCCTCGACGCACTATGAGTACTACCAAAAAGAAGAGCACCACCTCCAAGAAGACCAACACCACCACTGAAATCACGAACGGCAAACCGCTTCCCCAGGCTCCCATGATCGCGGCGAAGCATCATTTCGATCTGATCGTGATCGGCAGCGGCCCGGCCGGCGAGTCCGCCACGATGAATGCGGTCAAGCTGGGCAAGAGGGTGGCGATGATCTGCGACAAGCCGCGCGCCGGTGGCAACTGCACCTATCTCGGCACCATTCCTTCGAAAGCGCTGCGTCATGGCGTCAAGCAGGTGATGCAGTTCAACACCAACCCGATGTTCCGCGAGTTCGGTGACGCCCGGCATGTAACCTTTCAGCAGTTGATGAAGCACGCTTCACGTGTGGTGGAAGAGCAGAGCGTGCTGCGCAGCGACTTCTATGAACGCAACTTCGTGCCGGTGTTCTACGGCATCGCCAGCTTCATCGACGCCAACAGCATCATGGTGGTGCAGGGCAAACAGCGCACCAAGCTGCAGGCCGACTACTTCATCATCGCGACCGGTTCGCGTCCCTATCGCCCGTCCAAGGTCGACTTCAACCATCCGCGTGTCTTCGACAGCGACACCATCCTCGACCTCGATTTCTCTCCGCGCAAGGTCACCATCATCGGCGCCGGTGTGATCGGCTGCGAATATGCGTCGATCTTCGGAGGTCTTGGCACCAAGGTGGAGCTGATCAACCCGGCGGCTTCGCTCCTGTCCTTCCTCGATTCGGAAATCTCCGAAGCACTGAGCTACCACCTGCGCGACCTCGGCGTGCGCTGCCGTCACCAGGAACACTTCAGTCACATCGAATATCACGACGACCACCTCATCACTCATCTCGAGTCGGGCAAGAAGATCAAGAGCGACATCGTGCTCTGGGCCAACGGCCGTACCGGCAACACGGACCGGCTCAATCTCGACGCGATCGGTCTCGAGGCCAATACCCGCGGTCAGCTCGAGGTCAACGAACGCTATCAGACCAAGGTGCCGAACATTTCGGCGGCGGGAGACGTCATCGGTTGGCCGGCGCTGGCCAGCGCCGCCTATGACCAGGGAAGGGCGGCGAGCAATGCCATCTTCAATCCCGATGCCTTCTGCACGTTGCAGGAGATTCCGAGCGGCATCTACACGATCCCCGAGATCAGCACCATCGGCATGAACGAACGCGAGCTCACCGAGAAAAAGATCCCCTACGAAGTGGGCAAGGCCTTCTTCCGCAACATTGCCCGTGCCCAGATCACCGGAGACGAAGTGGGCATGCTCAAGCTCATCTTCCACTTCGACACACTCGAGCTGCTCGGCATCCACTGCTTCGGTGACCAGGCCTCCGAGATCGTGCACATCGGTCAGGCGGTGATGACGCAGAAGAATGGCGGCAACACACTGCGCTACTTTCTCAACACCACCTTCAACTATCCGACCATGGCGGAAGCGTACAAAGTGGCGGCGCTCGACGGCATAAATCGCGTTTTTTGACAGCATTTTACGTAGCAAGGACGCGACTCAATCCGTACCTAAAAAAGCAAGAAGAAACCTTGAAGAAACTATGGTGAATGTGGAAAATGGCGCCCCGTTTGAAACGCTCGGTAACTCGGCAAATCCGCCTGGTTACAGCGGGGTAGAGCGGGATTCAGAGCCCGGTCTATCTCCGTAAACCAGCCGCATCGCTCACCTTCTGATCCATGGCGCCGTCAGACTCGATGAGTTCTGGCAGTAGCACGATGTTTGTCGATGGTGGACCCGCCATCGGTCGTTGCGGATATCAGAAGTGCGTTTCATGAGTGTTGTCGACGCTGTGACCGTATAGAAGAACGACGCAGTCGTCACAACGAATACCGCAGATCAACTTTGAACAGGACTCTGGCGTGAACATCGACCTCTGGCCCTTGCTCGTCTATACCATCATCGTGGTGGTGCTGATTGTTGGCCTTCTCGGCGCATCTGCGCTGTTGGGCCAGAAGCGCCGAGACCACGCCACCCATGACGTCTATGAATCGGGCGTCGTGCCCACGGGCTCACCGCAGATCCGCATTGCGGTTCCCTTCTACCTCACCGCCATTCTGTTCATCATCTTCGACCTCGAAGCTGCATTCTTGCTCGCCTGGGCCATCTCCATCCGTGAAGCAGGGTGGCTGGGCTACATCGAAGTATTCGTCTTCATTTTCATTCTGATTGCCGGTCTGCTGTATCTGTGGCGTTCCGGTGCCCTCGAATGGCGTACGCAACGTCAACGGCAAGACAGAGCCCAATTGATCGGCGAAGGCGGTGTGGTCAACGTCGGTCCCCGCGCAGAGCGCCTGAAGGCCCAAGCGGCTTCACACCACGGCCACGCTGATCATGATGACCATCACGGTCACGATGATCACGGCGCCACTTCCACTCACACAGGAGCGGCACACTAATGAGCTGGGAACTGGTCAAACCTGAAGATACCTATTCGCCCAGGCCGGGCATGAACCAATTCGATGATTACATTCGCAAGAATGTGATCATGACGACCTTGGAAGACATGTTGGCCTGGTGTCGCAAGAACTCTCTGTGGCCCTTCAACTTCGGCCTCAGCTGCTGCTACGTAGAAGCGGCCACCGCAATCTCCAGTCGTCACGACATCGCACGTTTCGGTGCCGAGGTGTTCCGTGCCACCCCGCGTCAGGCCGACATGATCATCATCGCCGGCACCGTATTCCGCAAAATGGCGCCGGTGGTACAGCGTCTGTACGAACAGATGATGGAACCGCGCTACGTGATCTGCATGGGTTCCTGCGCCAACTCCGGCGGCATGTACGACATCTATTCGGTAGTGCAGGGCGTGGACAAGTTCCTGCCGGTGGACGTGTACGTTTCCGGTTGTCCGCCGCGTCCCGAGGCGCTGCTGCAAGGCTTGACCCTGTTGCAGGACTCGATCGGCAAGAAACGTCGCCCGGTTTCCTGGGTCATCAGCGACCAGGGCATCTACGAGCGCGAGAAGAACGTGGTGCAGCGCGACGCCCGCCTGGCGCAGCGCATCGCCGCCACCGAGCTGCGCAGCCCGGACGAGACTTAAGCCGATCTCTCGACGGCCCGGTCATTCAACAGCGAATCAGATAGAAGAGAACGCCAGTGAGCGCCAATATCGCCAGTCAGACAGCTGAACTTCCCGCGGTGATCGCGGGTTTGTACCAGAAGTTCGGGGAATCCACTTTCGTTCGCCAGCACACCGCGGAAGGCATGCCCACGCTGTGGGTGCCGCGCGACAAGATTCTCGCCGTGCTGAAATACCTGCGCGACGAAGCGCGTCCCCGTTATGAAATGCTGCTCGACCTCACCGCCATCGACGAGCGTGTGCGCGTGCATCGCGAAGGGCAGCCCGACTCCGACTTCACCGTGGTCTATCACGCCACGTCCTTCTCCGGTAACTGCGACATCCGCATCAAGGTCGCCCTGAAGGAAAACGATCTCAACATCCCGACAGTCACTGGCCTGTGGAACAGTGCCAACTGGCAGGAGCGCGAGTGTTGGGACCTCTTCGGCGTGAACTTCGAAGGCCATCCGCATCTCACCCGCATCCTGTGTCCGCCGACCTGGAAGGGCCATCCGCTGCGCAAGGACCATCCGGCCCGCGCCACCGAGATGGAACCGTTCCGCATGAGCGACGAGATCCAGGACACCGAGCAGGAAGCACTGCGCTTCAAGCCGGAAGAGTGGGGCCTGCAGACCAAGGGCGAAAACTCCGAATACATGTTCCTCAACTTCGGCCCGAACCATCCGGCAGCACACGGTGTGATCCGCTTCCTGCTGCAGCTCGATGGTGAGCAGGTGCTGGATGTGGTGCCCGAAGTGGGCTACCACCATCGCGGTGCCGAGAAGATGGCCGAACGCCAGACCTGGCACACCTACATTCCCTACACCGACCGTATCGACTATCTCGGCGGTGTGATGAACAACCTGCCGTACGTGATGGCGGTCGAGAAGATGGCCGGCATCAAGGTGCCGCAGCGCGTCGAAGTGATTCGCGTGATGCTGTGCGAATTCTTCCGTATCTGTTCGCACCTGCTGTTCTTCGGCACCTGGGCCGTCGACTTGGGTCAGTTGTCGCCGCTGTTCTACGCCTTCGTAGACCGTGAGAAGGCCTTCAACATCATCGAGTCCATCTGCGGTGCACGTATGCACCCGAGCTGGTTCCGCATCGGTGGTGTGGCGCAGGATCTGCCGAAAGGCTGGGACAAACTGATCCGCGAGTTCGTCGAGTACTTCCCGAAACGTCTTGCCGAGTACGACAAGATGGTCATGCAGAACACCGTGATCAAACAGCGTACGCGCGGCGTCGGTGTGATCGACACCGCCGGCGTGTTCGACTGGGCGATGACTGGTCCGGCTCTGCGCGCCACCGGTCTCGAGTGGGACTACCGCAAGAACCGTCCGTACAGCGGCTACGAGAACTTCGAATTCGAAGTGCCGATCGGCCTCAATGGCGACTGTTACGACCGCGCCGCCGTGCGTGTGGAAGAGATGCGTCAGAGCTGCCGCATCATCAAACAGTGTCTGGAGAACATGCCGGAAGGTCCGTACAAGGCCGACCATCCGCTCACGACTCCGCCGATCAAAGAGAAGAGCAAGCTCGACATCGAGACCCTGATCAACCACTTCCTCAGCGTAAGCTGGGGGCCGGTGATGGATCCGACCGAGGTCACCATGACCATCGAAGCCACCAAGGGTCTGAACATGTACTACCTGGTGAACGACGGTGGCGTCGGTTCCTACCGCACGCGCATCCGTACGCCGTCCTTCATCCACATCCAGGCCATCCCGGCGCTCAGCCGCGGCCTGATGCTGGCCGACTTCACGGCAGTGGTCGCCACCACCGACTTCGTGATGGCGGACGTAGACCGCTGAGCCAGACCTTCAGAGTTCGAGAGAAGAACGTATGAGCAACATCATTGCCAGCACCGCCCCGAAGGCACGGCAGCTGACGCCGGAAGAGATCCACGAGATCGAACACGAGAAAAAGCACTATCCCTACGCGCAGGCCGTGGGATTGGAAGCGCTCAAGATCGTCCAGAAGTATCAGGGCTGGGTGTCCGACGAAAGCCTTCTGGCCGTCGCCGAGTACCTGGACATTCCACCGGATGAGCTGGAAGGTGTTGCTACCTTCTTCAACCTGATCTACCGCCGTCCGGTAGGTAAGAACGTCATCCTGTTCTGCGACAGCGTTGCCTGCTGGATGCTCGGTTGCGATTCGCTCAAGGAGCACATCACCAAGCGTCTGGGCATCGATTACGGCCAGACTACGGAAGACAACCTGTTCACCCTGATCCCGGTCCCTTGTCTGGGTGACTGCGACCGTGCGCCGACCATGATGGTGGGCAACCAGCACTACCGCAATCTGACTCCGGAAAAGATCGACGAGATCATCGCGGAATACCGGGCCAAAGGCTGAGGCCGGCACGACCGAATTAATTAAAGAGTTTTCGTCACATGAGTACGAACAAACCCTTAACCAAGAACATCCAGATCGGCCGGGCGCCTTTCAACTTCCAGCAGTACCAGGCTGCCGGTGGTTACGAGAGCGTTACCAAAGCGCTGAGCATGGTGCCGCGTGACATCATCAATCTGGTGAAGGATTCCGGCCTCGGTGGTCGTGGTGGTGCAGGCTTCAACACCGGTCTGAAGTGGAGCTTCATCCCCGAGCCCGATGGCGGCCCGCGTTACCTGGTGGTGAACGGCGACGAGATGGAGCCGGGCACCTTCAAGGACCGTCTGCTCATGGAGCACGATCCGCATCTGCTGGTCGAAGGCATCATCACTGCCTCGATCGCGCTGCAGGCAACCCATGCCTACATCTTCCTGCGCGGCGAGTACAAAGTGGCAGAGCAGTGCCTGCACAAGGCCATCGCCGAAGCCTATGAAGCCGGCATGCTCGGCAAGAACATCCAGGGTTCCAACTTCAGCCTCGAGCTGACCCTGCACACGTCCGCCGGACGTTATATCTGCGGTGAAGAAACCGCTCTCATCAACGCACTCGAAGGCAAGCGCGCCAACCCGCGCTTCAAGCCGCCATTCCCGCAGGTCAGTGGTCTGTGGGGCCGCCCGACGCTGGTCAACAACGTCGAGACCATCTGCAACATCCCCGGCATCGTGAAATACGGTATCGAGTGGTACAAGAGCCTCGGTGTCAACGGCCAGGCCGGCACCCGTATCAGTGGTGTGTCCGGCCGCGTGAAGAATCCGGGCTGCTGGGAAATGCCGGTGGGCACCACGTTCCGTACGCTGTTCGAAGAGTATGCCGGTGGCATGCAGGACGGTTACCAGCTGCGTGCCTTCCTGCCGGGTGGGGGGTCGACCGACTTCCTGATGCCCGAACACCTCGACCTGCCGATGATTCCGTCGGAAGTGGCCAAGGCGGGCAGCCGTCTCGGTACCTCGCTGATCATGGTGCTCGATGACAAGACCTGTCCGGTCGGCTGCGTCCACAACCTGATCAAGTTCTTTGCTCACGAATCCTGTGGCTGGTGCACGCCGTGCCGTGATGGCCTGCCTTGGGCCGAGCACATTCTGCGCAAGCTCGAAGCGGGCGAGGGCAGCATGAAGGACATCGACATCCTCAAGGAAATGTGCGGTTACATGGCTCCGGGCAACACCTTCTGTGCCCTGGCCCCCGGCGCCGCCGAGCCGCTGCAGAGCGGTCTGAAGTACTTCATGGATGAGTTCGTGGAACACGTCAACCACGGTTGCAAGTACCACAAGCATTGATAGACAGCTTTAACTAGCATCGATAAGTTACTTAAACTATCACTGCTAAATCACTGAATAGATTGAGTTTTGGCGGAGCAAGCAATGGTTAAAATTACCGTTGATGGGAAGGTCTTCGAAGTAGACCCCAACAACAACCTGCTGCAGGAGATCCTTTCGCAGCAGGAAGACCTGCCGTACTTCTGCTGGCATCCGGCCATGGGTTCCGTCGGCTCCTGCCGCCAGTGCGCCATCATCGAGTACGCCAACGACGAAGACCAACGTGGTCGCCAGGTCATGGCCTGCATGACCTCGCCGCGTGAAGGCGGGCGTTACTCCATCGCCGCTGCCGCCAAGTTCCGCGCCCAGGCCATCGAAAGCATCATGACCAAGCACCCGCACGACTGTCCGGTGTGCGAAGAGGGTGGTGAGTGCCATCTGCAGGACATGACGGTGATGAGCGGGCACACCTATCGTCGTTACGACGGCAAGAAGGTGACCCACACCAACCAGTATCTCGGACCCTTCATCGGTCACGAGATGAACCGTTGCATCACCTGCTACCGCTGCGTGCGTTACTACAAGGACTATGCCGGCGGCAAAGACTTCGGCCCGCAGGCTTCTCACAACCACACCTACTTCGGCCGCTTCCAGGAAGGCCCGCTCGAAAGCGAGTTCAGCGGCAACCTGGTCGAGGTGTGCCCGACCGGTGTGTTCACCGACAAAGTTTTCAGCAAGCACTACAGCCGTAAGTGGGACCTGCAGACCGCGCCGAGCGTCTGCGCTGCCTGTGGCGTGGGCTGCAACATCACTCCTGGTGAGCGCTACGGCACGCTGCGTCGCGTCGTCAACCGTTTCAACCACGAAGTGAACGGCTATTTCATCTGCGACAAGGGTCGTTTCGGCACTGGCTACGTGAACAGCGACGAGCGTATCCGCGTCGCCATGACCCGTACCACTCGCGATGCCAACCCGGTGCTGACCGATCCCGCCGCCGCCAAGGCGCAGCTGTTGTCCCTGAAAGGGAAGGCCATCGGTATCGGCTCGCCGCGCGCTTCGCTCGAATCCAACTACGCGCTGCGTGAACTCGTAGGTGCCGAGAACTTCTATGCCGGCGTTTCCGACGTCGAATTTGGTCTGTTGAACCAGGTGCTCGACATCTACCAGAACCGTCCGGTCAACATCGCCAACATCAAGGACATCGAAGATTCCGACGCCGTCCTGATCCTGGGCGAAGACCTCACCAACACCGCCGCTCGTCTGGCGCTGGCCGTCCGTCAGTCCGCCAAGAACCTCGCCAAGGAATTGGCTGAGCAGGCCAAGTTCCCGGCCTGGCACGATGCTGCCATTCGTCAGCTGGCCATGGGCCGCAAGAGCCCGGTCTACATCCTGGCCGGTCACGCCACCCGTCTCGACGACATTGCCAAGAAAGTACACATTGCTTCCGCGCAGGACAGCGCGCGCATCGGCTTCGCCGTTGCCCATGCGCTCGACGCCAGCGCACCGGCCGTTTCCGGTCTGAGCGAAGCCGAACAGGCGCTGGTCGACAGCATCGCTGCTGATCTGAAAGCTGCCAAACGTCCGCTGATCATCAGTGGTACCAGCAGCCTCGAGCCGGCGCTTCTGAACGCCGCCGCCAACATCGCCACCGCACTGTTCGATGGCGATAAGAAAGCCAACCTCGCGCTGACCGTACCCGAAGCCAACAGCCTCGGTCTGGCTCTGCTCATGCAGGGCAGCAGCAACACGCTGGGCAAGGCACTTTCGAGCGGCAAGAAAACCGCCATCGTGCTCGAAAACGATCTCTATCGCCGCGCCCCGAGTGCTCAGGTCGATGCCTTCATCGAAAGCCTCGACTACCTGGCCGTACTCGACAGCCTGCAGCACCCGACCGGCGAAGCCGCCAACCTGGTACTGCCGGCCGCTACCTTCGCGGAAAGCTCGGGCACCTTCGTCAACTACGAAGGCCGCGCGCAGTACTTCTATTCCGTGTTCAAACCGGTTGCGCCGATCCTCGCCAGCTGCAAGTGGTTGACCGAAGGCAAGAAGACTCAGGAAATCACCGCCCAGATTGCAGCGCTGCTGCCGAACGGCGAAGTGCTCAACAAACTCACTCCTGGCCCCGACTTCACGGTTGCCGGCATGCGCGTGCCGCGTCAGCAGCACCGCTACAGTGGTCGTACCGCAATGCGCGCGCACATCAACGTGCACGAGCCAAAACAGGAGCAGGACGAAGACGGCATTCTGGCCTACTCGATGGAAGGTGTGCCGGCACTGAAGGACTCCACCGTGTTCAACACGCCGTGGGCCCCGGGCTGGAACTCCAACCAGGCACTGTTCAAGTTCGAAACCGCCGTAGGCGGTCCGCTCAAGCAGGCTACCGTGGGTGAGCACCTGATCGTCGCCAATGCTTCCAGCAAGTCCTGGTATGCAGCAGACGTGCAGCAGGTGAGTGGAGCAGGGTACCGCGTGGTACCGCTGTACCACCTCTTCGGCAGCGAAGAACTGACTGCTCGCAGCGAAGCCATCCAGGCCAAGGCCACTTCGGCCTACGTTGCCCTGAACCCGGCCGATGCCGAGAAACTCGGCCTTGGCGTCACCGACGGTGTACAGGTTCAGCACAACGGCAGCGTGCCCGTACTGCTGCGCGACAGCATCCTGCCCGGCAGCGTCGGCATCAGCGTGGGCCTGAAAGGGCTCAACTTCCAGAACATGAGCGCCACGGTGGAGCTCAATAAAGCCAATGATTGGCAGACACCGAAAGACTGGCGTTCCAGCAACATCATCGTCAGCGACAAGAGGGACATCTGATGTTCGAATTCGTCGTGGGGTCACCCCTCAACATCGCCTTCGTGCTGGGCGTGGTGCTGGTCTCAGCAGCCATGCTGATCTGGGTGGAGCGCCGCTTCCTCGGATTCTTCAGCGAACGTCTGGGTCCCAACCGCGTCGGTCCGTTCGGCATTCTGCAGTCGCTTGCCGACGTCGGTAAGCTGATCACCAAGGAAGACTGGACGCCGCCGTTCGCGGACAAGCCGTCCTTCATCATCGCACCGATCATCATCCCGGTGGCGATGTTGCTGAGCTTCGCCGTAGTGCCGCTGGCTCCGGGAGTAGGGGTGATGGATCTGAACATCGGCCTTCTGTGGGTGTTCGCGATGGCCGGTCTCGGCGCTTACTCCGCCATGCTCGGTGGTCTGGCGTCGAACAACAAATTCTCGCTGCTCGGTGGTCTGCGTGCCGCCGGCCAGATGATCAGCTACGAAGTGTTCATGGGCATCTCTATCCTCGGTGTCGTGATCCTCGGTGACAGCTTCAACCTGCGCGAGATCGTCGAAGCACAGCGTGATGGTTGGTTCATCGTTCCGCAGTTCGTCGGCTTCGTGGTGTTCCTGATCGCAGGTCTGGCCGAAACCAAGCGTTGGCCCTTCGACTTGGCGGAAGGCGAGTCCGAGATCATCTCCGGTTACAACACCGAATATTCCGGTATGAAGTTCGGCCTGTTCTTCGTGGGTGAGTACATCGGCATGTTCCTGCTCTCCGCGTTGATTCCCGTGCTGTTCTTCGGTGGCTGGCTGGCCCCGTTCGGCTGGGAAATCGGACCGCCCATCGTGTCCGGTCTGATCTGGATGACCATCAAGACGAGTTTCTGGATTCTGTTCTTCATCCTGGTACGCGCGGCTCTGGTGCGTCCTCGCTACGACCAGTTGATGAACTACGGCTGGCTGGTGATGTTGCCACTGTCATTGATCAACCTGCTGATCACCGGCGCGGTTGTGCTGTACCAAGGGAGCTGAGGAGCTACACCCATGTTGAAGGCTATAGGTAAGCAACTCTATGTGCTGTGGTCACAGGTCGTGACCCTGGCCCTGGTATTCACTCACCTGTTCAAGAAAAAGGACACGGTGGAATACCCGGACGTGATGCCCTACATGTTCCCGCGCTGGCGCGGCCGCATCATCCTCACCCGCGATCCCGACGGTGAAGAACGCTGCGTGGCCTGCAACCTGTGCGCCGTGGCCTGTCCGGTGGACTGCATCGCTCTGCAGAAGACCGAAGACGAGAACGGCCGCTGGTATCCGGAATTTTTCCGCATCAACTTCTCGCGCTGCATCATGTGCGGTTTCTGCGAAGAAGCGTGTCCGACCCATGCCATCCAGCTCACGCCGGACTTCGAAATGGCCGAGTACGTGCGTCAGGACATGGTCTGGGAAAAACAGCACCTGCTGATCAGCGGTACCGGTAAATATCACGACTACAACTTCTACAAGATTGCCGGTAAGGCAATAGGCGGCAAGGGTAAGGGCGAAGCCCGCAACGAGCTGCCCCCGGTCGATCGCAGGAGCCTCTTGCCATGAGCGTACTTTTCTATGCTTCCGCTTTGATTGCAGTGTTGTCGACACTGATGGCCATCACGCGCATCAACGTCGTGCACGCTCTGCTGTACTTCATCGTGTCGATGGTGTCGCTCGCAGTCATGTTCTACGTCCTGGGCGCGCACTTCGCCGCCGCACTGGAAGTGATCGTATACGCCGGTGCCATCATGGTGATGTTCCTCTTCGTCATCATGATGTTGAACCTCGGCAAGCCGACCGAAGAGCAGGAACGGGTTTGGCTCAAACCCGGCATGTGGGTAGGGCCGAGCATTCTGGCCATCCCGCTGTTGATCGAGCTCTTGGTCGTGATCAGTGGCTCGCAGGCAGAGACCCAGACCGTGGCGGTCACCGCCAAGGAAGTGGGCATCGCGCTGTTCGGGCCGTACGTACTGGCGGTGGAGTTGGCTTCGCTGCTTCTGCTCGCCGGCCTCGTGGGTGCCTATCACCTGGCACGTAAATAATCAGGACAACAGGAAGAACCACACATGCCTGTGATTTCAATGCAAGCAATCCCAATGGAGCACGGCCTATTGGTGGCCGCGATCCTGTTCGTGCTGGGGCTGGTCGGCGTCCTGACCCGCCGCAACGTCATCTTCGTGTTGATGTCGCTCGAGATCATGCTCAACGCCGTCGGTCTGGCCTTCATCACTGCCGGTGCGCGCTGGGCCGATGCCGATGGCCAAGTCATGTTCCTGATGATCATCAGCCTCGCGGCGGCCGAAGTGGCCATCGGTCTGGGCCTGGTGCTGCAGCTGTTCAACCGTTTCAAGACTCTGGATCTCGACATCCTGAGCAAGATGAAAGGCTAAGGGGCGAGGGACTAGAGCTATGTTGGAATATCTGTGGTTGGTGCCGGCGATCCCGCTGATCGGCTCCCTGATTCTGATCCTGACCGAAGGCAAGTTGCCTGAAATACCGGCCGGCATCGTCGGCGCCGGTTCGATTGGTCTGTCCTTCCTCTTCGCACTCCTGGCTGGCATGGACTTCATGGCCTCCGGTGCGGAGTCCTATACGCAAGAACTCTGGACCTGGATGTCGGTAGGCGGCTTCGAAGCCGGCTTCACGCTGTACCTCGACGGCGTGTCGCTCGTGATGATGTACGTCATCACCGGTATCGGCTTCCTGATCCACGTCTACGCGACCGGCTACATGCACGACGATCCGAGCTTCGCTCGTTTCTTCTCGTACATGAACCTGTTCGTGTCAGCGATGTTGATCCTGGTACTCGGCGACAACCTGCTCCTGCTCTTCATGGGTTGGGAGGGTGTAGGTCTGTGCTCGTACCTGCTGATCGGTTTCTGGTACACCGATCCGTACAACGGCTATTGCGCCCGCAAGGCCTTCGTGATCACTCGTGTGGGTGACGCCTCGATGGCTCTGGGTCTGTTCCTGCTGTACGTCAGCGTCGGCACCATCAACATTCAGGATGCCATGGCCGCGGCGCAAGAGCAGTGGACCGTGGGCTCCGGTGTTGCCGTTGCCGTGACGCTGCTGCTCCTCGGTGGTGCCGTCGGTAAATCCGCCCAGCTGCCGCTGCAGACCTGGTTGCCGGACGCCATGGCTGGTCCGACTCCGATCTCCGCGTTGATCCACGCCGCCACGATGGTGACTGCGGGCGTATATCTGATCGCGCGTACCCACGTGCTGTATGAGTTCGCCCCCGATGTGCAGTTCCTCGTCGGCCTGATCGGTGCCATCACGCTGCTGATGGCAGGCTTCACCGCGCTGACTCAGAGCGACATCAAGAAAGTGCTCGCGTTCTCCACGATGAGCCAGATCGGCTACATGTTCCTGGCGCTCGGCGTCGGTGCCTACAGCAGCGCGATCTTCCACCTGATGACGCACGCCTTCTTCAAGGCACTGCTGTTCCTCACGGCTGGTTCGATCATCCTGGCGATGCACCACGAGCAGAACATCTTCAAGATGGGTGGTCTGCGCAAGGATCTGCCCTGGTCACACTGGTTGTTCCTGATCGGTACCGTGGCCCTGGTGGCACTGCCGTTCACTTCCGGCTTCTACTCGAAGGAAGAGATCCTGGCTGCCGCTCTGGCAGACCACGATGGCGGCTTCATCCTGTGGCTCTTCGGTGTGGCAGGTGCCTTCATGACGGGCCTGTACAGCTTCCGTCTCTACTTCCTCGTGTTCTGGGGCGAGAAGACCCACGATGGTCACGAAGTGATGGGCCTGCATCTGCAGGGACCGCTGGTGATCCTCGCGATCCTGTCGCTGATCGGTGGCTACTTCGCGATTCCGGTGGAAAGTGTGTTCCCGCCGGTGGAAGAGCACCATCCGTCGCTGTTCTACATGATCATCATGATCGGCCTGCCGTTCCTGGGCATTGCTGCTGCGTACATGGTGTTCGTGAAGAAAGCCGTCGACACCAAGGCTGTGGCAGGTCAGGGCTTCGGTGCCTGGCTGCACAACTTCTGGCGCACCCAGTGGGGCATGGACTGGCTGTATGACCAGCTCTTCGCCAAGCCGTACACCGCGCTGGCGCGCATCAACAAAAACGATTTCGTCGATTCGATCTACAACGGCACGGCCCGTCTCGCGGTGCTCATGCATGGTCTGGTGAGCGACACCCAGACCGGACAGCTGCGCTGGTATGCCATCACCTTGGCTAGCGGTCTCCTGCTGCTGGTCACCATAGGAGTTCTCGTATGATTCTGGTCTGGTTGATGCTGATCCTCTTTGCCGGTGGCATTGGTGCCGCCTTGGCGGAGAGCAGGGGAGCAGAGCATCCGCGCGCGGTGGCTTTGTTCGCCATCCTGCTCGACCTGTTCCTGGTCATACTGATGCTGGTGGCTCCGGAAAGCGTCGGCATGAGCCCTGGCGCCGTGGCCCAGTTGGGTCAGCCGGGTGAATGGCTGGCGCTGATCCAGGCCGACTGGATTCCGCGTTTCGGCGTGAACTTCATCTTCGGTGTCGACGGCCTCGGCATGCTGCTGGTCGCGCTCACCGTATTCCTCGGCTTGATCTCTCTGGGCGCCGCCTGGGGTGAGATCCACGAGCGCAGCGGTTTCTTCTACTTCAACCTGCTGTGGACCCTGGCCGGTGTGATCGGTGTGTTCACTGCTCTCGATCTCTTCCTGTTCTTCTTCTTCTGGGAAGTGATGCTGATCCCGATGTACTTCATCATCTCCATCTGGGGTCACGAGAACAAAGAATACGCTGCGATGAAGTTCTTCATCTTCACGCAGGTGAGTGGTCTGTTGATGCTGCTCAGCATCCTGGTGCTGGTGTACTTCCACTACCAGGCGACCGGCGTCGTCACCTTCAGCTACTTCGAGCTGCTCGGCGAACAGTTGCCGGCCGGCATCGGCATGCTGGTGATGTTGGGCTTCTTCATCGCCTTCGCCACCAAGCTGCCGACCGTGCCCGTGCACAACTGGCTGCCCGATGCGCACTCCCAGGCACCGACCGCAGGTTCGGTGATCCTGGCCGGCATCCTGCTGAAAACCGGTGCCTATGGTCTGATCCGCTTCACCGTGCCGCTCTTCCCGGAAGAGAGCATGGCCTTCGCTCCAGTCGCGATGACGCTGGGCGTGATCAGCATCCTGTACACCGCGAAAGTGGCCTACGGTCAGAACGACCTCAAGCGTCTGATCGCCTACACCTCGATCAGCCACATGGGCTTCGTGACTTTGGGCGTCTACTCCTGGAACGCACAGGGTCTGCAGGGCGCCGTGATGACCATGCTGGCTCACGGTTTCAGCGCCGCGGCACTGTTCATGTTGGCCGGTGGTATTCAGCACCGCATCCATACGCGTGACATGGACAAGATGGGCGGCTTCTGGGGCGTTGCTCCGCGCCTGTCCTTCATGGCGATGTTCTTCACCGTCGCTGCAGTGGGCATGCCGGGTCTCGGCAACTTCGTCGGCGAATTCCTGGTACTGCTCGGCAGCTTCCAGGTAAGCGTGACGCAGGCCGCCTTCGCAGCTCTGGGCCTCGTGGTGGCAGCGGTCTATTCGCTGATCGTCATCCAGAAGGTGTTCCACGGTAAGAACAAGAACAACTACAAGATGGCGGATCTGAGCGCCATGGAATTCATCTGCTTCGCGCTGATGATGATCGGCCTGATCTGGATGGGTATGTACCCGCAGACCATGCTGGACATGGCCGAACCCACTCTGCGTAGCCTCAACGTCACCTTCCCGTGATGACTGGGGCCAACGACGGAAACGCGAAAGCAGCAACGAGTACGAGTACACAGGCATAGAACATGAGCGCCGACGCACTGATTGACTTACTCCAGATCATCCTTCTTACCGTGACCACCGTGGTGGTCATGGTGACCGCCGGCTTCAAGCGCGATCACGGCTTGATCAATTCGTTGACCCAGGCAGGTCTTTTCGCCTCGCTGCTGGTCTACCTGTTCGTCGACCCGGTGTTGCCGCTGCAGGTGACGCCGCTGTTGTTGATCGATGAATACAGCCTGTTCTTCTCCGCGCTGTGCATCATCGGCGGCATCGCGGTGGCGGCACTGGCCTATCCGTACTTCGAGAAGCACAACCCTCAGAACGAAGAGTTCTACATTCTGCTGCTCACCGGTGTGATTGGCGGCGTGGTGCTGTCGAGCAGCAACCACTTCGTATCGCTCTTCATCGGCATGGAAATGATCGGTGTGAGCCTGTACGCCATGATCGCGTACCCGATCCACTCCGACACCATCGCCAAGTTCCCGCTGGAAGCGGCCGTGAAGTACCTGGTCATGTCCGGCATCGCGTCCGCGATCATGCTGTTTGGCATGGCGCTGATCTATGCGGTCACCGGCAGCTTCGAATTCGCCGACCTCGTGGTGCGCAACACCGAACCCGGCAGCGACATCTACCTGCTGATCGGCTTCCTGATGTTGATCGCCGGCATCGCCTTCAAGCTGTCGCTGTTCCCGTTCCACATGTGGACGCCGGACGTGTACGAGGGTGCTCCGGTACCGGTTACCGCCTACCTCGCCACGATCTCCAAGGCAGCGATGATTGCGGTGGCGCTGCGCCTGTTGCTCGTAGCCCGTGCCTTCGACTACTCACAGCTGACCGTGGTGCTGTCGCTCCTGGCCGCTGCCTCGATGGTGTTCGGTAACCTGTTGGCTCTGAAGCAGACCAACATCAAACGTCTCTTCGCCTATTCGTCGATCGCCCACCTCGGCTACCTGCTGGTGGTGGTCATCGCCGCAGCTGCCGTGCCCGAGCTCCTGAGCGTCGAGTCCATGGCCTACTACATGACGGCTTACTTCGTGATGTCGCTCGGTGGTTTCGCCGTGACCAGCGCACTGTCGAACTCCGGCAAGGAACTCGACGAGCTGTCCGACTACCAGGGCCTGATCTGGCGCAACCCCTGGCTGAGCGGCGCCCTGATCACCGTGCTGCTGTCGCTGGCCGGCATTCCGCTCACTGCAGGCTTCATCGGCAAGTTCTACATCTTTGCCACCGGCGTGGAGGGCCAGCTGTGGTTCCTGCTCGCCATGCTGATCATCGGCAGCGCGATCGGTCTCTACTACTACCTGCGTCTGATCTACGTGATGCTGCAGCCGGCACCCGAAGGTCTCACTGCCGACCCGGCCCGCGGTCCGGTGTCCTTCGGCACCTACGCCGTGATGGTGGGCATGGCTCTGGTGATCATCTACCTCGGTGTCTACCCGATGCCGCTGATCGAGACCCTGCAGAGCCTGGCCAGCACCTTCTGAGCCTCAGGCGGTCTGAACTGAAAAGGCGAGCTTCGACTCGCCTTTTTCATTTTCGGATCCTCGATCCGGAAGAGCAGGGCAGTGCCGTTCGAGATAAAAACCGAACGATCCACTATCCCTCCAAAAACTGGTAGGCTCCCCGCAAGCTCGCTGCCCAAAGGCTGCGGCCCATGGACGATCGAACCCAGGAGGGAACCTCATGCGCAGAGTGGCAACCACATCCTCGGAAAAAAGAGCTGCGGATGCCGAATCCACCACCGAGCGTCACCGCAAAGCGCTCGCCCACACCGCCGGCACCAGCCGTACCTCGCTCCATCTGCTCGGCAACCAGGCCGCGCAACGGGTCGGCCATGCGCTCCCCGTCCAGGCCAAGCTCGCAGTCAACCCCCCCAACGATCCCTACGAGCAGGAAGCCGACCGCTTGGCCGATCAGGTCATGCGCATGTCCGCACCCGATTCACGACACGGCTGCTCGAGTTGCTGTACGAGCTGTGCGCAAGAACCACGGAAAGTGCAGTCGCCACGAGTCCAAACCAAGTTCGCACATGCGAATCCTTCTGCGGCTACCGCAGCGCCTCCGATAGTGCATGAAGCGTTGCGTTCTTCCGGCGCACCGCTCGATGCCGCGACGCGTTCCTTCATGGAATCGCGCTTCGGTGCCGACTTCGGCGGCGTGCGAATTCACACTGACCACACTGCCGCCGCATCTGCGGCTGCCATCGGTGCGCGCGCCTACACCGCAGGCCAGGATGTGGTTTTCGGTACCGGCGAATTCCAACCCCACACCGAACACGGCCGTTGGCTCTTGGCTCATGAACTGGCGCATGTTGGTCAGCAAGGCGCAACAGCTCCAGGGCTGATTCAACGCGCGCCGCTCGAAGGCACCAACGAAGTGGAAATCGAGGAGGATATCGAAGAAGAGCAGCCCACCGCCGAAGAAGTCGCGGCACACAAAGCAGGTTCCGAGGTTTTGAAGCAGCAGCTATACGAGAAGTACTGGGGACTCGTCTGGAAAATCGCCGCTGCTCAACAACTCGGACGCGTCCAACGCCGACAGGAATGGAGCACGCTGCTCGAGCAGAAACTATCCAGCAAGATCGATGCGGTGCTCTCGAAGAAGGAAGTCGGCTTTGCCGACGTGATTCCGCTGCACGATGCGTTGGACAAGGTAAGCAAGGAAATAGAAGTAGAGAAAGCCGAAGCCGAGTCTCTGTGGGAGCGCACCAACATTCGCTATGCGGAGGAACGCGATCGACTCCAAGAGTTGGGGACCTACGAAGCCGAACTCGCTCTCGAACATCTCGATCTGGCCTTCGACCGCGAGGGCTCCAGGGTCATCGCGGTGCTGGCGAGCGACATGCTCGTTCAGGACGACGTCCTCGGTCTCGTCCATCTTCTCGACAACCGCACCTACGAAAGCACCGCCAAGCGCATCATCGACTCGGAGCGCGAAGCGACCGCGGCGCAACTCGATGAACTCAGCATCGTGAAGGAGGAGGGACCCGGCTTCCTCGAAACCGCCTGGAGCATCATCGGCTGTGACAGTCTGGGTGAGTGCGCACTCGATGCCGGACTTGCCGTGGCGACTGCGGGTGTCGGCAAAGGTCTGAAGCTGGTGGTGAAGGGTGGCAAGGCGGTCAAGACCGCACGCAAGGCGAAGAAGGTCGTGCGTTCCGCCAAACAGCTGCAGGCCAACATCCGCAGACTGTTGAAGGAAGCCAAGGCTCTCAAGAAATTCGGCGGCGTCGTCAAGAAGGCCGCCGAAGGCGCGTCATTCACTTATCACAATTGGCTGAAAATGGATTGGGACAAGATGGTGTATTCCTACGTCGCCAACCTCAACGCCAACTACATGATCAAGAACGAGATGTCCGGAGAGGCATTCGACGAGATGAGGGGCAGCCTCCTCGAATTCTTGTCCAAACAGCTTGGCGTGAGCGAACCCAACGCTCAAGACATTCATGTCGCCACCCTTGCGGTGTTGCGGAAGAATTTCGGACTGGCAGCACACTTCACCCGCAATTTCATCATCCAAAGCCTGCAGTACCGCATGCTGTTGAATCTGGTTGCCAAGCTTTCCGATATCGTCATCCCCAAGGAGTGGAAGGGCGAGGCCGATGAGAAAAAGGAAAACGAGAAGCCGAAGAGCTTGAAGGAACAGATCCAGCAAGCCGTAGCGGCTGCTGCGAAAGGCGCAGTGTTCGACACGGGCCAGGATCTGATACAAGCCCTTCCTTTCGTCGGTGGTGACTCGGGCAAGGACGCAGCCGGTGATCAGGGCTTCAACAAGAACGAGGTGTACAAGTACTTCGTCGAAGTGATGAAAAAGGCGATCCAGAAAACGGTAGGGTGGTGATCACTGCCCCACTGAAATCTTGGGTACCTCCGTAGACTGTGCCACTCGCCGGGCCAGATCCCGGCCAAAACGGCGCAGCGGATTTTCGTAGAAGCGATACAACACCAGAGCCAGCAGCACCGTCAGCAGCATCGCCGAGAGCACGAAGGACCATCCACTTGCCTCGAGCCCTGCCCGTACCAGGAGCGGAGGCAGCAGGTTGTGGAAAAGGTACACACCATAACTCGCCGCACCCGCCATCAACGCCGTCTGACGCAACCACTGTGGCCAATGCAATTCATCGGTGAGGAGCAGGGGGAACATCAAGAGCGCATAGGCTGCAGCGCAGAGGAAGTTCCACGGTGCATCGAGCCAGAGTGAGTTTTCGAGCCCAAGTCCGCCGTACTTGATCAGATAAGTAAGGAGCAGCAGCGCAAGACCAACGCCGAAGGCGAGCGTTGCTTGCTTGCCATACCAGCGCCACTTCAGCGCTTTGCCATGCGTCACCGCCGCGGCGAGCAAGGTACCCAGCATGAATTCCGGCAGAATCGTGGGCAGATGCACGCTCATCACGCGCCAGAAATCTTCGGGTCCGCGCACGTAGTTCGCGTAGAGACTCAACGCCAAGGTCCCGCCAGCCACCCACAACAGCTTACGCCCATCTCCTTTCAGCAAGGCCAAGAGCGGCAACACCAGGTAGTACTCCATTTCCACTGGCAAACTCCAGAACGCGGGGTTGAAGAAATAGGCTTCTTCGAACGATTCCGTCGTGTGCAGAAAGAAAAGATGACGGTAGAAGTAATACTCCTTCTGTTCGGCATCAGGCGTGAAGACGAAGTAGGCGAGCAACGCCAGGAGATAAAGCGGATAGATGCGGAAAATGCGCCGCAGCCAGAAGGGTAGGAGCTGCGTGTGTGCCTGTGGTCCTTGCAGACTTTGCAACAGCATCGGCGCGAACACGAAACCGCTGATGACGAAGAAGAAGTCCACACCCGTCCACAAATAACCGAGTCCGGCAGGAGCGTCCGGAATGAAGGCTGCATAGTGGGTCAGCATGACCATGAGGGCGGCGAGCCCACGGCACAGTTCTATGCCCATGGCCAAGTACCACGGCTGGTGCGAGAGTCAGCTTGCACAGTTGAGGTCGCGTGAAGGAATCGGGGCGCGGCAATTATGCCCAGAGAAAGAGTGGCGCGGCTACTTGAACCGGCTTTGCGAAAGACGATACGTCCTTGATTTCGTCGCAAAGCACTCGTCTCCACGAGAGCGTGTAAAGTCGTCTCTCAAGTTGAGTAATGCCGCCGACAGCAGTAGAGGAAAAACAGCGAGTGTGTGGTGCGAACGACACCAACAGAATTCCTCTCCGTCAACACGCCGATGATCCATTCACTTACCGACATTCATCTGCTGCATTCATCTGCTGCGCAAGCACACCCAGCGCCATGGACAACGTGACTCTTGCTGCGTGACGGAGGAATCGGACGCGCCCGAAGGGACATAATTCGACCAAAGCGAAGGCGTTGTTGATGAGGCGGAATACTTCCAGCCATCCGAGCGGCGCGACGGTCTATGACCAAAGAAATAAACCGAACGCGGTCCTGCTTTGGAGCGGAGCGCCGGCTGCTTTGCGGACTATCGCCAAAATTTCAAGCTTAATCCGAGATTTAGCTTGCCTACTTAAAATCTCAGTCAGTAGAATCCGAAGCCCGCCGCCTATGCATGGACAGAGACACAAGCGCCTCTTCCTTGTGAAACGAGCCCAACCATGCTGCGGATGCTCCGCCAAATTCAAGAATTTCCTTTAGAAAGTAGATGTATCTAGCTGAAATATAATAAATAAATACAACTACAGGATATCAACATGGCCGTGTACAGTTACCTGCGCACCTCAGAGGTGGAAGAAGTTGAGCTAGGTCCTCAGCTCGAGGAGCTGTTGGAAAAGGAAAGCCTGCGTCTACATACCTATGCCTTGCGTGTAGGTCTGCGTGTCAATGAATCGGTGGCCGACCACAAGGTGCTCTGGTCGGTCGATCTCGCCGAGCGCCCAGCCTGGAAGCAATTGAGCGAGCGCCTGGAACCCGGCGACAGCATCATCACCTGTACGGTCGAGCGCATGTTCAGCAGCTGCGACGACATGTACAACACGCTCCGCCTTCTGCGTAAACGCAAAGTCCGCCTCTTCGTGGTGGACCTCGAAGGCGATCTCACCAACCTGCAGTTCTGTCCTCCCTTCGAAAAGATGCTGCGCGTCTTCCACAGCCTGGAGAAACGCCGTTCCACCGAGCGCATCAAGGTGGTCAAACAGCATCAGCGCAACAAGGGGCGTTTCCTCGGTGGCAGCCGTCCCTTCGGCTACATCGTCCACGCCAATGGCCGTCTCGTGGAAAACCCGGCCGAGCAGAAAGTGCTCAAACAGATCATCCGCATGAATCAGCAGGGCAAGTCGCTGCGCGCCATTTCCGCGGAAGTGAGCACGCCGACCATGCCCATCAGCTTCAAAACCGTGCAGAGGCTGCTCAAGCGCCATCAGCACATCCTGGGTGAGACGCAGGGCGCCGAAGGTCAGAGCAACTGACCTTCGGCCTCGGCCCTCGTCTTGCGAAGTAGTCCATGTCAGGCGCGAAAATCCCGGCGTTATTCATCGGCCTGCGTTACCTGCTCGCCAAGCGCGACAACCGCTTCATCTCCTTCACGTCCCTGATCTCGATGGCGGGGCTCACGCTCGGCGTGCTCGCGCTGATCGTGGTCCTGTCGGTATTCAACGGTTCGCAGGGCATCCAACGCGAGCGTGTGCTCATCACCGTGCCGCACGGTGACATCAGCGCCGAAGGTGAATTCAGCACCTGGCGCGAAGCGCAGAGTCTGCTGGAAGCCGTCGACGGCGTCGAAGCCGTGGCTCCCTATACCGCAGTCGAAGCGCTGGTCAGCACCCAGGGCTATCACCAGATCACGCAGGTGCGCGGCATCGATCCCGCACGCGAGAAACAGGTCTCGCAACTCGCCGACCGCATGCGCGAAGGCAGCCTGGACGCGCTCGAACCCGGCTCGCATGCCATCGTGGTAGGGCGCGCACTGGCCAACAATCTGCGGCTTTTCATCGGCGATTCAGTGAACCTCGTGGTGCCGCGCGCCAATGCCGCTGGTACACGGGTCACGCTCGCCATGCATCGCTTCGTGGTACGCGGCATCTTCGACGTGCAGTACGACATCGGCTCCGATCTGGCCTACATCAATCTGGAAGACAGTCGTGAACTCCTGGCGGGAGAGGGTGAGGGCGCCCTGGATTCGGCGCTGCATCTGCGCCTCTTGACGCGGGATGTGTATGAAGCCCGCCCGATCGTGGCATCAGCTCTGGCGCGTCTGCGTGCGGAATTGCCGGGCCCGAACTATCGCGGGGAGGATTGGAGTGTGACGCAGGCGAGTCTCTTCAATGCACTCAAACTGGAAAAGATCATGACCGGCTTCATGCTGATGATGATCGTCGCCATCGGCGCCTTCAACATCGTGTCCACCTTGGTGATGGTGGTGGGGGAGAAGCAGGCCGACATCGCCATACTGCGCACGATGGGCGCCGATCAGGGCACGATCATGCGCATCTTCCTCGTGCAGGGCAGCGTGATCGGACTCGCCGGCATCGCACTCGGTGCCACGCTTGGCATCTTCATCGCACTCAATTTCACGCCACTGAGCCGTGCCATGGAGGCGCTGTTCAATCCCGATGGCATGTATCTGCTGAGCCAATTGCCCGCTGAATTGCAGTGGAGCGACGTGGTGCTGACCTGCAGCATCGCGCTCTGCATCTGTTTCGTCGCCACCCTCTATCCCGCCTGGAAGGCCTCGCGCATTCTTCCGGCCCAGGTTCTGCGTTATGAGTAAGCCCGTTCTCGAGTGCCGTCAGCTCAGCAAGCATTTCATGCAGGGCGACTTCCGCCTGCAGGTGCTCGATCGTCTCGACCTCGCGGTGGCGCCTGGAGAAAAGCTCGCCATCATCGGTGTCTCCGGTTCCGGTAAGACGACGCTACTGAACCTCTTGGGCGGTATCGACAATCCCAGCTCCGGCCAGGTGTTCGTGAAAGGGCAGGACATCAGCGCGCTCACGCCCGAACAACAGGACAAGCTGCGCAACCGGTCATTGGGTTTCGTCTATCAGTTCCATCATCTGCTGGGTGAGTTCACCGCGCAGGAAAACGTGGCGATGCCGCTGATCATCGCGCGACGTCCCTATCGCGAATGCCTGGAACGTGCGGCCGCATTGTTGGAAGAGGTGGGTCTGAAGGAGCGCATGACGCACAAGCCGGCACAGCTCTCCGGCGGCGAGCGTCAGCGTGTCGCCATTGCCCGTGCCCTGGTCAACGAACCGGCCTGCGTGCTGATGGACGAACCCACCGGCAACCTCGACCGCAACACGGCGCACGCCATCCATGCGCTGATCCTACGTCTGAACGAACAGTTCAATACCAGCTTCGTACTCGTGACCCACGACAACTCGCTGGCAGCGCGCATGGATCGCACCCTGGTGCTGCGCGACGGTCGACTGCATCCGGAGCTGCACGAATGAGCAGCAAGCATCCGGCGCTCTTCATCGGCACCCGCTACGCCTCGCTGGGGTCCACCAATCTGTTGGTGGGCTTCATCTCGTGGCTGTCGATGCTGGGCCTGGCAGCGGGCGTGGCGATCCTGATCACCGTGCTTTCGGTGATGAACGGCTTCGACCGTGAACTGCAGCAGCGCATCCTGGCACTGATCCCCCACATGACCGTCACCACAGCGCGCAACAACGCACTGCGCAGCGCAGATGACTGGCAACCCTTGCGTGAGCAGATCGAGTCACTCGACGGCGTGGTGGGTACGGCACCCTGGCTGCAGCTGCAGGGCATGTTGCTGGCCAACGGGCAGGCCAAGGGCGTGTTGTTGCAGGGCATCGATCCGGTCGAAGAACAGAAGGTGTCCATCCTTGGCGACTTCCTGACCGCCGGAAATCTCGACAACCTGAGCGCCGGCACCTACACCATCGCGCTCGGTGCCAACCTGGCGCGACAGCTCGGCGTCGGAATCGGAGACGAAGTGATGCTGGTCTCCACCGTGGTGCCACTGACCCCGATGGGGGAATTCACGCGGCAGAAGCGCTTCACGGTCGGCGCCATCTTCGCCATCGGCTCGCAGCTCGATGGCAACCTGGCCTATGTCCACATCGACGATGCGCAGCGGCTCTATCGATTGGGTGAGGGCATCCACGGCGTGCGCATCCAGACCAACGATCTCTTCGCTGTGTTCGAACTTGCACGTACCTTGAACGAAGTGCTGCCAGCCAATCTCACCATCAGCGATTGGTCGCTGAGCTACGGCAGCATCTACGAGAACATCCGCATCTCGAAAACCATGGTGGGCCTCTTGCTGACCCTATTGGTGGCAGTGGCGGCCTTCAACGTGGTGGTCAGTCTGATCATGGTGGTGCGCGACAAACGCGGCGACATCGCCATCCTGCGCACCATGGGCATCTCGCTCGGCACCATCCGTCGCATCTTTCTCGTGCAGGGCACCCTGATCGGTGTCATCGGCACCGGGCTTGGGCTGGTGCTGGGCATCGCCATGACCTTGATGGCGAGTCCCTTCGTCAATTGGCTGCAGCAAAGCACTGGCATGGAGTTACTGAGTTCCGACGTCTATCCAGTGAACTATCTGCCCACCGAGATCCAGATCGGCGATGTGTTCGTGGTGTGTGCTTTGGCCTTGCTCCTGAGCCTGCTCGCCACGCTCTATCCCGCTTCCCGCGCAGCACGTCTGCAGCCGGCCGAAATCCTGCGCTACGAATAAGCCGATCCCCGGCACTCTTTTCCCGCTGTACTAGACTGCGGCCTTTGACGGGCCGCACTCATGCGTTCATGGATGATCGCCTTCTGCCTCGGCGTGCTCGGCGCTGCCTGGTTGGCGGAGTTGCCGTCCATGCCAGCGTTGGCGGGTGCGGCGCTGATTCTACCGATACTGCTTCGTTCACCCCGGCTCCGGCTGCCCGGCGCTTTCTTGCTGGGAATGTGGTGGCTGGCGTGGCAGGGGCGTGAGACCTTCGATGACTGGTGGCCGCTCACCTCGGCCCCCGAGGAACTTTGGGTTGAAGGCTTGGTCTGGAGCGTGCCGATTCCCACCGACCAGGGACAACGCTTTCGTTTCAAACTCGAGCGCCTTTGTCACGCCTCGAACCGCCTCAGCTGCGACGAATCCGCCTGGCAGAGCGATGACCGTCTGGTGCAGTTGAGCAGCTACGAACCTTTGCCGCTCACACCGGGGCAGCGTTGGCGTTGGCAGGTGCGCCTACGCCGTCCGCACGGTTTTTCCAACCCGGGCGCCTACGACTACGAAGCCTGGTTGCTGCAGCAGCGCGTTGCGGCACTGGGTTACGTACGCAACACCAAGAGCGCCGAGTTGTTGGCTCACAACAGTGGACGCTTCGTCGAAGGTCTGAGACATCGTTTATTGCAAGCGCTGGAGGAAGTCGGCGGCGAGTTTGCGCAGCTGCCACTCGTGATGGCGTTGAGCGTAGGAGAGGGCTCGCGTATTCCGGTGCAGGATTGGGAGCTGTTCAATCGCACCGGCACTTCACACCTGATGGTCATCTCCGGCTCTCACATCACCTTGGTGGCGGGCCTGTGTCTGTGGTTGGCGCGTAGGCTGTGGTGTCTATCTTCACGCCTGCCGCTGCTTTGGCCCGCGCCTTTTGCTGCGTCATCGCTGGCCTTGCTCGGTGCTTGGTTCTACACCGCGCTCGCGGGTTTCAACCTGCCGGCGCAACGTGCGCTGGCGATGAGTGCGCTCACGTTCGGCGCCGTCTTGCTTCGGCGACAACACAGCCTGTGGCAGGTGTTGCTCACGGCCTTGGTGCTGATCCTGGTGCTGGATCCGCTCGCGCCGCAATTACCGGGATTCTGGCTGTCCTTCGTCGCTGTCGCCGTGCTCACCCTGGCCCTGCTGCGCGAAGACAAGGGCAGCGGTTGGTGGCGTTGGCTTTGGCAATTGGTACGCAGCCAGGGCTACGTCAGCATCGCCTTGCTGCCCCTGACCGCCTTGCTGTTCCAGCAGGTGAGTTGGAGCGCACCGCTGGTGAATCTCATCGCCATTCCCTTGATCGGCTTCATCGCCGTGCCTCTGAGTCTGCTCAGTTTGCTGCTCGCGGCAATGGCACCCACATGGGCACATCCCGTGTTGTGGCTGACCGACGCCGCCTTGGGCCATTACATGGACGGGTTGCGCAGTTTCGATGCCGCTCTGCCAACGCCGTTGCTCACGTTGCCACGTCTGCTGCCGATCGGGCAGTGCCTGTTGATCCTTCTGTCGGTAACGCTGCTGCTGAGTCGTCGGTTCTGGCAACGTATTGCGTGGCTCGCCTGTCTGCCGGCGATTCTGCTACTGCGCGAAGAAGCAGCTTTGCCGCATGGCCTCGTGCGCATCGACATACTCGACGTGGGACAGGGTAATGCCGTGCTCGTCAGCACTAGTCATCATCATTTGCTGTACGACACTGGACCACGCTACAGCGAGCGCTTCGAAGCCGGCAGCGCGAGTGTGCTTCCGGTGCTGAGACACCATGGTATGAGCACCCTCGATCGTGTCGTGGTGAGTCATGCCGACGGCGATCACGCCGGCGGCCTCGATGCCATACTCGCAGCCTTTCCAGGTGCGCTCTATCAAAGTTCCGATCTGTCTCTGTTTCCCGATTCGGTGCGACATGAGGTCTGTCGTGAAGGTGAGCGCTGGATTTGGGATGGGGTGGAGTTCGAGATGCTGGCTCCCTTCGGCAAGCTCATTTCACGCAACGACGGCTCGTGTGTGCTGCGCATCAAGGTGGGAGAACAGGTGGCGCTCCTGACCGGCGACATCGAACGTGCCCGCGAGCACGGGCTACTGGCGCGTGGGCTCAGCGGCCCCGTAACCCTATTGATGGCGCCACACCACGGCAGCGCAACATCGTCTTCGCCAGCGTTTCTCGATGCCTTACGGCCCGAACACGTGGTCTTTACCACCGCTTACCTGAACCGCTACGGCCATCCTGCTCCGAGCGTGGTGGACAGGTACACTCGAATGGGGACACGGCAGTGGTACACGATGAAGAGCGGGGCGCTCAGTTTCACCCTCGATGGCGGCGACGCCAGCCCGAATCCGCGGCAGTATCGGCTCGAACGACGGCGCTTCTGGGCCGCACCCTTGCCCTGAGACCGTGAGGGGAACGGGGCTTTGTGGTAAAGTGCCGCATCGTTTCGCGGAGAGGTACTGGTGTTCGAGATCGTTCAAGCAGGGGGCTGGCTGATGCTGCCCATCATCCTCTGTTCCATCGTCGCCATCGCCATCATCATCGAACGCTTCTGGACCCTCAACCCCGCGCGCATCGCACCGCGCAATGCATTGGCGGACGTGTGGAGCAAGCTGCGCCACAACCAGCTCGATGCCGCCCAGCTGCGTGAATTGCGTCTCTCCTCACCGCTGGGACAGATCCTCGCGGCGGGTCTGGTGAACGCCAAGGCAGGGCGCAGCATCATGATCGAAAGCATCGAACAGGCAGCGGCCCATGTCGTGCATGAATTGGAGCGCTACCTCAGCACCCTGGGCACCATCGCCGCCATCAGTCCCTTGCTCGGCCTGCTCGGCACCGTGTTCGGCATGATCGACATCTTCAACGACATCACCACCGTCGGCACCGGCAACGCCGATCAGCTCGCCGGTGGCATCGCCAAGGCCTTGATCACCACTGCTGCCGGTCTGTCGGTGGCGATTCCCTCACTGCTGTTCTATCGCTTGTTCCTGCGCCGTGTGGACAGCCTGGTGGTAGAACTCGAGCGTGAATCGATCAAGCTGGTGGATGCGCTCTACAGTAGCCGCGCGGTCGAGGTGCAGGAATGAAGTTCAAGCGCAGCATCAAGGCGGAGGCGGGCATCGACCTGACTCCGCTCATCGACGTGGTGTTTCTGCTGCTGATCTTCTTCATGGTCACCAGCACCTTCACGCGCCAGAGCAATCTGCTCATCAATCTGCCCGAAGCCGAAGGCAGCGTCGCCGAAGATGCGGCACTGCGCATCGAGATCCTGGTATCGCGCGATGGCGGCTATACGGTGAACGGACGCGAGTTGCCGAACAGCAGCTTCGCTGCGCTCACCACGGCGCTCGCAGAATTGAGTGCAGGAGACACCAATGTGCCGGTGACCATCACGGCCGATGCCGACACCACGCATCAGAGCGTGGTGACCGCACTCGACGCCGTGGCGCAACTCGGCATCACGCGTCTGAGCATCGCCACCCGCCGCCGTGGTGAGGAATGACATGAGCACTTCCACCACCAGCAGTTTCGCGCTCTACCGCCGCTTGTTGGGCTACATACGCCCGCTGTGGTATCTGCTTCTGTTCGGTGTCATCGGCTTCGCGCTGCATGGCTCGATGAACCTGTATTTCAGTCGTCTCGTCGGTGTGATGATCGACAGCATCCAGACCAGCACGGTGCTGGTGAACGACAACCGGCTGATCTTTCCGCTCAACCTGATTCAGGTAGACGATGCACGCCTGTTCTTCCCGGTGCTTTTGATCCTCATCGTGGTCGTGCGCGGGCTCGGAGGCTTCCTCGGTTCCTATGGCATGGCCTCGCTGGCGTTCCGTGTCATCCATCGTCTGCGTTGTCAGATCCTCGAACGTCTGTTGGCTTTGCCAGTGCAGTACTACGACCGCAACAGCAGCGGTCATCTCATTTCCACCGTGACCTTCAACGTGGCCCAGATTTCGGCGGCAGTGAGCGATGCGCTGGCCGTGCTGTTGCGGGAAGGCGCGACGATACTCTTCATCGTCGGCGGACTGCTTTATCTCAACTGGAAACTGACACTCGTGTTCGTGGCGATCACGCCGCTGATCGGTCTCGTCGTGGTCTATGCCTCAGGCAAGTTCCGCAAGCACAGCAAGCGCATCCAGATCTCGATGGGCGATGTCACGCAGATCCTCAATGAAACGCTCAAGGGTCTGAAGGTCATTCGTATATTCGGTGCCGATCAACAAGTGGCAGAGCGCTTCAACAAGAGCAGCGAGCTCAATACGCGACAGAACCTCAAACTGGTACTCACCGCCGCGGTCAGCGCGCCAATCATCCAGACCTTGGTGGCTTCGGCCCTGGCCTTCCTGCTGTGGCTGGCAATGTCACCCAACGTGTTGTCCGGGATGACGCCAGGTCAGTTCGTCGAATTCATCACGCTCGCCGGCATGCTGCTCAAGCCGGTGCGTCAGACCTCCAAGACCAATTCCGACATCCAGAAGGGCTTGGCCGCTGCCGCCAGCATCTTCGACTTGCTCGATACTCCCGCCGAAACCAACACCGGCACGCATCGCAGCGAACGTGTGCAGGGCAAGGTGGAGTTCCGCAACGTGGGTTTCAGCTATGGCCAAGAAAAAGACGCGGTGCTGCGCGGCGTGAGCTTTACCTGTGAGCCGGGTCAGACCGTGGCCATCGTGGGCCGCTCCGGTTCCGGCAAATCGACCTTGGTGAATCTGCTACCACGCTTCTATGAGCTTAAGAGCGGTGAAATCCTGCTCGATGGCGTGCCGCACACCGACTACGAACTGAACAATCTGCGCCATCACATCGCGCTGGTGAGCCAGCAGGTGGTGCTCTTCAATGGCAGCATCCGCGACAACGTCGCGCAGGGTGAATTGAAAGGCTGCAGCGATGAGAAGATTCGTGAAGCCTTGCAGCATGCCAACGCGCTCGAATTCATCGACGAGCTGCCGCAGGGGCTCGACACCATCGTCGGTGATGATGGTCTGTTGCTCTCCGGTGGCCAGCGTCAGCGCCTCGCCATTGCGCGCGCGCTGTTGAAAGACGCGCCGATCCTGATTCTCGACGAAGCCACCTCGGCACTCGACACCGCTTCGGAACGCTACATCCAGAATGCGCTCGACTACCTGATGAAGGGCCGTACCACACTCGTGATCGCGCATCGCCTGAGCACGATCGAAAGCGCGGATCTCATCGTGGTGATGGATCGCGGTCAGATCGTGGAGCAGGGCACACATCAGAGCTTGCTGGCCAAGGGCGGTGCCTATGCGCAACTGCACAGCATGCAGTTCACCGAGATCAACGAAGTCTGACCATGAGTCTCAAACGCACGTTGCCCGCTGCCTGGTATCGACGAGCATCGTGGTTGGTGCTGTTGCAGCCGCTGGCCTGGCTCTACGGTAAGTTGTCGGCAAGACGGCGTCGACGCCTCGAAAATTCCGCCTATCGCGCCACCGTGCCGGTGATCGTCAGCGGCAACCTCAGCGTCGGTGGCACCGGTAAGACGCCACTGACCATCGCGCTTGCGCAGGAACTGCAACGACGAGGCCTGCAGGTGGTGATCCTGAGCCGCGGCTACGGCGGCAAGAGCGCCAGCTATCCCTTGGACGTGAAGTTGAACACTGCGGTCGAAGACTGCGGCGACGAGGCCTTGCTGCTGGCGCTCTACGGCAATTGCCCAGTAATCGTCGATCCCGTGCGCGCGCGCGCGGCGCTCTATGCCGAAACCCGCTATCGGCCCGACGTGTTGCTCTGCGATGACGGCCTGCAGCATTACGCCTTGGCGCGCGACGTGGAGATCGTCGTAGTCGACGGTGCGCGCGGCTTCGGCAATGGCAGATTGCTGCCGGCTGGACCGCTGCGCGAAGGTGTGGAGCGTCTGGAGCACGTCGATTGCATCGTGATCAACGGCACGGTGCAGGCGGAGCTGCCTGCGTTCACGGTGCCGGATTTCCCGATGCAATTGCGTACCGTGGGGCTGCGCAGCCTACGCGATGGGCAGGAGCTCAGCCTGAGCGAGTGGCAGGAACGTCACGGCCAAGGGCCCGTGCATGCGGTGGCGGGCATCGGCAACCCCGAGCGTTTCTTCCAAAGCCTGCGCGAGCTGGGTTTTGCTATCATTGAGCACGCTTTCGCCGACCATCAGCCCTGGCGGCGCGGGCAACTGAATTTTGCCGATGGTCTGCCGGTATTGATGACCGAGAAGGATGCCGTCAAATACCTGGGCTTTGCCGACGAACGGCACTGGGCCGTGCAAGTAGAGGCCGAGCTGCCGGCAGCCTTTTTCGACGCGATGGAAGGTGCGCTGCGACGCGCCGCACGTCGACTCCCACAACCCTAGGATGCCTCCCTTGAAAGAACCCATGCTGGACAAGAAACTCCTCGCCATCTTGGTCTGCCCACTGTGCAAAGGGCCCTTGTACTACGATCAGGGCGCAGCCGAGCTGATCTGCTATCCCGATGCGTTGGCCTTTCCGATTCGCGACGGCATCCCCGTCATGCTCGACACCGAGGCGCGCACGCTGAGCCCGGAAGAAAAAGCCAACCGCAAAGGCTGAGCGCATGAAGCACGTAACATCCGACTCCTTCGTCGTCGTCATTCCCGCTCGCTATCAATCCGTACGTCTGCCCGGTAAGCCACTGCTCGACATCGCCGGCAAGCCGATGCTGTTGCACGTGGTCGATCGTGCGCGTGAAAGCAAGGCCGCCGCCGTCATCGTGGCAACCGACGATGCGCGCATCGAAGCCGCGTGCAAGGACGCTGGTGTCGACGTGTGCATGACGGCCTCCACGCACAACTCGGGCACCGATCGCATCACCGAAGTCGTGACGCGCATGGGCTATGCGCCCGACACCATCGTGGTGAACGTACAGGGCGATGAGCCCTTGATTCCTGCTGCCGTCATCAACCAGGTGGCGAGCAATCTCGCGGCGCGTCCCGACGTCGGCATCTGCACCTTGTACGCCCAGATTCATGACGAAGCCGAATTCCACAATCCCAACGCCGTGAAGCTCGTGCACGACGACAGCGGCAAAGTACTGTATTTCTCGCGTGCGCCGATTCCCTGGCCGCGTGAAGGTTTGACGCCGGCAACGCTGGCGCAGGCCAAACGTCACATCGGCCTCTACGCCTATCGCGTCGAAGTGCTCAAACAGTTCGTGAGCTGGCCACCGGCAGTGTTGGAAGAAACCGAAAAACTCGAACAACTGCGCGCCATGGCGCATGGGGTGAGCATCCACGCCGAGCTCGCCTGTGCACCGATGCCCGCAGGGGTCGATACCCCGGAAGATCTGGAGCAGGTGCGTCGATTGTTGTCACAGGAGTCTCTG
Organism: uncultured Gammaproteobacteria bacterium; assembly: GCA_937898685.1. Taxonomy (GTDB): domain Bacteria; phylum Pseudomonadota; class Gammaproteobacteria; order Pseudomonadales; family Pseudohongiellaceae; genus CAILUG01. The sequence goes on along the minus strand of CALEJT010000089.1, from coordinate 4,398 downwards.
CATGCGTGAAGTACCGCGCGTCAGCGTGTTGATGGTCTGTCTCGGCAACATCTGCCGTTCACCGACGGCGGAAGCGGTCTTTCGCAAACAGGTGGAAGACGCCGGCCTCGCTGACTACATCACGATCGATTCCGCCGGCACCTCCAACTGGCACGTCGGTGACCAACCCGATCCGCGCACCATGACGCATGCAGCGAAGCGCAACTACGACCTCAGCAACTTGCGCGCACGCCAAGTGGCCGATGCCGATTTCCTGCGTTTCGACTACATCCTGGCCATGGATCGCCAGAATCTGCGCGATCTCACGCGGCGCTGTCCGGTGCAGTATCAGCACAAACTCGAGTTGTTCCTCGGTGAGGGGGTACGTGGCTATCGGGAAGTACCGGATCCCTATGAAGGCGGCCCTTCCGGTTTCGAACTCGTGCTCGATCTGTGCGAGGAAGGCAGTGCACGACTGCTGCAACGCATCCTCGAGCAACGATCCATGGGTCGCGAGCATGGCTGAACCGCTCACCGGCGAGCTGGAGGCCGTACTGAAGCTCCGCCGCGACGTCGATCTGCGTCACCTCAATACCTTCCACGTTTCAGCGCGCGCGCGATATTTCACGGAAATCAGCGGCGCAGAACAATTGCCGGCGCTGTGTCGCTGGCTGCAGCAACATCCGATGCCCTACATGTTGATCGGGCAGGCGAGCAACATTCTGTTCCGTCAGGATTACCCGGGGCTCATCATCGAATTCAATCTGAAGGGCATCCGTGTCGAAGCGGAAACTGCCGAACACGTCGACATCGCGGTCAATGGCGGTGAAATCTGGCACGATCTCGTGTGCCATACACTGCAACAGCAGTGGTATGGACTCGAGAATCTCTCATTGATTCCCGGCACCGTCGGTGCGGCGCCCGTGCAGAACATCGGCGCCTATGGTGTGGAACTCAGTCGTTTCGTGCGATATGTCGATGCCGTGGAACTCGCCAGTGGCACTTCGCGGCGGTTCAGCCTGGAGGACTGTGAATTCGGTTATCGCACCTCCATATTCAAGCAGGCGCTGCGCGATCGCTATCTGATCACCTGCGTTGGCCTGCGTCTGAGCAAGGTGCCACAACTGGTATTGAACTATCCGGCCTTGCGTGAGGCGTTGCGTGGAGTACCCGAGAATGAACTCACACCGCAGCGCGTCAGCGATACCGTGTGCGCGATCCGCCGCAGCAAACTGCCCGATCCGGCGAGCCTCGGCAACGCGGGTTCATTCTTCTGGAATCCGCAAATCACACCTGAGCGCTTCGCCGAACTGAAACGCGACTACCCGGAACTGCCGGGCTATCCCGATGGCGAACAGATCAAGGTGCCGGCCGCCTGGTTGATCGAGCGCTGCGGCTGGAAGGGCTTCCGCGACGGCGATGTGGGCGTGCATCAGGAACATGCACTCGTGCTCGTCAATCACGGTGAGGCGACAGGGGCGGCACTGGTGGCCCTGTCGGAACGCATCCAGGATTCGGTGGAGCGACGCTTCGGCATACGCCTGGTGCCGGAAGTGCGTATAGTCTAGACGGCAACCGTCTTTCATACGGCGCAAGACGCCATTGCCTCAAGCGAGGCACGACAGCCATGAGCGACGAACGTTTCGATTACGAAACCTTTCTCAAACATGCCAGCTCGCGTCCCGGCGTGTATCGCATGCTGGATGCGAATGGTGAAACGCTCTACGTCGGCAAGGCAAAGAATCTCAAGAAACGTCTGAGCAACTACTTCCGCGGCACTGGTCTGGACAACAAGACGCTTGCGCTGGTCAACAAGATCCACAGCATCGAGACCACGCTCACGCACAGCGAAACCGAAGCGCTGCTGCTCGAACAGAATCTGATCAAGGACAAGCGCCCGCCGTACAACATCGTCCTGCGTGACGATAAGAGCTACCCCTACATCTTCCTGTCGAAGGACACCTATCCGCGTTTTGCGCTGCATCGCGGCCCCCAGAAAGAACCTGGCACTTACTTCGGGCCTTTCCCGAGTGCGAGCGCGGTAAGGGAATCACTCGCCATCCTGCAGAAGGTGTTTCGCGTGCGGCAGTGCGAGGATTCCTTCTTCCGCAATCGCACGCGCCCCTGTCTGCAGTATCAGATCAAACGCTGTTCGGGACCCTGCGTGAATCTCACGACGCCCGAAGCCTATGCGGAGGACGTGCGCCACGCCGTGCTCTTCATCGAAGGTCGCAACGAGCAGGTGATGGACGAACTCGTGCGCAAGATGGAAGAACACGCCAATGCCATGCGTTTCGAGGAAGCGGCAGCCTTGCGTGATCAAGTGAAGGATCTGCGTCTGATCCAGGAACGGCAGTACGTGGCAGGCGAGAAAGGCGATGTCGATGTGTTGGCTCTCAGTGAAGCTGCCGGTGTGGTTTGTGTGCACCTGATGATGATCCGCGGCGGGCGACTGCTCGGCAGTCGCAACTTCTACCCACGCTTCAGCTTCGAGGAAACACCCGAAGAACAGCTGCATGCCTTCATCGCGCGCTATTACCTGATCGAGCAGAATCAGTTCAGTCAGCCGCGCGAATTGATCTGCAGTCACGAACCCACCGAGCGCGCGGAACTCGAAGCGGCCTTTTCGCTCGTCGCCAAACACAAGGTGGCGATCACGACCCGCATTCGCGCGCATCGCCTCAAGTGGTTGGAACTGGCGCAGACCAACGCGGCGCATGGCGTAGAAAGCAAACTCAACAGCAAGCAGCAGGTGCTGAAGCGTTTCAATCACCTCGGTGCGGCTTTGGGTTTGGATCGACCGCTGCAGCGTCTCGAATGCTTCGACATCAGCCACAGTCACGGCGAAGCCACCGTGGCATCCTGTGTGGTGTTCGATCAGAACGGCCCCCTGAAATCCGACTATCGCCGTTTCAACATCGAAGGCATCCAGGCCGGTGACGATTACGCCGCGATGCATCAGGCCCTCAAGCGCCGCTTCACGCGTTTGCAGCGTGGCGAGGGCAAGATGCCCGATCTCCTGGTTATCGACGGCGGTAAAGGGCAGCTCGCGCAAGCCGAGGCCATACTCGAGGAACTCGAAGTGGAGAATGTCCTGTTGCTCGGCATCGCCAAGGGCATCAGCCGCAGGGCAGGGCAGGAGACGCTGATACTCGGTGGCAGTCATCGCGAACTCGTGTTGCCCGTGGAAAGTCCCGCCCTGCATCTGTTGCAGCACATCCGCGACGAGGCCCACCGTTTCGCCATCACCGCGCATCGCCAGCGGCGGGGCAAGACCCGCACGCGCAGTCTGCTGGAAGAAATTCCGGGCATCGGGCCGAAGCGCCGGCGTGATCTCTTGCGCCACTTCGGTGGTCAGCAGGAAATCCGCCGTGCCAGCATCGAGGATCTGCAGCGGGTGAACGGCATCAGCAAGCAGATGGCCGAGACCATCTACGAACATCTGCACCGGTGAGCGAGGGTGGGGCGCCGTGCTGCACGAAGAGGCAAGGCCGTGTCTGACACCGGATTGTGCGCCGTGTGCGGCAGGATGCGGCAACCGAATCAACAAAGACTTATGGCTTGCCGGAGCACTGCGCTAGACTTGCGCCCCAATGACTCTCGCTAATTTCTTCACACTGCTGCGCGTTCTGCTGATTCCGGTTTTCATGGCGGTTTACTACCTGCCGTTTCCGGGCCATCACCTGACTGCTTCGGCGATCTTCATCCTGGCCAGCGTCACCGACTGGCTCGATGGCTATGTCGCGCGCAAATTCAATCAATGCTCGCGTTTCGGCGCCTTTTTGGATCCAGTGGCCGACAAGGTCTTGGTGGCGATCACGCTGGTGATGCTGGGTGCGAGCTACGCCAGTCCCTGGTACATCATTCCCGCGGCCATCATGGTTGCGCGCGAAATCATGATCTCGGCGCTGCGTGAATGGATGGCGGAACTGCGTCAACGCGACACCGTAGCGGTCGGCATGGTGGGGAAGGTGAAGACCACGGTGCAGATGATTGCACTCGTCGTACTGCTTTCCACCGATGCGAACGGACCCCAATTTATTTGGGTCACGGGGTATGTCTTGATCAATTTCGCAGCTGTGCTCACACTATGGTCGATGTGCATTTACCTGCGTGCTGCGTGGCCTCAACTCAAGCGCGGTTTCGATGTGGAAATGAAATGAAAAATTTTCACGGCAGGGTGTTGACATCAAAGGTGTGCGGATTAGAATGGCGCCCTCTTTCGAGCCCAGGTCGAAAAGTTCTTTGAACTCCTGGGACCGGATGCAGAGGCGGTCCTAAACGATCCGTCACTGTGTCAGGCCAAATAAGCCTGATGTGGACATGGTGCAGATCATTGTGGTCGGTACCGTTGTTTGAACTGATAAGCGGGAATAGCTCAGTTGGTAGAGCGCAACCTTGCCAAGGTTGAGGTCGCGA
>CALEJT010000088.1 GCA_937898685.1 uncultured Gammaproteobacteria bacterium | reverse complement strand
CTTCTTCATCTTCCTACTCATCGCCGGCATGGTCTGGGGCACTATCCGTGTGCTCGTCTGGGAGCCGGCGCAGATCAGTGTGCTGTTCTTCAACCTGTTCTGGGCCTTCTTGAGTCTGATCTTCCTGTTCGCGGCGATCGCGGTGGCCAACGAGCGGCGCCAGGTACGCAAGAGCGTGCGCATCGAGCTGGCAGTGCCGGTGGTGTTGCATCTCGAGAATGGTCATACGATGCGCACTACCTCCTTCGACATTTCGATGGGCGGCATCGGGTTGAAGCGCCCCGAGAACCTGATGGATCCCTCGATGGTGGAGAGCATCGAGCTCTACTATGAAGACGAGTGCATGGTGTTCCCCGTCTCCTATGTCGACCGCAAGGACGGCAAGCGTGCGCGGCAGGGTTCGACCATGGGCTTTCAGTTCAAGCACATGAGTCTGGAGGCGCGGCGCGATCTCGTGCGTCTCGTGATGGGCCGTCCCGATGCCTGGTTGCAGGATCTGCCCGAGGGCGAGGATCGCCCGCTGCACTCGCTGCGCATCATCTTCCGCGCCATCAGTGGTTTCTTTGCCGCCGATTGGAAACCGAACCCAGCCGAGCCAGGCGTCGATGGTGATGGCGCGATCGGGATCACGGGTACCTGGCGTGGACGCTTGTTGTTCCTTCTATTGGTCGTCGTAGGTGTGATGGCGAGCATGAACGCGATGGCGCAGACGCCCGCCACCGCGGCAATCGAAACTGTTCCGCCCGTTGCCCAAGCGGATCAGGCAGCAACAACCGAGACGGCACCCACTGCGGCCGCGGTACCCCCTGCAGATTCCGCCAGCGACGTGAACGGCAACGCCGCTGCACCGGCGTCGGTCGAACTGCAGCCGCTGCCGGCCTTGCGCACCGATGCCACCGGTCGTCCGGCCTTTGCACCGGAATCCAGTGCCAACCGTCGTCTGTCCCTGGTCGACATGGGACAACCCGAAGGTCTGCGCCTGCAGGGTAACGGCGCGCAGGCCGGCTTGCCGTTCAGTCTGCGTCGCGACGAAGTGGTGTCGCAGGCGCAGTTGGAACTCGATCTGACCTATTCCCCCGAACTGCTCGACGAGGTCAGCTATCTCGACATCGTGCTCAACGGCGTGATGGTGGAACGAGTGTTTCTGGGGCGTTTCAATGCCGACGGTCTCGTGCGCGTCATCACGATCCCGCCCGAGCTCATCATCGTGCACAACCAGCTGGAATTTCGTCTGGCCGGTGAAACACGCCAGCTGTGCTCGAACATCCTCAATCCCAACATCTGGGTGCAACTGGCACCACACACGCAGTTGCGCATGAGCGTGCAGAAGATTCCGGCGACGCGAGATCTCAGCATGTTCCCGGCGCCCTTCGTGGACGAGGGCGACATGGATTCGATCGAAGTGCCGGTGGTATTGCCGGGCGCTCCGCGCATGGGGGCACTGCGCGCTGCCATGGTCACCGCGTCCTACCTCGGCGCGCTCGCCGACTATCGCAACGTCGATTTCCCGCTTTCCACCAACCGCCTGCCCAACAGCAATGCCATCGTGCTGGTGACGCAAGGCGACTTCGTGCCCGATCTGCAGTTGCCGCCGATCAACCGTCCGATGCTGTTGCAGATGGCGCATCCGCTGAACCCGCTCTACCAGTTGCTCGTGATCGCCGGCACGGACGATCGAGAACTGCAGATCGCCGCCAACTACCTGGCGCTGCGTGGTGATTCGCTGAGCGGCAATCAGGTGGTGGCGGAGCCTCTGCCTCTGCCCAATCTCAATGCCTACGAAGCGCCGCGCTGGCAACATACGGGTGAGCTCGTCTACCTGAACCAGTTGGCGCAGGATCAGATGACACAGCGCGACGTGCGTTCTCCCGCGCGCCGTTTCAGCTTCAAGCTGCCGCCGGATCTGTATGTGTGGCCGGGGCGCAAGATCAAGGCCAATCTCGAGTATCAGTTCCCCGATGGCGACTGGATCGACAAGCGCAAGTCGCGTCTGGAAGTGATGCTCAACGGTGAATATCTCGCTTCTCTGGCCGCCGACAACTTCGGGCCCTGGTATCGCTTCCTGCAGTTGATCGGACGCGACAGCGGCACGGTGACGCGCAGTGTGCGTCTCAATCCCGAGCTGCTCTATGGCAACAACGAGATCAGCTTCTACTTCAACATGGCGATCCGCGAGCGCGACGACTGCAACCTCAATCTGCCGGCTTCCATCAATGCCGGTCTGATGTCGTCGTCGCATCTCGACCTCACCCACGCCAACAACTTCGCGACTCTGCCCGATTTGTCGCTGTTTGCCGCCGGCACCTTCCCGTTCACGATCCGACCGGATCTGAATGAAACGGTGTTGATGCTGCCCGAGCGTCCCTCGCTGCAGCAGATGCATGCGGCGCTGAACATCGCCGGTCGCATAGGCGGTTATACCGGTCATCCGGTGTTCGGTCTGGAAATCCTGAAGGGACTCCAGGTCAACGAAGGTTTGCGTGGCAGCGACCTGCTCGTGATCAGCGATCTCGCTTCGCTGCGCGGCAACGAGCTCCTGCGCGGCAGCGTCTTCTCGGTCGGTCAGGATGGCACGCTGGGTCTGCGTTCACTCGACATGATGAGCACGATCAAACGTTGGCTGCGGGCCGACTGGTCCACCGACGTCTACCTGGCCCGCACCCGCCTCAACGAGAATGGACGCATCAATGGCTTTTTCAGTTTCCCTTCACCGGTCGATCCCGGACGGAACGTGGTGGTGGTGGCTGCAACGGACGAAGCCTATCTCCCCGCCATGATCAGTGCCTTGAAGGACGAAGAGGTCAACGCCGCCATCCGTGGCGACCTGGCGCTCTTCGAAGACATGAGCAAGGTAACGAGCTACAGCATCGGTCCACGGGAAGGACGTGGGGTTCTGCCCAAGCACCAGGAACTGCGCTGGCTGTTGGGCCAGTACGTGCTGCCGATGGTGTTGGCGATGCTGCTCATCTCGGTCTTGGTCGGTTCCATCATCTACCGCAGTCTGGAACGCCGAGCTCAACGCAGGATGAAACGCGAGAACAACTCCTATGACGAGTAACAAGCTGAAAGTAGGGCTACTGACCCTCGCATGCAGTATCGGCGCAGCGGCCTGGGCGGCCGACGCCAGCTCCGACGCGTTGGATGCGCTGCTGCGTCAGGCTGATTACTGGGAAAACAACCAGCGTCCGGATCTGGCGCGCCAGGCGCTCGAGCGCTACGTCGAGGCGCGACCGAACAGTCCGGAAATCATCTATCGGCTCGCCATGCGTGCGCGTGAAGAAGGGCGTACCGCCGATGCCGAGCGCTGGAGCGCGCGTCTGGAAGCGCTGATCCCGGGCGATCAGCGCATCGAGGAACTCAACAACGTCTCGATCGACGAGACCATCAGTCAGGTGGAGTTGGCGCGTGCCCGCAGCCTCGCCGCCGACGGCCGCTACGACGATGCCATCGTGATCTATCGCGGCATCTTCGGCGAGCGTCAGCCTTCGCGCGCGCTTGCGCCCGAGTTCTATCAGACCTTGGCCGGCACGGCGAACGGTTGGAACGAGGCCAGAACGCAATTGCAGCGTCTGGTGCAGTCCTATCCTGAAGATCAGGGCATTGCGCGAGCCTATGCCGAAGTGCTGACCTATCGCGAAAACACGCGCCGCGAAGGCATCGATCGCCTCGCCGCCATGATCGAAGCCCAACCGCAGGTGCGCGCACCGTGGCGTCAGGCATTGATCTGGCTCGAGGCGCGTCAGGCCGACAAGGCGCGTTACGACCGCTACATGGCACGCTACCCGGACGATGCCGCAGTGATGGCGCGCTTCGAGCAGGGCTCCGTGGTCGATCGCCGTCAGAACGGCTATGTCGCTCTCGAGGAAGGCAGTCTCGATGCTGCCGAAGCCGCGTTCCGCGCTGCGCTGCGTGTCAATGCCAACGACGTCGATGCCCAGGCCGGACTCGGTCTCGTCGCGCTGCGTCGGCAGAATTTCAGCGAAGCCGTGCAGTGGTTGGATCGCGCCATGCGCGCTGCACCGTCGCGTCGGGGAGAATGGCAAACTGCCTACACCACGGCGTCGTACTACGCCAATCTCAACAATTCCTCAGCGTCCAATGACACCAACCTGCAGGATGAGCTGGCACGCGTGCGTGCACTCGGCAACCGTGCCACGCCGGGTACGCGTTTGATCGAAGCCGACATCCTGCGCCGCCTGGGCGATTTCGCCGAAGCCGAAACGATCTATCGGGAAGTGCTGAGCCAGGAGCCGACCAACGAAGCCGCGCAATTGGGTCTGGTGGACGTGCTGCGTGATCGCGCCGCCACGGAAACGCCATTCACTGCGGAAACCACCCTGCGTGGCGCCTTGCGCCTGCGTCCCGAACATCAATGGGTGCGCGTGGATCTGGCACGTCTGCTCTACAAGGAAGGCAATGTCAGCGAAGCCGAGCGCGTTCTGGAACCTCTGACCAATTTCGAAGCTACTGCAGAGCAGCGCGCCATCGCAGCGTCGCTGTTTGCCGAACTGCAGGATTGGAGTCGCGTGCAGAGCCTGATCAGCAGCATCCATCCCGATGACCGCACGCCGGAGATCGCGCAGCTGATCGATCAGGCGCGGGTGCGTCAGCAGTTCGAACGCGTGACCTCGCTGCTCGAGCAGGAACGCACGGCCGAGGCGCAGCTGCTGCTCGATTCCCTCTACGATCAGGAAAGTCTGCGTCCCGGCATGGCCGGTCAGCTTGCCCTTGCGCTCAACGAAATGGGACGCAGTGATCTGGCTTTGCGCTGGGTGCAGCGTGATCTCTCGCGCGACGGCGATAAGTTGCCCTCCGAATACGGCAACCACGTATTGGTGCTGGCCCAGCTCGATCGCAATCGCGAAGCCGACAACCTCATGACGGAGCTGCGCCGCGCCGCCGGTCAGCGTGCCGACGAACGCGACACCTTGATGGCGATCCGTCATGGTCTGGCCGTGATTCGCGCCGACAAGCTGCGCGAAGCTGGGCAGTTGGCGAGCGCCTATGACCAACTGGCGCAGCCGCTGCGTGAAGCACCGGAAGACGAAACGCTGCTGCTGGCGATGGCGCGTGTCTATTCCAGCGGTGAGCGTCACAACGAAGCACAGCAGATCTACAACTACGTGCTCGAAAAGAACGTCGGCAGCGTGCCCGCACTCGAAGGTGCGATCCAGGCGGCACTGGCATCGGGCAACACCACGCGCGCCGGTGAGTTGGTGGAGCGCTATCGCCTCGACAGTTCCAACAATCCCGAGCATCTGATCCTGGCCGCACGTGTCGCTCAACAGGATGGCGATGACAGCCGTGCGCTCGAACTGCTGCGCGTGGCGCGCACCAACGTGCCCAACGTCGCCGAAGTGGCGCCACGCAGCGACGGCAATCCTTTCCGCGATCAACGCACGAGCACGGGCTCCAACAATCTGTCCTGGTTGCCGGGGCGCGAGCCCGATGATTTCTACAGCACTTCGCTGGCGGAAGAAGATGCGCAGACCTTCGCGCTCGTGCGTCGCATCGACACGATGGTGGAGGAGATCAACGACGCCCATGCGCCGCGCTTCGATGCCGGCATCGAACTCAACGTGCGTAGCGGCGAGAGCGGCATGAGCCAGTTGGAGCGTCTCGAAGGCGCACCGCTCACCATTTCCGGTTCGCCTCTGGGTAATGGTCGTCTCGCCTTCGAAGCAACGCCGGCATTGCTCAATAGCGGTGACGTCGACGATTCACCGCAGGCGCAGGCTCGTTTCGGTCGCAACGCCTTGCCGGTGGCAGCGGGAGAACTCGGTGGGCAATCCGAACAGCTCGATCAAATCCTCGCCAGCATCGGCAGCACGGCGATCGGCTACTTCACCGCACGTCGGCGTGCCGATGAAGCCAATGCCAACCCGGACATGCCGTTCACGGAAAGGTTGCGTTTGGAAGGCGAAGCAAATGCGGCGAAGAAACTGTTCGAGGATGCCCTCAAGCGTAATCCGGTGTACGAAGCCGGCATTCGTCTGGAAGGTTTGACCGAAGGCCAGAAGCAGACCTTGGCCCGTTATTTCGGTACCGACGTACTCGCCACCGATGGCTTGCGTCTCTCCGATACGGCGCTCGAAGCCGTCAACGAGGCGACCATCGCCGCCTTCGAAAACAGCCTGGCGGCAATGGAAGAAGCGTTCCGGGCCGCGAGCGAAGCCTTCCAGTCGCGCGCAGGTTACATGCAGCCCGACTATCAGCGTGGCGCGGGCATGGGCCTGGCGCTGCGCTATACCAACGGCAGTTTCGGCGTCGACGTCGGCAGCACGCCGCTCGGCTTCGAAGAAACCAATTTCGTCGGCGGCATTCAGTGGCAGCCTGCCTTGACGCCGCGCACCGTGCTCAATCTGCGTCTGGAGCAGCGCGCCGTCAAAGACAGCATCCTGTCCTATGGCGGTGTGGTGGATCCCTATAGCGGCGAAACCTGGGGCGGAGTGGTCAAACGCGGTGGTGGTGCCGGCATCGCCTATCAGTCCGAACGCGGCAACGGTGTCTATGCCGACCTCGCCATGTACGACTACGTCGGCAACAACGTGGCCGACAACAAACAGGTGGCACTCGGTGTCGGTGGTTACGTGCGTGCGTTCAGCGGTCGCGACAGTTATCTGCAGACGGGCATTCACCTGAACGCCATGGGCTTCTCCGATGACCTCAGCTACTTCACCTATGGTCACGGCGGTTACTTCAGTCCGCAGGAATTCTTCAGTCTTGCCTTCCCGATCAATTACGTGTCCGACGATGGCCGCCTGCGCTATCAGCTGTCGCTCACGCCGGGCTATCAGTCGTTCTCGTTGGAC
>CALEJT010000087.1 GCA_937898685.1 uncultured Gammaproteobacteria bacterium | reverse complement strand
ATCGCTACCGGTGGTTTCACCAACTTCGGCGAACTCGCTGCCGGCCTCATCCGCGGCGCCAACATTGGTTATTCACCGGACGAAGGCGAATTCACCATCCGCATCGACGGTGGCACCGACCGCGACACACTCCTGTTGCTCGACGGCGTGCCCACCTTCGACCGCGGCACCCCCCTGGAAAGTCTGTGGGGCGCCACGGCGCTCGATCCACGCATGATCCAGAATGTCGAGATTTTCCGCGGTGGTCAAAGCCTCTACTTCGGGGGCAACGGTGGCCTCGGTGTAGTGAACGCCATCTATAAACGTCCCGAACCCGGCGATACGGTGCACGGTGAGATAGGCGTCTACGCCGGCGCCTTCAAGACGCGCGAGATGTACGGCAACGTCACGCTGCCGCTGTTCGAGTCGGACGAGCACTACGTGATGTTCTTCGGCCGCACCTACGAAACCGACGCCCACGAGATCTTCAGCGAGGAAGCCTACGTCGACAACGTGCTCGCGCTCGGCGGCAAACACGACTTTCCCTATAGCTACAACTCGATCGGTTTCAAATATCTGTGGGCCATCAACGAAGACACGCAGTTCCGTCTCGGCTATCAGTGGAACACCATCGACTTCGAGGACTCCTTCCCCAGCAACACCGTCTATACGCCGAACTACACGGATTTCCCGATGCTGGAAGCGCGCTTCAATACGCGCTTCAACGCGCAGCTGAGCTACGAAGCCGAGGCCTATTACACCAACCCGCGCCTGAAGAACTCGGAGCTGATCGCCCAGGTGTGCGGCATTCCTCGTCTGCAGGACCTGCCGGCGAACATCCAGACCCTCGCTCAGCAGCAAGGCATCACGGCCTTCAATACCGCAGCCGAATTCGAAGCCTTCGCCGCGACGGTGCCGGGACTACCTGCAGGTTGCGTCACCGATCCCTACTCCATCCTCGGTGCAAGCAACGCACCCATCACCGCACGCCAGGGCATCTTCGTCGATGAGCAAGGTCGCCCCTATGGCACGCTCACCAATCCCTTCCCGATCGGGGCGCCGATGGGTTACGTCATCGAAAGCATCGCCGGCAGTGGTACGGGTGTTCCGGTGAAAGGATTCGGCAGCGCGGATCAATTCAGCGCTGGCTATGTCGACTATGGTTTCAACAATCGCCTCAAGTACGAATTCAACGACTACTTCGAAGGCGTACTCGGCTATCAGAACGTCACCTATCGCGACAATTCCGACGAGGTATACGGCATGCGCCGTGACAAGGTGCAGAGCAACGGCATCTACGGCGAACTGCGCATGAGTTCCTCGGCCTTGATCCTCACCAACATCTCGATCGCGGCGCGACACGACTTCAACAACGTGTTCGAAGATCAGTCCATCTGGAAATACGGCTTGCGTCAGGAACTGCCGGGCGGCTTCTACATCCGCTCCAATGGTGGGACGTCCTATAGCCAGCCGACAGTCTCGGAAGCCGGTTTCGTCGGTAACCGTGTCAACAACCCGAACCTGCAGACGCAGGAAGTCGAAACCTACAGCTATGGCCTCGGTGTGAACGGCTCGGCCTTCGGTGGCAGCTTCAACATCGAAGTCGGTTACTTCGATACCACCATCGACAATCAATTCGGTTCGGCCTCCTTGCGCAACGTCTGCATCAACTATCCAGGTGTGCGTCCGCAGGACATCAACCCAAACATCATCGTGCCAACCGAATTCTGTGAATATGCATTGGCCAACGGTCTGCCGGATGCCACGACCACCACCTTCAACCTACGCACCGCACAAGACATTTCCGGCGTGACCCTCGACATTGCACTCGATCTCGATCGTTGGCAGTTGGATTTCACCTTCACCGACATGGAATCACTCGAACCCAACCCTCTATTCGGTACGACGGCGCTCGAAGCGGGTACTGGCCGTGATCTCGGCTTTCTGCTGCCGGGTGAAGGTGGCAGTGCGCGCACGCGCCAGTCGGGCGAGCGTCCGGAGTGGTCGGCGTCATTGCTTCTCACCTATACGCCGAACGAGCGTTGGGTGTTCGCGCTCAACCCCAAATGGCAAGGCGCTGAGTGGAACTGGGCACCGATCGGTGCCGCACGTCTGGTCGACGCCAACGGACGCCGTGCCGTGGAAGACGTGAATTTCGGCGACTACGTGGTATGGAACGGTTCGGTCCAATACTTCATGGGTGCGGATCTCGAACATCGCTTCCTGCTCCGCGCGGTGAACATCCTCGACGAGGACTACTACGAACGCAGTGGCTTCGGTGATCAGAGCTATTCACGCGCTGGCGCACGTGGCGAGATCGGGCGCAATGATCCCGAGTTCTACTATGCCTATGGCTGGAACGGCAAACCGCGTTCGTTCTGGTTGCAGTACGAGTATCGCTTCTGACTGAGTGTTCCCAGCAGCACATCTCCCGCTGCCCATGCAGTGGGAGATGGCGTTGTAGTGACTCACGTTCGATACCCGCTCACTTCATCTGCCAG
>CALEJT010000086.1 GCA_937898685.1 uncultured Gammaproteobacteria bacterium | reverse complement strand
ACGTCGAGCATGTCGGGAATGATGCGCACCGGGAATTCCATCTCCGGCCAGCCCATGCCGATTTCCTCGACGGTGAAGCGGGTGACGCTCGAGATGTGCGGCCAATAGCTCTGCGGATTCTGCTTGAGCGCGTCGGTGGCATCGATCAGCGCGCGCAGGAATCTCACGATGGAACGACGCTTGGCGGGATCGGCGAGGTCAGGAGCACGTGCGTGCAGGTTGAACACTTCGCGATAGACGCTCTTGTCCTGGAACACGATGGCGTCGTCGCCGAGCTGATGGATCGCATCTTCCGGCTCGGGCTCCCAGATCGAGATCGCATCCACTTCGCCGGCGAGCAATGCGTCGGACATCTTCGACATGCCGAGCACACCATTTTCATCGGGCGGCAGCGGTACGAGTTCGACGTCGGCCTCGGTAAGGCCCACCGTACGCAGCATCGCGACGAGGTAGTAATTGGCCGAGGTATTGCGCGGCAGCATCACGCGTTTGCCCTTGAGGTCGGCCAGGGTTTCGATACCGGCGGACTTGCGCGCCACGAGGCGATAGAAGCTCTCGGTGACGGTGGCGATGATGCGCAGATCGGGGTTGACCACGGTTTCACGCAAGAGCTGCGTTTCCGCATTGGTGGCGAGATCGGCTTCACCCGAGGTGATGCGCGTGATACCGCCTTCACCGACCGGCAACTGCTGCGGATAGAAGCTGTTGGCGGCGACGATGACGGGCGAGAGTTCGATCCAGTAGCTGCCCGACACGGAGATCGGCGCCAGTGTTTCGGTTTGCGGCGCAGCACTTTCGGATGCTGCACTGGGTACGGCATTGCTCACGGTGGTGGATTCCTCCGCCGGCGCACAGGCCAGCAGGCTGCAGGTTGCAAAGGCGCCGAAAAGTACGCGGCCCTTGTGGTTGAGAAAAGCGAGTCGTTCTTTCATGTGTGACGTCCCTTCTTGTTTTTGGTTGGGGCCGGCGCGGGCTGCGGCGGCTTGGGGTCGTGCTTCGAGCGTGGGCTCCGAGAATGGCTAGTCCTTCAGCGGATTGCCGCGTGGTTCCCAGGTTTCATCGAAACGATCGGGCAGGCCACTGTCGGAACTGATGTAGCGTTTGGAGATGAGCCACTTGCCGTTCACCTTCACCAGCTCGGTGTCTTCGCGACCCTGCTCATACAGGTTTGGGGCCTTGCCGACGCCTTCGTTCATCACGCCGGTCCAGATGACGTGGGCGATGGCGCGGTCGCCGTTGATTTCGATGACGGGGTTGGTCAGCAGCATGTGGCCGCGGCGATAGGCGGCATTGGCCTCGCGCGGAGAACCGGCGCCGTAGAGCGCAGCGATTTCGGCGTGGCCCTTGGCGATGGTGCCATCGACGTCGAGCAGAGCGTCCTCGGTGAAGTAGTCGGCCAGCGCGTGGCTCTCACCCTCTGAAAGATCGTAGTAGTAACGGGTCAGCAGATCCTCGACCTGGATGCGGTCGAGCAGCGTTTCCATCGTCACTTGCTGTGCCGAAACCGGCATGGCCAGTGGCAGTCCCATCATCGCCAGCACCAGAGCACAGCGGCGCGCACTGTGTGGCAGGTGGGTGAGCGGGTTCATACGGGGTTCCTCCCTCTTCTTTTGTGGTTGGCAGAAATGGAAAGGGCCAGACGCTCGCGCGGCTGGCCCTCTTTTACATTACTGGTGCAACTCCCCTTGTGCCGGCTGCTGCTGTGCAGGAGCAGGAGTCGGGGCCGGTGCCGGAGCGGGTGCCGGCGGCGGAGCTTCCGCCTTCGCGGCATTCGCCAGGCTCACCACGTAGGCGCGGATGGCCTCGGCGTCGTCCGGCGTCAGGTGCTCGGCGAAGGACACCATGCCGTTGTTCTGCAGGGCACCGTCGATGACGATGGCCTTGAACAGCGCGGCGGCGTTGAGCGCGCCGGCATAGCGCAGGTCGGGGAACACACTGTTGATGCGACCGTTGTTGCCGTGGCAGCTGGCGCAGTGCTGGTTGTAGAGCTCTTCACCCTGGGCCAGGAGCTCGGCGTCACCGAAGTTCGGCGGCGGATTCAGCTGCGGCGGGGTGTAGCTGATCGGCTCGGGCAGCAGCGTGGTGCCACCGTTCTTGAACACGAGCAGGCGGGCGTAGTTCGGCGCCCAGTAGTTGCCGGTGCTCTGACCGGCGACCGCGGCGATGTACTGCACGCCATCGATCTCGTAGCTGATCGGGCCGCCGACGATGCCGGACTGGGTGTCGTAGCTCCAGACTTCCTCACCGGTGTCCGCGCGATAGGCCTTGAACACGGCGCCGGAAGCCTGGAACACCAGGTTGCCGGCAGTGGTCAGTACTCCGGCGCGGGCGCTGCCCATGCGCTGTTCCCACACCGGTTTGCGGCCGATCGGATCCCAGGCCAGGAGGTAGGCACCGGCGCCCTGCAACTGCGGCGGCGGATCCTGCGGACGCTTGCCGACGTTGATCGACAAGAGCTGGTTGCCCATCTTGGCGCCGGCTTCGGCCACCAGCGGGAAGCTGCTGTAGTTGGTCGGGATGTACATCAGACCCGTGTTGGGGTTGAAGGCCATCGGATGCCAGCTGTGAGCACCGCCGGCGGAGGGCACGACGTGGAAGCCCTTGTCGCCCATGGCGCCGTAGTTGGCTTCGGGGTTGATGATGGGGCGATAGTTTTCGTCGAAGCCAAGCATCCAGTTAGCGCTGGGGACGAAGAGGTCGGCGGAGATGACGCGGCCGGTGGCGGCTTCGAGCACGTAGAACACGCCGTTCTTCGGTGCCTGCATCACGACGTGCGTCATCTGACCATCGATCAGGAGGTCGGCGGTGACGATCTGCTGGGTATTGTCGAAGTCCCAGCTGTCGCGCGGCGTTGCCTGGTAGTGCCAGCGGTATTCGCCGGTCTTGGCGTCGAGCGCCACGATGGAGGCGGTGAAGAGGTTGTCGCCGCCGCCCGGCGAGCGGATGTCGGCCGGCCAGGGCGCACCGTTGCCGGTGCCGATGTAGACGAGGTCGGTGACGGGATCGTAGGTCACGGCATCCCAGGGCGTGCCGCCACCACCGGTTTCCCACCAGGTGCCGTTCCAGGTTTCGGCGGCCCATTCCAGCTCGGGTTGTTCGAAGCCGTCGGCAGGGTTGCCGGGCACGGCCCACCAGCGCCACAGCTCTTCGCCGTTGCGCACGTCGTAGGCGGCCATGTAGCCGCGTTGATGGAATTCGGAGCCGGCTTCACCGATGAAGATGCGACCGTCGGCGATGCGCGGTGCACCGGTGATGGAGTGCCAGCCTTCGGGATCGGTGACCTGTTTTTCCCACACGAGTTCGCCGGTGGCGGCGTTCACCGATACCAGACGGCCATCCAGCGTGCCCCAGATCACCATGTCTTCCCACACGCCGACACCGCGGTTGACGATGCCGCAGCAGAGTTTCACGGCCCATTCGCCGGGAACCTTCGGATCGTATTTCCAGAGCTGTTCGCCGGTGCGGGCGTCGAAGGCGTAGACCTTGCTCCACGGCGTGGAGACGAAGATGCGTCCATCGGCCACGACCGGAGTGGTTTCGTAGCTGCCGCCGCGCTCGGCGAGATCGCCGAACCAGGCGAGACCGAGCTGGTCGATGTTGTCGCTGGTGATCTGCGTGAGCGGGCTGAAGCGCTGCTCCGTGTAATCACGGCCGTACGAGCGCCACTCGTGATCGGCGCTGCCATTTACGGGAATCGCAGCGGTGCCGTTGGCGGCAGCAGGCGCATTGCTGGTGTTGGAACTGACGGCGCTGCTCGGCGCAGCGCTATCACCGCAGCCGGCCAGCGTGGCGAGACCCGCCAACGCGAAGACCGAAACCACGGATTTTGCCGGGTTGTACATGTCGTTTGCCCCTCCTACGGGCTGGTACTGCTCGTGGGGGCGCATGTTACCGGGGGCACCCGGTCAAGGGAAAACGTTTTACCCGTTGGCAGCGCTGCGCGAGCGCAAACCCAGCCGAAGCGGAACGTTCCTGCTCCTTCTAGGCGTACTGACGTAACAACTCGACGAAGGCAGGCCCGTAACGTTCCTGTTTGCTGGCACCGATGCCGCTGATCAATCCGAACTCGCGCAGGTTGCGCGGGCGGCGCCGGCACAGTTCTTCCAGCGTGGCGTTGTGGCAGATCACGTAGGGGGGCACCTTGTATTGTTCCGCGAGTTTCTGGCGCAGGCCCCGTAGCGCGTTCCACAGATTGAGATCGAGATCCTCGGGCAAGGCCGCAGGACGCCGCCGCTCGGCGCCACCGCCGCTGCCGCGTCCGATGTCGCTGCGCAGGCGGAGCTTTTCTTCTCCTCGCAGGAGGGGGCGGCAAGACTCTTCGAGGCGCAGCGCACCGTAGCCATCGAGGTCCACACTCAGGTAGTGACGCACGACGAGCTGGCGGAACACCGAACGCCATTCGTTGGCGCCGATGTGTTTACCCTTGCCGTACACGCTAAGGTGGTGGTGGTCGTACTGAAAGATCTTGTCGCTCTCGCTGCCGCGCAGCACTTCGATCAGGTGATTCACACCGAAACGCTGCCCGGTGCGATAGACGGCACTGAGTGCGAGACGCGCAGCTTCGGTGGCGTCCCAGGTCTTCACCGGTTCGAGGCAGGTGTCGCAATTGCCGCAGGGACCGGCCAATGTTTCGCCGAAGTAACGCAGCAGGGCTTCGCGGCGACAGGTGGTGAGTTCACACAGCCCCAACATCGCATCCATGCGATGCTGCTCGACGCGCTTGAATTCTTCGCTGCCCTGCGATTGCGCCAGCATCTGCCGCAGTTTCAACACGTCCTGCAAACCGTAGAGCAACAGCGCATCGGCTGGCTGGCCATCACGACCCGCGCGGCCGGTTTCCTGGTAGTAGGCTTCAATGGTCTTGGGCATGTCGAGATGCGCCACGAAGCGCACGTCGGGTTTGTCGATGCCCATGCCGAAGGCGATGGTGGCGAC
>CALEJT010000085.1 GCA_937898685.1 uncultured Gammaproteobacteria bacterium | reverse complement strand
ATGATCTGTATGCCTTCTTCCAGGAAGGCAGGGTTCGACGCCTTGTCGGTGTAACCGCTCATGAAGAGCAGCTTCAGATTGGGGCGACGGGCGAGCGCGATTCGCGCCACTTCATCGCCACTCATGTCTGGCAGTCCGATGTCGGTGATCAGAAGATCCAGCCGCTGGGTCGACTCCAGGATCTTGATCGCCGCTGCGGCGTTCTCCGCTTCCAGCGCGTAGTAGCCGAGTTCCTTCAGCACCTCGACCACCAGCATTCGCACCACACCTTCGTCTTCCACCACCAGCACCACTTCGCCGAGACCGATGTGGCTATCCATGTCGGTGGAGGAGTCGGGCTCATCTTCGGCGAGATCGCCGCTGTAACGCGGCAGACAGATTTCGATGGAGGTGCCCTGACCCGGCTTGCTGTGGATCTGAATGCCGCCATCGGCCTGTTTGACGAAGCCGTAGATTATCGACAACCCCAGTCCGGTTCCCTTGCCGATGGGCTTGGTGGTGAAGAAGGGTTCGAATACGCGCGCCTTCACGTCGTCGCTCATGCCTTCGCCGGTATCGGTGATCTTGAGACACAGATACTCACCCGGCTTGAGTTCATGCGGTGCCGCTTCGTTCTCATCCAACACCACGTTGGCGGTAGAGATGGTGATCGTGCCGCCCTGCGGCATCGCATCAGCGCATTGATGGCGAGGTTGAGGATGGCATTTTCCATCTGGTTGGCATCGCATCGGATCAGCCACGGTTTGTTGGCCGCATGAAATTCCATACGTACCGTTTCGCCGAGCGTGCGGCGCAGCATTTCCTGCATCGACAGGATCAGCTCGTTGATGTCGAGCGGCCGGGGATCGACCGGCTGGCGGCGTGAGAAGGTCAACAGACGCTGAGTCAACGACGCCGCGCGATAGGCAGAGTCGAGCGCACCCTTGAGGAAGCGATCGATCTCGCTGATGCGTCCCAACGGAATCAATTTCTGAATCACGTTGAGCGAGCCGGTGATGCCCTGCAACAGATTGTTGAAGTCGTGTGCGATGCCGCCGGTGAGCTGCCCGATGGCTTCCATCTTCTGGCTCTGGCGCAGGGCTTCTTCGACTTTCATGAGTTGCGCCGTGCGCTGTTCCACGCGCCTTTCGAGGCTTTGATTGAGGTCGGCCAAGGCAGCTGCCGCATTGCGTGCCGCGGCTTCGCTGGCGCGCAGTGCCTCGGTGATGGTGCGACGTTCGGTGACGTCGCGCAGGATCAGCGTGATCACCGCGCGCGAACCCATGTTCCAGCGCGAGGTGGAGGCTTCCATGTAGGTCGTCGAGCCATCCTTGCGAATGGCAACGAGTTCGCGGGGTGGCGAAAGATTGAAACCATCGAGTGCATCGCGCCATGTCGTCTGCCACTCGCTGTCGGCAGCGAACAAGGTGGCGGCATCGGTGCCGACCAACTCTTCCATCGTGTACCCGAACTGTTGCACGGCGGCAGGGTTGGCCATCCGAATCCGACCTGCGCTGTCGATCGTCATGATGGCATCGGGCGCGCTTTCCACTACCGCGTTGTAACGTGCCCGCTGCTGATCGCGCAGGAACTGTTCGCGGCGCACGGACATCGTGACATCGGAGATGAACAGTACGCAGCCGCTGCCCCGAGCGCCGATGGGTGAGACGGTGATGTCATGCAGCAGCGTGCGGCCGGATTGCGTGTGCAACGGCAAAGGCGAGGCATTGAGCGCGTGCGAGATTCCCGCCGAGGCATTGGCGTCGATTGCACCTTCGATCGCGATTTGCAGTCGCTTCGAATCGAGCGTCGGGAAGATTTCCTTGAGCGACTTGCCCTGCACTTCGGCCAGGGAATGGCCGCTGGCCGAAACCATCCAGGCATTCCACTGCACGACACGCTGTTGGGCGTCGAGGACGACGATGCCGCCATTGAGCGCGTCGAGAATGCCAACGCCAGGTTGGGATCGCTATTCGGCATGCGGCAGGTTCGCGGCGGGTATGCCGGACACACGTTCGATGTACGCACCAACCAGTTGTTTGAGCGCGCGCAGCGAAGGCATGTCCAACAGCATGGCGATGTATCCTTCGATGTCGCCACAGGTGACCGCAAAGTTGATGTAGATGAACAGCACACTGTCACCGGCAGGCTGCCTTGTGGTGGCACTGAACAAATCGCTGCTCTCGCCATAGATGACTTCCGGCAGGGAGGTCTTCAGGTTGCGCTGCAGATTGTTGGCGATGGTGCCCAGGCAGCCGTTCAACAGTACGTTGCCGGTTTCGGCGAGGGCTTCGTGTTCGAGTTCGATGATGTCTTCGAGCGAGGGGGTGCCACCGACGACGGCGCGCACCAATTCCAAACTCTTGGTTTCAGGAAAGATCAGCAACGCGCGGCCGTTGATGTCACCCTCGAAGTACTGCTGCACGGCGACCAGACGTTTCGATTCCTGTTGCCCAAGAATCACGATGGCTTCCTCGGGTGTCACTACCGTCACTTCCGGTACCGACAGAAGCACTTCTTCCTTCACCATTTCGCGCAGGTTCAGCGCCGCATTGCTGACGCCGAGATTCACGAGCTCCGCAAGTGCGTCGAGTTCTAGTTCGGTGAGGCCGAGCGCGGAGCTCCTCATTTTTCGGTGCCGTTGAACGCGGCGAGCGCCGTCGTGAAGAATTCTCCCAGCGCCGCTTCGGTCAGCGGCTTCGGCAGAAAATGGGCACCGGCGGCGCGTGCACGGTTGATTACTTCGATCTGCTGATTGGCGGAGATGACTGCGATGCCCATCTCGGCATCGAGGGCGCGCAGTTCGCTGGCGAGGGTGATGCCGTCCTTACCCGGCGTGTTGTAGTCCATCAATACGAAATGCGGCTTGGGCGGCACATGCGGCGCAGGGCGTCGATCGATCGCGATGGCATCGGG
>CALEJT010000084.1 GCA_937898685.1 uncultured Gammaproteobacteria bacterium | reverse complement strand
GCAATCAGGTGCGGACATCCGCACCGTACAAGAGTTGCTTGGGCACAACGATGTAAAGACGACTCAGATTTATACGCATGTGCTCGGCCAGCACTATGCGGGGACACATAGCCCGCTGGATGTTCTTATCCCGCCTGAACGGCCGGGCGAGCAGCATTAACGTTGGCCAGTCGAGATACGCCTCAGCGCACCTCACCGCACCTCAACCCCCTGCCCCCTCATAAACTCTTTAGCCTGCGGAATGGTGTATTCACCAAAATGGAAAATGGAGGCGGCGAGAACGGCGTCGGCTTTGCCGATCTTGATGCCGTCGACGAGATGTTGGAGGTTGCCGACGCCACCGGAAGCGATGACGGGCACGGGGACGGCATCGGCGATGGCGCGGTTCAACTCGAGGTCGAAGCCGCTTTTCGTACCATCGCGATCCATGCTGGTGAGGAGGAGTTCGCCGGCGCCGTAGGAGACCATTTTCTTGGCCCAGGCGATGGCGTCGAGGCCGGTGGCGTTGCGGCCACCGTGAGTGAAGATTTCCCAGCGCGGCGGTTCACCCGGTTTGGATACGCGCTTGGCATCGATGGCGACCACGATGCACTGCGAGCCGAAACGTTCGGCGGCTTCGCGCACGAATTCCGGGTTCAGAACTGCACTGGTGTTGATGCCCACCTTGTCGGCACCCGCGTTGAGCATGTTGCGGATGTCCTGCAACTTGCGGATGCCACCGCCGACGGTGAGCGGAATGAACACCTGGCTCGCGATCGCTTCCACCGTGTGGATGGTGGTGCTGCGGTCCTGGTGACTGGCGGTGATGTCGAGAAAGGTGATTTCGTCGGCGCCCTGGTCGCAGTAGCGCTTGGAGATTTCCACCGGATCGCCCGCGTCGCGGATGTCCACGAACTGCACGCCTTTGACCACGCGGCCATTGTCGCAGTCGAGACAGGGAATGATGCGTTTCGCGAGCGTCATGCTTGTCCGTTCCAGGTAAGGAAGTTTTCCAGGAGCTGCAGGCCGTTGTCCTGACTTTTTTCCGGGTGGAATTGCACGGCAAAGATGTTCTTGTGCGTCAGCGCCGAGCAGAAGGTATCGGGATAATCCGTGGTGCCCACCACTTCCACGAGCGATTCGGGGCGCACGTAGTAGCTGTGCACGAAGTAGAAGCGGCCTTCATCGGGAATGCCGCGCCACATCGGGTGCGGACGCGTCTGCTTCACGCGGCTCCAACCCATGTGCGGCACCTTGAGCAGTTCACCGTTGGCATCGCGCTGACCATCCTTGAAGCGCAGCACGCGCCCACCGAAAAGGCCGATGCAATCGACGCCGCCGTTTTCCTCACTGTGCTGCATCAAGGCCTGCATGCCCACGCAGATGGCAAGCACGGGCTTCAGACGCACCTGCTCGCGCAGGATTTCGTCGATGCAGAGATGACGGATTTCCGCCATGCAGTCGCGCATGGCACCTACGCCGGGGAACACCAGACGATCGGCAGCCTTCAACACGGCAGGGTCGGCGGTAACCGAAATCGTAAGCGGCAGATCGGCGCGCTTGCCCACATGCTCGAGCGCCTTCGCGACCGAGTGCAGGTTGCCCATGCCGTAATCGATGACCGCAACGTGTGTCATAACCTAGTGCTGCTCAGGTTGGTTGGGCTTAGCCCGTAAGCGTGCCTTTGGTGGAAGGCACGGTGCCCGCCATGCGCTCGTCGTGTTCGATCGCCATGCGCACGGCGCGACCGAAAGCCTTGAACACGGTTTCGATCTGGTGGTGCGCATTCACGCCGCGCAGGTTGTCGATGTGCAGCGTGACCTGGGCGTGATTGACGAAGCCCTGGAAGAATTCGTGGAAGAGATCCACGTCGAAGCCGCCCACGCTGCCGCGTTTGAACGGGATGTGGTATTCGAGACCGGGACGGCCGGAAAAATCGATGACGACGCGCGACAACGCTTCGTCCAGCGGCACGTAGGCGTGGCCGTAACGGCGGATGCCGGTTTTGTCGAGCGCCCTGTTGAAGGCCTGACCCAGCGTGATGCCGAGGTCTTCCACCGTGTGGTGGGCGTCGATGTGCAGATCGCCATCGGCGACGATGTCGAGGTCGATCAAACCATGACGCGCCACCTGCTCCAGCATGTGCTCCAGAAAGGGCAACCCTGACTGCATGCGGAAGTTGCCCGTGCCATCGAGGTTGATGTCGACCTTGATGCGGGTTTCGTTGGTGTTGCGTTCTACGCTGGCTTGTCGCTGGGACATCGCTGCCTCTGATTCGCCGGAAAGGCGGCGATTATAGCCCCAAGCGATGGCTCAATGATATTTACCTGTCACCCTGGTGCTTTCACGCACCACAGGCACCCGCTATGCTCTGCCGGCCCTTACGAACACTCGCATGAATACCGACTCCGTCAGTTCCGCTCTGCTCGCCTGGTTCGACCAGTACGGGCGCAAGAATCTGCCCTGGCAGCAGAACCGCAATCCCTATCGCGTGTGGGTGTCGGAGATCATGCTGCAGCAGACGCAGGTGGCCACGGTCATCCCCTATTACGAGCGCTTCATGGCGCGCTTTCCCACGGTGGCGGACCTCGCGCAGGCCGACGAAGACAGCGTGCTGCATCTTTGGACCGGCCTCGGTTACTACGCCCGCGCCCGCAATCTGCACAAGACCGCCAAGCTCGTGCATGAGCAATACGGCGGCCGCTTTCCCGCAACCGTCGAAGAACTGAGTGCCTTACCCGGCATCGGCCGCTCCACTGCGGGCGCGATACTGGCGCTCGGTGCCGGCAAGTTCGCGACCATCCTCGACGGCAACGTGAAGCGAGTACTCACCCGCCTGCGCTGCATCGAAGGCTGGCCCGATCAACCCAAGGTGCAGCAGCAGTTGTGGACACTCGCGGAGCAGCTCACGCCGCGCGAACGCTGCGCCGACTATACGCAGGCCATCATGGACCTCGGCGCCACGTTGTGTTCGCGCACCAAGCCAGCCTGTGGCGTGTGTCCCCTCGTCGATCAGTGCGAAGCCCATCGGCAACAGCGCACGGAGGAGTTTCCGAATCGGAAGCCGAGCAAGACCTTGCCGGTGAAGCGCACCTACATGCTGTTGTTCCACGATCGCAGCAACAGGCGCGTGCTGTTGGAAAAGCGCCCCTCGCAGGGAATCTGGGGCGGGCTGTGGAGTTTTCCGGAAAGCGAGAACATCGCGGCCTTCCATCACGACCTCTACGGCGAACTCCTCGTCGATCCGCGTTCGGCCCAGCAGTGGAACACACTGCGACACACCTTCAGCCACTTTCACCTCGACATCACCCCGGTGCAGATTCCACTCGAGGCGAACGACGTGGCGATCGCGGAGAGTGAGCGCTTCCACTGGTATTCCCTGGACGAGCCCAGCCCGCTCGGCCTCGCGGCGCCGGTGAAGAAATTGCTCGAAAAGCTGGCGCAGGCGCAAACGACCTGAAGCCCTCGCGCGCTCCTGCTATCATCGCCACCCCATCGAACCGAGAAGTAGAGCGATCCCATGCCTCTGAAAGTGTTTTGCCGTAAGTACCGCCAAGAGATGGACGGCATGCTGGTGCCGCCCTTTCCCGGCCCGAAGGGTCAGGAGATCATGAACACCGTCTCGCAGAAGGCCTGGCAGGAATGGCAGGCGCATCAGGTGCGTCTGATCAACGAGAAGGGGCTGAGCATGATCAACCCCGAGCATCGCAAGTTTCTGCAGGAGGAGATGGAGAAGTTCTTCAACAACGAGGACTTCGCCAAGGCCGAAGGCTATGTGCCCACCGACGGTGAGACCAAGCCGACGGAGAACGAGTAAGAAGCTGCACGAGACGGCTTGACGACAACCGGCGGCGCGGGTTTAATACGCGCCTTTCGCGCCGCCAGGCAAGAAAGAGTGCCAAAGCCCCGTGCTCGGCACGGTCGCTCCAGATGGAGCAAGTTGTTTGGGTAGTGAGTTGTTTTCTTATTCACTACTGCCTCAAGAAGACGCCCAGATAGCTCAGTAGGTAGAGCAAGGGATTGAAAATCCCTGTGTCGGTGGTTCGATTCCGCCTCTGGGCACCACCCCTTCTTCTGCGATCCCTCGCAAATTTTCCTAAGAACTTTTCAGCTCAGCGTTGCTCCGGCAAATACCGCGGCAGCAGCAGTTTCATGCGCGAGCCTTGTTCTTCCTTGGAGTCGATGCGAATGGCACCGCCGGCTTTCTGCACGAAGTCGTAGGTCATGAAGAGCCCCAGTCCCGTGCCCTTGCCGTCGGGCTTGGTGGTGAAGAAGGGATCGAAGGCGCGCTTGACCACTTCGGGCGGCATGCCCTTGCCGTGGTCGGTCACGGTCAGCGCGACGTGGTCGCCGGGCAAGAGATTCCATTCCTCCGACTGCACCGCATCCAGATGCAGCTCCGCCGTTTCCAAGCGGATCTTGCCCACGCCATCCATCGCGTCGCGGGCGTTGAGACAGAGGTTGAGCAGCACGTTTTCCAGTTCGTGTGGATCGGCCACCAGCAGCCACTCGGTGTTGTGCACTATCTCCAGCTCGATGCCCGTGCCGAGGGAGTGATTGAGGAAGTCGGTGAAGTTGTCGATCAGCGCCTTGATCGCCACCATCTGTTTGCGTGAAGGTTCCTGCCGCGCGAAGCGCAGCAGGCGCTGCAACAACGACGAAGCGCGCTCGGCGGAGAAGCGCGCGTTCTGCACGAAGCGGCCCACCTCTTCGAGACGACCTCGCATCATGAGGTCTTCCATCACGTCGAGCGAAAGCACGATGCCCTGCAACAGATTCTTGAAGTCGTGCGCGATGCCACTGGCGAGCTGACCTACGACTTCCGCGCGCTGCGCCTGACGCAAAGCGAGTTCGGTGCGGCGGCGCTCGGTGAGATCCACCGCTTCGTGCACGAGCGCCACGATGTTGCCGAAGTCGTCGCGGATCGGACGCAGTGTGAAGTCGAACCACAGATGGTTGCCGCCCGGCAGCACGAGCTCGATGTCGTGGTGCTGCACTTCTTCTCCCGAACGACAGCGTGCCACCGCGAGCCGCATGAAGTCCGACATGCCCGGCGTCGCCACGAACCACGGCGCATCCCAGAAATAACGACCCACCACCGCCTCACGCGAAGCACCCGCCGTCTTCAGCGCAATGGCACTGACTTCCATGATCAGTCCATCGGGACTCAACAGACTCTGATGCTGATAACTCGTCTCGAAGATGTTGCGCAGACGCACGTTGGCAGCGTCGAGCGCAGTGGTGGCGTGAATCTGAACGGTCAGATCGCGACCGAAGGCGTGCACCCCACCATCCACCTCTACCGCGTGCCACTCGATCCAACGCATCGCGCCGTTCTCGTGCCGCATGCAGAACTGCACGGGCTCGGCGGTCTTGCCCTGCAAGGAAACCGGCAGATCGCCGCTGCCCCAGTAGGTGTCTTCAGAAAGAACGAAGTCCATGAAGCGGCGCCCGACCACCTCTGCGGGTTGATGGCCCAAAACACGTGTCCAGGCCGGATTGACTGCGCGCACTACTCCTTCCGCATCGAGCAACACCTGCACGTCGAAAGAGTGATTCCAGATGCGTTCGTAAGTGCTCTGCCGTTCTTCCAGGTTGCGCTCGAGCGTCGAGTTGAGTTCCTGCAACCTGGCTTCCGCCTCGCGCAGAGCGTCGAGGTTCTGCTGCAATTCTTCCTGTGCGCGTTGCTCCTCGGTGATGTCGAAGGTGAAGCCGGCGATGCGGCGAGGCCTGCCGCCTTCGAAGTCGTACCAATAGAACGTCGACTTCAGCCAGCGCACCTCGCCATCGGGCCTGATGATCCGAAACTGCATCTGCACCCTCTGCCCGTTGCGCACGTATTCCGATAGCGCTTCTGGCGCTACCTCCGTGGCGCGTTGCACGTCCTCTGGGTGAATGAAGACTTTGAAATCATCGAGCGTGCGTATGGGGTGGACGTTGGGATCGATGCCGACCACCTGATACCAATACGTGTCGACGAAAAGCTCGTTCGACGCGATATTGTGTTCCCAAAAACCCGCTCCCGCCGCGGCAGCAACGCGCCGCATGCGTTGGAGATCGATACTTGTTGCAGCCGCATTCTTGCTGTGGTGTCGCTGGCTCCGCATCCTTCCTCCCAGTGCCATTCAGCATTCCGTCGTACTGCCGGACTTCACTTCGGAGAACACCCTAAGGTCGAGCTCCGAAAAAAGTGCTAAAGGAAAGCACAATGAAAGCACCAGAAATGTGCAATCCGTCACAGATACTACAGCAGAGCTAGTGCAGGGAAGCATAAGCGTATCTTTCTTCTCAAAAATCTAAGTCTTTACACGTTTGCTGGTTTTTGAGGC
The DNA here is from genome assembly GCA_937898685.1 of uncultured Gammaproteobacteria bacterium. Lineage (GTDB taxonomy): Bacteria > Pseudomonadota > Gammaproteobacteria > Pseudomonadales > Pseudohongiellaceae > CAILUG01. Next base: position 58,831 of record CALEJT010000084.1, on the reverse strand, counting down.
GTGCGACGCAGCGCGACGACAGTAGAGAGTAGAGCTAGGGCTTTTCCTGTACCTCGGCCTCTAGCACACGTCGCAATTCATTGGGATCGATCGGTTTGACGAGATGGGCATGGAAGCCCTCGCGGAAGGCGCGCGCTCTGTCCTCGGGCTGACCATAGCCCGTGAGCGCAACGAGTTTGATGGCAGAAGCTTCGGGCTTGGCCACGATGGAACGCGCGACTTCATAGCCATCCATGTCGGGCAAGCCGATGTCGAGCAAAACCACGTCTGGCTGAAACGAGTCCAGCCGCGCCAAGGCATCGGTGGCCGTGTGCACGGTGGCGGTGTGATGTCCCTCGAGATCGAGCAGCATGCTCAAGGTATTGGCGGCGTCGACGTTGTCGTCGACCACCAGGATGCGACGCGTACGCGACTCGCCATGCCGCGAATGCGCGGCCGGCTGCGGCGGCGCCGGCACCAGCGGCAAGCGCACGGTGAAAGTGGAGCCCAGCCCAGGCCCAGCGCTTTGCGCAGCAACCTCACCACCGTGCATTTCGACCAGACGTTTCACCACGGAAAGACCGATGCCGAGACCGCCCTGCGATCTCGCCAACGTTCGTTCCGACTGCACGAAGAGATCGAAGAGCCGCGGCAGGAGTTCGGGCGCAATGCCCATGCCGTTGTCCTCGACCTCGATGACGCAATCTCCATTGGCTTCGCCCACTCGGATGTATACACGGCCTCCCGGCTCGGTGTACTTCGCCGCATTGGTCAAGAGATTCACCATGATCTGTACCAATCGCGACACGTCGCCACGCACGTGGAGTTGGCGATAGCTGGATTGGATCTGCAGATCCAGCTGCCGCTGCGCGATGGTGGCTTCCACCGTTTCGACGGCCTGGCGAATGATCTCCGCCACTTCCACCGTTTCGTTGCGCAGTTCGATGCGCCCCTGCGTGATGCGGGAAATATCGAGCAAATCGTCGACGAGATGTGTGAGGTGTGTGACCTGCCGTTGCACCACATCGACGATCGCCTGCGCCGAGGCGTCGCTTTCGACGATGCGGCCAAGCAGTTCACTCGCGGTGCGGATCGGCGCGAGGGGATTGCGCAGTTCGTGTGCGAGCATGGCGAGAAATTCGTTCTTCTGGCGATCGGCTTCTTCCAACTGCACCCGTTGCCGCGCCAGTTCCTCGTGAGTGGTGTAACGACCGGTCACGTCGGTGGCGGTGCCGAACCATTCGGTGATGCGACCATCGTCGTCGCATAGTGGAATCGCGCGAGAGGCAACCCAACCCACACTGCCATCGCTGCGCACGATGCGATGTTCCAACTCGAACACGCTGCAGTTGCGAATCGCCTCCTGCACTGCGGCCAACACGCGCGGTCGGTCTTCTTCCAGCACATAGCGCTCGATCCACGAATGCCCGGTATGACCAGGCGGACCAAGTTCGCTTTCCTTGAGTCGTGTCACTTCGGACCAATCAGCATTCATACGAAAGACGATGTCGGAACTCGCCTGCACGTAGGCGCGGAAACGCTGCATGCTTTCACGTCGCAATGCCGCCAACTCCAAAGTGGCGCCGACACGCGCGAGCAGTTCCCGGGCATGAAAGGGTTTGACGACATAGTCATCGGCACCTGCTTCCAAACCTTCAATGCGGGCTTCTTCGCCGGCACGCGCGGAGAGCATGACCACCGGCACCTCGCTCAACTGCGGATCGGCGCGTAACGCCTGCAGCAGTTCGAAGCCATTGAGGTTGGGCATCATCACGTCGCACAGCACGAGGTCGGGGCGGTGCCGCCGCGCCGCTTCCAGTGCCTGCGCGCCATCGGCGACCGCCTCCACCTTGTAGGAAGCGCTCAATAGTGCGCGCACGTAGTTGCGCATGTCGGCGTTGTCGTCGGCGAGCAGCACACGCGAACCAAAGGTGGCGGCGAAACGACGATCGCCTTTCAGGCCATGTGTTTCGATCGGTGGAATCACGGCCAGTACGTCCTGTTCCGGCGGCAACCAGCGCAATGCTTCCTGCACGTAGATCTGCGCGCCGCTCACGGTCGGTGCGAGCGTGGTCGGCGCCAGGATGCGGTCGGCGGGAAGATGCGCGGTGCCGAAGGGCAAGGTCACGCGCATGCAGGTGCCTTCACCGAGTCGACTCCTTGCTTTGACGGTACCGCCATGCATGCGCACCAGTTCCTGCACGAGTGCGAGTCCGATGCCCGAGCCTTCATGCGTGCGACCTTTGACGCCTTCGACGCGATGGAAGCGTTCGAAGAGACGCGGCACTTCCGCTTCGGGCACACCGACGCCGGTGTCGGCCACTTCGAGCACGGCCTCATCACCTGCGCGATACATGCGCACAATGACACTGCCCTCGAGCGTGAACTTGAACGCGTTCGACAGCAGGTTGAGCACGATCTTTTCCCACAGATCCCGATCGACGTGGACGAGTTCGCCCACGTCTTCGCAATGCACTTCGAAAACCAAGCCGGCACGCTCCATCGCCGAACGGAAGTTGCTGGCGATCTCGGCGGTGAGCGCGCAGAGATCGACGGGCGCGAACGAAGCTTCCATGCGCCCGGCTTCCACGCGTGCGAAGTCGAGCAGCGAATTCACCAGCTTCAACAGGCGCTGCGCATTGCGGTGTGCGATCTCGAGATTCTTGTGCGTTGCCAGTGGCAGCTCGGTGCTCGTCAGCACTTCTTCGAGGGGGCCCAGCATCAAACTCAGTGGTGTTCTGAACTCGTGACTGACGTTGGAGAAGAACAAGGTCTTGGCGCGATCGATCTCGGCCAGAGCTTCGGCACGACGGCGTTCGAATTCATAGGCGCGCGCATTGGCGACCGCAGTGGCCACTGGTGCGCTCAACAGATCGAGAAATTCGCGGTAGCGCTCGTCATAGGACAGGTAGGCGCTCAGACCGATCACGAGCACGCCGGTCGGCTTACCGGCGATGTTCGATTTGATCGGCACCGCCACTGCCGAATGGGGCGGGTCCGGCCACGGCCCCAGCGGCACTGCGGGCAGACATTGGGCGAGGTCGGTGCAGAGCTGTTTCGTTTCGCTCTGCAGTGCTTCGCGCAAGTGCCAGGGCAGGTCGGAGTACTCCTCATCGAGTTTCACACAGGCGTGTCCCATGCTCGCCACGGGCACACCGGTGGTGCCGATCAGACGCAGTTCCTGCTTGCCTTCCTCGAGCAGATAGAAGAGCGCGAAGGGTACATCCTTTGGATACTGTGCCAATACGTCGAGCGTTTGCAGGCAGGCTTCCTCATCCGTCTTCGCCGCTGCCACACGCGCGCCGAGCTCGCTCAGGATCTTCACGCGACGTTCGGTGATGACCTTTTCCGTGGTTTCGTACACCGTGCACAGCACACCGCCCATGCCGCTCGGCGCGCTTTCGTCGGGCACCGGACTGTAGGCGAACATGAAGTGACATTCTTCGGGAAAGCCGCTGCGCTGCAGGATCAGTTCGATGTCTTCCGACCACGAGGCAGGCCCGCCGTTGTAGGGCGTGTCCACGAGCGGGGCGAGGATGTGATAGACCTCGTGCCAGCAGTCGCGGAAGGGTTTGCCCAGGGCCTGCTCCGGATGCTTGGCGCCGAGGATGGGCGCGTAGGCGTCGTTGTAGATCTGCACGTAGTCGGGCCCCCACCACAATAGTTGCGGGAAACGATTGGCGAGCATGAAGCGCACGATCATGCGCAGCGCAGAAGACCATTGCTCGGAAGCGCCCAAGGGCGTGGCAGCCCAATCGTAGTGGCGCACGAGATCCGCGAGTTCACAGTCGGGGGGCAGGAAGCTGAAGGGGTCCGACATCGTTTTACCTATTGTTGTGGGTCGGGTGCGAAACGGGCTGGGCGTTATGCAAAAAGGCCTCCTACACCTGACGGCGTGCGGCGCGTGCCTTGCCGAAATCTTCGATGAAATCTTCGTGACACGTATTCATGTTGTGCAGGATGAGACGCGTGGCGCCGAAGGCTTCCATCGCGCGTACCTGTTCGAGCAGGTCTTCGATGCGCGTGAACATCGCGGTCTCTTCCAGAAGTTCTTCCTTCGAAGCCTGCTTGGCCAGACGATCGAAGTCCTCGGGCGTGCGCAGGTCTTCCCAGTTCTGCGCAGCGATGTGACCACGCCACTGGCGCCAGGCCCCATCGATGGCATCCTGCCGTTTGCGCGCATAGGAAAAGGAATACTGCAGATGCACGTGGGTCATGTCGCCGCCGGCCCGGCGGTACGCGTCCACCTTCTCACGCACTTCCTCCAGATCCTTGTCGGCCGTGGTCAGTAGACCATCGGCCCATTCGGCCACCCACGCCGCGGTCCTGGCGGTGACCGCAGCGCCGAGGATCGGCGGCATCACTTCCGGCAAGGTCCAAAGGCGCGCGTTCTCCACCTTGATGTGGCCGTCGAAGTTGACGAGCTCGCCGCGGAGCAAGCGGCGCATGACGTCGACACATTCGAGCAGACGTTCTTCGCGCACCGTTTTCTGTGGCCAGCCTTCGCCGGTGATGCATTCGTTGAGCGCTTCACCACTGCCGACCTCTATGCTGAAGCGGCCGGGAAACATCTCGGCGAGTGTCGCCACCGCCTGCGCGATGATGGCAGGGTGATAACGTTGCCCCGGCGCGCACACGAGGCTCATGGGCAACGAGGTGCTCTGCATCGCGGCACCGACCCACGCGAAGGCGAAGCCGCTTTGCCCCTGCCGCGCGCTCCACGGATGAAAGTGATCGGACGAGTGCAGGCCCTTGAAGCCCGCGCGTTCCGCGGCGCCGGCCAGGGCCAACAGCCGCGACGGCGTGAACTGTTCGTGTGAAGCGTGATAGCAGATGAGTGCCACGGTCGTTCCTCGGCGACTAAAGCGTCGCTCCCTGTTCGATCCACACCGAAACCGAACTGCCACGCACGTGGAACCAGCCTTCACCACGTTCGTCGAGACGTACCGGTTCCGGCACGTTGCCGGTGATGTCCACCATGAGCTTGCGCTGGTTGTGCACGCCCATGTTCATGCGCTTCTTGCCCGCGTCGCGATTGCTCATCAGTACGGCACAGCCCATCGTCTGCTTGGAAAGATCACCATGCCGCGTCCAACCGACCACATGCGGATCGTCGAAATAATCCTGTTGATAGCCGTAGGCATGCCGCTTGCGCACGCGGATCATCCTTTCCACGATTTCCATGCGCGGCAGCTTTACGGTGACCTCGTAACCGTCCTGATCCTTCTCCCGATACTTCGCGCCGTAGAGCACCGGACGAAAAACGCAGGGCAATCCCTGCTCACGCAGCAGGATCAGCGCGTAGGCGAGGGGCTTGAACCAGTCCTCCACGTGCGATTCGAGATCCTGCAACGGTTGTGTGTCGTGGTTGTCGACGAAGGTGACTGCGAGCTCCGGCTGTTCCTGCACCAAGGTGCGATCGAAGATCTCGCGCATGTCGTAGCCCATGCTGCGCGAGGCGCGATAGAGATTGAAATGCAGCGGCACGTCGAAGAGCGCCATGCGGAAGGAACAGCTGTGCAGGTAGTCGAGCAGCTCATCGACGTCGTCCTGCCAGTATTCGCCGACCACGAGAAACTCGTGCCCGAAGCGACTGTCGAGATGCTGGATCCACTCCACCGGAAAATCGCAACTCATGTGCTTGAGCGCATCGAAGCGGAAGCCGTCCAGCTCGGCCGTGGTCACATACCACTCGCCCCAGCGTTTCAGTTCTTCACGGACCGCCGGATTGCGGAAGTCGACGTCGATGCCGACCAGGTAGTCGAAATTGCCCTTGGACTTGCTGAGAGTTTCTTGCCAATCGCCGCAGTTGTAGTCGTTGACGATGAGATGGATCTCGTCGTCGAGGCAAAGCCCGCTGAAACATTGGTGATCCCAGACAAACGCGGAGTACTTGCCCTGACGTCCCGCAAAGGTGAAACGCAGCGGCACTTCGCGTTGGAATTTCTCCGACGTCTTCTGACGGCGATCCTCGCGCTGCACCTTGATGAGCGAGACCGTTTCGTTTTCGTCGGCACCGAAACGATGGTTGAGGATGATGTCGGCCAATACGGCGATGCCGTGCTCGTGCAGACGCGCGATACAGGCGAGATATTCGTCCCGGGTGCCGAACTTCGTGCGCACGCTGCCCTTCTGATCGAATTCCCCGAGATCGTAGAGGTCGTAAACGCCATAGCCGGGATCGTCCACACCCTTGGCCGACTTGTATGCCGGCGGCAGCCACACGTGCGTGATGCCCAGCTCCGCGAGGTAGGGCGCTTCGTCACGCAGATGGTTCCATAGATTGCCCGATGCCGGGAAATACCAGTGAAAGGACTGCAACAAGGTCTTGTTCATGCACCGCGTTCCTTGGCCGAGGCCTGGGTGTTACAAAGCGCGCTCACTTCGAGGGGAAGCGACGTTCGAGGTCGGCGATGATGCGTTCGGCGGCAGCCGGATCGAGGCTGCGCAGTATGGCGTCGAGCTTGGCTTCGGAACGGTCCTCACTGTCCTTCGACTGCGGCGAGCCGACGTAAAGCAGACAGGTGAGCCCGACCACCTGCCACAGCAATTGCAGGAATTCGGACTGCCAGTTCTCGAAGGTGTCGCGCAGCATTTCCATCAGGTAGCCGTGCGTGGTCGGTGCGACACGCAGCGCCGCCTGCTCGTCGAGATAGGCGAACCAGCCAAAAACCCAATGCCCGACGAGACTGATCAGGAGAAACCCCAGGGTCACCCACGCGAACGAATATTTCTTCCACCTGCTCATGCTGCCTCCCGACCGGATACGACGAAACGAAGCGGGGGATGCACTTCATGTGCAGGAAAACTTATCCCCACCTTCCACAGCGATATCCACAAGCAAAAAGAGTGCGCATTTTGCTCTGTCGCGGCAGGCCCTTGTTTCTACGGCAGAGCCAGGAGGCGACCACGCGTGAAGGGACACTTCGCGCCTGATTTTCCGGGAAATGTTTACAAGCGCTGCAGGCAAGAATTACAGAAAGATTGGAATCTTTTTTGCCACTTCGGCGCGCCCTTCGCCGCCCCCATGGATCGTTTCGACGCGAAACTTGCGCAGGACAAGCGTTTGCCCGGCACCGCCGCTCCCGCGGTGATCACAGCCTACGCTGGCACGAACCTTGTAACCGTCTCGTTTGCACGAGCTCCTGACCTACCGACCATTCCCACACGAAGGAACAGGCAAAAACCTGAGGAGACTGTCATGAGAATCAGTGAAGTAATGACCAAGAACGTCGAATACCTTCCCCCCAATGCCACGTTGAAAGACGCCGCCCAGAAGATGCGTGAACTCGATTGCGGCTTTCTGCCGATCAGCAACGAGCAGGGGGAACGCCTCGCTGGAGTGATCACCGACCGCGACATCACCATACGCGCCGTGGCCGAAGGACTCGATCCTTCCCAGACCAAGGTAAGCGACGTGATGAGCCCGCACGTCGATTACTGCTACGCCAAGGACGCCGTCGAATCCGCCACCGACATCATGAGCAGCAAGGGCATCTACCGTCTCGTGGTTCTGGATGAACCGCGCAGCAAACGTCTGTGCGGCGTGATCAGCCTCGGCGACATCCTGCGCCACAACCGCGAAGACATCGCCACCTATGCGGCCAAGGAAATTTCGAGCCAGCAAGTGGAGCAGCACCTGCATCACTGAGGACGAACCAACGCACGGGCCGCCGCGAGGTCCACAGGAGTCGAACATGAGAGCAATCACGAGTGGCGAACTCGATCGCATGAATCACGTGGACGACAACGACTTCGTCCTGATCAACGTGTTACCGCGCGAGCAATTCATCGACAAACACATTCGTACCTCGGTGAACATTCCGCTCGAGGATCCGAACTTCGTACAGAAGGTCGAAGAGGTCGCAGGCAGCAAGGACAGGGAAGTCGTGGTCTATTGCGCCAGCCTCGAATGCAACGCTTCGCCGAAGGCAGCGCAGAAACTCGAGGCCGCCGGTTTCACGCACGTCTACGACCTCGAAGGCGGCACGCGTGACTGGTTCGCCTACAAGGGTCAGGAGCAGAGCGAAGTGCCGCCGCAGCGGCCCGGGCAGTTGCCATAAACGTAACGAACAGCCGTAACACTCGAGAGCGCAGCGATGCCAGTGAGTCTGCCCAATCCCCGCCTACGACTGGCGGAAGTCTTCGCAGCCTGCCGCGAGCAGAGCGAAGATATTTGCCGCCAGTTGGAGGTGGAGGATCACGTGGTGCAACCCGCCCCTTTCGTCAGTCCACCCAAATGGCATCTCGCTCATACCACCTGGTTCTTCGATTGCTTCCTGCTCGACAGCAAGCATTCGTCGTCGAGCATGAAGGACGCACAGTCCCGCGGTTTTCTCTTCAATTCCTATTACAAATCCATCGGTGAGCATTGGCCGCAGGAGCGACGCGGTCATCTTTCCCGCCCGACGCTGCGCGAGATCCGTCAGTACCGGCAGGCGGTGACCGAAGCGCTGTTGCTGCGCATCGAACGCAAGGAATTGAACGCGCGCGAAGTCGCGCTGGTGGAACTCGGCATTCAGCACGAGCAGCAACATCAGGAACTGCTGCTCCAAGACATCAAATACATCCTCGGCATGCATCCGCAGATGCCTGCCTACGACAAGATCTCGGTGCCGACCGAACAGCGCGAAGGCGCAGGCGAGCCCAAGTGGCTCGGCTTCGAATCGGGCCTGAGACAGATCGGTCACGACGCCAAGGCGGGTTTCTGTTTCGACAACGAAACACCGCGCCACCGCGTGTGGCTGCAAAGTTTTCGGTTGCGCGATCGACTGGTGCGCAACGGCGAATATCTGGCCTTCATGCGCGATGATGGCTATCGCCGCCCCGAGCTCTGGCTCAGCGATGGCTGGGACTGGGTGCTCACGAACCGCATCAAGGCGCCGCTTTACTGGCACAACCCGAGCGGCAGAAGCGCGGCGGAAGACGAGTGGTTCGAATATCACCTCGGCGGCCTTGCCGTGCTCGATCCGAATCTTCCCGTATCTCACATCAGCTATTACGAGGCAGCCGCATTCGCCACCTGGGCCAGCGCGCGGCTGCCCACCGAAGCCGAGCTGGAAGTCGCCACGCTGCAATATGCAGATTCCAGCGACGCAGCGTTCTGGTTGCCGGGCCGCCCCGTGCTGCCGACACCGGAACGCGCAGTCGATCAGCTCGACAACGGCCTGCTGTGGCAATGGACCAGCAGCGCATACGGCGCCTATCCCGGCTACGAGCCACCCGCGGGCGCCCTCGGTGAATACAACGGCAAATTCATGAGCGGGCAACAAGTGCTGCGTGGGGGCAGTATCGCAACGCCTGCTCATCATTGGCGTTCCACCTACCGCAACTTCTACCGTCCAAGCGATCGCTGGTGTTTTACCGGGATACGCCTGGCAAAGGATGAGTCATGAACCAAGCAGCCCCTCACATGGTCCAGAACTACGGTCTATCACTTCGCAAACAATTCTCGCTCGACGTCCTCGTGGGCTTGAGCGCGTCGCAGAAATTTCTGCCACCGAAGTATTTCTACGACGATCGCGGCAGTGAGCTGTTCCAGCGCATCAGCGAATGCGCGGAGTACTACCTCACCAACTGCGAACTCGACGTGTTGCAGAAACGTGGTGCGGAAATCATCGCCGCGCTCGCAGGCGACGCCATCGACGTCGTGGAGTTCGGCGCCGGGGATGGTCGCAAGACCAGTATCCTGCTCGATCTGCTGAACCAGGCCGGCAAGAGTGTTTCCTACATGCCGGTGGACATTTCGGAGTCGGCGGTCGACGGCCTCGTCGACTCGATCCGCAAGGACTATCCGGAGGTGGACGTCGTCGGCTTCGTCGGCGAGTACTTCGATGGTCTGCGTCAGCTCGACCTCGGCACGGCCGAGCGTCCACGCCTCGTGCTCTTCCTCGGTTCGAACATCGGCAATTTCGAGCATCGCGATGCCATGCGGTTCCTGCGCGCACTGCGCGACAACCTGCGCGATGGCGACTACCTGCTGGTCGGCTTCGATCTGAAGAAGGACGTCGACGTGATGATGGCGGCGTACAACGACAAGGAAGGTCTCACGCGCGAGTTCAACATCAACGTGCTGCGCCGCATCAATGAAGAACTCGGCGGACAGATTCCGCTCGACAAGTTCATGCACTACGGTTTCTACAATCCTGCGCGTGGCGCGATGGAAAGCTATCTCGTTTCCTGCGTGGCGCAGGACGTGCAGATCGCCTCACTGAATCGCAAGTTCCACTTCGATGCCTTCGAGGCCATCCACATGGAGTATTCCTGCAAATATTTGGAGAAGGACGTCCATCACATGGCCGAGGCCGCAGGCTTCGACGTGGTGGAAAACTGGAAGTGCAGCAAGGGTTGGTTCCTCGATTCACTGTGGCGCGCAAGGAACGGAGCATGAGGCTGGAAAGCGAATATCGTTATCGTGTGTTTGCCAACCGCGTTTTCGCGGGTAATCCCATCACCTTGCATGAAGTGAGTGAAGCCGCGCTCGATGATGCGCAATTGCTGCTGCGTCTGGCGCAGGAATCGTGGAGCGAGGACAACGTTTTCTTCACCTACTGGCCGAGCGGCCCGATCAATGCGCGCTTTTTCTCCTCGCATGGTGAATTGCATCTCTGTGGTCATGGCCTTTTGGCACTCGCGCACCACGTGTTCGGGCCCGACAAACTCGGTTCGCGCCTCGTGCAGAGCACTCACGGCACCTGGTTGATCCGCGCCACGGCGAAGGGCCCGATGGCCATCATGCCCGCGCTGGCGCCACTCGAAGCGCCTTCTGCCTCACATTGGCTGCGCAAGGGCCTGCGCCGCGTGCTGAACATCGAAGCGCAGGCACTGCATCGTTTCCCGAATGGCGTGTGGGTGGCCTTGCTGTCCGACTTCGGCCAACTGCGTCGCATCGATGCGAGAGCAGTGGCTCAGTTGCGCGACGAAGCGGAAGTACCCGGCGCGCTGATCTGCGCAGTGGCGATGCATGACGGTGCCTATGGTTTCCGTTATTTCGCGCCCTGGCACGGCAAGCAGGAAGACAGCGGCACGGGTTCCGCCCACTGCTATCTGGCGCCGCTGATGATGACGCCGAACGGCACGGCACGTGCGCTGCAGTTCAGCGGCGAAGGCATCGCGGAAATGGAACTCGCCTTGCGCGACGATGAGGTGTGGTTGTCGGGCGCGGTGCGTGCGGTGGAATTCGTGCCGCACCGTCGCCTCGTGTCGCAGCTCAGATCAGCAGACTCTCGTCGCTGAGCGCCATGAAGTAGGGATTCAACAAATCCGCCTTGGTGTTGTAGCGATAGGGACGACCTTCCAGATCCAACAACTCGCCACCTGCTGCTTCCAACACGGCGTGCGCCGCGGCGATGTCCCATTCACTCGTCGGCGCAAAGCGCGGATAGACGTCGGCACGTCCCTCGGCCACGAGGCAGATCTTGAGCGAGCTGCCCATGTTGCAGAGTTCGACCTCGTCGAAGCGCTCTTTCATCTTGGAGATCCAGTTGGCGAGATGTTCGTCGCGATGACTGCGGCTGGCGACCACGCGCAGGACCTTCTGCTCCGGCGTCAGTTTGTTCACCGTGATGCGCTGCTGTTCGCCGCGCTCGATCTTCCAGGCGCCGCCGTCGCGCAGCCCGCAATAGAGCAGGTCCTGCGTCGGCACATAGACCGCGCCGAGGATCGGCTCGCCTGCTTCGATCAGTGCGATGTTCACCGTGAACTCACCATTGCGTTTGATGAACTCCTTGGTGCCGTCGAGCGGATCGACCAACCAATAACGCTGCCACTGCCTGCGTTCTTCCCAGGGAATGGCGACCGATTCTTCCGACAGCAGCGGAATGTCGGGCGTCAGTGCTTTCAATCCGGCTTCGATGACCTTGTGCGCGGCGATGTCGGCGCGGGTGAGCGGGGAGTTGTCGTCCTTGGCGCTGACACCGAAGTCCTCTTCGCCGTAGATCTGCATGATGGCCTCGCCGGCCTGACAGGCGATGTAGAGGACGTAGTTGAAGAGGGAGCTGAGCTGCTGCATGTCACTACCTGAGCTGGGAAAGACCGCAGATGCGCGGTTTTCAGGCGCCATGCAGGGTCGAAGGTTATAATCAGCGCCCGATTATAGGAGCTAATGCCCGCCGATGGTGAATTGGACCGAGATCGACACCGTGCTGCTCGACATGGACGGCACCTTGCTCGATCTGCATTTCGACAACTATTTCTGGATGCACTATCTGCCGCGGCGCTACAGCGAACTGCGCGGCATGAGCTTGTCCGAAGCCCACGCCGCCGTGCAGGAACTGTCCGATTCGCTCTATGGGCATCTGCTCTGGTACTGCGTCGATCACTGGAGCGAAACGCTCGATCTCGACATTCTCGGTCTCAAGCGCGAGGTGGCGCATCTCATTCGCTTCCGCGCCGACAGCGAAGCATTCCTGCATTTCCTGCGCGAACAGGGTAAGCGCGCCATCCTCGTGACCAATGCCCATCCGTCCACGATGGCGTTGAAGCTCGAAACCTCGGGACTGCATCAGCATCTCGATGCGCACTACAGCTCGCATTCCTTCGGGCTCGCCAAGGAGAACCCGGGATTCTGGGACAAGCTGGGCGCCGCATGTGATTTCGACTATGGGCGTTGTCTCTTCATCGACGACAGTCCCAACGTGTTGCAACGCGCCCTCCACGAAGGGCCACGCACGGTGCTGCAAGTGTTGCAACCGGACAGCTCGCAACCGCCGCGTCGCGCCGAATCGTTCCTTGGCTTCACCAATTTCGCCGAACTGATGTCCGCATGAACGTTCCTCCCAGCAAAGTCCGCCTCGACAAATGGCTATGGGCGGCCCGCTTCTTCAAGACCCGCTCGCTCGCCAAGGCTGCGATCGAAGGCGGCAAGGTCCATTGCAATGGTGAACGCTGCAAGAGCAGTCGCGAGATCGCGATCGGAGCCGAGCTGCGCATCCGTCAGGGTTGGGATGAAAGAACCGTGATCGTGCGCGGTTTGAGCGAACAGCGCGGCGGCGCACCGCAGGCGGCACTTTTATATGAAGAAACGGCGCAGAGCATCGCCGCGCGTGAGCAGGCAGCGGCCGAACGCAAGGCGCTGCGTGCGACTCAGGATTTGCAGGCCGGACGCCCCACCAAGCAGGATCGCCGCCGCATCCACGCCTTCAAACAGAAGTTGTACGACTCTCAATCGGGCTCCTGATCCCCCTTTACTTACCTCGCGACTCCTGTGGCATAATGCGGCGCCTTGCCGGAAAGAAAGAGAAAATTTTCTTATATTCCGCCCACTTACATAAATCCGGGGCCGTAATAACCATAATAATGATGGCGCATGCCCCCCGATCGACCACCCCCTCGTCGATCGCGCGGCCCCTGTAACGGGAAGTTTTCCTTTGTCAGAACAACTGCAGCGTCACCTCCAACTGTTGCGCCAAAGCGACGCCATCGCCTGTCTGCGCAACATCAATCACGGCATCGAAAAGGAAAGTCTGCGCATCGATCCCGAAGGTCATCTGGCGCAGACCCCACATCCGTCCAACCTGGGCAGTGCGCTGACGCATGCCGCCATCACCACGGATTTTTCCGAAGCGTTGATGGAATTCATCACGCCGGTGTTTCAGAACCCGAGCGACAGCATCACTTATCTCACCAACCTGCATACCTACACTTATATGCAGTTGCCACGGGAAGAGTTGCTGTGGACCTCGAGCATGCCCTGCGTATTGCCGAACGACTCGGACATTCCGCTGGCTCAATATGGCAGCTCCAACGTCGGTCGCCTGAAGACGCTCTATCGCAAGGGCCTCGGCTTCCGTTATGGCCGCAGCATGCAGACGATTGCCGGCATCCATTACAACTTCTCGTTGCCGGATGATTTCTGGGATCTCTATGCCGCCTTGCTTGGCGACACGCGGCCGCAGCAGGACTTCAAGACGGCGCAATATTTCGCATTGATCCGCAACTTCCGCCGTTATTCCTGGCTGCTGCTCTATCTCTTCGGCGCTTCGCCCGCGCTCTGCAAGAGCTTCGTGCGCAACAATCCCAACCATGGGTTGGAAGAGTACGACCAGTACAGTCTCTATCGCCCCTACGCCACCTCGCTGCGCATGGGCGATCTCGGTTACACCAGCCAGGCGCAGGCCGCGCTCTACATCAGCTACAACTCGCTCGAGGAATACACCGAAGGGTTGCTCAAGGCGATCAAGACCCCCTATCCACCCTACGAGGAATTCCGTACCGACGATGGTTCGCCGGCTCAGCTCAATGCGAACCTGCTGCAGATCGAAAACGAGTTCTACAGCACCATTCGCCCGAAACGCGTCGCGCGCAGTGGCGAGCGTCCTGTCGAAGCGCTGCGCAAATACGGGGTCGAATATCTGGAAGTGCGCTGTCTCGACCTCAATCCCTTCCTGCCGGTGGGCATCGACGAAGAGCAGATCCGCTTCCTCAACTGCTTCCTCATCTATTGTCTGCTGCACGAAAGCCCCGATGGCAGCTGCGAACAGAATCCCGAGCTCGATTACAACCAGAAGTCGGTGGTGAAACAGGGGCGCGACCCGGCGCTCAAACTCAAACGCAATGGCCAGGAGATCGGCCTGCGCGAATGGGCCAACGAGATCCTCAGCGAAGTGGCGCAGATCGCCGACTTCCTCGATCTCATCTGTGGTCACGACGAACACACCAAGGCCACGAAGGCGCAGATCGCCAAGATCGAACGTCCGGAACTGACGCCCTCGGCGCGCGTACTGCAGCGCATGCGCGAAGTGAAGACTTCCTTCTTCCGTTTTGCGATGAATCAATCCCTGGCGGCGAGCGATTATTTCCGTTCGCTCAAGTTGGCTACGGTGGCCCTGAATGACTTCATCGCGATGTCCGAGGAATCGATCATCGAGCAGAAGGAAATCGAAGCCGCCGATACACTCGACTTCGATACGTATCTGCAGGAAATGAACAATCGCTGAGGAGCCATGGCGCCTCTGTTACCATTCCATCCACGTCGCGCCAGCGGGCGCACCTGAGGGAACGCGAACCCATGTTGAACAAGCTCACCTCCCGCCACGTAAACGGCCTCATCTTCCTGTTCTGTGCCGCGATGATCGGCATCGCGCTCTACATGGAACACGTGATGTTCCTCGAGCCCTGCCCGCTCTGCATCATGCAGCGCGTGTTCTTCATCCTGACGGGCCTGGTGGCGCTGATCGGCGCCATCCACAATCCGGGCGCGAAGGGGCTGCGCACCTACGCGGGCATCACCACCTTCACCGCTCTCGCCGGTGCCGGCTTCGCCATTCGTCAGATCTATCTGCAGCATCTGCCGAAGGACCAGATTCCGCAGTGTCTGCCCAGCATTGGCTACATGCTGGAAACCGACTTCCCGATGGCCGACATCCTCAAAGTGCTGTTCTCCGGCGACGGCAACTGCGCCGAAGTGCTGTGGACCGACCCCGTGCTCGGCCTCGGCATCCCGCAGTGGGCCTTGGTCGGCTTCTTCATGCTGGCGGGCGTCAGCGTGTTCCAGTTCCTGCGCAACCGTACCTGATCAGTAGTTCGGAGTTCGTCGTGGCCTTTTCCCATACCAATCGCCGTTATCCCGCCACGCGCATGCGCCGCATGCGCCGCGATGCCTTCAGCCGCAACCTGATGCGCGAGACGGTGCTGACGCCTTCCGATCTCATCTATCCGGTGTTCGTGATCGAGGGCAAAGGTCAGCGTGAGCCGGTGGGCTCGATGCCCGGCATCGAACGCGTGAGCATCGATCAGCTGGTGATCGAGGCCAAACGCGCGCACGCGCTCGGCATACCCGCTCTGGCGCTGTTCCCGGTTACCGATCCCGCCACGAAAAGTCTCGATGGCCGCGAGGCCTTCAATCCCGATGGCCTGGCGCAGCGCGCAGTGAAGGCGCTCAAAGATGCCTGCCCCGAGCTGGGTGTGATCACCGACGTCGCGCTCGATCCCTACACCACGCACGGTCAGGACGGCATCATCGACGACACCGGTTACGTCCTGAACGATGAAACCGTGGAGACCCTGGTCAAACAGGCTCTGTCCCACGCCGCAGCCGGTGCCGACGTAGTGGCACCTTCGGACATGATGGACGGCCGCATCGGTGCGATCCGTCAGGCGCTCGAAGGCGAAGGTCACATCCACACGCGCATCCTGGCCTATTCGGCGAAGTATGCGTCCGCTTACTACGGTCCTTTCCGTGATGCCGTGGGCTCGGCCGGCAACCTCGGCCGCAGCACGAAGGAGAACTACCAGATGGACCCGGGCAATGCCCGCGAGGCCCTGCACGAAGTGGCGATGGACCTCGAGGAAGGCGCAGACATGGTGATGGTCAAGCCGGGCATGCCCTACCTCGACATCGTCAAGGCGGTGAAGGACGAGTTCGGCGTGCCGACCTTCGTCTATCAGGTGAGCGGCGAGTACGCGATGCTGATGGCGGCCTTCGAGAAGGGCTGGCTGGATCCGGCCAAGGTGATCCCGGAAACCCTGCTGGGCATCAAGCGTGCCGGGGCGGACGGCATCCTGACCTATTTCGCGCTGACCATCGCCGAAAAGCTGAATCACGCCTGAGGGCTGGGGGTGTACAATCGCCCTCCTTGAATCCGGGCCGAAATCCCCAATATCGGGGGAAACCGGACGATCCCGGTCAACTCACACCCCATCGGGGGGAATTTAAGGAAGTCACTATGAGCGAACACCTGTCCCACGTCACCGACGCCAGTTTTGAAGACGACGTACTGAAGGCCCAGGGCCCGGTACTCGTGGATTTTTGGGCCCAGTGGTGCGGTCCCTGCAAAATGATTGCGCCGATCCTCGAAGAACTGGCCGAGGAATACGCGGGCAAGCTCAAGATCGTCAAACTGGACGTGGACGCCAACCCGGCCACCGCGCCCAAGTACAACATCAAGGGCATTCCGACGCTGATCATCTTCAAGAACGGTGAAGTGGCCGCCAAGAAAGTTGGCGCGCTGTCCAAGTCGCAGCTCGCGGCCTTCATCGACAGCACCATCTAAGATACCCATTCCTGCGTTTGCCTCCGTTGCGTCCGCCGCGGAGGCATCGCACAGCGTCGCAACCAGCCACACCCCACGAGGGTGGATCGACCGAAGTGTCCTCAGTAGTACTTCGGTAGCGGCGAAGCTTGGGCGACGATCACGCTGAGCGCACGGCCAAGAGCCGGTCACGAAGCGTTTTGAGACGAGGGTTTGCGTTGAGGCAAACCAAAGAGTTCGCTCGCATTTTTCCCTGATCAGACTACTGGACACCCATGGGGTGCGGTGCTAGATTGGCGGCCTGCTTGGTCAATTCGACACCTTTTCCTGAAGCAGAGCCCGCAACATCCGTCGTCCTGACGGGCAGTTCTAGCAACTGCACTTGCGAACAAAAACAGCTAGTCCCGGCGTTTTTACCCGTTTTCCTTACCCGATTTTTTTTGATCAGTAACTTCAATCCTTTTTCTTAAACCCAGCCTTCCCCACAGGAATCTCCTCCTTCCCTTCACGCCTATGAATTTATCCGAACTGAAAACCAAACCCATTTCCGAGCTCCTTCAGACCGCCGAGGAAATGGGCATCGAGAACGTCAGCCGTACCCGCAAACAGGACATCATCTTCCAGCTCCTGAAACGGCACGCCAAAAACGGCGAAGACATCTACAGCGATGGTGTATTGGAGATTCTGCAGGACGGCTTCGGGTTCCTGCGTTCGGCAGATGCGTCCTACCTGGCAGGTCCGGACGACATCTATGTGAGCCCCAGCCAGATCCGCCGCTTCAACCTGCGCACTGGCGACACGATTTCCGGCAAGATCCGTCCGCCGAAGGATGGGGAGCGTTACTTCGCCTTGCTCAAGGTCGACGAGATCAACTTCGACAAGCCCGAGAACGCCCGTACCAAAGTACTGTTCGAAAACCTCACTCCGCTCTTCCCCGACAAACGCATCATCCTCGAAGCCGGTAACGGTTCCACCGAGGACCTCAGCTCCCGCGTGATCGACCTGATCGCTCCGATCGGCAAAGGCCAGCGCGGTCTGATCGTGTCGCCGCCGAAAGCCGGTAAGACGCTGATCCTGCAGAACATCGCGCAGTCGATCACCCGCAACAATCCGGAGTGCCGCTTGATCGTTCTATTGATCGACGAGCGTCCGGAAGAGGTGACCGAGATGCAGCGTTCCGTGCGCGGCGAAGTCGTGGCCTCGACCTTCGACGAACCGCCGGCACGTCACGTGCAGGTGGCCGAGATGGTGATCGAGAAAGCCAAGCGTTTGGTCGAGCACAAGGAAGACGTGGTGATCCTGCTCGACTCCATCACGCGTCTCGCGCGCGCCTACAACACCGTGATTCCGTCTTCCGGCAAAGTGTTGACCGGTGGTGTGGATGCCCACGCCCTCGAGCGTCCGAAGCGTTTCTTCGGTGCCGCCCGTAACATCGAGGAAGGCGGCAGCCTGACCATCATCGCCACCTGTTTGACCGATACCGGTTCGAAGATGGACGAGGTGATCTACGAAGAATTCAAAGGTACCGGCAACATGGAATTGCATCTCGACCGCAAGATGGCCGAGAAGCGTGTGTTCCCCGCCATCAACGTGCGTCGTTCCGGTACGCGTCGCGAAGATCTGCTGACTTCCGAAGAGGAGCTGCAGCGCATGTGGATCCTGCGCAAGCTGCTCGCCACGATGGAAGATCTGCCGGCGACCGAGTTCATCCTGGACAAGCTGAAAGATACGAAGACCAACGAAGAATTCTTCCAGTCGATGAAGCGGAAGTAAGTCTTCCTTCCCCTGCCAGTTCGAAGCTGCAGCGGATGCCGATTCTTTGGCTCGGCGTCTCTGTGGGGGACAGCCGATGTCGCAGTTTGGCGTGGTCCCTGCCACTACGCAGGGACGTCGAGGGTCATGGATGGCCCGAGCCTACAGGGATGTACTCGTGGCGTGCCCTGCGTAGTGGCAGGGACTACGCCAACTGCAAAGAACCAGCCAACGCTGACTGCAGCATCGTTCCATGATGCGCAACACGACTCGCTCACAGCAGCACAACAAATGGGTCACTCGCACTTTATGAACCTGGGTGACTTCCACTCGAGGAGCCTCCATGTTTGCCGATCTGCGTGAATTCCTCGCCCACCTGGAAAAACAGGGCGAATTGAAGCGCATCAGCGTCGAAGTCGATCCCTATCTCGAATTCACCGAAATCTGCGACCGCACTCTCAGAAAGGGTGGCCCCGCGCTTCTCTTCGAAAATCCCAAGGGCCATGCGATGCCCGTGCTCGGCAACCTCTTCGGCACGCCGAAACGTGTGGCGCTGGCGATGGGACAGGAAGATGTGAGCGCACTGCGCGACGTCGGGCGACTGCTCGCTTTCTTGAAGGAACCGGAGCCACCGAAAGGCTGGAAGGATCTGTGGGAAAAGGCGCCGATCTTCAAGCAGGCGCTCAATCTCGCGCCGAAGGAAATGAAGAATCCGCCTTGCCAGGAAGTGGTGATCAAGGGCGACGACGTCGATCTCGACATGCTGCCGATCCAAACCTGTTGGCCCGATGATGCCGGTCCCTTGATGACCTGGCCGCTCGTCATCACGCGTGGCCCGCACAAGGAACGCCAGAATCTCGGCATCTATCGCATGCAGAAGATCGGCAAGAACCGGCTGATCATGCGTTGGCTCTCGCATCGCGGCGGGGCGCTCGACTTCCGTGAGTTTCAGCAAGCGCATCCGGGACAACCGTTCCCCGTATCCGTGGCACTCGGTGCCGATCCTGCGACGACACTCGCCACCGTTACTCCGATTCCCGACACGCTGAGTGAATACGGCTTCGCGGGACTATTGCGCGGCAGCAAGACCGAAGTCGCTGCATGTCTGACCAACAACCTGCAGGTGCCCGCCACCGCGGAGATCGTGCTCGAAGGTGTGATCCATCCCGGCGACATGGCGGACGAAGGTCCTTTCGGGGATCACACCGGTTACTACAACGAAGTCGAGAAATTCCCGGTGTTCACGGTGACGACCATCACGCATCGCAGGAATCCGATCTATCACAGCACCTACACCGGACGTCCGCCTGATGAACCGGCAGTACTTGGCGTGGCACTCAACGAAGTGTTCGTGCCGATCATCCAGAAGCAGTTTCCGGAGATCGTGGATTTCTATCTGCCGCCGGAAGGTTGTTCGTATCGCGTCGCGATCGTCAGCATCAAGAAGCAATATCCGGGTCACGCCAAGCGCGTGATGATGGGCGTGTGGTCGTTCCTCAGACAGTTCATGTACACCAAGTTCGTGATCGTGGTGGACGACGACATCAACACCCGTGACTGGCGCGACGTGATCTGGGCCATGACCACGCGCATGGATCCGGTGCGCGACACCGTCAGCATCGAGAACACCCCGATCGACTATCTCGACTTCGCCTCACCCGTTTCCGGACTCGGCTCGAAGATGGGTTTCGATGCCACCACCAAGTTTGCGGGCGAGACCACGCGTGAATGGGGCCGCCCCATCACGATGAGTGCGGAAGTGAAGGCGCGCGTCGATGAACTCTGGAAGGATCTCGGGCTTTAAGGCGTTTCATGGCGCGGCTTGAGATGCCACACCAATTCCGCTGCGGCGGGTCGACCTTTCGGTGACGCCGGAATGTCGTCGCGCTGCAGCAGTTCCAACTCATAGTCATTCCCGTACAGGCGTGCGACCTCTTCGGTATCGACCGAGAAAGGGGGACCGGGACGCACGCTCTGATCGTATTCGTAAGTGATCAGCAACTGCGGCGCGAGCTTGCTCAGGTGCTTGAGGTGTTGTGCGTAGCGGATGCGCAGGTCACTCGGCAGCGCAACGAGCGCAGCGCGATCGTAGATGGCATCGATGGTGCCAAGGCGGTCCGTGGTGAGGGCGAAGACATCGCCGACGAAGATGTCGATGCCGCTCGCGCTGTAGTGCAGCAAGCCGCCATGCTCCATGACGACGGGATTGCGATCGAGCTGATCGAAGAGCGCATCGATCGCAAGCTGACTCAATTCCACGCCGACCACGTGATGACCAAGTTCCAGCAGCCAGCCGATGTCGAGCGTCTTGCCGCACAGTGGAACGAAGATGCGACTTGCAGGCTGTAATTGCAGTACGTGGAAGTGGTTTTTCAGCAGTGGATTCACCGTGCTTTCGTGAAACCCGATTTCACCTCGCTCCCATTTGCCGTGCCAGAAAGCGGCATCCATCCTTTACTCCTTACTTCTTCTATCGCTATCGATTACCAAAGACTGCGTCGATGCCTGCCTGCGCGCAGAGCTGATCGACCGACACACCATTCTCCGGACGGCCGCCACCGGCGCCGACTGCACCAATCACCTTGCCGTCCTTGATGAGCGGCAGCCCGCCCGCGATCGGAAAGAGTCCGAGTTTTTCCGTGGAAAGCTGACCGATCGCATTCTCCATGCTCGTGGCGCGTGCCTCACTCGGCGCACCGGTGAGCAACGCCGTGCGCGCCTTCCACTGCGCCGTTTCGATGCCGATCTGCCCGACCCCATTGGTGGCAGCGAAGTACTGAGGTTGACCGCGCACGTCCAAGACCCAGATCGCGATCGGCCAATTGCGTTCCTTGGCCATCGCCTCGCAGGTTTCGACGATCTGCTTGGCGCCGTCGAAGGCGATGCTCTCGAGCTGCGTCGTCACCTGCGCCTCGGCAACGCTCACCAAGACCGCCATGCTGGCAATCAAGCTCATCTTTTTCATGTTTTCTTCCCCTCTTTGATCTGAACGATGATCGGCCGCTTCAACGTGGACGCGGCACAGGAATGTCGAAGTGCATGACATCTTCGCGCGTGCCCAACTTGGTGTAGAGCGCCACCGCAGGATCGTCACCATGGTCGGCCTGCACGAAGATCACCCACGCACCGCGTGCGGCGGCGATGTCCTGTAGTGTTTCGATGAGCGCAGTGGCGAGCCCCTGGCGGCGATGCGACTCCGCCACCGCGAGGTCGTAGATGTAGATCTCGCTGCGCTCCTGCTCGAACTTGCGTAGCTCGTAGGCGGCAAGACCTGCGACCACGCCTTCGTCTTCGAGCGCGGCGATGGCGATGAAGGTATCGGATGCAAGCAGCTGTTCCAGATAGGTGCTGCTGGGAGCGTGGCGAGCATGGCTTTCGGCATCGCCGAAGACTTCGGCGAAGAGCCGCACCATCGCCTGCATGGTGTCGACTTGCGTGGCGTCGAGGACCCGGATGCGAGCGGAGCTCATCTCGTCGTCCTCGCTACGCACTCAGAAGCTGGAGCCGGGCTGCTTGAGAAACTCGCTTTCCTCTGCGGTGGAGGTGCGACCGAGGATCGCATTGCGATGCGGATAGCGACCGAAGCGATCGATGATGACCTTGTGGCGTACTTCGAAATCGTAGTTCTCGGGGGGTGCCCATTCCTTGTAGAGCCGTTCGGCTTCGACATGGATGAGCGCGGATTCGCTGTGCATGTAGGGCAACAGCAGAAAGGCGCGTTCGATCTCGGTGAGCAGCGACAACACGCCACGCTCCACCGCTTCCTGTGCGAGGACGAGTGCGATCGCGTCCTGCGCGAAAGCCGCAGGTGTGCCGCGGTGGATGTTGCGCGAGAACTGATCGAGCACGATCACCTCGGCGAGTCTTCCGCGCGGCGTCTTGCGCCAGGCAAAGAGCTCACCGCGCGCCGCGCGTTCGAGCGTAGGAAGGAAACGTTCGCGCACGAGGTCGTCGAAGGCTGGATCCACCTTCCACCACTGTTCCGGTTTCGTCTGCTTGAACCAGAAGTCGAGTATCTCCTCGTGCATCACGCGCTTGTCCTCTTCAAAGATCCATCAAGGCGGCGTAGCGCAGCCAGGCGTAGAACACGACGAGCGGCAACAGCAGCAGCTTCGGAATCAGGTCGTTTCGTTTGTACAGGAAATAGGCGGAGGCGCCGAGGCTGATGAGCAGATAGAAGGCCATCCACTTGGTCCAACCGCTCGTACCCCACAGATACCAGGCACCCGGCAGCGCGACGATGAACGCTGCCACCATCAGCGCCGTCTTACGGCGCCAGACGGCGATCGCCGCAAGCGCGAGGAACAAGCCAATGGCTGGCCATCCGAAGATGATCTGATTGAAAAGTTGCATCCCTTCTCCTCTGCGTCATTTCATGACGGGGCGCTCTGGAAACTGCGGCAGATCGTCGTGAATCTCAAGCCATTCGGACTTCGAGTTCACGAAGATGTGGCCCTTCACCGGAACTTCGGACAGCGGCGTGTCGAGCGTGCCGAGTCGGACCGCCAACATCGGTGGTTCATTGCGCTCGCTGACGATCGGCGAACCGCACTCGCCGCAGAACTTGCGCACGAGGCCGGTCGGTGCGAGATAGCCCTTCAGCACGTCCGCACCGCTCAACAGTTTGAACTGCGACTTGTCGATGCGGGCGTTGGCGGCGAATACGGAACCATTGGCCTTGCGGCAGCGCTGGCAGTGGCAGAAGAAGCCTGGTCCCAGCTCTCCTTCGATCTCATAGGTGACCTTTCCACACAGACAGCTTCCTTTGAGCATTTCCATCTCCTGTACTACTTAGCGTTGTTTCACCGGCAGCGGCAGCTCCGGCAACGGCCGCGGCAGAAGCTGCATGGCGTGTTGATAATGTTCGAGGCTGCCCGTGTCGTCACCCAGACGATCCAGAAGGCGGCCGAGTTCGGCACTGATTTCTGCGGTCATCGCACCCGAAGGCGACATGCGCAGCGCCATCTCGAAATATTCGCGCGCCTTGCCCCACAACTGATTGCGCAGACTGACGCGGCCCAGCGTGAGCAGGAGCACGGCGTTGTTGGGACGATCCTGCAGTTGTTGTTCGAGGAAGAGCAGCAACTGCGAAGCATTGCCACCCTGCATGCGCCCCAAGAGCAATACCAGTTCATCGTCCCACTGCTGCTTGAGCTGGCGATTGAGCAATGCCGCCGCTTCCGTTTCTTCACCGAGCTGCAACAGACATTTGATGTAGAGCGCGACGAGGCGATGTTCGGACTTGAGCGGCTTCGGTACTTCCTGCCATGCGAGGCGTAACGCATCGCTGCTTTCATTGGTGGACTGAAGCAAACGATGCTGCGCCACCCGTAGTTTCAGTTCCTGCAATTCCTCGGCCTCGACCACGCGTTGTTTCTCGAGCGCCGGCAGAAGTTCGTGCAGACCTTCCCAATCGGTGAGCTTGAGATAACAGTCCTTGATGTTGCGCAGAATGAAGGGACTGTCGGGTACGAGACGTTTCAGTGCCAGGAAAAGCGCGAGGCCCTTTTCGGTTTCGCCATCGCGCGTGTCGAACCAGGCGCGCAGAGCACGAATGCCATAGTCGTCACCGCGTGCGCGTTTCTCGGCCCGATCGAGACAGAAGTTGCGGCCCAGTTTGTCGCCACGCTCGTGTGCCGCGATGGCACCACCGAGGTAGTTCACCACCGGGTTCTCGACCTTCTCGGCATATTCCACCAGCAGACGATAGGCATCCTGCCAACGACCGAGCAGCAACAGTTCCAAGCCTTCCGTCGTCGCATCTTCCGCGGTGCGGCGCGCCATCAGGTTACGCCAGGCTTCGGGCCTGAGCAGCTTGATCGGATTGAAGGTGCGCAGGAGCCACAACAAGGTGTAGAGCAGCGCGAAGAGCACGACGAGCGCGAGCACAACGGCGCCGAGCGTGGACTGGAAGGTCCAGCCGCGCACGCTCACCTGCACGTAGCCGGGATCGCTGCCCAGCAACAAGGCGAAGGCGGCACCGAAGGCCAGAGCCAGCAGGACGAAGAGATACAGACGCTTCATGGGATCGTGCGCTCGGCCGGTTGCAGGCGACGCAGTGCATCGAGTGCGCGGGAGGCGGGCGGCACTGCGGTCTGGATCGGACTCGCGCGCAACTCACGCAATTCCGTCAGCAGCGCGGCCTTGCCTTCACCCTGCATCAAGCGGTCGATGCCACCGATGGCATCGTCCAACGCACGCTGGTACACGTCGCGCCGACCTTGCAGTAGCGCCACGCGCGCGGCTTCGAGTTGCAGACGCAGGCGTTCTTCGATGAGCCAGGTCTGGTCCTGCGCGATGATGGGCACGGCGTCGACGGTGTCGCGGGTGATGACGAAATAGCGATTCAGATAGTCCAGCGTTTCTTCCCACCAGCTGCGCGGCGCGGCTGGATCGCTGGCAGGTTCCACACGGAAATCCGGCAGCTCGCCGCCGGGCTGAACGGTGAGTTCCGCAACGCGGGCACTCGCCGCGCCGAGGCGGGCGTAGAGTCCGGCGACGTCCACTTCCTCCACCATCTGCAACTCGGCGAGGTCCTGCGCCAGTGCTTCACGCACCGTGAACATGGCAGCGTCATCGCTTTGCCGCAGCACGGCATCGGCACCCTGCATCAAACTGATGGCGCTGCGCACATCGGCGGCGAGCAGCAGCCGTTCCTGCGCAAGGCTCAAGAGAGCACTCGCCTCCATGCTGCGCAGCGTATTGCCGGCGGATTCACCACCTTCGTTGAGGCGGGCCCGCAGCGCGGCAAGCTCCCGGTTCAGCGCTTCGGCCTGAGCGTTCTGGGTGCTCTGGGCACTCTGCAATTGTTGCAGCTGCGCGCGCAGGTCCTGTTCCAGTTGATCGCGGGATTGGCGCAGGCGCTCGAATTCGGCGGCGTTCTCTTCCCGCAGTCCTTGCAGCGTCGCGTAATCGGCGGCAATGGCCTCGAGCCGCGCCTGCTGCGCCTGGTTCTGCATGACGTAATAGCCCACACCGGCCCCGGCGCCGCAGGCAACAAGCAGTGCGAGCAGGGCCAGGCCAGTACCGGACGAGGCTTTGGGTGGAGGCGTGGGCTTGGTTTGCGGACGTGGTTCTTCGGAGACGGGCGACTTCATTACTGCCTCGACTGGCGCCGGCTCGGGCGCAGTCGTTTCGACGGGCGCGCCCTCCGGCACGGGGGAATCTGGCGTTTGCGGATCAGACATCTGTCCCTTCCTGGGCAAAGACGGCGCAGAGGCCGGTGATTATAGCGGCATCGCTGGCGCTCTCGAGGCGCCGGCAGCGACCGAAACCCAACTGCTGAGCGTGTTCCTGCACGCGTTCGGAGGGGAGGAACAGCGGAAGCTCTCGCCATTCGTCTCCCACGGGGAAGAAAAGTTCCTTGAGATTGCTCAGCGCTTCGGCGCTCGTCACCACCACGGCATCGGGCGGCTGGCTTGCGAGACAGTGGGCGAGATAGTCGACACCGTAGGCCGGCTGGCGGCGTTCGTAGAGTTCGACGTAGTCGACCGTGCAGCCGCGCTCGCGCAAACCCTGTGCCAATACCTCGCGCCCACCCACTCCGCGCACGATCAAGGCGCGTTTGCCGCCGATGTCGGCAAGTTCGGGCAGTGCCAGCAGGCCTTCACTGTCCATGCGTTCGCTGGGATAGCGCACTTGCAGACCCTCGGCCTCGAGCACCGCCGCGGTGCCGGAGCCCACAGCCAGGTTGAGGATGCCGACCGGATACTGCGGCCACCACTCGAAGATGCGGTCCAGCCCGATGCGGGCGGCGTTGCTGCTGACGTAGACGACGAGATCGTAGCGATCGAGATCCTTGAGGTGCTGCAACTGCTCGCGTTTGGGCGGCACGGCGGCGATTTCGAGCAGGGGCAGACAGAACACCCGCGCACCGCGTGCTTGCAATGCCGCCTGCAAGGGACCCGCCTGTTGCGCCGGACGCGTCAGCCATACGGTGCGTCCGGCCAGCGCCTGGGGCGCACCCTTCATCTATAAGGCCTCGAGGATGGCAGAGGCGCCCTGACGCAGGAGATCTTCGGCAAGGGTTTCGCCGAGCTCTTCCGCCATGTGCGCGGCACCACTGATGCGGCTGCGCAGGATGCGCGAACCATCGACCGTGCCTACCAGGCCACTCAGATGAAGCTGCTCGCCGTCGAGGCGGGCCAAGGCCGCGATCGGTACCTGACAACCGCCCTGCAGACGCGCATTCATGGCCCGTTCGGCGCGCACACAGGTGGCGGTGGGCGCGTGATGCAGCGGGGCGAGGAGTGCGCGGGTGGCTGCGTCGTCGAGACGGCATTCGATGCCGACCGCGCCCTGCCCACCGGCAGGCAGACTCAACTCGGGATCGAGGAACTGCTTGATGCGCTCGGGCAGGCCGAGCCGGATCAAACCGGCGCTGGCGAGGATGATGGCGTCGTAGTCACCGGCGTCGAGCTTACTCAGACGCGTCCCCACGTTGCCGCGCAGGTCCTTGATCACCAGATCCGGCCGATGCGCGCGCAGCTGACACTGGCGCCGCAGACTGGAGCTGCCGATCACCGCGCCCTGCGGCAAGTCATCCAACGAGTCGTAGCGGTTGGAAACGAAGGCATCGCGAAAGTCTTCACGCTCGCAGATGGTCACGAGCCCGAGACCTTCGGGAAACTCCATCGGCACGTCCTTCATCGAGTGCACGGCGATGTCGGCGCGATCTTCCAGGAGCGCCACTTCGAGTTCCTTGATGAAGAGGCCCTTGCCGCCGATTTTCGAGAGTGGCGAGTTGAGGATCTGATCGCCGCGCGTCGTCATCGGCACGAGGAGTACTTCCAGATCGGGGTGGGCGCGCTCAAGAGCGGACTTCACATAGTTGGCCTGCCAGAGCGCCAGAGGACTTTCACGAGTGGCAATACGAAGCAAAGAAGACATGGGAACTCACAACAAGATTTGCCGGGCATTGTACGCCACGAGGCGCTGTTACCGGGAATTTCCTCGGTCTTGAAAAGGGTGGTGCCAGCCCTATATCGACGCATCTATGACTTGCGCTGAAAAGCAATAAGAACCTATAGCGAGAGCCATGAGTCTGCAGCCTGCCCAGGAGGTCGTGATCCTGGCCCGGTCCCCGCCAGTCGTCCCACCGCTGCCTTAGCCCAGCGGCAGGGAGCTCCAAACCTTCTCAACGCTCCTGCCTACCAACGTCAGACTGTGGAGGATTACTCATGCTCAGCGTAAGCGGGCTGAGTCGTTCCTACGGCGACTTCAAGGCCGTGGACGATGTCAGCTTCAACATCGGCGCCGGGGAGATCGTGGGCCTATTGGGTCACAACGGCGCCGGCAAGACCACGATCATGAAGATGATCAGCGGCTACCTCGAGCCCGATGCGGGCAAGGTGGAAGTCGATGGCATCGATCTCGCCACCCAGCCCAAGGCCGTGCAGCGCCTGCTCGGTTATCTGCCGGAAAACCTGCCCGTGTATCCGGAAATGTCGGTGGCGGACTATCTCGACTATGCGGCGAGTCTCAAGGGACTCGAAGGTGAACTGAAGGCGGCGGAGATCCGTCGTGTCACCACCGCCACCGAACTCACTCCCAAGTTTCTGTCGCCGATCGCGCATCTGTCGCGCGGTTACAAGCAACGCGTCGGCGTGGCACAGGCTCTGCTCGGCAAGCCGCGCCTACTCATCCTCGACGAACCCACCAACGGTCTCGACCCGACGCAGACCGACCACATGCGCCAACTGATCCGCGAGGTCGCCAAACAGGCCACCGTGATTCTGTCGACTCACATCATGCAAGAGGTGGAGGCTCTGTGTGACCGCGTGCTGATCATTAAGACCGGCCGCCTGGTGGTGGATGCGCGTCTGGCCGAGCTGCAGCAGACCCGCGCGCTCTGGCTCGCCACCGATCTCAGCGAAGACAAACTGCGCTCGGCACTCGGCGCTCTGTCGCAGGAGGCGGGTCTCGAACCGCAGGGCGCACTCGAAGGCTGGCAGCAATATCAACTGACGCTGCGCAGCGAAAAGGATTCGCGCGTGCTCGCCGCCGACATCGCCGCCGCCATCGTGCAGGCCGGTGGCCGCGTGGGTGAACTGCGCCCCGTGGTACGCAACCTCGAAACCCTGTTCCGCGATGTGACCGCAGGCAAGTTCGACGCGGTCCAGGAGGTACGCGATGCAGCCTGATACCAAGACCAACTACGACGCCAAGGGCCGCATCCTGCGCATCGCGGCCAAGGAAATCTCGCTCTTCTTCGCCTCGCCCACGGCCTATCTCTTCCTCGGCAGCTTTGCCGCCGTGACCCTGTTCGTGTTCTTCTGGGGCGAGGCCTTCTTCGCGCGCAACGTCGCCGACGTGCGCCCGATGTTCGAATGGATGCCCTTCCTGCTCGTGTTCCTGTGCTCGACGCTGACGATGCGTCTGTGGAGCGAGGAGCGTAAGAGCGGCACGCTGGAACACGTGCTGACGCAACCGGCACCGCTGTGGTGGTTCGTCGCCGGCAAGTTCCTCGGCTGCCTGGGTTTGTTGGTCTGCGCGCTCCTAATCACCCTGCCCCTGCCCTTCACCGTGGCGCTGCTCGGTGATCTCGACTGGGGTCCGGTGTGGGCCGGCTATCTCGCCACCTTCCTGCTCGGTGCTTGCTACCTGAGCATCGGTCTCTTCGTATCGGCGCGCTCCGACAACCAGATCGTGAGCCTGATCAGCGCGGTGGCCGTGTGCGGTGTGTTCTATCTGATCGGCACCCCGCTCGTGACCGACTTCTTCGGCAACCGTGGTGGGGAGCTCCTGCGCCTGCTCGGCACCGGCTCACGCTTCGAATCCATCACGCGCGGCATGGTGGACTTCCGCGATCTCTACTACTACCTGAGCCTCATCGCCGTGTTCCTGGTGCTGAACACCTACAGCCTCGAACGCGAGCGCTGGGCGCGCCAAGGCGATACGAGCCACCATCGTCATTGGCAGCAGCTCACCTTGCTGCTGATCGCCAACGCCGTCGGCGCCAACCTCTGGCTCGGTCAGCTGACCGTGCTGCGCGTCGACACCACGGCCGGCAATCAGTACACGATTTCCGAAGCCACCGAATCCTATCTGGAGCAACTGCAGGAGCCGCTGCTGCTGCGTGGTTACTTCAGTGCGAAAACTCACCCGCTGCTCTCACCACTGGTACCGCAGCTGCGTGACCTGATGCAGGAATACGCCATCGCCGGTAAGGGCCGCGTGCAGGTGGAATTCGTCGATCCGGTGACCAACCCCGAACTCGAAGACGAAGCCAACCAGCAGTTCGGCATCGAGCCCGTGCCCTTCCAGGTGGCCGACCGCTATCAGTCGTCGATCGTCAGCTCCTACTTCAACGTGCTGGTGAAATACGGCGACCAATATCAGGTGCTGGGCTTTTCCGACCTGATCGAAGTGCGCAGCGGCAGCGCCGGCACCGAGATCGAAGTGCAACTGCGCAACCCCGAGCACGATCTGACCCGCGCCATCCGCAAGGTGCTGGGCAGCTATCAGAGCGGTGGCAACCTGTTCGACACGGTGCAGGACACGCTGACCTTCACGGCCTACGTGTCGGAAGACGAACTCCTGCCCGAACAACTGCGCGAGTTCCGCGGCAAGATCGATACGGTGCTCAAGCGTTATCAGGAACAGGCCGACGGCCGCCTGAACGTCGAGTTCATCGATCCCGATGCCGACACCAGCGTGGCGCAGCGCATCGCCAACGAGTACGGCTTCCAGCCGCTCACGACGAGCCTCTTCAGCGGCGATCGCTTCTACTTCTATCTGACGCTCGGCAATGGTGAACAACTCGCACGCATTCCGCTCGACGACATGAGCGAAGGCAGCTTCGAGCGCAACCTCAAGGCGGCAATCCAACGCTTCTCGCAGGGCTTCACCAAGACGATCGCCATGGTCGCGCCCAGTGCCGGCCACCCGATGGCTCCGATGTCGATGGGCTTCGGCGCCAGCTACGAACAGCTGCGTACCTTCCTCAGCCGCGAGTTGAACGTGGTGTCGGAGGATCTGAGCGATGGGCGTGTGTCCGGTAACGCCGATCTGCTGTTGCTCGTCGCACCGGAAGAGCTCGACGAAAAAGCCGTGTTCGCGGTGGACCAGTTCCTGATGCAGGGCGGCACCGTGATCGCGATGACCTCGCCCTACAAGGCCAACCTCTCCGGCAACACGCTCAGCATGCGCAAGATCAAGACGGGCTTGGAGGATTGGCTCGAACATCACGGCATCACCATCGGCGAAGCGCTGGTGATGGATCCGCAGAACAGCGCACTGCCGATTCCGGTGACGCGCAACGTCGGCGGTTTCTCGCTGCGTGAATGGCGCATGCTCGACTACCCCTACTTCCTCGATCTGCGTGGAGAAGGGCTGAGCCGCGACAACCTGATCGCTTCCGAACTGCCGCAGCTGACCTTGGCCTGGGCCTCGCCGCTCACGCTGGCCGAAGATCAGGGCGGTCGCGAAGTGACGACGTTGCTGCAGTCCTCGCCCGAAGCCTGGTTGTCGGAATCCACCGACGTGTCGCCGCGCATCGACAACGCCGGCAACCCGGACTACATCCGTGGCGATGCCGCTGGTCGCCAGACCGTGGGCGTCGTGAGCGCCGGTACCTTCACTTCGTTCTTCGCCGGCAAGCAGTCGCCGCTTCTGGGTGAAGCACCGGAGGAAGACGAAGCCACCGCGGAAGAAGAAGGTGAGGAGGGCGGAGAAAGCACCAGCAGCTCCTCGACGCAGGACACCGTGATTTCCGGCGTGATCGAGAAATCGCCCGAATCCGCGCGTCTGATCGTGCTCAGCTCCAACGATTCGCTGAACGACCAGATCCTGCAGCTCCTCAGCACGGCCACCGCCAACGAGTACCTCAACTCGGTGCAGCTCATTGCCAACGCCATCGACTGGTCGCTGGAAGACACGGCGCTGATGAGCATCCGTTCGCGCGGTCACTTCAACCGCACGCTGCCGCCGATGGCACGCGAAGCGCAGGAAGTGTGGGAATACGCCAACTACGTGCTGGCCGCCCTCGCCGTGGGTCTGATCGCCTACGTGCAGCGCCGCGCCAAGGCCCGTCGTGAAGAGGCCTATTCCCGTCTGGTAATGGAGTGAGGAGCCCTATGAAGAAGAACAGCAAACTGATCCTTGGCGGCGTCCTGGCGGCGCAGCTGGTACTGAGTGCCGGACTCTTCGTGACCGAGCTCCGCAGCAGCGCGGGCGCAGAGCCGGTGCCTCTGCTCGGCTTCGATCGCAACGAAGTCGATCGCATCGTGATGGACGATCGCACCAACGAAGTCGTCATCACCAAAGTGGGCGACGGTTGGCAGTTGCCCGATCTCGAAACGCTCGAAGCCAACTCGTCCAAGATCGACACGCTCTTCAACAATCTGAGCGGTCTCAACACGCGCTGGCCCGTGGTGGCCTCGCAGAGCGGACGGCAGCGCTTCGAGGTGGAAGAGAGCAACTACCAGCGCAAGCTCTCGTTCTATCAAGGCGACAAGTTGTTGGGTTCCTACTACTTCGGCACTTCGCCGGGCTTCCGTCGCACCCACGTGCGGCGTGAGGGCGAGGGCGAGGTCTACGTGGTGGCCTTCAACAACTTCGACCTGCCCACCGACGACAACGACTGGCTGGAAAAGACGCTGCTGGCCGTCAAGGAACCAACCCGCATCGAAGGCGAGGACTACACACTCATCAAGGAGGGTGAGAACTGGCAGCTCGCCAATGTGACCGATGCGCCGTCCCTCAAGCAGTCGGAAGTCGATGCGCTCGCGCGCAGCTGGCGTTCGCTGCGCGTGATGCGCGTGGCCGAAAGCGAGGTGCCGGAAGACGCCACCGTGAACACGGTGAAGGTGGCTTCGAGCGAAGGCGAGTGGACCTACACCTTCAGCAAGGGCAAGGACACCTGCTTCGTGCAGCGCAGCGGTCTCGACACGCGTTTCACCGTGACGCTCGCCGATTGCGACAAGCTCGGTGGTACCCGCCGCACGGCACTCGTCGAAGTGCCGCAGCCGGCAGCGGCCGAGGGTGAAGATGCCAAGGAGGAGGGCGACGATTCCAAGGAAGAAGGTCGTTCCTGATCCGTCGCCTCCCTCAGAGTTCCAGGATGTAATCAAAGGTGGCGCTTGGCGCCACCTTTGCTAGGATTGGGCACTGTTCGTCTTCACCATAGGTTGCCGGGAGGTTCATGGATAATGCTGCGTTTTTGCTGGCTCTGACGGTAGGTTCAGCGCTGGTTGCAGCCGGCGTCCTCGTCAGCCCGCTTTCATCCCGCCTGGGGATGCCGGTACTGCTCTTCTTCCTCGGCATCGGGATGCTCGCCGGCGAAGATGGGCTCGGCAACATCGTATTCGACGACATCAATACCGCCTTCGTGGTGTCGAACATCGCGCTGGCCGTCATCCTGCTCGATGGCGGTATGCGCACCCGCACTTCCTCCTTTCGAGTTGCACTACGACCCTCTGCGGTTCTTGCCACCGTGGGCGTGGTGATCACTGCCGTGTTCGTCGGCTTGGCCACCACCTGGATCATGGATCTGCCGCTGGCAGCCGGCATGTTGATCGGCGCCATCGTGTCCTCGACCGACGCGGCCGCAGTGTTCTCGCTCCTGCAGGGCAAGGGTCTGAGCCTCAACGAAAGGGTCAAGGCCACTCTCGAAATCGAGTCGGGCAGCAACGACCCGATGGCCATCTTCCTCACGCTGATGTTCATCAACATGCTGCAAGATCCCGAAGCTTCCGTGTGGGCAGGCCTCGTGATGCTCATTCAGCAGATGGGCATCGGTACGTTCGCCGGTGTTGCCGGCGGCTACGTCTTCGCGGCCCTGCTCAAACGGGTGCGGCTCGAATCCACCATGGCGCCGATCCTGGTGGCCTCGGCTGGTCTGACCTTGTTCGGTGTCACCAGCCTCATCGGCGGTAGCGGCTTTCTCGCCATCTATCTGATGGGCATCGTGCTCGCCACCAAGCGCACGCCGCTGTGGGAGGACATCCTGCACATCCACGACGGTCTGGCCTGGCTGGCGCAGATCATCCTGTTCGTGCTCCTGGGTCTGTTGGTCACACCCTCGCAGTTGCTCGACACCTTGCCGCAGGCCTTGGCGATTTCGGCAGTGCTGATCCTGATCGCGCGTCCGCTTTCCACCGTGATCGGTCTCGCACCCTTCGGGTTCTCCAAGCGTGAGCACGTGTACATGGCCTGGGTGGGCCTGCGTGGTGCGGTCCCGGTGGTGCTGGCCGTGTTCCCGCTGATGGCCGGCGTGGAAGGTGCGCAGACCATCTTCCAGATCACCTTCGTGATCGTGCTGGTCAGTCTGATCCTGCAGGGCGGCACGCTGGCGCCGATGGCGCGCTGGCTCAAGCTGGAAGTACCACCCAAGCCCGAGCCCACGCTGCGCGTGCCGCTACGCACCGATGCGGCGGGCGAATTCGAACTCTTGCTGTTCCCGCTCAAGGGCAAGCGCTGGCAGAACCCACGCCCCATCGTGGACGTGCACCTGCCCGACCCTTCACGCATCGTCGGTTTCTTCAGCAAGGGCACCTTCTATGAGCGCCGTGGTGGCTTGAACGTGCAGGAAGGTGACGTGGTCGCCGTATTCGCGCAGGCCAAGGCCGCCAGCGACGTCGGCCGTGTGCTGGGCTGGGACGAACCACCGGAACGCCTGTCCGACCGCCGCTTCTTCGGCGACTTCACGATGAACGGCAGCGCTCGCTTGCGCGACGTGCAGATGCTGTACGGCGTGAACCTGCCCGAGAAACTCGATCCCGAGATGACCCTGGCCGACTGCTTCGCCCGCAGCAGCCGCGGTCATCCCGTGGTGGGCGACCGCCTCGACCTCGGCACCCTGCTCCTGGTAGCGCGCGAAGTGCAGGGCGACCAGGTGGTCAAGGCCGGCCTGAAGCTCAGCAAGCAGTAATCGCTTTCCATCATTGGCACTCTCCCGCCCCCGCCCGCGGGAGAGCGCCGGTGGAGCCGGCGCTTGCTATAATCGCGCCCCTTTCAAACCGGCGGTCTTCCGCCCTTACACGCGAGAACATCATGAGTCAGGACAAACCCTGGGGGGGCCGCTTCTCCGAGCCCACGGACGCCTTCGTCGAACGCTTCACCGCCTCGGTCGGATTCGACCAACGCATGTATGCCGCCGACATCCGGGGATCCATCGCCCATGCCACGATGCTGGAGAAGGCCGGCATCCTGAGTGCCGACGAGCGCAAGGCCATCGTCGAAGGTCTGCAAGCCATCAAGGCCGAGTGTGATGCCGGCAACTTCGAGTGGTCGGTCAAGCTCGAAGACGTGCACATGAACGTCGAAAGCCGTCTCACCGATCGCATCGGCCTCACCGGCAAGAAGCTGCACACCGGCCGTTCGCGCAACGACCAGGTGGCTACCGACATCCGCCTCTACGTGCGTGACGAGATCGACGTGATCCTGGCCGAACTGCGCCGCCTGCAGCACGGCATCCTCGACGTGGCCGAGCGCGAAGCCGACACCATCATGCCGGGCTTCACGCATCTGCAGACCGCACAGCCCGTGACCTTCGGTCATCATCTGATGGCCTGGTTCGAGATGCTGCAGCGTGACCACAGCCGTCTCGTCGACTGTCGCAAGCGTCTCAACGTGTGCCCGCTCGGCGCCGCTGCTCTCGCCGGCACCACCTATCCGATCGACCGTCATCTCACGGCAGAACTGCTCGGCTTCGACAAGCCGACGGAAAACTCACTCGACTCCGTCAGCGACCGCGACTTCGCGATCGAACTCTGCGCCGCGGCGAGTCTGATCATGACCCACCTCTCGCGCTTCTCCGAAGAACTCGTGCTCTGGACCTCCTCGCAGTTCGACTTCATCGATCTGCCCGACCGCTTCTGCACCGGCTCCTCGATCATGCCGCAGAAGAAGAATCCCGACGTGCCGGAACTCGTGCGCGGCAAGAGCGGCCGCGTGACCGGTCACCTCGTAAGTTTGTTGATGCTGATGAAGGGCCAGCCCCTCGCGTACAACAAGGACAACCAGGAAGACAAAGAGCCGCTGTTCGACACGCTCGACACCGTGCGCGACTGCTTGAAGGCCTATGCCGACATGGTGCCGGCCATCAAGCCGAAGAAGGACAAGATGTACGAAGCCGCCGCGCGCGGTTATGCCACTGCCACCGACCTTGCCGACTATCTGGTCAAAAAAGGCCTGCCGTTCCGCGACGCTCACGAGGTGGTGGGCAAGAGCGTGGCCTTCGGCATCAAGGAAGGTCGTGACCTCAGCCAGCTCACGCTCGACGAACTGCGTCAATTCAGCACCATGATCGAAGAAGACGTCTATCAGGTGCTGAGCCTCGAAGGCTCCGTCAACGCCCGCAACCACATTGGCGGCACCGCGCCCGCCCAGGTACGCGCTGCCATCGCCCGCGCGCGACAACTGCTGTAACAATCCATGAGGCCGTCGTGAAGAATTCGCCCGCCACACACTTCACGCTCTTCACGACGGCTCTGGGCACCTGCGGCCTGGCCTGGAACGACACCGGCATCGTGCGCAGCTCCCTCCCCGATCCCGATCTCGCTCATCTACGTGCGCATCTCTGTGGCGGCGACGCTACAGAAAGCTCCGAATTCCCCGCCTTCGTCCGGCAGACCATCGAGCAGATTCAGCTGCTGCTCGCAGGAGAAGTAGCGGATCTGAGCACGGTGCCGCTCGACTTTTCCGAGGTCGCGCCCTTCACCCAACGCATCTACGACTTGGTGCGCGCCATTCCGCGCGGCGCCACGCTGAGTTATGGCGAAGTCGCCGCCAAACTCGGCGAGCCCGGCGCCGCTCGTGCCGTCGGTCAGGCCATGGCAACGAACCCCTTCCCACCCATCGTGCCTTGTCATCGGGTGCTCGCCGCCAATGGGAAACCCGGCGGTTTTTCGGCACCAGGCGGCACGCTCACCAAGCTGAAGTTGTTGCAACTGGAAGGCGCGCTCGAAGACGACCTGTTCGGCTGGTGAGCCGTACGCCGCAGAGGCGCGCCATCGCTGTAGGCACCGCGCCATTTCCGTATGCCCAACACAGGCCCAGCGCAGGCGCTCGACTCGAGCATCAATAAAAACCGATCGGTTTGATTCTTTAGGTTGCAGAGACACTCGGGCGCCTCGCTCGGCGCAGTGCATGCCATCGCAGGCACGAGCGCAGCGAAAACCTTGCACGTCGACGAATTCGCCAAGCACCTACCTCACTTCCCGTTGCCCGCGGCTTCCGAGGGAAGCCAGGCATGCCTTTGGTCAGCACTTTCATGACCGGCGCAAGGACGAATGCGAGACGCGTTCCTCTGCACGAGTAAGGTAGCGATGGAACGACTCGCGCCGCATTTCGCAGTGAAGTTACAGGAGCAACGTTGGCATGAGCACTACAGCAACAGCGACAGCTTCTCGAGCAGCAGCGCCTGACGCGCGAAGTCCATGGCGCAATGCTGTTGGTCCACTCATGCTCTTCGAAAGAGCGGCGATGAAGTGGAGTTGAAGTTCCGATTGACGCGTCAGTCAGTTAATTCGTGGTTGCAGGATGTAACAAATGCGAACGAAATCGTCAGCGCAGCATTCGATGAGCACAGTTGTTGCGAACGCGACTCATCGAAACTTGATGAAAAATAAAATTCTGTGCAATCGATCGATATGGGTTAGTTCGCACCGCGTATTTCCGGGATAATTCGCAACCGTACGCCTTTACCCTCCGCTAGAGACGGCTTGATACCAGCAAGCCCACTTCTTCCGCACGCACGGACCGCTGCATTCCGCGAGGTCGGCACCAATTTCCCTAATCCGCATCTGCCACGAGCAGACGGGCCAGCTGTATCGAAGAGATAGTCGTATGCAACAAGAATGGTGGTATGTGTCGGGCCACGACAAGGTCGGCCCGGCTTCGTTGGGAGAAATGCAGGAACTCGTCTCGCGCGGCGAACTGAGCAATTCACATCTGGTGTGGAAGCCGGGCCTCGCAAATTGGATGAAACTGGGAGATACGGAACTGCGCGCACCCACGCGCGACGTCGCGCATGAACTGCTCAACAATCGCGACTGGTGGTACGCGATTTCAGGGGAACGCTATGGCCCCTGTTCGTACGAAGATCTCAAGGAACTGATTGCCCGAGGACGATTGAAAGCCAATCACCTCGTGTGGAAACAAGGCTTGCATCACTGGGTGCCGATCGCCGTGGTGGATGATCTCGCTGCGGCAGTGAAGGCCGCAGCCGCACCGCAGGACGAGGTTGCGGACGAGAGCCAGGCAGAGTTATTCCATGCCGGTCCGGCCCGCCGTTTCTGGGCACGTTTCATCGACGGTTCTCTCATTGGCCTACCCACTTCTTTCTTTCTCGCCTTCTGGGGCGCCTATTACTCACCCGACATCGCCATGTTGTTGGCGCGTCCCGGCGGCGAAACCGCATTCGGCTTGCTGATGGTGCCGGTCTATCTCTTCCTCGAATCGCTGATTTTCGGCGTCTTCGGTTCGACGCCCGGCAAGGCCCTGCTCGGCCTTTCCTTGACCACGCAAGATGGCAAGCCGCTCGACTTCGGGCAGTACTGGCAGCGACAGTTCAGCGTCTACTTTTCCGGTCTGGGTATGGGCTTGCCGCTCATCAGCTTGTTCACCCTGATCCGGCAGTATCTGCGCGTGAAGCGCGACCAGTGCACCTCCTACGACGCCGGACTTCGCAACGTCGAAAGCAAACCAATCGGCTTCGTGCGTTCCCTGATTGCCTTCGTGGTGATCTGTGCCTTCATCGCCCTGCATCTCATGATTCAGATGGCGACTGCGGGGGTGTAGTCTGCGTCGCTCCCTCGAATGGTCGGGCTCCTAATAGGTTGGGGCTGAACCCGCAGGGTGAAGCCCAACGGGGATGCTCGAGGTGACGGCAAAAACCCAAGAGCGCTTGCCGGGCTTCATTCCGTTCAGCCCAACATCCATGGGTCGTAAGTCTTCGGTCGGGGTTGCACATGCACCGAGCGGAACGTGCGGATCACTCACGTGAGCGAAGAGAATGGGCGAACGATGCTTGCTCTGTGGGCGATTGGGTCCGAGTCTCGCAGGCGGCGAAGCCCAACCAAGACTTTCGCAGCTCCAACGAATTCCCAACATCGCTGGTTGGGCCTCACCCTGCAGGTTCAGCCCAATCTACGATGAAACTCTCAGCTACTCTGCCTGCGCGGCTTCCAATTCCTCGGTAAGACTCAACCACTGCTCCTCCGCTTCGGCGGTGCGGCGTTTGAGTTCACCTTGCTCCTGCAGCAACTTGGCGAGCTGGGCCTTGTTGGCTTCTTCGTAGAGGCTGGGTTCGGCGAGCCGTGCTTCGATGTCGGCGAGGCGTTTCTGATCCTTCTCGAGCTGTTGCTCGACCTTCTTCAGTTTGTCGCGCAGGGGACGCAATTGTTCGCGGCGCAGGGCATTCTGCTGACGCTGCTCCTTCTTGTCGACGGCCGTTGCGGCAAGGCTCTTGCCCGGTTTGTTCTGATCCGCGCGCGACTCGATGATGAGTTTCTCGTAGTCGTCGAGCGAACCCTCGAACACTTCCACCTTGCCGTTGTGCACCAACAAGAATTGATCGACGGTGTTGTTCAGAAGGTGACGATCGTGTGAAACGAGGATCAACGCGCCTTCGTATTCCTGCAGCGCACGCGTGAGTGCGTGCACCATCTCGAGGTCCAGGTGGTTGGTGGGCTCGTCCATCAGCAACAGGTTCGGGCGCTGCCAGGCGACGAGCGCGAGGGCGAGCCGGGACTTCTCTCCACCGGAGAACGGCCGAATCACCGAGTCGGCCTGTTCTCCGCGGAAGGCGAAGGCGCCGAGGAAGTTGCGCAGTTCCTGCTCGGGCGCGGTCGGATCGATGCGCTGCATCAGTTGCAGCGGCGTGGCATCGAGATCGAGCACGTCCGTCTGCTCCTGCGCGCAGTAGCCGAGCACGAGATGATCATGCTGATGTTGTTTGCCGGCGAGCGCCTGCAGTTGTCCAGCGAGCGTCTTGAGCAAGGTGGACTTACCCTGACCATTCGGGCCGAGCAAGCCGATGCGCGCACCATTGAGCACGGTGAAGTTGAACTTGCTGAAGAGCGGCTTGCCCGGCTCGTAGCCGACGGCGAGGTCTTCGCAGGTGAGCACGATGTCGGGATAGCGCTTGGCTTCGCGGAAGCGGAATTGGAAGGGCGAATCGATGTGCGCCGGCTCGATCTCCACCATGCGCTGCAGTTCCTTCAAGCGGCTCTGTGCCTGACGTGCCTTGGTGGCCTTGGCGCGGAAACGTCGCACGAAGTCTTCGATGCGCGCCTTGCGCTCCTGTTGTTTCTCGTAGGCCGCCTGTTGCTGCGCGAGACGCTCGGCCTTCTGCCGCTCGTACGAGGAATAGTTGCCGCGGTAGGTAACCAGCTTGTGGTTCTCGAAACTGATGATGTGTTCGACCACTTCATCGAGGAACTGCCGGTCGTGCGAGATCAGGAGCACCGTGCCTTCGTAACGCTGCAACCACTGCTGCAACCACAGCGTGGCCTCGAGATCGAGATGGTTGGTGGGCTCGTCGAGCAGCAAGAGTTCCGAGGGCTGCATCAGCGCTTGCGCCAGGTTGAGGCGAATACGCCAACCGCCGGAGAACTCGGCCACGGTCTTGGTGAATTCCTCCACCGCAAAGCCCAGGCCACTCAAGAGTTGTTCGGCGCGATTCTGCAGCGCATAGCCTTCGAGCTCGTCGAACTCGCCGAGATGACGCGCGAGCGCGGCGTGATCGTCGCGTTCCTGCGCGGCCGCGATGGCGGCCTCCACTTCGCGGAAACGCGTGTGGCCATCGAGCACGTAGTCCACCGCCGTGCGTGAGGACGCTGCGGTTTCCTGCTTCATCTGCGCGCGCTGCAGTTTTTCGGGCATCGAGACTTCGCCCGCATCGGGCAGGATCTCGCCCATCAGGAGACGGAACAGCGTGGACTTGCCACAGCCATTGCGGCCGATGACGCCCACCTTCTGACCCTGATAGATCGAGAGGGAGCTGTCCTGAATGAGGATGGTGGAGCCCTGATAGAGGCTCAGGTTCTGCAGCGTGATCATGAGCGTTGTTCGCTGGAAAAGGCCGCGCATTATACGGGGCTGCGCCGGTGATTTCCCGTACGGGTACGCACTGCAGGGAATGCTGCGCGTACGGCCGCTGTCCCCTGTTCGCGCGTTGCCGCTGCAGAGTCAAAGTGCTTTACTCCCGCGCTCGCACACCCTGGAAGAGGAGAACCATGGACCTATCGATGGAACAATTTCTGGAACTGTACGCGCTGCCCTGGGCCATCAAGATCGTCCAGGCGCTCGCGATCTTCATCATCGGTAAATGGCTGGCTGGCCGCTTCACGAAGATGCTCACGCGGGTGTTGGAACGGACGCGGCTGGATCTGATGTTGGTGAAGTTCCTCGGCAACCTCGCCTATGCCGCGATGCTCGTGGCGGTGGTGTTGGCCGCGGTGGATACGCTGGGAATCAACGTCACCTCGTTCCTCGCCATCGTCGGTGCCGCCGGTCTGGCCGTGGGCTTGGCGCTGAAGGATTCGCTGTCGAACTTTGCGGCGGGCGTGATGATCATCCTGTTCCGACCTTTCTCGATCGGCGATTCCATCACGGCGGGTGGCACGAGCGGCACGGTGGATGAGATCGGCATGTTCGCCACTCTGCTGCGCACGGCCGACAACCAGCGCATCATCGTGCCGAACTCCTCGATCATCAACGGCATCATCGTCAACGCCAACACGCTCGGCATTCGCCGCATCGACCTCTTCATCGGCATCAGCTACGACCACAACATCCAGCGCGCGAAGGAAATCATCACCTCGGTGGTGGAAAGCGACGAACGGGTGTTGAAGGAACCGGCCTTCGCGCTGGGGGTACAGGAGCTGGGACAGAACAACATCAGTCTCTACGTGCAGCCCTGGGTGAAGGCGGGGGATTATGGTGCAGTGCGCTCCTCGTTGCTCGAACGCATCCGTACTGCGCTGGATGCCGAGGACATCACCACGCCCTATCCGCGGCAGGATGTCTTCGCCCACGTGCAGGCCCAGCCGCAGGAAGAGAAGGCCTGAAACGAAAGCCCCGGCACAAGGCCGGGGCTTTCTCTTTCACTTGAAGCTGATTCGTACGCCGCCCTGTTCCAGACAGATCTCCTCGAGCATGTCTTCCAGAGACTGTCCGTTGAGCGTGCATACCCATTCTTCACGTGAGGGATTCCACTCGAAGTGGAAACCTCCCGAACGTGCCGCCAGCCACAGCTGTTGCACAGCAGTCTGACGACTGATGACGGCCACCGTGCCGTTGCGGAACTGCAGCGTGAGCATGTCGTTCCCGGACTCGTAGTCGATCTCGGCATCATCTTCGTCGATGGCGTCTTCCACCACGCTTTCGATGTCGTTCAAGGTGGCCTGATATAGGGCAAGGAACTCGGCGTCGGTCATGGTTGGTCCTACGTTGATCAAACGAGGTCGCACCTTAACAAATGCTCTGTTTCCTTGGAACGGCCCGGGCCTGTCGGTGAAACGCAACACCGGTATAATTGCCGCTTTTCCGCACACGGCGCCGTCATGAAAAAGCTCTCGTTCGCTTTGCTACTTTGCTGCCTCGCCCTCAGCGGCTGTGGCCAGAAAGGCCCTCTGACGCCGCCACCGGCGCCAGCTGCCAACCAGGCCGCAGGCGTTTGATGCCCGTTCGGGCTTTTTGAACAGGAACCTCGATGCAAGCCTTCACCTATCGCGATGGTCAGCTGCACGCTGAAGACGTGCCCCTGAGCCTGATTGCCGCCACCTACGGCACGCCGTGCTTCGTCTATTCACGGGCCGTGCTGGAAGAACGTCTGCGCGCCTATCAGGCGCCGCTCGCCGGTCGCGACCACCTGATCTGCTATGCCGTGAAGGCCAATTCCAACCTCGCCGTGCTGAACGTGCTGGCGCGCATGGGTGCAGGCTTCGACATCGTCTCCGGCGGTGAGCTCACGCGCGTGCTCGAAGCCGGCGGCGATCCCGGCAAGATTCTCTTCTCCGGCGTCGGCAAGAGCATCGAAGAGATGCAGCAGGCGCTCGAGGCCGACATTCATTGCTTCAACGTGGAATCGGAAGCGGAGCTGGAGCGTCTTTCCGCCGTGGCCGAGCACATGGACAAGATCGCGCGCATCTCGCTGCGCGTGAATCCCGACGTGGATGCGAAGACCCACCCCTACATCTCCACGGGACTGAAGGACAACAAGTTCGGCATCGCCATTGAAGATGCCGAAGCACTCTACGTGAAGGCACACTCTCTGCCCGGCATCGAAGTAGTGGGCGTGGACTGCCACATCGGTTCGCAGCTGACGACGCTGTCGCCCTTCCTGGACGCGCTCGATCGCCTCCTGCTGCTGATCGATCGCCTCGCCGCGCGCGGCATCCGGATCGATCATCTGGATCTGGGCGGTGGTCTCGGCGTGCGCTATCAGGACGAAACCCCGCCCGAGCCGAGCGACTACATCCAGGCAGTATTGGAAAAGCTCGGCTCGCGCCGCCTGAAGCTGATCTTCGAGCCGGGCCGCTCCATCGTGGCCAATGCCGGTGTGATGCTGACCAAGGTCGAATATCTCAAACCCACGGCCAGCAAGAACTTCGCCGTGATCGACGGTGCCATGAACGACATCATCCGTCCCGCACTCTACGAGGCGGTGATGGACATCGTACCTGTCGTACAGCCGCCACCGGACCGCCCGGTACTCAATTGGGACCTCGTGGGCCCGATATGTGAATCAGCGGACTTTCTCGGACGTGGACGTGCGCTTGCACTGGCGGCGGGTGACCTGCTGGCCGTATGCTCCGCCGGCGCCTACTGCTTTTCGATGAGTTCCAACTACAACACGCGCAACCGCGCGGCCGAAGTGATGGTGGATGGTGCCAAGCACACGCTGGTGCGCCGCCGTGAAACCTACGCCGACCAGTTGGCGCTGGAATCGACGCTCGACTGAGGCAACACAGATGTCTCTGCGCTTTACCAAGATGCACGGGCTCGGCAACGACTTCATGGTGCTCGAGCTCATCACGCAATCGGCCATGCTCACGCCGGAGCAGGTGCGCGCGTGGGCGGATCGCAAGGTCGGCATCGGTTTCGACCAACTGCTCGTGATCGAACCCACCACCGCCACGGGCTGCGACTTCGCCTATCGCATCTACAACTCCGACGGCAGCGAAGTGGAACACTGCGGCAATGGCGCGCGCTGCGTGCCGCGCTTCCTGTTCGACCATCAGCTCACCGACAAGCGCGAACTCACCTTCGAGATGGCCAAAGGCAGCATCCGCACCCGTCTCGAAGACGACGGCCTGGTGACCGTCGACATGGGTCCGCCCGAATTCAATCCGAGTGACATTCCCTTCGTCGCCGACGCGCGCGCGCTCACCTATGCGCTCGAAGTCGACGGCAAGACCTACGAGATCAACGCGATTTCCATGGGCAATCCGCACGCCGTGCAGGTGGTCGACGACGTCGACACCGCACCGGTGCAGACTCTTGGCCCCTCGATCGAACGTCATCCGCGCTTTCCCGCCCGTGTGAATGCAGGATTCATGCAGGTGCTCGGGCGTGACGCCATTCGTCTGCGCGTGTTCGAGCGCGGCGCCGGGGAAACCCTGGCCTGCGGCACGGGCGCGTGCGCAGCCGTGGTGGCCGGCCGTCTGCGCGGTTTGTTGGACGCACAAGTTACCGTACATACCCGCGGCGGCCCCTTGCGCATCGAATGGCAGGGCGAAGGGCACTCCGTGTGGATGAGCGGTCCCGCTACCACTGTCTATGAAGGACAACTGACCCCATGACGAGCAAGCAAGGTGCGGCCGA
This sequence comes from uncultured Gammaproteobacteria bacterium, assembly GCA_937898685.1. Taxonomy (GTDB): domain Bacteria; phylum Pseudomonadota; class Gammaproteobacteria; order Pseudomonadales; family Pseudohongiellaceae; genus CAILUG01. The sequence goes on along the minus strand of CALEJT010000084.1, from coordinate 14,357 downwards.
GCCGCAGGACTCGACCGCTGAAGTTTCAGTACCCGAGCAAACTGCCACGCCCGCCGTCGACGCTGCTGCGGTGGCGGAATATCTGCGCCAGCATCCCGAATTCTTCGTCGAGCACGGCGATCTGCTACTGACCTTGCGCATCCCGCACGAGAGTGGCCGCGCCATCTCGCTGCTGGAACGTCAGGTGGCGGTGTACCGCGAGCGTCAGTACGCGATGGACGAGCAGTTCAACGACATCGTGCACAACGCCAAGGTGAACGATGCACTGTTCGAGAAGACGCGGCTGGTGATCCTCGACCTTTTGCGCTGCCGCACCTTGCCACAACTGCTCGCCACGATCGCCGATCGCATCCGCGGTGACTTCGACGCCAGTGCCGCCACGCTCGCCTTCATCACCGATCGCATCGACGCCGGTGCGCTCATCACGATTCCGCCCACCGCCGTGCGTACCGCGCTCGGTGAATTCCATGAAAAGCAGCGCACCTGGTGCGGCAGTTTGAACACGGTGCAGCAGGCGCTGTTGTTCCCGCGGCAGAATCCCGTCACCCCGATAGTGTCCGCTGCCGTGGTACCGCTGCATCTGCCCGAAGACTCTGCCTTCCGTCAGACCTATGGGCAGCCGATGCTGCTCATCGGCAGCACCGAGGACAGTCACTTCAACAGCTCGCTCGACACGCTCTTCCTCGACTTCATCGGCGAAGTCCTCGCCGTACATCTGCAGTCGCTGCCGGTTTGACGCGCAGTTCCGTTGGGGTGAGCGACGAGCGAGCCCCAACCGCGCTGCAAATCCTCATGGACCAGTGGAAAACAGCGAGTTCCCACGTTGGGCTTCACCGCGTTGCGGCTCAGCCCAACCACACTCACGAACGATTCACCAACTTCCTCACCCCACGCACGAGCGGCAAGAGCGCATTGCGCAGCCAGGGGTGGCGGTTGATGGCGAGCTTCAGATTGCCGAAGCGTAAGGACAGGTGATAGCGCAGGAGCTCGCTGAACTCCGGCCAGAAACGACGCGGCGCCGCCGTGCCGTCGGCGGGAACACCGGTGTGGGTGAAATCCTGAAAGCGTCTCAGGCCACGCTTGGCATTGCGCGTGGCTTCGAGGAAGGCGCGACCGTACCGGCGATCGGGTTCGAGGTGACACCCTTCGGCCCACTCGTTCCAGGCATTGATGAACACCAGCGGCTCACCCTTTGCCGTGCGACGCGTGAGATCGATCGCTTCACTCAGCCAATACTCGTAATTCTCCGGCGTGCCATTGAGCGCGAGCGTGGCGCGATTCGCCGTGCGTGCCGTGTTGTCCCACGAAGGAAAGACCGTCTTGAACACGTGCTCGCCCGCGTAGGAACGACTCAGGAAGGAGCGCGCCACCTCGGCGTATTGCATCACATTGCCCTGGAAGGGGCCGTGGAAGCTGAGCTGCTGGTTGACGTTGGTCACCGCCAGATTGTGCGGTGGAAATTCCACGCCGCTGTCGAAGCCGAATTGCCGGTAGTCGAGATTGCCGTGCGTCAGCGCGGCGCAGAGATGGATTTCGCCGATGCCGGCCGCGCGACAGTAGTCGCGCCAGACGCCGGCAGAACGCTGTGCATCCGGCAATTCCTGCGCGCGATAGACGATGAGCAGTGGTTTGCCATCGACCTTGATGTAACGCGGGTCACGAAAATAGGGCTCGATCGCCTTGATGAAATCGAGATCGTCCGAAGGCAGATATTGCTGCTGCAGCAATACTTCGTGATCGGCCGCATCCCAGCGCCGGGTCCAACTTTCGTTGGCCCAACAGAGACAGAAAGGCATGTCGCTCTCGGCATCATCGAGCATGTCTTCCACTGGCCGTTCCAGAATGCGGCGTCCGGAGAACCAATAGAAGTGGTAGCAGAACCCGTCGATGCCGTATTCCTTCGCCACTGCGATCTGCTCGCGCCGTGTTTCGCGCACGCGCAGATCGTAGAAGCCGAAGTCGCTCGGCAGGTGGGGTTGATAGTGGCCGTGGAAAAGCGGCTGTGCCTTGGTGACGTTGGTCCATTCCGTGAAGCCCTTGCCCCACCACTCGTCGTTTTCGGGCACGGGATGGAACTGAGGCAGATAGAAGGCAATCAGGCGCGGCGTCGATTGGGCGTCGGACATGGGACTCTCGGCTAATCCTTCCTGCCCGCGCCGCGCAACAGCACGCTGAGCCTGCGCAAGGGTGCGGTCACGCGCCAACTGGTGGATTTGCGCATCGCTTCGAGTTCCGCGTCGCGCGCCTCGATGATGCCTGCGAGCTCAGCTTCACGCGCAGCGAGATGTTGCTGCAGCTGACGCATGTCACGTTCGAGACTGCGGATGCGTTCATCCGCGCGCATCAGTTCACCGTGAGTCTTCTCGTAGAGCGGTTGGAAGCGCGTCAGTTCGAAGAGCCGCCACAGATCCGCATCGCTCCAACCCGGCAAGCGCTTGCGATAGATGCGCAGCATTGCCGGACGCGCCAGATCGTAGTTGCCCCATAGCCCCGAGCCTTCGCCCTTCACCACACGATAGATCGCGCCGGTGCCCGGCACGAGATGGAACTTGCCGTGATCCTGCACCTGCAACCAGAAGTCCCAATCTTCGAGAAAGGGCTGTTCCTCGTCGAAGCGCGCACCGCGTTCGATCGCCGTGCGGCGGAACAACACGGCGTGGATGGGGATGAAGTTCTCCACCGCGAAGGCGAACTTGTCGAAGGCGCGCTCGTAGCGATGGAACTCCTTGCCCTCACCATCGACGCAGCTGATGCCGTGATAGGCCGCGATGGTGTCCGGGCCTTCGGCATCGAGCGCTTCCTTCAACTCGGAGATGTGGTTCGGCAGGAACTGATCGTCGTCATCGAGGAAGATCAAGAGTTCACCGCGCGCCGCATCGAGCGCGGCATTCGCTGCAGCGCTGCGCACCAAAGCCTTGCCCGGCTCGATCAAACGCAGCGGGAAACGCCCACACCGCTCGCCGAGGGCGCGATGACCGCGACCAGTGGCGTTGACCACCACCACTTCGATGTTGGGATAGGTTTGCAGCGCCACCGAATCCAAGGCCTGACTGAGCGCATCACGATCCATGCTGCGGATCAGCACGCTCACGAGTGGCAGGTTGTCCGGAGTCACCGCGAGACCGAGTGCACGCTGCTTCTGATATTCGTTGCCGAAGAGCGCGAGAGCCTTGGTCTGCAGTTCTTCGGCACTGACCACCTGGAACGCTTCGGCGGCCGTCACTTCCGCCGGCAAGGTGTAGGTGCGATAGCGATTGAGCGCGGCGACGTGCTGGTCATAGCGCTGACGCAGCAGCTGCGAAGGGAAGCAGGCCATCGCCTCGGCCTTGCGCACGACGACCGGCGTGATGTCGACGAGATGCGTCGGCTGCAACGGGCGGCCGACTTCATAGAACGCCAAGAGTCGCGAACCGCCGGCGCGTCGCACCGCCTCTGCCGCGGCCATGGCGAGCCCGCGATGATCGGGGTGTGCTTCGTACAGCGAAGGGGCGTAGACGAGTTCGGCCTGGGTTTCTTCGATGAGGCCAAGCAGCGTACTTACCAACCCTTCACCGTACTGCAGGCCGCGGTCGGGCAGATTCAGAAAACGTGGTTCGGGATAGCCGAGCACCTTGGCGGCCGCTCGGCTCTCCTCATAACGTTCCTCACGCATGGCGTCGACCTTATCCGCGGGCGCGTGATAGGCGCCGTCAGTGGCGATCACTACGGTGATACTCGCACCTTGCTCCACGTGTTTCGCCAGGGCACCACCGCAGCCGAACACTTCGTCATCGGGATGTGGTGCAAGCACCAGCACGCGCGAGCCCGGCAGACTCGCAGTGGCTTCATAGGGAACGAGCAGGTTTTCCAAAGCAGCTCCGTGAGTGGGAACGAATGAATTCGTGCGAAAAAACGGGGGCAACTATAGCCGAATCGGGCGGGGCACGATACGTGTCGACTTGGTACGAATCCTGTTGGAACTTGTTGGGATTTTGTTAAACACCGCGCGTTATTGCACTGCTGCGGCAGTGGCAAGGCTTGTCCTCGGGCAGCACGTGTTTATACTCGCCGCTCATTTCAATCGGCGGCATCAGCAGTCATGATTTCGTACTCCCGTTCACTCCTCTGCGGTACTGAGCGTGCATAAACCAGTATCGGCGGTTCGCGCGATCGCCTTCTTCCTGCCCCAGTATCACCCGATTCCCGAGAACGATGCCTGGTGGGGCAAGGGCTTCACCGAGTGGTTCAACGTCACCAAGGCCCAGCCCAATTTCACCGGACACGAACAACCGCATCGTCCGGCGGATCTCGGTTACTACGACCTGCGCGTGATGGAAACGCGCCACCAACAGGCGGAACTCGCGCGCGCGGCCGGCATCCATGGCTTCTGCTACTACTACTATTGGTTCGCGGGCAAACGTCTGTTGCACGAACCGATCGACGCACTGCTGCGTCCCGATGCACCGGATTTCCCCTACTGCCTCTGCTGGGCCAACGAGAACTGGACCCGCACCTGGGACGGTAAATCCGGTCAGGTGCTGATCGGACAGGAACACAGCGAGGAAGATCATCGCAACTTCATTCGCAGTCTGTTCCCGCACTTTCAAAGCCCGCACTACATCCGTGTCGACGGTCGTCCGCTGCTGCTCATCTATCGCATCGACATCATCCCCGACCTGCAGCGCGCGGTGACCTATTGGCGCAGCGAGTGCGCGATCGCGGGCATCGAGGACCCCTATCTCGTCGCGGTGCAGAGCTTCGGCATCGGCGATCCCACGCCCTACGGCTTCGATGCAGCAGTGGAATTCCCGCCGCATGGCACCACGCCCGAATGGAGCGTGATGCATCAGTACCGCAAGCAACTGCTCAACCCGAAATTCTCCGGCGACATCATCGACATTCGCCGCGTGAGCGAGAACGCCTTGAGTCAACCAGTACCACCCTACACGCGTTTTCGCGGCGTGATGCCGCGCTGGGACAACACCGCGCGGCGCCAGGACACGGGACTGATCTTCGTCAATTCCACACCGGAGCATTACGAAAACTGGCTCTGCGCCGTAACGAAGTACACCTGTGAACACCTACAGGGCGACGAACGCCTGGTGTTCATCAACGCCTGGAACGAATGGGCCGAGGGCTGTCATCTCGAACCCGACCAGGCTTACGGCCATGCCTATCTCGAAGCAACGCGCCGCGCGCTGGCAACGCAACCACCCGAGAGCGCAGTACCCGTAGCGGCAACGACGGCCGCGACGGCACCGCCGACCGAGCACGGCGGCAACGATGCACCAACGACCGACACCGTAGACACATTGGAGAAGCAAGCAGTACCGATGCAGGAACAGCAGCAACAAGTCGAGGAAAGCACCGCACCCGCTCCGGCAGAGGCGGAACGCTCTCCGTCCCTCATGGAGTTGCAGGTATCACGCCTGCTGCACTGGTTGAATCGCCGCATTCCGCTCGCGCGCGGCATCAAGGTGGCGCTGGCGCATTGGCTGTTCTCGAACTTCCCGCGCTTCTTCGAGCACATGCCCGTGTATCAGCACTGGAAGCAGGCGCATTCGATCGGCTTCATGCAGGCAAAAGCCGCCGCGATGGGTCGCATCACCGCCGATCCGATCGTGAAGGCCACCTTCGAAGGCGCGGCGGAAATCAGCTTTCCGCACGTCGCCGCTCCGCGCGTCTCCGTGATCGTGCCCGTGTACGGCAAGATCAACTACACCTTGCATTGCCTGCGTTCGGTGGCCGAGAGCAAGAGCCGTGTGCCCTTCGAAGTGATCGTGATCGACGACTGCTCGCCCGATGATTCGCTGCAATATCTCGAGAAGGTGCGCGGCATCAACCTGATTCGCAACACGGAAAATCTCGGTTTTCTGCGCACCTGCAACAAGGCGGCGGCCGCAGCGCGTGGCGAATATCTGCTGTTCCTCAACAACGACACGCAGGTACTGCCGGGTTGGTTGGATGAGTTGTACGAGACCTTCGAGACGCAAGAGAACGTGGGCCTCGTTGGTTCCAAGCTGATCTTTGCCGATGGCACGCTGCAGGAAGCGGGCGGCGTGATCTGGAACGATGCTTCCGGCACCAACTTCGGCCGTGGCGACGATCCGAACCGCCCCGAGTACAACTATCTGCGCGAAGTCGACTACTGTTCCGGCGCCAGCATCCTCGTGCCGCGTGCACTCTTCGAACAGCTCGGCGGTTTCGATCTCACCTATACGCCCGCCTACTACGAAGACACCGACCTCGCCTTTGCCGTACGCCGGCTCGGCAAGCGCGTGATGTATCAACCCTTCTCGCGCGTGGTGCATTTCGAAGGCATCACCTCCGGCACCGACCTCACCACCGGCGTCAAGTCCTATCAGGTGGTGAACCAGAAGAAATTCCTCGCCAAGTGGCAGAACGTGCTGGCGCAGCACGGCACCTCCGCGGATCCCGCCTACGTGCAGCGCGATCGTCGTGCGCAGAAGCGCGTGCTCGTGATGGACGTGTGCACACCGATGCCGGACAAGGATTCGGGCTCCATCGACACCTTCAACTATCTCTGCATGCTGCAGAAGCTGGGCTTCAAGGTGGTGTTCTGCCCACACAACATGGAGCACGCCGGTCACTACACGGAAAACCTGCAGCGCCTCGGCATCGAATGTCTCTATCGCCCCTATACGACGTCGCTGCGCGATCATGTCAAGGAACACGGCAACGAATACGATCTCGTGATGTTGTTCCGCGCCTACGAATCGGCGCAGCACATCAACGTGGTGCGTCGCCACTGTGCGAAGGCGAAGGTGATCTTCAACACCGTGGATCTGCACTTCGTGCGCGAACGCCGTCAGGCGGAAGTGGAAGGTTCGAGCCGTCTGATGCAGCAGGCCGAACGCACCAAGGCGCTCGAGTATTCGGTGATGAAGCAGTCGCACGCCACCATCGTGATCAGCGAGAACGAGCGCAACCTGCTGGCGCAGGAATGGCCGCACATCAAGACTGCCGCCATTCCCTACGTGCGCGAAATACAGGGCTGTGCCCTGCCCTTTGCCGAGCGCCGCGATCTGGTGTTCGTCGGCGGCTTCCTGTTCGATCCCAACGTCGATGCGATGAACTGGTTCCTCGCCGACATCTGGCCACTGGTGCGCGCCAAGTTGCCGGAGGTGCGCCTCATGATCGTCGGCAGCCGCCTGCTCGATGAAACCGCGCGTGTGTGGCGCCGCAATCCCGGCGTCGACATCGTCGGTTACGTGGAGCAGATCTCACCGATCTTCGAACGTTGCCGTCTTTCCATTGCACCGCTGCGTTTCGGCGCCGGCATCAAGGGCAAGATCGGCACCAGCCTCAGCCACGGCGTGCCCTGCGTCGCCACGCCGCTCGCCGCCGAAGGCATGGGATTGAAGGATCGCGAGAGCATCATGCTCGGCGCCGATCCGGAGGCCTTCGCCGCCGCGATCGTCGAGGCCTACACCAACGAAGCGCTGTGGAACACGCTGTCGGCGAAAGGCCTGGAAGTATTCGAAGAGCAGTACTCGATGCGCCGTGGCCTCGAACGCCTCGGCACCTTGATCGATGAAGTGATGAAACTCTGAGGAGTCAGAGGAGAAAGTGGCGCTCAGGGCAGATCGAGCGCCACGGCCGGCGGCTGCCGCAGGAACACGGCACGCGCCCAGAACCACAGCAGCGAAGCGATGCCGGTCACGAGGCCGGCCACCACACCGCAATCGATGATGCCGCGCCAGGGCTGCGGCAAGAGTCGCACCAGGAGCACCAATACCACGATGCCGCTCGTGACCAGGATCGAGGTCAGACGACGTTTTTTCGTGGCGTGGATGAAGCCCATGCAGAAGAGCGGCGCGAACAGGGCGAGCAGGGGCAGCGAGTGCTCACGTAGATGGTAGGCACGGGCCACGACGCGCGGCGAGAAGTTGCGATGAAAGCCCTTGATGCCTTCGGCGTAGAGCATGTAGATGCCGAAGCCGACCAGCACCACCCACTGCAGGGTGCTCAGGCTATGAAAGCGCAGCTCTGCGACGAGAGGGCTCAGACGCAGCACCGCCGACACCAGCAAGGCCACGACTCCGAATACTCCCCAATGAAAACCCAAGGTGCGCAAGACTGCCCCCAAAAACAAAGACCGCGCATTGTAGCGGCAGCCCTGCCGCATTGCAGCCCGCACGGTTCAGGGGGAACCTAGGCTCAGGGTGAAGCAGCGGCCGAGCGGCGTCTCATGGCATTCGAGCACCGCGGCTCCCTGCTTGCGCACGCGATGCTGCAACTCCCGCCATTGCTCGGGCGAGGGCGGTTCGCGCGCGGAGTCATCGCGTAATTCCACCGTCAACGGCTCCATCGTGGCGACGCGCAGCCAGAGGCAGCCCGTGAGCGGCAGATGGCGCTGCCGCCGCGCTTCGAGCGACAGGCTGAAATCCAGAAGCAGAAAACGTAACAGCGGCGTCAGCGCCGCCTGCAAGCGGCTCAATTGCTCCGGACCACAGGGCCAAGTGCAGCGCGCGAAGTCGAATCTCATCCGCACCTGTAGCACCGCCGCGAAGGACTGCACCTGGGCGTTCAGGCTCCGCGCCAGTCCCGCCCACGCCGCACAGCAATCCGCTGCGCCGGCTTCCGCCACCTGGCCGAGGGGCTCGCTCTGCTCACGGCTGTAGTCGCGCAATTCCTGCATCAAGACCGCATCGGGCAGCGCTTCCCACCAGGCGGCGGCCGCGTCGAGCAGCTCCACCAGATGCGCATGCGCCCGCCAAAGCAGGTCGCCGGGGAAGGGGTGATGAACCGGCTCGAGTTCCACCGCCGCAAGAAATTCCAGGAGCAAGGTGCTGTAGCACTCCACGCTGCGTACCTTCACCGCCGCGGCGCCACGTTCGAGCAGGAGCAGTTCACGCCGCAGTGCGGCGCGATGAGTAGCAAAACCTTCGCGCGAGACGAACCACTCGCGCCGCACCGAGGTGAGCGTGGCGAGACCACCGGCAAGCAGTACCGGCACGGCTTCGAGACGCACGCTGCCCGCCACGGCGCCATCGCCTTCTGTAAGTGGAATGGCGAGATCGTTACGACTCGGCTCCGGCCAAAGCTCACTCACGCGCCACAGCGCTCTGACGAGCAACGCTGTACTCGTTCCATTCGGCATGGCAGTTACGAGTTCGCGCAGTAGGGTGCACAGTGGTGCCGCCAAGGGCGCAGCGATCGACCAATGACAGGCCAGGCAGGCATGAACGCTGCGCAGCACATCTGCAACCGCACCACCGTCGAGTTGTGTGGCGACTGCGGCAAGTTCGTAGGCGCGGCGTAGTTGGTTGGCATTGATCGGCGCCGGTGCGAGTTCTTCGCCAAAGACTCGCGCCGGCTCAGACAGCATCGCTGGCAAGGAGAGTCCTGCATCGACGTCGATCGGCGCACTCTCTTCGTCTGCCGCGAATTCATGCAGCGACCACAACCAGCCAAAACATTGCAGCAGAACTTCTTCAGGTGGTTCCCTGCGGCAGTAACAGGCGCTGCACAACATCAGCTGCCAGCGCTGCCACTCATGCGCAGCCGTCGTCCGTTCCATGCAAAGCAGCAGCGCCTCCACGCGTCGACACGGCGCGAGCAGTCGTTGCGCCAGAAAAGAGGGATCCCACCTGTTGCTGCGCAACAGCTGCTGCAGTCGTTCCACCTCTTGCCTGAGCTGCAAGCGCAGCACCTCGTCTTCTGCAGCATCCAGCAATGACCAACAGCGCTGCAGCGGATCTTCGCTGCCGTCCCGCGTGGAGTTGTCATTGCCGACACCGTTCCCTGCCGTCCAAGCAACGGGCTCGCGCAGTGGTGCAAATGAGGCATCGCCTTGCTGCTCCGCCAAAGCGAGCACACAGCGTGCGATGAGTAGCGCGCGTTCTTCCGTCCCATCGTTGAGCGCCTTTCGACATGCGGCCAGGAACTTCAACCAACTACGTCGTGCTCCGTCGCAGGCTTCATCCAGGAGCCGCAGGATTTCACTCAGCGCTTCTTCACGCGCTTCTCTGTCGCCTTCTGCCAATTGAGCACGCAGTGGCGCCAAGAGGATTAGGACCGCGGCGCGCAGATGGTCCTGTGGTAGCCACTGTTGCAAACGAAACAGCCGCGCGAGTGGCGCTTCGCACTCTGCCGTTCTGTGGCGCGTGAGAAAGGCGGAGCGCACCTGTTGCCAAAGTTCCAGACACTTCGCTTGCAGTGCCCTTTCTGCCGCAGACGGCGCTGAACTTCTCTCAGTCATGCGCACGCTCCCCCGACTTGGCCAACACGTTTCGCAAAACCTCTGCCTGCAAGGGATAGCGCAGTACGCCACAGGCACCGGTAGTGGGCGCCCAACCTTCATCCGAACCACGGTCGGTACCGCTCAAGAGCCAGAGCGGCGCCGCGCAGTGTTCACGCAAACGACGCGCAACATGAAAGCCACTTGCGGGCCCCAACAACAGTTCCACCAAGATCAATGTGGGCGGCACGGCTTGCGATTGCAGGTGTGTGAGTGCTGCCCTCGCATCAGGTAGCAGCGTTACACGACAGCCTGCTGCCATACACAAATCCTGCAGCAATGGCGCCAGGAGCGAGCTGTCACAAACAAGCAGCACCTCCGGCGTTGAATCGACGTGCTTCATGCCGCCACATCCGCCTCGCTGTTGAGCAGCGCCAGGACTTCGTCCGCCGCAAAGGGCTTTTGCAGCAAGGCATCGACACCGACCGCGCGTGCCCGCGCCCGCAGAACCACGTCCACACGCCGGCAAAGCACGATGATGCGCACCTTGCGATAACGCGGATGATGTTTGACGAGTTGGGTGAATTCCCAGGGATCGAGCGGTGTACAGGCTTCGTCGAGCAGCACTGCGCGCGGTCCCTGGTCGACGATGGCACAGAGTCCGTCGAGCGCGTCCTCCACACGCAGCAGTTCCCATTCGGTACCGCTGAAGATTCCGCTGGCCGTGGCCTGGCAGGCGCTGCTGCCATCCACGAGTACGACTCGCGGCATCGGCGCCGCTCCGGTTCTTGCCTCCATGCAACCTTCCTCCTTTGCGTCCATTCCCTCGGCCCGATGAGCGCGGTATGCACCGGCCGACTGGCCTTCGGTCTAGCACAGGCCGAAGGGCTTGGCGAAATTACCTTCTGCTATACTCCCGCCCCATCTTTACTCCGGATTCTCCGCATGACCGTACGCCTCGCCGTCGTGATGGACCCCATGGGCTCCATCAACTTCAAGAAAGACACTACGCTCGCCATGCTGCTCGCCGCTCAAAAGCGCGGCTGGGAACTGTGGTACATGGAAATGAGTGACATGTATCTGGCGCAGAACGTGGCCATGGGCTGCATGCGCCCCGTGACCGTGCGCAACGATCCGACGGACTGGTACTCGCTGGGCGAGATGGTGCGCCAGGAAATCGGCAGCATGGACGTGGTGCTGATGCGCAAGGATCCGCCTTTCGACAATGAGTTCCTCTACGCCACGCACATTCTGGAACGCGCGGAACAACAAGGCGCGCTGATTGTCAACAAGCCGCAGAGTCTGCGTGATTACAACGAGAAGCTGTTCGCCACGCAGTTCCCGCAGTGTCAGCCGCCCGTGCTCGTCACGCGCCGCAAGGAGCTGCTGCGCGAATTCCATCGCGAACATGGCGACGTCATCTTCAAACCGCTCGACGGCATGGGTGGTTCCAGCATCTTCCGCCTGGGCCAGAACGACCCCAACCTCAGCGTGATCATCGAAACGCTGACCAGGCACGGCACGCAGCAGATCATGGCGCAGAAGTACATTCCGGAGATCGTGCACGGAGACAAGCGCATCCTGATGATCGACGGCGAGCACATCGGTTACGCACTGGCGCGCATTCCCGCTGCCAATGAAACGCGCGGCAATCTCGCCGCCGGGGGCACCGGACGCGGACAGGAATTGAGCGAGCGCGACAAGTGGATCTGCGCACAGGTGGGCCCCACCTTGAAGGAAAAGGGTCTGATCTTCGTCGGCCTGGACGTGATCGGCGACTATCTCACCGAGATCAACGTCACCAGCCCCACCTGTGTACGTGAACTCGACGCAGCCTTCGGCATCGACATCGCCGGACAGCTGATGGAATGCATCGCCCGCAAACTCGGCAAGGGCTGACATGAGCACACTGGCCGAGACCGATGATCTCGAGCTAGCGAAGGAACGCGTCGGCTTCACCGCGTTCCTTTCTTTGTGTCTGCACGCGATTCTGATCCTCGGTGTCGGTTTCACCTTTCCGACCAAGCCCGAAGTCACCGTACTCGACATCACGCTCGCACCGACGCTGCGTACCGAAATACCCGAACCCACGCCCGGAGCAGCGGAAGAACCCGCACCTGCCAGCGCAGCAGCAGAGTCGGCACTCACTCCCGAGCAACGCCTGGCTGAACTGCGCGCGCAGTTGGAACTGCATCGGCAGGACTACGCGCAACGTCCGCGCCGTTACACACTGACCTCCACCTCACCGAAGGACGAAGCCGACAGTTCCTATCTCGCCGAATGGAGCGAGCGCATCGAGCGCATCGGCAATCAGAACTATCCGAAGGAAGCGAGTGAAGCCGGCATCTACGGCACGCTGCGCTTGCTCGTTGCGATCAATCCCGACGGCACCGTGAACGACGTCCGCGTCCTGCGTTCTTCCGGCGAACCGATACTCGACGCCGCCGCGCTGCGCATCGTGCAGTTGGCAGCACCCTTCGCACCACTGACGCCGGAGCTGCGCGAACGCGCCGAGGTGCTGGAGATCATCCGCACCTGGCAGTTCCTGCGCGGCGACACCTTCGCCAGTTTCTGAACCATGCGCAGTACCTCATCGTTCGCAGGCGCCAAGCGCCTTCCTCGCTGTGTTCGCGTTCGCGCAACGCACTCGCAACCGTGCTCGTACCGCTACGGCAAAACCAGGTACCAAGCTTGAAAAGCTGCGTGCCGCCCTGATGCACGCAACATTGGAACACGCTACAGTCTGTCCACCATGAACAACGACACCGATACCTCTTTCTCATCCTTGGTCGATCACTTTCTGATCGCCATGCCCCAATTGCAGGACTCCTACTTCGCCAACACCGTCGTCTACATCTGGCGGCACAATGCGGAGGATGGAGCGCTGGGCATCGTCGTCAATCTGCCCCTGCGCATGCAGCTGTGGGAAATCCTCGAACAACTCGAGATCGAAGACCGTCGTCCGCGCAGCGCTTCGCAGATCGTGCTGAGCGGTGGCCCGGTGGAAACGGAAAAAGGTTTCGTGCTGCACGACGACAAGCCGCGCTGGCCCTCGTCGCTCGCCATCACCGACAAACTCACGCTCACCACCTCGCGCGAGATACTCATCGACATCGGTCAGAACCAGGGCCCCGAAAACTTCATCGTCGCTCTCGGTTGCGCCGGCTGGTATCCGGGCCAGCTCGAACGCGAACTCAGCGAAAACGCCTGGTTCACCTGTCGCGCCAATACCGACATCATCTTCTCCACCGACTTCGCGCGTAAGCCGGACATGGCCGCCGCCACGCTCGGCTTCTCGATGAGTCAGCTCACCACGGATGTCGGTTACAGCTGAATGAGTTCGCACCAGACCCTGCTCGCCCTCGACTACGGCACGCGCAAACTCGGCGTTGCCGTTGGTCAAACCCTCACCTGCACAGCCAGCGGCATCGCCGTATTGCCGGTGAAGGCGCTCGAACCCGACTGGGCCCAGCTCGACGCCCTCGTACAGAAGTGGAAACCCGATGCCTTCGTGGTCGGCCTGCCCTTCAACATGGACGGCAGCGAAGGCAACATGACCGTCCGCGCGCGGCAGTTCATGGACAAACTCGAACAGCGCTACGGCAAACCCGTACACGGCGTCGACGAACGCCTCTCCACCCGCGAAGCCCGCGACATCACCCGCCAGAACGCCCAACGCGCCGGCAAGCGCCCCAACGACCGCGCCCTCGTGGATGCGCTGGCGGCGCAGCTCCTGTTGGAAAGCTATTTCGAAGGATGAGCAGGGGGACTGCTTGAGCCGATGGCGCAGATGCGTCTTTGCCTCTCTTGGCTCAGTGGAGTGTTTCCTCTCCTTACTCCAGCGGCACGGGACCTCTGCATGGGAGAACGGTTTCTACGACATCTCCCTTCTTCTCATCGAGGCTCGGTGTGGCACCGCGACACCAGCGCGAAATGTCGGACGCGAGCGATTGCAGCCTGAAAGCTGAGCGTCCCTGTCGTAACGAAACCCGTCACTACAGATCTGTCATATCACCCGAAGCCTCTCCTCGCCATGCAGTGAACCACACAGCCATCCCATTGGGCTTCGCGCAAAACAGCCAGCCCAATCCACCGAACCCACGAAGCTCCACCGGAACTCAATCGAGGAGCTGCGGCAGGATCGCGGTGAGGAGCGATAGCGAGCGAACGCGAT
>CALEJT010000083.1 GCA_937898685.1 uncultured Gammaproteobacteria bacterium | reverse complement strand
GCCGGAGATGGAGTGCCTTCGGACGGCGGTTCGACTCCGCCCACCTCCACCAATACCCAAAATCCCAACCCTCATCGGTTGGGATTTTTTTGCCCGTTCCCCCAGTGTTGGCGCGGTTTCCGGGCCTGGCCTCGCGAGCGCCCCCCCTGCGAAGGCGGCGTTTTTGCCCCCGCCGACGCCTCTCTGTTCTCCGTTTTCTCTGGTGGCCACGCGAGCGTTCTCGAGGCCATTTCCTTTGCTGGCGCGGGTTTAGAGGCGGTCGGTTGTGGTTGGCAACTCCTGTAGCGGTGGCGACCGAGTGTCGAGAGGCCACAAAAAAACCGCCCGCAGGCGGTTGCTGGCGCTGGGTGCGACGCGCTCACCCGGGTGGCGCGAGCACGCGCATCTGGTCGCCCCAGGCGGTGGGCCAGGGGCGGCGCATCACTTTCTCCAGCACGGCATCGGGCGAGCCAACCAGCCGTTCCACGACCTCCGGGGCCAGGAGCGTCAGCCGCATGACCCGGCGCACTTGTGTCACGTCCATGCCTTCGGCCTCGGCGATCTCCGCCACCGACGCCGCCCGCTGCTCGTCCAGCAAACGTTGCCAGTGGTGCGCCAGTCCGAGCGCCCGCATCAACGCGGTGTCCTGCGCAGCCGACCGGGCCTCCCGCTCACGGGTGGCCTCGGACAGGAATTCCTGCGGCGCGTCCAAGGGCGTGATGACCTGCTTCCTCAGCCCCCGCTTCACCAGCGTCCAGGGTACGAAGGTTTCCAGTTGCACGCCGCCTGCCGGGTTCGGCAGTTGATAGGTGACCGGATCACCCTTGAACCGGCCCCGGTGCTTCTTGCTCATGCGTCCTCCTCAAAGCGCTTCACGATCTGGCGTTGCGCCTCCCAATCCACCGGCAGCGGGTTGCGCTGGAACCAGATCAGGTTCATCCGGCGAGGCTGCCGCCCGGCCATCAGCAGTTCGAGGATGTCAGGCGCGAGCAGGGTCAGGCGCATCAGCTCGTTGGGCACCGAGGGGTGCAGTCCTTCGGCCCGGGCAATGTCTGACCCACTCTTCATCACACCGGTGTCCACGAGGTGCTGCCAGTAGAAACCGCGTGCCACCCCCTCCAGCAGCGTCACATCGTGGACGTGGCGGTCGTCGGCGGCCACCCGCCGCGCGCCCCGGCGGCGAAACGTCAGGGGCACGAAGGTTTCCAGTGTGTCGTCCATCAGGCTTCGACCTCCACCAGTTCCGCGCCGATGCCCCTTGGGGCGAACTCACCGATCAGGGCGTCCCAGCCCAGTTCCCGCCACTTCACCTTGATGCCCTGCACCTCGCCGACGTGGACGAGGTCAATGCGCTCGATCATCAGGTTGGCGATGCGGTGACGCTCGACCGGGAACAACTGATCCCACACGTCGTTGAGCCGCCCCATCGCCATTACCGTGGTGGCCTCGTCGATCTGGGCCCCATTGCGCTGGATGTGGCGCACCACGGATGCGATGGATTCCGGGCTGGTCAGCACCGTGCGGATCTGGGCCACCACCGCTGCCTCGATCTCCGGCGCAGGTAAGCGCTCGTAGCTCTTGCCTGGTGCCCCGAACCGGCTTTCCGACTTGGACACGTAGTAGTGGTACTTGCGCCCGTTCTTGCGTGAGTAGGTTGGGTACATCCGTTCGCCCGAGGGGGCGTACAGCAGGCCGCGCAGCAAGGCGTCGGTGCGCGACCGGATCTTGGTTTCCACCGACCGTGCGTGCCCATCCCTCGCCAGCACCGCGTGAACCTTGTCCCACAGCTCCCGGCCGATGATCGGCGGGTGAGCGCCGGGGTACCAGTTCCCTTTGTGCGACAACTCCCCCAGGTAGATGCGGTTGCGCAGCAGCTTGTGCAGGTACTTCTTGTCGATGCGCGTACCGCTGCGGGTCTGGCCCTCCTGCGTCGTCCAGGCCTTGGTCGTGATGCCGTCGGCAGTCAGATTGACGGCGATCTGGGTTGGAGAACCAATGGTCAGCATCTCCTCGAAGATGCGACGCACCACTGCCGCCTCGGCCTCGTTGATGACCAACAGGCGGTTGTCGACGTCGTAACCCAGGGGCGGGACGCCACCCATCCACATCCCCTTGCGCTTGGCGGCGGCGATCTTGTCGCGGATGCGCTCGCCGGTGACCTCGCGCTCAAACTGGGCGAAGGACAGCAGGACGTTGAGCATCAGCCGACCCATCGAGGTGGTGGTGTTGAACTGCTGGGTGACCGACACAAAGGACACCCCGTGGCGTTCGAACACTTCGACCATCTTGGAGAAGTCGGCCAAGCTGCGCGTCAGGCGGTCGATCTTGTAGACCACCACGATGTCGATCTGGCCGCGCTCGATATCCGCCATCAGGCGTTTCAGCCCCGGCCGATCCGTGTTGCCGCCAGAGAAGCCGGGGTCGTCGTAGTCGTCGGCCACCGGAATCCATCCCTCTGCGCGTTGGCTGGCGACGTAGGCGTGGCCAGCCTCCTTCTGCGCGTCGATGGAGTTGAACTCCTGGTCAAGCCGTTCATCCGAGGATACCCGGCAGTAGACGGCGCAGCGCTTGCGGGCGCGGGTAGCGGCAATCTCGCTCATCGCGCACCTCCCTTGCTCAGGCCAAAGAACAGCGGCCCAGACCAGTGCGCGCCCGTGATGTGACGAGCCACCGCCGTCAGGCTCTTGAAGTTGCGCCCCTGGTACTCAAACAGCCCCTCGGCGGTGACTGTCACCCGATGTTCGCGCTCGCCCCATTCGCGCAGCAAGATCGTGCCCGGCGCGAAATCGAACTCGCGCGGCTTGGCCCGCAGCTTGATCTTCGAGTGTTTTGCGCCGATGGCTTCCAGGCGCTGCTTGGTCTCGGGCGCAAGGCCACCGAAGGCTTCCTCCTGCAGCTTGTAGGCGAGACGGGACTCGACGTGCGTGCGGTTGGGGTAGTCCGGGCGGCGCGGGAAATACCGATCCCACACCGTCCAGAGCTCGGACATCGGCAGGCAGGCCAGGTCCGCGATCCGTGCCGCGACGGATGCTTGTTTCTCGTTCATCACAACTTCTCCTGTTGATAGGGGGTTGTATGAACGCGCTGGTCGGGCAGGAAGCCAAGGCCAACTTCTCTCTGTTTCGGCTCATCCGCAGCAAGGGTGCGGACGATGGCAGCCGCAAGGATGGCGGCGATTTCGCCAGCACGGGCGCTGGCGCTCATCTCCGGGGGAGATGCGAGTTCGAGGTTCTTCATGACGGCTCCGAGGAATTGCAACCGTCAGGGATAGTGAGCCTGATCTTCCGAAGCGGATGGCAACGCAGGGCAATCGTGCCCGCCAGTCATGAATCCATTGCGCGTTAACGAAACAGTTGACAGGGTGCCTCTTGGTCTCTACCATCCGTCGTTAACTAATCACGCAATCAGGTCACACCCATGCCCTTTGGAGCATTCATCCGCAAAAAGCGCGAAGAGAAAGGCATTCAGATGAATGACTTTGCGCGCCAGCTGGAGATATCACCCGCCTACTGGTCGCGCATCGAGCGCGACATGGAAAAACCGCCCAAGGACGAGCTGATCCGCAAGGCGGCCGAGATCCTTGGCATCAGCGCCGACGACGCTTTCGTCGAGGCCAGTCGTCTGCCGCCCGACATCCGCGATGATGTTGGCAACCTGGTTCGGATGTACCGCCGGAACGTGACGGAGAAGAAGTGAATGGCGGTACTGACTCTCGACTACCGGTGCTGCGACCGGAAGCGCCCCCTGTACATCAAGCACATTGAGATCGAACGCATCGCCGCGACCGCGCGCCAGCAACTGGTCGCGGACAGCAGCGATGCCGTTTCTTTCGACGCGCTGCGGCAGATCTCCGGCCTGAAGATCAACGGCATCGACTTCGCGCTGGAGGTCAGCACCGACTACGCCGTGCATGACGAGCAAGGCAACCACGTATTCGGCGTCTGTGAGTTCGACCCCGCTATGCCCGACGCCGCGATGGTGTCCATCTCGCCCGTGGGTGAAAGTCTCAGCGAACTGCTGGCCCTCAGCACCTTGGCCCACGAGCTGGGCCACGCCGTATTCGACGCCCCCGGCTGGGTTGTCCAGGGCAGTAAGGGCCCCGGGTTGTTCGATGACATCGAACCGACGATGCAACGCGCCTACCGCACCACGACGCCGGACAGCGACCATCTGTCCAAGTCACTATCTGCGAAGCCAACGACGGAAGAACACTTCGCCGAACTGCGCGCCAACGAGTTCATGGGCTCCTTGCTGGTGCCTCGCCAACGCATCATCGCCGCCGTCGAAGAGCTTGCGCCCCAGCACGACATCACCATCCATCGCCATCCTTCAACCGATCCCGACCACCCCGGTACGGCCCTGCGCATCAAGGCGAACGGCGACCTGGGAGTCTTGGAGATGGATCGCTTCGAGAAAGCCTTGGCTACGCGCTTCGGTGTCAATCCACGGTTCATCCAAGTACGTCTGAACCGATATGGCCTGACCACTCAGGAGGCCACGATGCGCTGACCAGGATCTACCGCCTGTGGAGCCGACCTCGCGTCGGCGTTTTTTGAACCATCCGATTAACCGTTCGCGCAATCGCGCACTTTGTCAAAGGAACTTGCCTATGCCAGCTGACCAAGCCTCAACAACAAAGAAAAGCACCAAGTTGGCGACGAGCCAGCCTGCAGCAAAACGTGCGCGTGAGCATCGATCCGATGAGGGCGCAAACATCCTGCCGAACGCAGAGAACTTCGTCAGCCTCGTGCGCAAGGTCGCGCGCCCCGAGCTGCTGGTGGATCTGCTCGAACGCGCCAGCGCGACGGCACTGCCGGAGTTGAAGGCATTGGCAGAAGGGGCCAAGGGCAAGTTGCCAGTCGAGTCGCGTCAGGCACTCTTTCATGCTGTCGGCAAATTGCCGGCGGCCGCCCAGTACAGCATCGAGTGTGCCGCCGAGCGAGTGATGCTCCTTGACGATGACTACGGGGCACAGGCCGTCTTGTCCCTGCTCAACGAGGATCGTGCGGACGATGCCGCCGTGCTGGCTGCGCCCAGCGACCGCTACAGCCGCGCCCTGTATCTGCACCTCTTGCAGGACTTTCCAGCGCAAGGCGCCCGCCGCGACGAACGCTTCGATCAGGCTGAGCATCTGCAAGTGATGCATCGCCAGTGGAAAAGCGACCACTACTCCAGCCACTACCTGGGCCCCAAGGGCGTCGTGCCGAAGACTGGGGTCGACGTTCAAGAGGTGTTGCGCACACGCATTGCCGAGCTGTTCCCGAAGGTGCCGAAGGAACAAATCCTGATCGAGCAATTCACGCGCCGCGATCTGTCATACGAACAGGGTGATGACGATGATTGCGAAGCCGGTCAGTCGGCGCTGTTGCACACGCTGACGGCGACCTTCAATGGCAAGACGGCCACGTTCCAGCAAGTGGCGAACGGGCATGTCGTCGACCACGAGGAACCCGCTGCGATGTCGGCCCGCTTCTCGTGGGAGCCGGAGACTGGCTCGCTCAGCGTGTTCTGCGAAGAACGGGAGGCGCGCCGCGAGCTGGCCACCGTCTTCCGTGATGTCGCGCTGGCGCACGAAGGCCAGATCGAGGACATGCCCATGCGGCAGTTCGACCTGCTCGGCTTTGCGACCTCCAAGATGCTCGACCGCCTCAAACGTGACCGGGTCGCAGGCATCGACGATATCTCGATCCTGCAGATCACGGTGGCCAAGCCGTTCGAGCAGACCTCAGAGTACGGCGGACGTGATGTGGTGCGGCAACTCTCCAGCAAGATGCAAATCACCCGCGACCGGCGCGACGGCCGCAACATCTATCAGGTTGCTTATGAGGATTACTGCGCCGAAGACCTGAGCCAGTACGCGCTCGTGCAGGTGAAGTTGGTCATGAGGATGTCCAAGACGCCGCACCGCAAGGCGCACAACGTCGCGGTCCAGATCACCGCACCGAACGGGCTGAACGACAAGAGCAGGACGGACGACGACCGCAAGCGCGTGCAGGAACAGCTCATCAAGATCGGCGTGCTGAGCCAGTTCTGAGGAGGACGCCGATGACGTCGCCGTATTTGAGCTTCTTCCTCGCGCTAGACAACCTTCCACGGCTCGATGCATCAGTGCTGGCTGACAGGCTCGGGCGCGACTACCAGCAGTTTCTTCAGAGGCGCTGGGTCGTGCCCGCAGGCCATCTCACCCATGTGATGGTGCCGTTTCTCGATTCCGAACAGGAAGTCGAAATCGATGTCGACGAGGACGCCGGTCGCTACAGCTACTGCAGTCCGCTGAACGGCAGAACCATCGTCCAACCGCTGGCGGGGATTGCCCTCTATTCCATCCAGATGGATTCCTGGCTCGCAGATCTGGCGGCGCTGATCGGCATTGAGGAGCGGCGACGCTCTAGCCAGATCTGCCGGACACCGAATCACCTGTGGCACCTCGGTGAGCAGCGAATCGCTGGCACGCACGATTTCGCACCGGTGTTCGTTGCCAGAGCATGGTCACGCGCGCCGCAGGACAAGATCACCGCAGTCCTTGCCGACGCCGTATGGCCGCGTGGTGGCGTTGTTCTGTGCCCAAGGCGAACGAATGCCTCGCTGCCACGTGACCACACGCTGCGCGGCTTCGATGAGTTCGTCCGCGTGACCGATGGCGCAGATGCGTTCGACACCGATGCCTTTGATCGTGTCCTGCGCGGCTACGCAACCAACGTGGGTGAGCCGGAACCGGTGCAGTTCTTCAATGGCAAGCGGCTCAAGCTCCCGCACATGGCGTCGTCCATCGAACTCACCGAAGCGCGCGCCAAGATCATCAAGCTGATGTGGGGGACCGAAGGAAGTGCCCCGCCCGTGATGTCGTGGAAAGAGGTGAATGGTTCCGTCACCGTCAACACCGGCTTCCAATCCTTCGACGATGCCTTCGGCGACAAAGTAGCGCGTGAGGAGGTGATTGAGCTGGTTTCGCGCGGGAAATACCGGGTGAGGCGCAACACATAAACGCACCCATAAATCGAACCAGACACGGCCCATAAACCCGTGCGGAGACTGCGATGTGCCCATTTCATACAGGAGGCACATCGAAATGCAAACCCACTTCACCACCGCAACATCTGGCCAGAGTCTGGCCAAACCCGGTGCGCCACAGCGCATCGCCCTTGACGAAAACGAGCTCGCCATCCGCTGGGGGCTTTCCGTCAAGACCCTGCGCCGCTGGCGGCAGGAACAGCTCGGCCCGGTCTTCTGCAAGCTCGGTGCCCGCGTCACCTACCTGATCTCCGAAGTCGAAGCCTTCGAGCGTCGCGTGTCGCGGCACTCGACCTTCACTCGCGCGTACCAGTGAGGAGAACGGCCATGAGCGATCTGACCATCTTTCCCGCCGACCTCGCTGCGATGAGCACCGCCCAGCTGGTGGCGCTGCCGATCAACGATTTCGTCGCTGCCGAACGCAATGTCGACGAGGCCATCGCGTTTCTCAAGCCACTGCGCGCCAAGCTGGACGCCGCCAAGCTCCAGCGTTACGGCGAGCAGGCCCGTACCGCACTGCGTGACTCCGGCCGCGACTTCGGCACCGCCCACGTCAACGACGGCGCACTGCACGTCAAGTACGAGCTCCCCAAAAAGGTGACTTGGAGCCAGACCATCCTCAAGGAGATGGCCGAGCGCATCGTCGCCTCGGGCGACAAGGTCGAGGACTACATCGACATCAAGTTGTCGGTGTCCGAGTCCCGCTACACCAACTGGCCCACCGCGCTGCAGGAGCAGTTCGCCGCCGCGCGCACGGTCGAGGAAGGCAAGCCGAGCATCACTCTGACGCTCGATGGGGGTGCCGCATGAAAAAGCTCCCCATTGTGTCCGCAATCGAGCGGATGGCCGAGCGCAAGGGCGTGAAGCTGCTGATGCTGGGCAAGTCCGGCATCGGCAAAACCACGCGGCTCAAAGACCTCGACCCGGCCACCACGCTATTCCTCGACATCGAGGCCGGTGACTTGGCGGTGGCCGACTGGCCGGGCGACACCATCCGTCCGGCCTCGTGGCCGGAGAGCCGCGACTTCTTCGTGTTCCTCGCGGGCCCGGACAAGTCGCTGCCGCCGGAAAGCGCGTTCTCGCAGGCGCACTACGACCACGTCATCGAGAAGTTTGGCGACCCGGCGCAACTCGATCGCTACCAGACCTTCTTTCTCGATTCGATCACCCAGCTGTCCCGCCAGTGCTTCGCGTGGTGCAAGACGCAGCCGGGTGCCGTCAGCGACCGCTCCGGTAAGCCCGACCTGCGCGCGGCCTATGGCCTGCTCGGCCAGGAAATGATCAGCGCATTGACCCACTTGCAGCACGCGCGCGGCAAGAACGTGGTGTTCGTGGCGATCCTCGACGAGCGGCTCGATGACTACAACCGCAAGGTGTTCGTCCCGCAGATCGAAGGCAGCAAAACCAGCCTGGAGCTTCCCGGCATCGTGGATGAGGTCGTGACGCTGGCCGAGATCAAGGCCGAGGACGGCAGTACCTACCGCGCCTTCGTCACCCACACCGTCAATCCCTACGGCTTTCCAGCCAAAGACCGCAGCGGTCGCCTCGACCTGCTGGAGCCGCCGCATCTCGGCGCGCTGATCGCCAAGTGCGCGGGCACAACCGCCGCGCCTGCCAGCGCCGCCACCCCCGCACACATCGAATCTCAGGAGTAATCGCAATGACCGCATGGAATGATTTCAACGACGCCGACGCCCAGCAATCCGGCTTTGATCTGATCCCCAAGGGCACCGTTGTCCCGGTGCGCATGACCCTCAAGCCCGGTGGTTACGACGACCCGTCGCAGGGCTGGGGCGGCGGCTACGCCACCGAGTCTTTCGAGACCGGCTCGATCTACCTTGCCGCCGAATTCGTGGTCACCGCTGGTGACCACGCCAAACGCAAGATGTGGTCGAACATCGGCCTGCATTCCAAGAAGGGGCCGACCTGGGGCCAAATGGGGCGCAGCTTCATTCGCGCGGCGCTCAACAGCGCCCGCAACGTCCACCCGCAGGACAACAGCCCACAGGCTTCTTCTGCGCGCCGCATCCAGGGCTTCCACGAACTGGATGGACTGGAGTTCCTCGCCCGCGTCGACATCGAGAAGGACGGCAAGGGCCAAGACCGCAACGTGGTCAAGGTGGCGGTCGAACCGGATCACCCCGACTACGCCAAGTTGATGGGCGTCCCGCCCAAGGCGTCGGGCGGCGGCACGTCCGGCGCTCCGGTGCAGGCCGCGCCCGCGTATCAGACACCGGCTCCACAACGCGCACCCGTGACGGGCAAACCGTCGTGGGCTCAGTGAGGGAGGTCGCCATGAACGCATCCATCCTCACTGCCAGCCACTACGGCGTCGTGCATTTCGGCGACCTCGACTGCGAAGCGGTCGTGCTCACCTCGGGCGAGCGCGGCTACATCCAACGCCAACTGGCCCGCGCACTGGGTCTGCGGGAGAAAAGTCCGGGTACGCAAATCGGCGCTTTGATCGAGGAATTCTCCGCTAAGTCATTGTCAGAGTTCGAGAAAAAAGGGTACGCAAAGGTGCGCCTGCCCTCTGGCCAAACCGGCACTTTCTTTCCGGCCGGAATCGTCGGTGATGTGGCGCTCGGGGTCATCGATGCCGCGTTGCTTGGGCATCTGCATCCCAAGCGTCAACGCCTCATTCCCAACTGCCGAAAGATTCTGTCAGCACTGGCCACCACCGGCGAGGTCGCGCTGATCGATGAGGCCACCGGCTACCAGCACCACCGAGCGCCCGATGCGCTGCAGGAGTTGATCTCCAAGTTGCTGCGCCAGTCCTGCGCGTCGTGGGAGCGCCGCTTCCACCCGGACTACTACCGGGCGCTGTACCGCCTCTTCAACTGGCGGTACCAGGGGCACGAGCAGAACCCGCCCCACGTCATCGGCCAGATCACCTTGCGCTGGGTCTACGGGCCGGTGCTGCCAGAGGACTTGCTGGGCGAGATTCGCAATCGCAAGGGCATCTCGCAGAAGCACCACCAGTGGCTGTCCGATCAGGGGCTCGCGCATTTGGAATCACAGATTCACGCGGTCACGGCGATTGCGCGCAGCTCGCAGAGCTATCCCGACTTCAAGCGCCGCTGCGAGGCAGCCTTTGCTGGCGCTGCCCTGCAGTTGGGCCTGCTGCTCGATGAACTCGAGGAGGGGGCGTGAAATGCTGGGTCTGCAAACGACAGGCGCGGGGCTACGGCCACACCGACAACCGCCACAGTGTGGGCGATCCCCGGCGCTATCCCATCGACTGGGTGTTCTGTTCCCGTCGCTGCCAGGACGCATTTCACGCGCTGTACGGCAACTGGCAGCGGGCCAAGGAAGGTCGCATCGACAAGACGGAGGTCGCCATGATTGATCCGTCTGATGTCGAACTGGCCGCAATGCGTCATTGCCTCAAGGCCTTCGGCGAGGCAGCCGACGAGATCGGCTTCACCAAGCCGCTGGGCGATTACTCCGAAGCCGAGGCTCTGCGGGTAATCGGCGCCATCGTCACCTGCTGGTCGGACGCGATGGTCGCGCACCACGAGGCCACCAAATACCCGCCCGTGCGGGGGATGACCCCTGCGCCCGATCCGCTGGCACCCGATGCCGCCAATCCGTTCGCGGACCTGGAGGACGACCTGCCCTGGGAAGAACCGAAGGGGAAGAAGCCATGATGGACTTCAACTCCACTTCGAGCATTTCGGGTCAGATCACTGCGCTGGTCGATGCCGGGTTGCAGCAGGCCCGCGCCCGCCAGTCTGAGCGCCAGTACCTCGGGGCCTCGCGCCTCGGGGTGTCCTGCGAGCGCGCGCTGCAGTTCGAATACGCCAAGGCTCCCATCGACCACGGGCGAGACACCCCGGGCCGGATGCTGCGCATCTTCGAGCGTGGCCATGTCATGGAGAACTGCATGGTCGCGTGGCTGCGGGACGCAGGTTTTGACTTGCGCACCCGAAAGGCCGATGGCGAGCAGTTCGGCTTCTCGGTGGCCGATGGTCGCCTACAGGGCCACGTCGACGGCGTTGTCGTTGGAGGCCCCGAGGGCTTCGCCTATCCCGCGCTCTGGGAGTGCAAGTGCCTGGGCAACAAGTCCTGGAGCGATCTGGAGAAGAAGGGCTTGGCCATCTCCAAGCCCATCTACGCCGCGCAAGTGGCGATCTACCAAGCCTATCTCGAACTGCACGAGCACCCGGCGATCTTCACGGCGCTCAACGCTGACACGATGGAGATCTACACCGAGCTCGTGCCCTTTGACGCGGCGCTGGCCCAGCGCATGTCGGATCGGGCGGTGAAGGTCATCACGGCGAACGAGGCAGGCGAACTTCTGCCACGCGCCTTCGTTGATCCGACCCACTTCGAATGCCGGATGTGCGCGTGGCAAGACCGCTGCTGGAGGACAACATGAGCAACGACACGCAATTCATCGGTGGCGTCGAACCCATGATCGACGCCAAGCAGGCCGCTGCCGCACTGCGACTGCCGTACTACTGGTTTGCTGATCCGCAGATGCGCAGCAAGTACAAGATTCCCCACTACCTGATGGGCGGTCTGGTGCGCTATCGACCATCCGAACTGTCTGCGTGGGCAGCCCGCAGCACCGCCGCGCAAGGGCGCACCGGTGACGCCGATGGTGAGGAGGCCGAATGACCCTCGACTTCAACGACATCGCGCCACTGCCCGACCCCATCCGCCGCACCCTCAGTGATGCCGAACGCGAAGAACTGCGTGCTGAACTGCTCGCGCGTCTTGAGTCCGTTCTGACCACCTTGTTCCCGGCGGGCAAGAAGCGCCGTGGCAAGTTCCTGATCGGCGACGTGCTGGGCAGTCCCGGCGACAGCCTCGAGGTGGTACTCGATGGCGAGAAGGCCGGACTGTGGACGGATCGAGCCACTGGCGATGGCGGCGACATCTATGCACTGATCGCCGCGCACCTCGGTATCGACGTGCTGAACGACTTTCCGCGTGTGCTCGACGCCGCTGCTGATCTGCTCGGACGCTCGCGCTCCGCACCAGTACGCAAGGCCAGCAAGAAGGACGTGCCGGTCGACGAACTCGGCCCCGCCACCGCCAAGTGGGACTACCTCGACGCCCAAGGCCATCTCATCGCCGTCGTCTACCGCTACGACCCGCCCGGACAGAAGAAGCAGTTCCGGCCCTGGGATGCGAAGCGGCGCAAGATGGCACCGCCCGACCCGCGTCCGCTCTACAACCAGCCAGGGATGACCAGTACCGCGCAGGTGGTGCTGGTAGAAGGCGAGAAGTGCGCGCAGGCCCTGACCGACGCGGGCATCGTCGCCACCACGGCAATGCACGGCGCGAACGCTCCGGTAGAAAAGACCGACTGGTCGCCATTGGCCGGCAAGGCTGTGCTGATCTGGCCCGACCGCGACAAGCCGGGCTGGGAGTACGCCACGCAGGCGGCACAGGCCATCCTGTCGGCGGGAGCCAAATCCTGCCACATCCTGTACCCGCCCGAGGAAGCCGCCGAGGGCTGGGACGTGGCCGACGCCATCGCCGAGGGCTTCGATGTCGCCACCTTCCTCACCCACGGCCCACGTTTGCAGATGCACGACGTCGCCGATGACGTTGATCCGGTGGTCAGCAGCGACGAATCCGTCTGGGGTACGGAGGACGCGCTGGCGCTGTCCTTCACGCGCCGCTACCACCGCGACTGGCGCTACGTGGCTGGCTGGGGAAAGTGGCTGGTGTGGGACGGGCAACGCTGGCGCACCGAGGACACGTTGGCGGCCACGGACTTGATCCGCAGCGTTTGTCGCCAGACGGCTGTACGCGCCGACAACCCCAAGGTCGCCGCCAAATTGGCCAGCGCAGGAACGGTCGGCGGTGTGGAACGCCTGGCGCGTGCTGACCGCAGGCACGCGGCCACCACCGACGAATGGGATGCAGATCCGTGGCTGCTCAACACGCCGGGCGGCGTGGTCGATCTCAAGACAGGCCGGATGCGCACGCACGAGCGCGCCGACCGGATGACCAAGATCACCACAGCCACGCCCAGTGGCGACTGCCCGACCTGGAGGCAGTTCATCGACGAGGTCACGGGTGGCGACCAGGAACTTCAGTCCTACCTGCAACGGATGGTCGGTTACGCGCTGACCGGGTCGACGCAAGAGCACGCGCTGTTTTTCCTGTACGGCACAGGCGCGAACGGCAAGTCGGTGTTCGTCAACACGCTGGCCACCATCTTGGGTGATTACGCGACCAACGCGCCGATGGACACCTTCATGGAAACGCGTACCGACCGGCACCCGACCGATATGGCGGGACTGCGCGGCGCGCGCTTCGTGGCGGCCATCGAAACCGAGCAGGGCAAACGTTGGGCCGAGTCCAAGCTCAAGAACCTCACCGGTGGCGACAAGATCTCGGCGCGCTTCATGCGCCAGGACTTCTTCGAGTTCTTCCCGCAGTTCAAGTTGTTCGTGGCGGGCAACCACAAGCCCGCCATTCGCAATATCGACGAGGCGATGAAACGCAGGCTGCACCTGATCCCTTTCACGATCACCGTGCCGCCCGAGCGCCGCGACAAGAACCTGCAACAGAAGCTCTTGGCCGAACGTGATGGCATCCTCGCGTGGGCCGTGCAGGGCTGTCTCGACTGGCAGCGCCACGGACGACTCTCTCCACCGCAGCGCGTGGTGGACGCCACCGAGGAGTATTTCGAAGCCGAGGACGCCTTGGGTCGCTGGCTCGAGGAGCGCTGCGTGCGCGAGCCCAACGTCAAGTCATTGACCGCCGAGTTGTTCAACGACTGGAAGCAGTGGGCTGAAGCCTCTGGCGAGTTTGTCGGTGCACAACGCCGCTTTTCCGATCTGCTCATAACACGCGGGTTGGACAAATGGCGCAACGGGATGGGCGTGCGCGGGTTCCAGGGCATTGGCCTCAAGCACCCGCCGACCCCTACCTACACCCCCTACGCGGACAACTGACCCCCATGAAAACCACGTGGTCTGACGCAGCTGACGCAGTTTGTCGTAACCCCTACGCGTGCGCGTGTGCGCGCGCCTCATGGAGAGTTTCGTCACGAAGTGTCAGCTGCGTCAGATCCGCACCGGATAAGGACTGACACCATGACCACGACCATCCTCGCCCTTGATCTGGGCACCACCACCGGCTGGGCACTGCGCGGCAGCGACGGCCACATCACGAGCGGCTCGGAGAGCTTCCGGCCGCAGCGCTTCGAAGGCGGCGGAATGCGCTTCCTGCGTTTCAAGCGCTGGCTCACCGAGATCAAGCAATCCTGCGATGGGATCGACTGCCTGCACTTCGAGGAGGTGCGCCGCCACATCTCGACCGACGCGGCCCACGCCTACGGCGGTTTCCTTGCCACGCTCACGGCGTGGTGTGAGCACCACCAGATCCCGTACCAAGGCGTACCTGTCGGCACGATCAAGAAGCACGCCACAGGCAAAGGCAACGCTGGGAAGGAAGATGTCATCGCTTCCGTCACCGCGCGCGGGCACACGCCGGTCGACGACAACGAGGCCGATGCCCTGGCACTGCTGCACTGGGCAATCCAGCATCACGACGATGGCCAGGAGGTGTGAAATGAAAGTTCCCACCCCCCAGTACCGCTGCCCCCTCGGGCGACTGCAACCCCAGGCCACCGATCTGGACGCCATCAAGGAACGTGGCTGGCGCGACCAGCACATCCTGGTGGTCAACGCATTCGATGAACGTCTGGACTTCATCGAGCGAGAGATCGTGCGCCGCATTGGCGAACGCTTGTACGGAGGGCCTCGTCATGGCTGAATGGACGATTGAGGATGTGGCGGCCCGCTTCGAGGAGGCCGCCAGCACCGGACGACGCCTGTCCCCTGTGCGTGTGCAGGGCTACTTCAACACATGGCCCGTCATCGTGCGCAAGGAGTGGGAGACGTTCGCAGCCGATGAGCACGTCTATCGGCCGTTCCCACCCGCCCCGGACGCCATCGACCGGATGCTGGAGACGATGAAGTGGGTGCAGTGGCTGGAGATCGAGCAGCGCCACCTTGTGTGGATGCGCGCCAAGCGCTATGGCTGGCGAGACATCACGATCCGCTTTGCCTGCGACCGCACGACGGCGTGGCGTCGCTGGCAGCGGGCGCTGGAAATCGTGGCTGAGAGGCTCAACAGCGAAGGCATCCGTGCGCCCTCCAAAATCGTAGGCCAAGCAGGGTAATGCTTGCCGCGTTTGTCCTTCGTTTCCGGCGTTTGTCCCTTTTGACGCTGGCCGAGGCTGCAACAAATCACTCCGGTCGGGGGTAGTATTTCAGCTATCTTCTGGACAGCGGTGACGGTTCGGCGAGCGGCCCGAGGCAAAAGGGGTCCTTCCTCGCCAGAATCCAATGCGGGGGGCGCGAGCGCGACGCTTTTCTAGCGTCAGGGTGCGAACCGAGGTTCGCACAGGTTCGCGGTTCGCACCCCGTCGAGTTCGCACCTTTCACTCCAACCCGCCCACGGCATCGTTCGTTGGCGGGTTTCGTTTTTCCCGGAACCCGAAACCTTGAATCCACTGAACGTCGAGTACCGCAAGGTCGAGACGCTGATCCCCTACGCCCGCAACCCGCGCACGCACACCGAAGCGCAGATCGCCAAGATCGCGGCCAGCATTGTCGAGTACGGCTGGACGAACCCGATCTTGGTCGATGGCGACAACGGCATCATCGCGGGACACGGGCGGCTGGCGGCGGCGCACAAGCTGGGCGTGGCCGAGGTGCCGGTGATCGAACTGGCGCACCTGTCCGCCGCGCAGAAGCGCGCCTACGTCATTGCCGACAACCGGCTGGCGCTGGATGCGGGCTGGGATGAGGAGATGCTGGCGCTGGAACTGGCCGAGCTGTCCGAGGCCGGATACGAGCTGGCACTCACCGGCTTCGAGGACGGTGAACTGCAAGACCTGCTGGCCTCCGCAGAAGAACCAGAAGCCGAAACGCCTGATGACGAATCGGCGGACGACGCCGACGACGTGCCGGAGGTTCCGACCACGCCGGTATCCCGCGCGGGCGACGTCTGGGCCATCGGCGCGCACCGCCTGATCTGCGGCGATGCCGCCGACGCCGACGTGGTCGCCATGCTGATGGCGGACGAGCGCGCGGCGCTGTGCTTCACCTCGCCGCCCTACGGCAACCAGCGCGACTACACCACGGGCGGCATCGCCGATTGGGACGCGCTGATGCGCGGCGTGTTCGACCGTCTGCCGATGGCCGACGACGGTCAGGTGCTGGTCAACCTCGGCCTGATCCACCGCGACAACGAGTTCATTCCGTACTGGACGGCGTGGCTCGACTGGATGCGGACGAAGGGCTGGCGGCGCTTCGGCTGGTATGTCTGGGATCAGGGGCCGGGGATGCCCGGCGACTGGCAGGGCCGCTTCGCGCCCAGCTTCGAGTTTGTGTTCCATTTCAACCGTGCCAGCCGCAAGCCCAACAAGATCGTGCCGTGCAAGTTCGCCGGGCAGGAAACGCACCTGCGCGCCGATGGCTCGTCCACCGCGATGCGCGGCAAGGATGGCGAAGTCAACGGCTGGACGCACGCAGGCCAGCCGACGCAGGACATGCGCATCCCAGACTCGGTGATTCGCGTGATGCGGCACAAGGGCAAGATCGGCGACGGCATCGACCATCCCGCCGTGTTCCCGGTGGCGCTGCCGCAGTTCGTCATCGAGGCGTTCAGTGCCACGGGCGATCTGGTGTTCGAGCCGTTCGGCGGCAGCGGCAGCACGATGCTGGCTGCGCAACGCACTGGGCGCATCTGCCGCTCGGTCGAGATCGCGCCGGAATACGTGGATGTCGCCATCCGGCGCTTCCGGCAGAACCATCCCGACATCGCCGTCACGCTGCTAGCGACCGGGCAGTCCTTCGATGACGTCGTCGTCGAGCGTGAAGCCGAGGTGACGGCATGAAGTGGCTTGCTGACAAGATCGAGCAGTGGCCGACGACCAAGCTCGTTCCCTACGCGCGCAACGCCCGGACGCACAGCGAGGCGCAGGTGGCGCAGATCGCGGCCAGCATCGTGGAGTTCGGCTTCACCAATCCCATCCTCGCGGGCAGCGACGGCGTGATCGTCGCCGGACATGGTCGCCTCGCCGCCGCGCAGAAGCTCGGTCTGGAATCGGTGCCAGTGGTCGTGCTCGACCACCTGACGCCGACGCAGCGCCGCGCGCTCGTCATCGCGGACAACCGCATCGCGGAGAACGCGGCATGGGACGACGATTTGCTGCGGGTCGAACTGGAAGGCTTGCAGGATGAAGGTTTCGACCTCGACCTGACAGGCTTCGACGCCGATGCGCTGGCCGAGCTGCTGGTGGGTGACGAACCCGACAACGAAGGTCAGACCGACGAGGATGCCGTCCCCGACGTCGGTGATGCGCCGGTTTCGCGGACCGGCGACGTCTGGCATCTCGGCCCGCATCGGCTGCTGTGCGGCGACGCGACCGTGGCCACGAGCTACGAGGCCTTGCTCGATGGCGAGGCCGTGGACATGGTGTTCACCGACCCGCCGTACAACGTGAACTACGCCAACAGCGCGAAGGACAAGATGCGTGGCAAGGATCGGGCGATCCTGAACGACAACCTCGGCGACGGCTTCTACGATTTCCTGCTGGCGGCGCTGACGCCAACGCTCGCCCATTGCCGTGGCGCGATCTATGTGGCGATGTCGTCCAGCGAACTGGATACGCTGCAATCGGCCTTCCGCGCGGCGGGCGGCCACTGGTCGACCTTCATCATCTGGGCGAAGAACACCTTCACGCTGGGCCGCGCCGACTACCAGCGCCAGTACGAGCCGATCCTCTACGGATGGCCCGAGGGTGCGACACGCCACTGGTGTGGTGACCGCGACCAGGGGGATGTCTGGAACATCAAGAAGCCGCAGAAGAACGACTTGCACCCGACGATGAAGCCGGTGGAGTTGGTCGAGCGCGCGATCCGCAATTCGAGCCGCCCTGGCAACGTGGTTCTCGACCCGTTCGGTGGCTCTGGAACGACGCTGATCGCCGCCGAGAAGTCAGGCCGCATTGCGCGTCTGATCGAACTCGACCCCAAGTACGTCGACGTGATCGTGCGCCGGTGGGAGGACTTCACCGGGAAGCAGGCCACCCGCCAAGCGGATGGCGCGTCGCTTGATCAGGCGGCGAGCGACTCGTCGACGATCTCGCAGTGAATCACGAAGCCCCTCAGGTAAGGCAAGCCGTGCGGGATGCCGTACTGCTTGCTGGTCTGGCGGACAATCGTCCAACCCATCCAACGCTGGGTGGCTGAGTTGATCGCGTCCGCCAGGGCCTTGCCCTCGTAAAGCCCGTTCTGGACGTCGTCGGCAAAGTGGCGACCGTGGCGGCTGTCGAGGAAGGCCCGCACCGATTCGAGCGGCTGGCTGGTGGCGTCCGAAATGGCGACCATCGCCAGGGGCCAGGCGGCGCTGGCGTGTTCGTTCATCGTGCCCCAAAAGCCCCAGGTGTCGTTCTGGGTGGCGGGGATCTGGTTGGTGGTCATGGTGGTTGCTCCTTCGGGTTGATCGTTGCGACACCCGTAGTAACGCGCTGTTCGATTGAGAAGCCAAGCGCTGCTTGGCCCCTTTCTCGATCCTTCTGATCAGGCGATGCGGTAGACCCGCTCGCCGCCCTGCGGCTTGTCCGAGACGATGGATAGGCCCAGCTTTTTCTTGAAGGCCCCGGCGAAGGTACCGCGCACGGTGTGTGCCTGCCAGCCGGTGGCGGTGCAGATCTGGCCGATGGTCGCGCCCTCGGGGCGTCGCAGCATCCGCACGACTTCGGCCTGTTTGCTGTTGTCCCGGGTGCGTGGTTTGACTTGCCCCTGGGCTTTGTTTTTGGCCCATTCGGCCTCACACGCGGCCACGTCGGCCTCCAACTCGGGATATGCGGTCGAGGTTAAGACGGCGGCATCACACGCACGCTGTGGCAAGGACGTGGGCTTTGGGCGCGGCATGCCCAGGGCGTCGTAGCCCTCGGCGGCAACGCACCAGCCCTCGCCATCGGGCGTGATGAGGGCGCGGTTGAACAGGCCGTCGAGCACCTTCTTGCGCGCGCCGCCTTTGATGTGGTCGGGGAACCATTCGATCTTGCCGCTGCTGGTGTTGATGGCCTTGGCGAGGATGGCGTGCTGGGCCGGGGTGAGTTGGGTGGTGGTCATTTGCTGCTCCTTGGGAGTGGTTGATGGGGTGACGTGATGAACGCGCTGTTCCCGATCAAAGCCAAGCGTTCTGTCCGCCTTTGCGCAACAAAGATGTCATGCCCCGATCCGCTCCCTTGCCCTGTCGCCACCCTGGCTGCGCCGCGCTGGTGGAGGACGGCAGTGGTTACTGCCCTCGCCACCAAGGCGATCGGCGCCAGTGGGACAACACCGCCCGGGCC
The DNA here is from genome assembly GCA_937898685.1 of uncultured Gammaproteobacteria bacterium. Classification (GTDB taxonomy): domain Bacteria; phylum Pseudomonadota; class Gammaproteobacteria; order Pseudomonadales; family Pseudohongiellaceae; genus CAILUG01. The sequence goes on along the minus strand of CALEJT010000083.1, from coordinate 21,146 downwards.
AAGGCCCGTCAGACCCGTCGGGCCTGGCACACCGGCGATGCGCGCTGGCGCGCGCTGCGTGCCGAGGTCTTGCGCGAGCAACCCCTGTGTGTGCAGTGCGCGCAGTCGCGCCGGGTGCGGCTGGCCACGGTCGTTGACCACGTCGACGGCAACGCCATGAACAACGAACGCAGCAACCTGCAGCCGCTGTGCGCCTCCTGCCACGCAGCCAAGACGGCCCGCGAGGACGGCGGCTTCGGCAACCCGCGCCGCTGACCTCCGAAACCCCTCGGGGTCGGGGGGAGGCGAAGTCTGGGGCCGCCGCGCCCGTGTCCGCGCGGTCCCTCATTTTTTTGTTTCCGCGAATTTGTGACCGGGGGGATTCCCCCTGGGCACCGAGATATCCCTATGCGAGGCCGCAAGCCCAAACCCACTGCTTTGAAACTGATCGCTGGCAACCCCGGTAAACGCGCACTCAACGCCCACGAACCGCAGCCGCGCACCGACCTGGCGGCTCCGCCCGCATGGCTGACCGAGCGCCAGCAGGCCACCTGGCGGGAAGTCGTCGAGCTCTCGCCGCCGGGCCTGCTCAAGGACGTCGATGCCTCGGTGTTCGCTGTCTGGGTGGTGGCGTTCGACCTGTACCAAGAGGCCAGCGAAAAACTCGCCCGCACCGGGATGCTGATCAAGGCACCGAACACCGGCGTGCCGATGCAGTCGCCGTACCTGGCCATCGTCAACCGCCAGGCGCAGATCATGCTCAAGGCCGCCGCCGAGATGGGCTTCACGCCCGCCTCGCGCTCACGCGTGGTGGTCAAGCGCGATGCCATCGTGGCCGACGACCCCTGGGGCGCGATTGCAGGGGGCGGCTGATGGCGCAGCGCAGTTACACCGCCGTGGCCCAGCGCTACGCCCAAGCCGTGGTCGCGGGAGACATCCCCGCCTGCCAATGGGTGCGTCTGGCCTGCCAGCGACAACTTCATGACCTGGCGCGCTTCAAGGGGCGCGCCTCGCCTTACCGGTTCAACCCGGTGCTCACCGATGCCATGGGCCGCCAGTACCGGCCCGCCGACAACCTGTGCGCCTTCGTCGAGCTCTTGCCGCACATCAAGGGGCCGCTGGCCGGCACGCCCATCACGCTGGAGCCCTGGCAGGTGTTCATCCTCAGCACCATCTTCGGCTGGGTCAAACGCGATGGCCGGCGGCGCTTTCGGCGCGCCTACATCGAGGTGCCGCGCGGCAATGCCAAATCCACCCTGTCATCCGCCGTGGGCCTGTACATGCTCACCGCCGATGGCGAGGGCGGCGCGGAATGCTATTCCCTGGCCACCACGCGCGACCAAGCCCGTATCGTGTTCGGCGATGCACAGCAGATGGCGCGCAAATCCTCGGGGTTCAGAACCCGCTACGGCGTCACCGTGGGCGCGCACAACATCCACGTAATCAACACCGCCTCCAAGTTCGAGGCCCTGTCGGCCGAAGGCTCGACGCTGGATGGCCTGAACATCCACTTCGGCTGCATCGACGAGTTGCATGCCCACAAGACCCGCACCGTCTACGACGTGGTGGAGACCGGCACCGGCAAGCGCGACAACTCCCTGCTGTGGGTGATCACCACGGCCGGATCGGATCGGGCGGGCATTTGCTACGAGGCGCGCAGCTTCGTCACCCGCGTGCTGGGCGGTCAGGTTGAGGACGACAGCCAGTTCGGCATCATCTACGGCCTGGACGACGGCGACGATTGGGCCACGGAAGACGCGCTGGTAAAAGCCAATCCCAACTGGGGCATCTCGGTACGCCCAGAGGTCATCCTGCCGCTGCAGGCCAAGGCGCTGCAACTGCCCTCGGCCACCAACAATTTCCGCACCAAGCACTGCAACGACTGGGTGAGCGTGGACACCGCCTGGATGGACATCCGGGCCTGGGAGCGCTGCGCCGACAGCCGCCTGAGTCCGGACGGCTTCGAGGGCCAGCCCTGCTGGATTGGCATCGATCTGGCCAGCAAGGTGGACATCGCCTCGATGGCGCTCCTCTTCGAGCGGGACGGCCAGGTGGTGGGATTTGTACGCCATTTCCTGCCCGAAGACACGGTGTTTGCGGCCGCCAACAGCCAGTACCAGGGCTGGATGCACGCGGGCCGATTGCTGGCCACGCCGGGCAACGTCACTGACTTCGGATTGATCGAGGCGGAGCTGCTGGACGCCGCCTCTCGCTTCGAAATCAAGGCCGTGGCCTTCGATCCTTTCCAGGCCACCCAGTTCTCCACCCGGATGCTGGCCGAGGGCCTGCCCATGATCGAGGTACGGCCCACGGTGCTGAACTTCTCCGAGCCGATGAAGCAGCTCGAGGCCCTGGTCTTGCAGGGCAAGTGGGCGTTCGACGGCGACCCGGTGCTCACCTGGATGGTCAGCAACGTGGTGTGCCACCGCGACGCCAAGGACAACATCTACCCGCGCAAGGAGCGCCCAGAGAACAAGATCGACGGCGTGATCGCGGTGCTGATGGCGCTCAACCGGCTGCTGCTGGACAACGGCGACAGCGGCTTCATCGAACAGGGATTTGTGGCGCTATGAATCTTCGCAGCCTCTTCAAACGCCTGCGGGGCGGCCACGACGTGACACCTGCCGTCAACAATTCTCTTTCCCTGGGCAGCGCCGAGCTCTACGAGCTGCTCGCCGGTAGTCCCGCCGCCGCGGGCGTGGCGGTCAACGAAGCCTCGGCGATGCGCGTCACGGCCGTCTATGCCTGCGTGCGCCTGATCGCCGGGGCCATCGCCAGCCTGCCGCTGGCCGTCTACCGGCGCACCGATGACGGTCGAGAGCGCGTGCGCAACGACCTGTGGTGGCTGCTGAACGAGCAGCCGTGTCCCACGGTATCGGCGGCGGTGTTCTGGGAATACCTACTTGCGCAGATGCTGCTCTCGGGCGACGCCCTGGCCGAGATCGAACGCGGTCGGGGCGGGGCGATTCGAGGGCTTATTCCCCTGGACAGCCGCGCCGTCGGCATCCGCAACGTGAGCGGCCGGTTGCGTTACGAGTTCTGCCGCGATGGCCAGTGGCTGGGTCGTGACCAAGACGACATCCTGCACATCCCGGGCTTTGGCTTCGACGGTACCCGCGGCATGAGCGTGATCCGCCACGCCGCCCGGGAAGCGATTGGCCTGGCCCTGGCGGCCGAGGCCTTCAGCTCGCGCTTCTTCGCCAGCGGCGCGCATCCGGACGTGGCGCTCAAGGTGCCCGGCAAGATGACCCAGGAGCAGATCGACAACCTGCGGCGCATCTGGGCCAGCAAGTACGGCGGCGCGCACAACGCCAGCTTACCCATCGTGCTGACCGAAGGCACGGACTTGAAGGAGGTCACGCTCTCGGCGCAGGACTCGCAGTTGATCGAAGCGCGGCGCTTCCAGGTGGCCGACATCGCCCGCGCCTTCGGCGTGCCGCCGCACATGGTAGGCGAGACGGATAAGTCCACCTCCTGGGGTTCGGGCATCGAGCAGCAAGGCATCGGCTTCGTGCAGTACACGCTGGCGCCGCACCTGAACCGTATCGAGCAGGAGATCAACCGCAAGTGTTTCCGCACCGAGCGGCTGTTCGTCGAGTTCAACGTCGAAGGACTGCTGCGTGGGGACTCCAAGGCCCGCGCCGAGTACTACACCCGGGCGCTGGGCGGCACGCAAAACCCCGCATGGATGACCCCCAACGAAATCCGCCGCCTGGAAAACCTCCCGCCGCTGGCCGGTGGTGACCACCTGGCCCAACCCAAGGACTTCCATGATGCCCCACCCACGACGCAAACCGATGAACCGACTACAGCAACTGCTGCGTGACAACGCCCACACGCCCCGGCGCTACGCCTGTCAGGCCAACGAGAAAGAGGGCGATGCCACCCTTTGGCTGTACGACGTCATCGGTGCCGACGCCTGGGGCGGGGTGGATGCGGCGCGGTTCGTGCAGGACGTGGCCACGATCAGCGCACCAGTGATCCATCTGCGCATCAATTCCCCGGGCGGTGACGTATTCGACGCCCGCGCGATGGCCACTGCCTTGCGCGCGCACCCGGCGCGCATCGTCGCCCACATCGATGGTCTGGCCGCCTCGGCCGCGTCCTACGTGGCGCTGGCCGCCGACGAGGTCGAAATCAGCGACGGCGCCTTCCTCATGATCCACAACGCCTGGGGCGTGGTGCTGGGCAACCGCCACGACCTGCTGGAGATGGCCCTCACGTTGGAGAAGATCGACGCCAGCATCGCCGCCGATTACCAGCGCAAGAGCGGCCAAGACCCCGCCACCGTCCAGCGCTGGATGGATGCGGAGACCTGGTTCACCGCGCAGGAAGCGCTGGCGGTGGGCCTGGTGGATCGCGTGACCGATTCCAGCACTGCGAGTACCGAGGCCGCAGCCCAGCAGCGCTGGAACCTCTCGGCCTACGCGGACGCGCCGTTCCTGCAGCCGCGTGCTTCCCCTGTGGGTGACGCGCGTGAGCGATGGCGGCGCCTGGCCGTGATCGAGCGCTGCGCCTGAGCCAGCGACCTGTACCTACCGATTTCCCGTCCTGTTCCTTCCCGCCGCCCGAGATCTCTCCGGCGGCTTTTTTACGTCTGCATCTCCGGAGAAAAACCATGAGCATCCAATCCCTGCGCGAAGAGCGCGCCCACCATGCCAAGACCCTGCGCAACCTCGTCGACCAGCACCCTGGCGATCAGTGGCAGGACGTCCAGCAACAACAGTACGACCGCCTGGTCGCCGACATCGACCGGCTCGATGCCCAGATCGCGCGCCAGCAAAAGGCCTATGACCTGGACGCACAAAACCATGCCGCCACCGAACGCCGCAGCGACGAGCGCGGGGTGTCGACCGACGAAGCCGCCCACCAGCTGCAGCAGGAGAAGGCCATCTTTGTGGCCTGGCTGCGCGGCGGCATTAACGCCTTGAGCTACGAGCAGCAGCAAGCGGTGGCCCGCAAGGCGGCCAGCATCCAGGCGAGCATGGGTACCACGGTGCCCGCCGAGGGTGGCTATCTGGTGCCCACGGACGTGGCGCGGCAGCTGATCGAGGCAATGGCGGCGTTTGGCGGCATGCGCGAGGTGGCCACCACCTTGCCCACGGCCAGCGGCAACCCGATCAACTACCCGACCACCAATGCCACCGCCGAGGAGGGCGAGATCGTGGGCGAGAACCAGTCGGTCACGGCGCAGGACTTCACCTTCGGTGTGAAGTCCATCGGGGCCTACAAGTACAGCTCCAAGTCGGTGGCGGTGCCCTTCGAATTGCTGCAGGACGCGGTTATCGATCTGGAGGCGCACATCAACCAGCGCCTGGCCCAGCGCATTGCGCGCATCACCAACCGGCACTTCACCGTGGGCACCGGCGTGGGCCAGCCGACCGGCGTCGTGACAGCGGCCAGTGTCGGGGCGACCGCTGCGAACGCTGCGGCCATCACCTTCGATGAACTGATCGACCTGGAGCACAGCGTCGATCCGGCCTACCGGCAGGTGGGGCGCTGCCGCTTCATGTTCCACGACAGCACGCTCAAGGCGATTAAGAAGCTCAAGGACGACCAAAAGCGACCGCTCTGGTTGCCGGGCGTGGCGGTGCGTGAACCCGACACCGTGCTGGGCTACGCCTACACCATCAACCAGCATATGCCGGTGCTGGCCTCCGAGGCCAAGGCGGTGCTGTTCGGGGATTTCTCCAAATACCTGATCCGCGATGTGCTGGCCGTGTCCCTGTTTCGGCTGACCGATTCCAAGTACACGGAGAAGGGCCAGGTCGGCTTCCTGGCGTTCTCGCGCCACGACGGCAATCTGATCGACGTGGGCGGAGCCGTTAAGGCCTTGCAGCAGGCGACGTGATGAAAGCGACTCTGACGGTGCCACCTGCGGGCGAGCCGCTGACGCTGGCCGAGGCCAAGCTGCACCTGCGGGTCGATCTGAATGACGACGATGCCTTGATCACGGCGCTCATCAGTGCGGCCCGCGAGCAGGTCGAGTTCCTCACGGGCCAAAGGCTGATCACCCAGACCTGGGAGTTGGAATTGGCGGCGGGCGAGCGAGGCGGACTGGAGGGATTGCTGCCGATCCAGAGCCTCACCAGTGCGTCGGCCTACACCCTGGATGGGCACTGGCCGCCGACCTTGACCACGCCGCAAGCGGCCACGGTGACCGTGATCTGCGGGTTTGGCAATGCGCAGGCAGTTCCGTCATCCATCCGGCAGTGGATGCTGCTGCGCATCGGCACTTGGTACGAGCAGCGCGAGGCACTGGTGTCAGGCACCGCTTCGGAGCTGCCGCGCGGATTTGCCGACGCCTTGCTCGATCCCTGGTGCGTGCCGCGATGCTGAGTCTGCCAGCCGGGCGCCTGCGCCACCGCATCGAGATCCAGAACTACGAAATGACCCAGGACGACTGGGGTCAGCCGATCTACACCTGGACGCATTGGGCCGATGTCTGGGCATCGGTCGAACCCTTACAGGGGCGGGAATTCTTTGCGGCACAGGCGCTGCAGTCGCAAACCACCGTGCGTATCCGGATGCGCTACCGGACTGGCGTCACTTCGCAGATGCGGGTGGTGTGGGGCGGCCGGTTCTACGACATCGAGTCGGTGATCGAGCCGCAGTCCAGGCGTCATGCATTGCAGCTGATGTGCAAAACCAGTCTGGCCACCCCTTGATCGACGGGGGGCGAGGTCACAAGAAGGTGAAAGCCATGAATCCTGAAACCGAAATCGCTGACGAGCAGGCACCGCCGCCGGCGGTGCTCGTCGAGAACATGCTCCTGCTGCGCCGCGAGGACTTCGACGAACTGCTGGACCGCGCTGCTGAACGCGGTGCCGAGCGTGTGCTGTCCCATCTCGGCCTCGAAAACGGCCACGCCGCGAAGGACATTCGCGAGCTGCGCGACCTGCTGGAAGCCTGGCGCGATGCGCGTCGCACGGCGTGGCAGACCACCGTCAAGGTGATCACCACTGGCATCCTGGCCGCGCTGCTGGTGGGGGCCGCCATCAAGTTGAAGCTGATGGGAGGCGCGCCATGACCACCACCCGCAAACTCTGCCTGCTCGCCGACTGGCGAAAGATCGCGCGCCGCGCCTGGAGCGTCCGCCTGTCTATTGTCGCCGCCATCTTCACGGCGGCGGAAGTGGTGGTGCCGCTGTTCGGCGACGTGCTGCCGCGTGGCGTGTTCGTGCTGTTGGCCTTCAGCGCCAGCATCGGCGCGGCCATCGCCCGCTTGGTGGCCCAGCCGGAGATGCACCGATGATCCGCCCGCCACAACGACGGACTTTGGCCGCGCTGACCCTGTCCGCCGCCGCGCTGGTCGGCATCGTGCTGCACGAGGGCTACACCGACCGTGCAGTGATCCCCGTCAAGGGCGATGTACCGACCATTGGTTTCGGCACCACCACCGGAGTAAAGCTGGGCGACACCACCACGCCGCCAAAGGCGCTGGCTCGGGCGCTCACCGATGTGCAGCAGTTTGAGGGGGCGCTCAAACAATGCGTGACCGTGCCCCTGGCCCAGCACGAGTACGACGCGTTGGTGAGCTTTGCCTACAACGTCGGCAGCCGTGCGTTCTGCCAGTCCACGCTGGTCAGAAAACTCAACGCCGAGGACTACGCCGGGGCCTGTGCCGAGCTGCTGCGCTGGCGCTTCTTCCAGGGTAAGGACTGTGCGCTGCCCGCCAATGCGCGCCTGTGCGGCGGGTTGGCCACACGGCGCGAGGCCGAGTACCGGCAGTGCATCGGGGAGGCGTCGTGAGCGTGATTCCGTGGCCGTATCGGCTGCTGGTCCTGGCGTCGCTTGGTGTCGCCCTGGTTGGCTTCGGCTGGATCAAGGGTGCGAGCCATGTTCAAGCGCAATGGGATGCCGCCATCCAGCAACAAGCCCTACAGACCGCCGCCGCCCGCGAGCAGCAGGCGCAAGCCACCGTCAAGGTCGTCACCCAGTACCTCGACCGCGTCCGCGTCGTCCGCGAGAAGGGCGACACCATCATCAAGGAGGTTTCAGTCTATGTGCCCGTTCAAGCCGATGCTGCTTGCTCTATCAACCGTGGCTTTGTGCGCCTGCACGACGCTGCCGTCGCCGGTGAATTGCCCGAGCCCGCCCGAGATGCTGATGCGGCCGCCACAGGCATTGCGCTCTCTGCCGTCGCCGGAACCGTTGCTGCCAACTACCAGACCTGCCACGAGAACGCCGAGCAACTGAGGGCGTTGCAGGCGTGGGTCAGGGATGTGCAAACGACTACGGAGTGACCTGACTGTGGTCAATGCGCAGTAACCATTCAACCTGACGTCGAGCAGAGGCAATCACTTGACTGAAGATTCGAGCGTCGACATTCGGCTCGCGATTTTCTTTCCGCGGAAAATCAGACGACAGACGCCCCCCAATCAAAAGCACATGTATCGGCGAGGTGATATGCTTGGCGAAGTCGTGCCGGTACTCGATGGCTTGTTTGTAGTCATCGTAATTCAAACTGTGGTCGGGGCGCTTGAACTCGATCAACAGATACTCACCATTGAGATCCTGGTTCAGCAGCAAATCCGGACGTTTGTCGGCATTTTTCCCCTTGTACGTCGTGTTGAGTACATCTTCAATCTGCCTCTTCAACGTGATGTTGGAGCTGAAGAGTGAATACTCTGGACCGAACACCCACAGACTCAACTCCAGCGATTTGTGCATCGCAGCTTCGGTCGTGGCGGGATCGCGAGCTAATGCTTCCAGTTGGTCAAGAAACTCCTGCCGCGCAGCTGCTTGGGCGACAAGAAAGGCCATTTCAGCTAGCCCGAAATTGTTCAAGCGATCCGCAATTGTCGCCACTTCACCCTGTGATGCATCGGCTATGTGTTCCAGCAAGATGCGGTAGTCGGATCGCTCCAATGCATCCAGCAACACGCCGACGATGGGTTCAACCTTGCTTGGCGGCTCATCGTAATAACGTTCCAGAATTTTCTTGATCGATTTGTCGGCGAAACTCCGCTTGTGTTCTGGCAGGCTTGCCAAGCGCTGCTGAATGATCTTCTGCATTCGCGCTTGCGCGAGCTGGAGTTCCATCCCGTACTTTTCTTTCGCCGCCGAAATGAGGATCGGCTGAACGAAGGCTTCTACTGCTTTCAGTTTTTCGCTGTTCTCTACCAGTGAATCCCATCCGGCGGTGACGTGGTCAAGCAGCCCGTCTGCATCCACTTCACCGTACATCTTCTTCAACAGCTTCGGCGGAAAATACTCGTGTGCTTCCAGGCCGAAGAAGCTGGGCGAGCCGACCGCTTTGCCACCAACGCGCAGTGTGATTCCGGGCTGGCGTAAGCCCGCTTTTCCGTCGAAGATCGATAGTCGCAGTTTGACGTCGCCAACGTCAGGCAGTGTCGTCTGGTGTTCCGAGTAGCTACCTTGGACGTCATCGACATCAAGTCGCTTACCATCGACGAACACGGCAAAGTCGTCATGCCTCCCGTAGTCCTGAAGTAGTACTTGCCGCAGGCGATTAGCGTCGGGATAAGTCAATCCCTGATGCAATTCGCTCAGCGTGATGACCGTGCCGTGGATACCCGGATCGCAGTCCTCACTATGCAGGGCAATATCGAGGTGTTCGATATCCTCCACCTTGCCTATGGCATCCAGACGCAGGGCGATGCGGCATAGCCTCCCGCGCGTGCTGGTCTCCAAGGTCATTACCGAAGCCGCCATGAACCCGGCGAACTTGCCGATTCCTTTACGCCCTTTTACCTGACGATTTTTCCCGACCGTGCGCTCGCCTCGCGACGAACGCCTATCTTTGGCAATGGTGAGGTAGTGCCGCCGAAGCTCTTCTTCCGTCATTCCGGTGCCATCGTCCCGGATGACGATGGGTTCGCCGCTCATGGGTTTCGGCAGCTGGATGCTGACCTGATCCGCATCAGCATCCCAAGCGTTGTCTACCAATTCCTTCAACGCACGCTCGGTCGACCTATATTCCTGACTCAGCAGCGTGGCGAGGCGGGAATCGACTTGGAATCGAAGCCTGGCAGCACTCATAGGGTCTCCTAAAGCAACATTCGATAGCGACGGTTGTCCGCATCGGTGGATTTCAGTATTCGGTACTCCATCCCACTGGCCACCGCGATCTGCTGGGCGAAGTCCTTTTTGGCCTGCACCACGGCATCCTCGATCTGGTTGTCGGCCTTCACCTCGACGATCACGTACTTCAGGCTGCCATCCGGCTCTTCGCGCTGGAAGATGAAGTCGGGGTAGTAGCTGCGCACGGTGCGCGAATCGGGGTCGATGTACTGGATGAAGAAGTCTGACTGGCCGTGGGTCAGCATTCCGGTGAAGTAGATCTTCTTCACGCGCTGCTCGCGCAGCAGGTCCCAGAACAGCCAGTTCTCCGAACCGGAGTCGAAGCAGTAGGTGTCGAGGTGGAAGCTCTTGGCGCGCTCCTCGTCCTTGATTTGCGGGTCGTTCATCCGGACGATCTTGTCCTTCGCCGCCGATACCTCGTAGTAGCCGTTCGGAGGCATCTTGATCAACTCGACCTCGTGCTCCTCGGTTTGCTGCGACTCGTCCAGGTCGTAGAGCTGGCGGAACAGGCGCGGGATGATCTCGTCGTAGAGCAGCTCGTTGAACTCGTTGGTAATGGCCACCAGTTCGTCGGTGCCTTCCTCGGTTGCGTCGAGCAGCTCCTCAATCTCCAAGGGGTTCCGGTTCAGATAGCGTGACACCTCGGCCACCAGCGTAAGCCGCGAGAAGGTCCGCTTTTCCCGGCGCGCCGTCAGGTCGAAAGTGCGACTGCCGGATGCGCGGGCCGCGTCGGCGGCGGTCAGGCCGTCCTGCTGCGTTTCGATCAGGCGGTACTTCTCGACCAGCTCGCCCCACTTCTGCTTGTCGGCTCGCTCCGGCATCAATGCGTGCCCAGTCACCAGTTGCTTCTCGCGCATCTGGTACTGCTTACGCACGCGAACCAGCTTGATCTTGACCGGCGGCTCCACCACACGCACTTCCACGCGCACCTTATCCTTGCCGGTCTTTTGCAGCTCGTCGGCGCTGATGCGGAAGTTCTGTTGCAGCTCGTCGTTCAGGGTGTTGAGGTTGTCGTCCGAGAGGAATACATGGCCGGTGTGCTGGGCCTGCCCGATGGCGCGCAGGCAGCGCATCGTGGCCTGCAGAACGAAGACCTTGGACTTGGGCTCGCGGAACAGCCCTACGCCGAAAAGCGACCGGCAGTTCCACCCTTCTCGGCCCTTGTTGACTAGCAGAATGAACTGCTTTTCCGACCCTTCGGTGTCCAGGCGGTTGAACTCGCGGATGTCGTCGTTGGTGGTGAGCTTGTCGTCGCCCACGTTGACCAGGATGCGCGAGGTCGGAATGCCGTGCTTGAGCAGCGCACGCTCCACCGCTGGGCGCAGTTCGCCGGTCAGCTCGTCGATGGTGGCTGCAAAGAAGGCCAGCTTGGGAAGCAGCCCTTCCGGTCGCAAGTCACCCGTTTCCTTCAGGAAGGTTTCGATGGCGATGTCGACAAACTCGTCGGTGCGGGTGTTGGCGTAGCCGTGCAGGGTCACCTTCTTGAGGAAACCCTTGTCGATGGCCTCCTTGAGGCCGTAGGCGTAGACCACCTCCGGCAACACCTCGCGTCCCACGTAGGGCGTGCCGGTGTAGTTGTAGCAGGCCACCACCCGGGTGCCCGCCGCGTTCAGGCTGGCGGCGAGGATGTCGATGGTGGTGCGCAGGCTGGTGTCGGTTTCCTTGGTGCCCAGGCCCATGTCCTTGGCCAGCGCCTTGCCGAAGGCGTGGTGCGCCTCGTCCACGTAGATACCCAGCTGCTCCAAGCGACGCAGTTTCTCAAAGCGCTGGTTGGTGGTCAGCTCGCCTTCCTCTTCCGGCTGGTCGAAGTTGTAGAGGTCGGCGGCTTCGGCATAGACGCCGGTGGCGGCCAGGGTTTCGCCGGTCGCGCCGAACAGCTTGTCGACGGAGGTCTTTTCCTTGCGCTGGCGCTTGAGGATGATCTTCTGCGTGTTGGAGACGATGATGTTGAAGCGCGAGCGATCCAGCGTGTCGAGTGAGGTGCCCGCCTCCTCGAGGTAGTGGAAGCGCAGGTGGGTGGTGAGGAAGTTGACGTACTCCGGCGGCACCACGTGGGTCAGGTCGAACGACTCGATCTCCTTCAGCGACTGCAGCACGGTCTTGTCCGGGGCGAACACCAGCGCGTTGTGGCAGTAGCGCGGATCTTTCTCGAACTTGTTGCCCAGCAGGAACTCGTAGAAGATGCAGGTGGCCATGAGGATGGTTTTGCCCGTCCCCATCGTCAGCGCGAAGATGTAGTTCGGATAGGCGCGCGAGTTCTTGCGCATCTTCTCGAACAGCCGCTTGTACGAATCCAGTTCCAGCTCGTCCGTTTCGCCGAACTGGAACATCTCCTGACCGGCGGTGCCGAGGAAGGAGCCGAACTTGCGGCCCTCGAACTTGCCGCTGCGCTCGTACCACGCCTTGAAGATCTCCTCGACCTTGGCGTTGTCGAGGAACTCCTTGAGAAAAACGTATGTTTCCAGCGCCTCGAACTGCGGCTGGCGCAGAAAGGCCTTGGGGTTTTTCTCGGGGTTGTTGAAGTCGAGGAACTTGCGGGTCAGCTCCTTGTAGTGCGAGCGGATGGCCCCCCGGTTGTCCTGGTAGAACTGCCACAGAAAGCGGAAGAAGGCGAAGTCCAGCGATGCGCCGGACGAGCTGGCCTTGGCAGCGGCGGCTGCGCGTTTGGTGGTCGGTTTAGTTGCCATGGGTCACGCTCCCTTCCCAAGACTCCGACAGCAGGTCGGTGATCTTCACGCGGATGGTGCCTGCATCCTCCGGCACCTTGTACCTGCCCTTGACCAGCTCGTTCTTGCCGGGGATGTCCACCACCGCCGGTTGCAGCACCGCGCCGTCGTAGTTCCAGTCGATCAGCACCGACTCGACAAGCTCCTTCCAGTCCTCGACCGACTCCTTCTGCAAGGAGAGCTTTTGCAGCAGGTTCATCGGGTAGAAGCGCTCGATGACCAGCTCGCCGTTCTTCACCACGACCTTGGCCTCGGAGTCGCGCTTGAACTCCAGATTGGCCTTGTCGCGCAGGATGTCCACCACCTCGACGTCGATCTTGAAGGGCTTGGCGGCCAGTTCCAGTTGCGCCGCCAGGTCTGGCTCGTGGCCCATGCAGACGAGGGTGATCTTCTCGACGGGCCGGTTCGGGCTCTCGTTCTGCTTGCGCTCCCAGGCCTTGTAGTCGAAGCCCGCGATCAGCTCGTTCAGGTCGGCGCGCGTGGCGATGCGGTTGACGGGCATGATCTTGACCATGCGGCCGTCCTTCTCACCGTCGAACACGGTGCTGAACTCCAGCTTCTGCACCTCCAGCGCCTCCAGCAACAACTCCTTGGCCTGCACCGGGTTGCGGAAGATGTCGTAGTGGTTGACGTTGAAAATCTCGAAGCCACACCCATCGCCGCTTGTAGCGGCCTCATCTTCCTCGAGGTCAGGCTGCGTGGGATTTGCAGCGTTCAAGAGCCGTTTTGTCGTTGTTTGAATAGCCGCGAGATTGATGTCCGCTCCAATGAAGCGTCGTCCGAGTTTCTGTGCTGCGAGAAGCGTTGTTCCTGAGCCAGCAAAGACATCCAATACAAGATCGCCCGGGTTGGACGACACGGTGATGATCCGTTCCAGAAGAGCCAGAGGTTTCTGAGTCGGGTAGCCAGATTTCTCCTGGTTCCTTGGGCCGGTGGGAACCTTTATATCAGTCCACCAATCGGTGATCGGAGTACCTCGATCCACATCCACCATTACGCCCTTGTGAATCGAGCGCATTCGTTGTGCGGTCAGTTCGTTGTAGGGGCGATAAACGGTATTGAATGTCCAAGACGTGCCCTTCGAATATCTAAAGATCGTGTCATGTTTTCGAGGAAAGTCGGTATCTGGAACCGCGCCACCGCTGTATGTCCAGATCACCTCGTTCCGAAACTTCGATTGCCCAAAAACATCGTCCAACAGAATCTTGATGTAGTGCCCGCGTGTTGGATCACAGTGCAGATAGAACGTGCCATCTTCAGCCAGTAGTTCTTTGAGCAGGACGAGACGCTCATACATGAACTGAAGATACTCATCGTTCGTCCACAGGTCGGTGTATTGTTTCTCCTCGAAGAATGCGCTGTCACCATTGACCATCTGTCCACGCAAGCTGATTCGCATCTTGTAGTCAGCGCCTGAGTCGAAGGGTGGGTCAATGTAGATGAGCTTGACTTTTCCCCGATACGTCTTCAGCAGATGGCTCATCACCTGAAGGTTGTCACCCCAAAAGATCTTGTTCCGCCAGCCGTCCACTTCTTCGCCGTGCACCTCCTTCAACTGCGCGGGGTAATACTGGGTCGAGGTGAACGGGCGCTTGCCGCGCCAGTTGAGCATGGGGTAGCCCTTGATCGGCTCGAACTCGTACTTCTCGACGTGGGTGGTGCCGCCATCGGGCGTGGTCAGTTGCAGGTTCTCCTGCGCGGGGGTGTTCTTGCTCATTAGTCGTTGTTCCTGAATTTCCAATTCTTGTTGTCGCAGTAGGCCCGCATGTCACAGCTCTGGCACAGCTTGGCCGGGCGTGCGGTGATGGCATAGTCCTGCCGCTCGATGCGCGCCACGATGTCGTCAAAGCGGGCGATGGTTTTGCCGATGGCGCGGTCGTCCTTGGTGAAGGAGACGTAAGGGTTGCCGCCGTCCTCGCCGGTGTAGTAGAGGTGCATCCGGCTGACCTTCTGGCCGGTGCGCTCTTCCACCAGGTGGGCGTACACCTCCAACTGGTGCTGATACTGGCGCAGCCGCTCCCGGTCCTTCTCCATGTCGGGCTTTTTCTCCGACTTGAAGTCGATGATCTCGACCGTGTCGTTCTCGCCCCGGATCAGGTCGACGCTGCCCTTGAGGATGTACTGGTCCTTGACCAGCGAGATCTCGACCTCGGCTTCCTTGATGCGGTCCCAGTGGCCGTTCTCGCGCTGGTAGTAGCGCAGGACGTGCAGCAGCGCCGCCTGCTGCGAGGACGGCGCGAGGTAGACGCGCTCCTTCTTGGAGAGCATGGCGTAGTTGGCCGAGAACCAGCTCTTGATGGTGTCGAAGGTGATGGTGCCTTCCTCGCCGCGCAGGACGGTCTTGTGGATGTCTTCGATGGTCTGGTGCACGAGGGTACCGAAGAGCATCGGGCTTTCGCGGATGGGCGCGAACTCCAGCTCCTTGAAGAAGCGGTACTGCTCGGCACAGTTCTCGAACACGGTGATGTGCGAGGTGAATGAATACTCACGCTTGAGGTTGATCTGCTTGACGGCCTCGAAGGTCAGGGCCGACAGATCGATGTCACGCCAACTGGGCAGCTCGTAAAACAGGCGCTCGAAATACTTCGAGGGCGACTTGCCCAGGCCACGGCCATTGCGCTCCTGCGCGGCCAGCACCAGCAGGTTCTGGGCGCGGGAGAAGGCGGTATAGAACAGCCGCCGGAAATCGAAGTGCTTGATGTGCTCCAGCGGCTCGAAGCGGGGTTTCGAGAGGTACCCGCCATCTTCCAGCAGCTCGTCGAGCGCGGCGTGCTGCTTCCTTGGCACCGCCTCCAGCGAGCCACACACCACCACCGGGAACTCCAGCCCCTTGGACTGGTGGATGGTGAGGAACGAGACGCAGCCCTTGGGCGCGTACTCGGCTTCGTCCTCGTACTCGCCGATGCCGCCCTCCTGCAGGAAGCGCAGGAACTGGTTGAACAGGTCGCGGAGGTTCTTTTCCAGGAATTCCGGGTTGAGCACGCTGACGAAGTGCAGGTACTCGAACTTGGTGAGCAGCCTGGAGAAGGTGCCGAGGTTGCGCGCCGCGCGTCCTTTGTCCACGCCTTGCACGGCCTCTTCGGTGAGAAAGCGCGAGAACAGCGGGAACTGGAGCAGTTGGTAGAACAGGCCGGAGAAAGCGTAGTCGGTATTCTGCGTCAGCACCGCGTGGCGCTTGGCCAGCGGGCGCGCCCAATCCAGCAGCGGCTTGTTCTCCGGCTTGCGCAGCTCGTCGGTGAAGGGCTTGAAGCAAAGGTGGTCGTAGTAGTCCCAGATGTCCAGATGCACGCCTTCGGCCCACGCCCGCACCTTGGGGAACTGGGGGAACAGGAAGATCAGCGCGCCGATCATCAAGCGGATCTCCTCGCGCTCGAAGAACATGTTCGAGCGGGGGGAGAACACGGGTACGCCCCGCGATTCGAGGAAGCGCGCGAGCGCCACCACCTTGTCGTTCTTCACCGAGCGGAACAGGAAGGCGACCTGGTTCCAGTCCGAGAGCTTGCCGGATGCCTTCAGGCCGTTGAGGAAGGCCAGCACCTCGGCGTGCCAGTTGGTGGTGTCTCCGTTGTCGTCCTTGGCGGCGAGCCGAACCGCGGTGGGCATCTCGGGGAAGTCATCCTCGCGCGGGACGATCTGCTTGGCAAAGCGGAAGGTGCGCGTACCGTCGTCCCAGGTCTGCTCCTTCATCCACTCGTTGTAGAAGCGGATGATGTCCGGGTGCGAGCGGTAGTTGACGGTCAGCTTGACCTGCTTGCACTGGCCGTCGTCGAACAGCGCGGGGAACTCCAAAATGTTGCGGATGGTGGCCCCGCGAAAGCGGTACAAGCCCTGGTCGTCGTCGCCCACCACGCACAGATTGCGGCGCTCGCCGGCGAGCAGCAGGAGGATGCGTTCCTGGATGGTGTTGGTGTCCTGGTACTCGTCCACCATCAGGCAGGTGAGCTTGTCGCGCAGTTGCGCCAGCACCTCGGGGCGCTTTTCCAGCAGTTGCAGCGCCTCGTACTGGATGCCGGAGAAGTCCAGCGAGTTGTGCTCGTGCAGCAGCTCCTGGTACTTGGCAAAGCAGGCGGCCAGGGCACGGATTTCCGGCTCTGGGGCCGCTGCCAACGTGGCGGCGTCGAGCGCCTCTTCGCTGACCTTGTTGACCCACTTGAGCAGGTTCTCCGACTGCGCCCAGCGGCCCGTCTGGTCGTCGCCCATGACGAGCTGGGCGTCGGGCAGCTCGCGGAAGTCCTTGATGTGCTGGTAGAGGAAGTACTGCTGGTCGAATTGGTCGAACAGTGTGAAGCTGCGCTTGAGGCGGGTGAACTCGCGAAAGTCCTCCAGCAGCCGCAGGCAGATCGAGTGGAACGTGCCCAGGTACATCTCGTTCAGATTGAACTTGATGCCCAGATCGCTCAGCCGGTTGGAGATGCGGGTCGTCAGCTCGCGCGCGGCTTTGTCGGTGAAGGTGACGACGAAGAGCGACTCGGGCGCGACGCCCTTGTGCGTGATCAGGTAGACGATCCGCTCGACGAGCGTGAAGGTCTTCCCCGACCCAGGGCCCGCGATGATGAGCACCGGGCCATCGGTGGCGAGGATGGCTTCGAGCTGCTGGGGGTTGGCCTTCGATTGGAGGGTGGCGGCGCTGCTGGTCATTCCACCCCCTCGCCGTCATCCACCATCGCCTTGCCGATGCGGCTGGCGATCCACTTGTCCAGGTCGCCGCGGCGGAAGCGCCACGTTCCGCCCAGCTTGAAAGCGGGAAGCTTGCCTTCGGCCGCGAGGCGGTAGACGGTGCGCTTGCCAGCCTTCAAGTAGGCGGCCACCTCATCAATCGTGAGGATTTCGTCCGGCTGGTCGCTCATCGGCTCTCCCATGTCATCTGCGCTGTGCTTGGTTTACCACCATATCTTGTCATAATATTCGCGGATTGTGCAGACTTGGGCAAACTTGGCATCGAACCGATGCTGACCGAGAGGAGGCGGTGGTGGCATCCAACTACGAGGCAATTTGCGAGGAGAACCGGGAAAGCTACGGCACCAAGGGGGCTCAAAAGTCCGGCAAGCTGGCCGCTGGGCTTTACGACGACCGCACGCACTTCATCTTCGAACTGCTGCAAAACGCCGAGGACGCGCTCGGTCGCCGTGACGAGTGGCACGGATCACGCAACGTTGCTTTTACCCTGAACTCGACCCGCCTGATGCTCTCGCATTTCGGCAAGCCGTTCGACCAGGCCGACGTCCGTAGCGTCTGCGACATCGCCGAGAGCACCAAGAACGAGTCGTCCATCGGGCGCTTCGGCCTCGGCTTCAAGTCCGTCTACACCGTCACCGATCTTCCGGAAATTCACTCGGGCGAGGAGGACTTCGCCATCGAGAACTACGTCTTCCCGAAGCGGTTGCCGCGTTCGGCACGCGCGGCTGACGAGACCCAGATCATCCTTCCCCTGAAACCGGAGGACGCGAGCGCAGCGTCAGACATCACGGCGGGGTTTCGCCACTTGGGGCCGGGCACGCTGCTGTTCCTGCGCCACATCGACGAAATCAACTGGAGCGTCGAGGGTGGCGCGTCCGGGTTCTATATGCGCAATAGCCCCGAATCACTCGGCCCCAATGTTCATCGCATCACGGTGATCGGCCAAGAGAGTGGGCAACCCGATGTCGATCAGAACTGGCTGGTGTTCCACCGCAACGTGCGTTCTGCCGAGGGGCACAAGGTCGGGCGGGTGGAAATTGCCTTCTCGCTGGTTGCGGTCAAGGACGCCCCAGGGCGCTGGGCTGTGCAGCCGCTGGCCAAGTCGCCGCTGGTGGTGTTCTTCCCGACGGTGGTTGAAAGCCACCTCGGTTTTCTCGTGCAGGGGCCGTATCGCACCACGCCAAGCCGAGACAACATCCCGCCCGGCGACCCGTGGAACCAGCATCTGGTCAGGGAAACCTCCAGCCTGCTGGTGGAAGCGATGCGCTGGATGCGAGACAACACAATGCTGGATGTCGCGGCGCTGCGCTGCCTTCCGCTCGACCGCGAGAAGTTCCCAAAGGGTTCGCGGTTTGCGCCGATGTTCGACGCTGTCCGGCAGGCGTTTCAGGACGAGGCGCTGCTTCCAACCTTCGACGGCGGGCATGTCACCGCCCAGCAGGCCAAGTTGGCGCGAACGCAAGAGTTGCGCGAACTGTTCAGCCCGGAGCAGGTTGCGGCGCTGTTCGGTTCGGAGGTCGCCGCTTGGTTGTCAGGCGACATTACCCAGGACAAAGCACCCGAGATTCGCCAGTACCTGATGCGCGAACTCGACATCGACGAGATCAGACCAGAGAAGTTAGTACCGAGCCTGACCAAGGAATTTCTCGAGGCGCAATCGGACGAGTGGGTGTTGCGGCTGTACGAGTTCCTGAGCGGCCAGGAGAAGGCGCTGCGTCGCCATCTGGACACTGTTCCGCTCATCCGCCTCGATGACGGGACCCACGTCGTCGCTCGCGAGAACGGAAAGGCCAAGGCCTTCTTGCCCAGCGCCATTGCCACCAGTTTTCCCACGATGCGCCGCGCGGTGTGTGCGACACCCGAGGTGCGCCAGTTCCTGATGTCGCTGGGCATCACCGAACCTGATCCGGTGGATGACGTCATCTGGAACCTGCTACCGAAGTACCAGCAGCCAGAGGTCGACGTGGACGACGACACCTACGCTGCCGACATCGAGCGCATCCGTGCAGCTTTCAGCACCGATTCCTCCGCGCAGAGGGAAAAGCTCCGGTCAGCCTTGCGCGACACCACCTTTGTGATGGTGGTCGACACCGGCGACGGCAAAACGTATGTCGCCAAGCCTGGCGAGGCCTACATCGCCACCGACCGCCTGCAGCAGCTCTTCGCAGGCGTGCCCGATATCTTGATCGTCGACAATGAATACGACTGCCTGCGCGGCGAAGACATTCGTGACCTGCTGGTGTCGTGTGGTGCGAGCCGCTACCTCTTTCCCGAAGCAGCACCCTCGGGACTTGGGCCTTCCGAGAGAGCGCAGATTCGCAGAGAAGCAGGACTTGAGCGTGCGAGCTGGGAAAATCCGCCAGAGGACTTCACCCTTCGCGGTTTGACAGCGCTGCTGGAGTTCTTGCCAAAACTACAGCCCAAGGATGCCGCTACCCGAGCAAAGGTGCTGTGGGAAGCCTTGGCCGATCTGGAGGCGCGCGGCACTGCTGCCTTCTACGGCTCCTACAAGTGGGGCTACTTCCACGAGGCAAAGACTGCTCGATTCGATGCCGCTTTCGTCCGGACGCTCAATCAGGTTGCCTGGGTGCCGAATGCCGACGGCGAACTCGTACCGCCCGGGCTCGTCGTGTTCGACACCCTCGGCTGGAAGCCCAACCCGTTCCTGCAAACCAAGATCACCTTCAAACCACCGATCATCGATCAGCTTGCCAAGGAGGCAGGCATCGACCCGGCCATTCTCGATCTGCTACGAAGAGACCCTACTATCGTCGCCGAGCTGACGTCCCGACTGAGCACGAGCCCAGCGCCACAGACTGAGCCATCGGCAGAGTCCGAACAGGAGACCGGCGAGCCGTCCGATGGCGACGTGTACGACGGCGCGAAAGATCTGTACGGCGATGACATGCCGGATATCCCGCCCGGCACCCCTGATCCGGACGGCGGTGATGGCTTGGGTACGGGCGTAGGAGGTGGTAGCCGAGGGCGCACTGGTTCGGGGTCTTCGCGCGGCGGCAGCCAGAGCAATGGGGGTGGCCACGGTGGCTTAGGCGGCCACGGCACCCCCGGAGACAAGGGCAGCGGCAAAGGCGGCGGGCAAGGAAAGAGGACTTTCGGTCACACCGGGGGGCGACCGTTCATTTCCTACGTCGGCACGCACCCCGATGAGGAAGGCCCAGATCCCGATGGCCTCGATCAGGCGGAACGGATGCAGATCGAGAAGCGAGCCATCGACCTGATCATTCGCCTTGAGCCAGGACTACGCCGCACTCCGGAAGGCAACCCTGGTTTTGACCTCTTCGAGGTCGACAGTAGTGGCAGGCAGATTCGATGGGTCGAAGTGAAGTCGATGACGGGCACCTTGCAAGATCGTCCCGTAGGACTGTCACACACGCAGTTCGACTGTGCCCGCGAAAAGGGCGATGCGTACTGGCTTTACGTGGTCGAGCGAGCAACCGATCCGGCACAAGCCCGCGTGCTCAGAATTCAGAACCCCGTCGGCCACGCCCGGACGTTCACGTTCGACCACGGCTGGAGCGAGATAGCACGAACCGATCCGCCCCGTTGAGGTACCAATCGGCCAAATCGTCGAATCCACGCCCTCAAGGCCAAGGCGTTACTATCTGGTTCGGATTGCGGACGCGGGTTCGGTTCCGTGTTCCGCCACCAATCAAGAGGGCCTGGATAGTCTCCAGGCCCTTTTTCTTTGCGCGAATCC
>CALEJT010000082.1 GCA_937898685.1 uncultured Gammaproteobacteria bacterium | reverse complement strand
AATCGGCGGATTCAGACCCCAACCGTTGATGCAGGGGTTTTCTGTTCGAGGCCGGTGTCCCTTGTGGGCTTGCTCTCTTCGAATACGGTGCAACCTAGGCGCGAAGATCTCTCCAGGTCCTCGCAGAGCTCGGACCGTTCGCGCGGGCGCAAGCCAAACTGTTGGCTTACTCTCTTCGAATACGGTGCAACCTAGGCGCGAAGATCTCTCCAGGCCTTCGCAGAGCTCAGGCCGTTCGCGCGGGCGCAAGCCAAACTGTTGGCTTGCGCGTTTTCCGCGCTCACCCCGGTCCGTTGAAGGGCTGGGTGATCAAGAGATAACCAAAGAACAACAGACAACACACCAAGGCCACATTCATCGCCAGACGATTGCGATGCTCGGCCAACCATCGCTGCGGCGCGTTGAGGAGGAGCAGGAGCATGGCGAGCAGCGGCATGAAAAGCGAACCCGTGATGGCGTAGAGCTGCACGATCCAGACTGGTCGACCAAAAATCAACAACAACATCGGCAGGAAGCACATCGCGCAGAGATAGGCGCGGTAGTGGGTCGAATGCATGATGCTGGTATCGCTTTCGAGCACGCTGCGGCGATTGCGGTAGTGCGCGACGAAGTTGGTGAACATGTAGGGCACGCCGTGCCACACCCCGAGCAGCGAACTGAACACCGCACCCCAGAAGCCGATCAGAAACAGCCACTTGCCGATCTCGCCGCTGTAGGGCACCAAACGCTCCGCCAACGACAGTGCCATACCGTTGCCCGAGACCACTTCGGGACGCACACCCGCCGCCACCAACATCACCGCGATGGCGAAGAGCGCGGTGAGACCATAAGCGACGCCGAGGTCCCAATGCATCATGGACAGCTTGTCCCTGCCCTTCCAGCCCGCCTCGCGAATCCAGTAACCGTAGCTGAGTAGCGTCACACTACCACCCACACCACCGACGATGGCGAGCACCGAACCGAGACTCCCCGCCGGCAAGCCGGGCTGCAGCGCTTGTACGAACAATTCGGGTTCACGCAGCAGGATGCGGAAGGCGCTGTACAACACCGTGGCGAACATCAGGGCGATGAAGAACTTCATCATCCGCTCCACGAGTGACCAGCTGCCGAACAGCACCATCAGCAAGCCCACCAGGCCGTGCAGGATGCCCCAGCTCGTCACCGACAACCCCGGTACGAGCGCATAGGCGGCCAGACCGCAGGCTGCCATCAAGGCGGCCGCGACCATGAAGCTCCAGAGCAGAAGGTAGAAGAAAAAATAGATGCTGACGAAGCGCGGGAGATGGTTGATCCAGCCTTCGATCAGGGTGGTGCCGGTCACGAGCTGCCAGCGGCCCACCCCTTCGTTGAGGCAGAACTTCAGTACTCCACCCACCACTGCCGCCCAGATCAGCATCGGGCCATATTCGGCACCGGCGACGGCGGCAGCGACGATGTCCCCTGCCCCGAGGCCCGTGGCTGCCACCACCAGGCCGGGTCCGCAATTCCGCCAGAGCGTGCGCAGGTTCATCGCGGGCGGAAGGCGCGCATCAATCGATCACGCGCGCCGAACGGATCATGGTGGGCTTGGTGTCGAGCGACTCGAGATAGTTGGCGCCATCGCTCCACAGGCGTCCCTGGTCGAGTCCCATGCCCGGATCACCGACCTGGACGAACTGATCGACCACGTCCATGCCCTCCACCACCTTGCCGAACACGGTGAAGTTGTACTGCGGCTCGGCCAGACGGTTGTTCTCCACGTAGTTGATGAACACCTGCGTGGAGTTGGAGTTGGGGCCGGCCTTGGCGAAGGCCAAGGTGCCACGCTCGAGCGAGAACAGCGTGGGGTCGTCGTTGAAGGTGTTGAACTGCCAGCTGTTGTAACCATCGCGCCAGTTCACTCCGAACTGCGCCACGAAGCCCGGCACCACGCGCGAAATCGGCGTGTCGTTGTAGAAGCCGTTCTCGACCAACTCGATGAAACGCTGCGCGGCATTGGGCGCTGCCTGCGGATAGACCTCGATGGTGAGATCGCCGGCATCGGTCTGCATCAGCACCGTCTGCTTGACGGTGAGCACCGGCACCTCGGACTCCTTGCCCGGCAGGGGTACCAACGTGTGTTCCAGCGGCTGGTTCTGTTCCGCCGCCGCGATGGCGCCGGCGTTGTCGCCGCTCGGCGTGTCGGGCGAACAGGCCGCCAGGGCAAATAGGGGGATGAGCAACAGTGTCGGACGGAGTCGCAACATCAAGGGATCCTCGTATACGCAAAACTGGGGCGCGAAACTAACAGATTCCGCGCCCCGCTGCATTGCGAGGAGGCCGTGGCTACCGCCGATGGCGCTGATGCACGGGCCGAGCTGAGCAGTTGATGGGTGGGACGAAGGCAAGCGCCGGCGGCGCATCGTGTCACGCGCAGCGGCGCGGCCCGCGGCCCTGCCGCGTGGCTGGGGAAGTGCGCACTACGCGCTCTCGGAGACGCAGGAATTGTTTTCGACGAGCGCGAGGTAGTCGGACAACTGCCGCCCTGGCTCGAGGGGAAACTGCTGCTCCAACACATCCAGACGGCGGATGCGGTCGAGGCGGAAGGTGCGGAAGCCGCGACGCAGTTCGCACCAGGCGATGAGCACCCACACTGGCCCGAAGAAGACCATGCCGAGCGGGCGTACGCGCCGCTCGCTTTCCCTTCCCTGTTCGTCGACGTAGTGGAAACGCAGATAGCGCTGAGCCCGGATGCTCTCGCGCAATTCGCTGAAACTCACTTCCCATGGCGGGCGGGCGCTGCTGGGCGCGGAGAACAGCACCAGTTGCTGCAGATGGCTCTGGAGAGTCGGCGGCAACACGGCTTCGATGCGCTCGAGCGCGGCGCGTGCCTGCGCGGCAAATTCCTTGTCGGTCCAGTTGTTGACCATCGCCGCGCCCAGTGCCAAGGCCTCGAGCTCCTCGGGCTGGAACACGATCGGTGGCAGTTCGTACTTCTTGTCGAAGAGATAACCGACGCCGGCTTCACCACTGATCGGCACGCCGCTCGCCATCAGCGATTGCAGATCGCGATAGACCGTGCGCTCGCATACGCCGAAGTGATCGGCGATGGTACGGGCCGTCACCGCACGCCGGCGCCGCCGCAGAAACTGCACGATCTGGAACAAGCGCTCCGCCTTGCGCATGCGTCCTCCTGACCAAGTGCCGCAATGATACGCACGGAAATTACCAGGCTCTACACGCTCCTGACAGGATGCTGTCAGGAGCCTCTGCTTATGCTGACACCCGCCAAGAAGCAACGTCGGCTCAACAGAAAAGGAGTTTGCAGCATGATCGGTTATGTCACCGTCGGCACTGATGACTTGCCTGCCGCCACCGCTTTCTTCGATGAACTGTTCCGCGTACTCGACGTGCCTCGCTGCCTGGAAAAACCCGGCCGCTACGTGGCGTGGTCACGCGGACCGGAACAACCCGCGCTCGCCGTCACCGTGCCCTGGAACAAGCGCGAAGCCACGCCGGGCAACGGCACCATGGTGGCGCTGGCGGTGAAGACGAAGGAGGAAGTGGCTGCGCTGCACGCGAAGGCGCTGGAACTCGGTGGCGTCGATGAAGGCGCACCCTGCTACAGCGCGGACGAGGACATGGGCGTATATGCCGCCTATTTCCGCGATCTCGACGGCAATACCTTCAACGCCTTCTGTGTGGTGCGCGAGTGAACCATGCCTGCGAGCGAACGAGGAACCCGAAGGCGGATTGAATACGGCAAGGATCAAGCGGCAAATTCGGGTTCCACGTTCAACGCAAGATCGCTTGGTGGGCTTCGCCACTTCGCAGGCTGACGAAGACGACGCTTGCGGCACACGGCGCCGCGCACACTCCGAGCACCACACGCCGCGAGGCTGGATCTGAACCGCAAGGTGAAGCCCAACACACGGTGTGTGCGAGCAACGTTGCCGGCGAACGAGCAAGATCCCTATGCCAAAGACAGACTCGTCTGCGGCGCCTCCAATCCCACCCACGCTCCCAGCTCGCGCGCGTAGTCGGCCAGCTCCTGCGCCAGCGCTGGGGGTAGTTCGCTTTCGGCGGCGAGCTTCGCCCAGAATTCCCCGTAACTCACACCCGCCCCTTCGATCTCACCACGCAGACGTCGCGCACAGTGCTCGCGCCAGCGCTCTTGTTCACCGGCATCTAGCGTGTGCGGATAGTTGCGGGCGCGATAGCGGAAGAGCAGTTCCTTCAGACGCGGATCCTGAAAACGCGGCGCCAATTCACTCAAACGCGAAGGATGCAGCGAATGCACCTGCTGCATCAGACGACGATCGGCATCGCCGAAGAAACCACCATAGAGCTGCAGATCCACATCCTGCGGCGCGAACGGTGCGTCATCGGCAAACACCTCACGCACGCGTTCCAACAAATCGGCCTGTGCCAAGAGTTGCTGCCGCCGTGCTTCGACCAAAGCCAGATCGATGCGATAACGCTCGAGCACCTGCGGTGTCAGCACGCCGAGCGGCGCCACCGCCGGACTGCGGTTGATGTGGATGGTCTTGAGCGCAACGCGCTCTTCACCTTCCTCGAGTTCTTCCGTGCGCTTGTAGAGTCGAGCGCGGATTTCCATGGCATCGCAGTCGAGCCAGCCGGACGGATCACGCAGCAGATCGACGACGATGATGCCGTTGTTGTTGGTGGGATGTTTGCACAGTGGCATCACGATGCCGAGACAACCACGCTCCGCCGGGAAGCGCTGCGATACGTGCACCACCGGACGATGCTGCGCCAGATCGAGCTGTGCCAGCACGCGATTCTTGTCACGCAGACTGAAGTAGAAATCGAAGAGCCGCGGCTGCTTTTCCTTGATCAGCCGCGCGATGGCGATCGTGGCATGGACGTCGCTCATCGCATCGTGCGCGGATTCATGAGAAATGCCGTTCGCGGCGGTGAGCAGCTCCAGCCGAAAACTCGGCAGCCCATCCTCGCGCTGTGGCCACACGATGCCCTCGGGCCGCAGCGCCTGCGTCATGCGCACGAGGTCGATGAGGTCCCAGCGCGAGTTGCCGTTCTTCCATTCGCGCTCATAGGGATCGTGCAGACAGCGGTAGAACAGGTTGCGGCTGATCTCGTCGTCGAAACGCATGCTGTTGTAGCCCACCACGCAACTGCCGGGCTCGCGGAATTCCGCCAGGATGCGCGTGCAGAACTCGTCCTCGCTCAGCCCTTCCCGCTGGGCACGCCGCGGACCGATGCCGGTGATGCGGCAGGAGATGGGGTCGGGCAGAAAGTCCGGCGCCGGGCGACAGAACAACGTCACCGGTTCACCGATGGGGTTGAGGTCGAGGTCGGTACGCAGGCCTGCGAATTGGCAGGGCCGGTCGCGGCGCGGATCGCCGCCGAAGGTTTCGTAGTCGTGCCAGAACAGACTGGCCATGGTGGCTCCCTGGTTGCTGCGTGGGCGGGCGCCACGCGAAGAGCCCGGAGTATAGGAAGCGACCTGCGTCGCGTCATCCCGCCGTCGCGCTTCGTCTTCCCCCCTTCAAGCGTGTAAGATTCGCCCACTTTTTGTCCGCAGTAACCCCGCGCCCAGGATCACCCATGCAATTCACCGGCTCTCATGTTCTGTCCATCAGCCAATTCGACACCGCCGCCGTCGAGCGTCTGTTTCAAGTGGCCGACGCCATGGAGCCCTACGCCCGTCGTGAAAAGCGCACGCGGGTGCTGGATGGTGCCATCCTGGGCAACCTGTTCTTCGAGCCTTCCACCCGAACCCGCGTGAGCTTCGGCTGCGCCTTCAACCTGCTCGGCGGCCACGTGCGCGAGACCACCGACATCAAGGCCTCCGCGATCTCCAAGGGGGAGAGTCTGTACGACACGGCACGCGTGATCAGTGGCTATAGCGACATCATCGCCATGCGCCATCCCACCGCCGGTTCCGTGGAAGAATTCGCGCGCGCCAGCCGTGTACCGGTGATCAATGCCGGAGACGGCCCCTCCGAACATCCCTCGCAGGCGCTGCTCGACCTCTACACCATCCGCAAGGAGCTCAACATCGCCGGCCCGGTGGAGAACCTGCGCATCGCCATGGTGGGTGACCTCAAGCACGGCCGTACCGTGCACTCGTTGAGCAAGCTGCTGAGCCTGTACAAGAACATCCACTTCACCATGGTGTCGCCGCGCGCCCTGGCGATGCCAGGTGAAATCATCGAAGAACTGCGTCGCGCCGGCCACACCGTGGTGGAAACCGACAACATGGAAGAAGGCCTGCACGACAACGACACCGTGTACCTCACCCGCATCCAGGAGGAGCGCTTCGCCAGCCAGGCCGAGGCCGACCTCTACCGCGGCAAGTTCCGCCTGAACCAGGCCATCTACACCCGCCACTGCAAGCCGAACACGGTGATCATGCATCCGCTGCCGCGTGACTCGCGCGCCGAGGCCAACGAGCTCGACAACGACATGAACGAGCACCCCAACCTGGCCATCTTCCGCCAGACCGACAATGGCGTGCTGATCCGCATGGCGCTCTTCGCCCTGGTGCTGGGTGTGGCCGATGAAGTCGACAAACACGCCGAAGAAGTCACCTGGTACACCGCCAAACGCTTCCGTAAGTTGCCTCCGCTTTGAGGTAGTCCGCCTTCACCAGCTGCGCTGAGCGTGAGGAACCACCTCGCGCAGTGGCGGGACCCGTGACCAAGTCCGGATTGAGCCCTTTCATAGGTTGGGCTGGGTGACGAAGCTCCAAGGAAGTCTGCTTCGCCTGCGGCTCAGCCCAACCTACCCCTCTCGCGCCTGAAACCATGTCCCAAATGGGCGGCTGAACATCGGCACCGCCCCGTTCGCACGACCGGGAAAGAAAATTCAAAAATTTTCCCCTTCCCGTGTCGATTCCGCCTAAGCTCCTGCGACTAAGAAGGAGCCCCGCCTGTGCACAGGCGGGAAAACGACAACGGGCAGAGGGGACGCCCTCCCCAGGGAACGAACGGAGGAAAGCATGAGCAAGGTAAGAGTGTTGGCGGGCACGCGCAAAGGCGCCTTCATCCTCAGCGCCGACGGCAAGCGCGACAAATGGCAGATCGACGGCCCCTTTTTCGGTGGCTGGGAGATCTTCCACATGAACGCCTCGCCCGTGGATCCCGACCGCATCTACGTCTCCCAGACCAGCTCCTGGTTCGGCCAGATCATCCAGCGCTCCGACGACGGCGGTAAGACCTGGTCCCGCCCCGGCACACCGCCCGGTGAAGCCACGGTGACGCCGGAGGGTTTCCCCGTCGCCGAAAGTCACAAGTTCACCTATGACACGAACGGCGCGCCGCTCGGCAACCACCTCTGGTACGACGGCACGCCGCGGCCCTGGGAGTTCAAGCGTGTGTGGCATCTCGAGTGCGCGCACGACGACCCCGACACGGTCTACGCCGGCGTGGAAGACGCCGCGCTCTTCAAGAGCACCGACGGCGGCAAGAGCTGGCAGGAGCTGAGCGGACTGCGCGGCCACCCCAGCGCCACGCAATGGGCACCGGGCGCCGGTGGCATGGGCCTGCACACGATCCTGCTCGACAGCAGCAATCCCCAGCGCATCTACGTGGCGATCTCTGCGGCCGGAGCCTTCCGCAGCGACGACGGCGGCCAGAGCTGGCGTCCCATCAACAAGGGGCTGCATTCACTCTACATCCCCGATCCCGCGGCGGAGGTAGGCCATTGCGTGCATCGCATCGCCATGAACCCCGCACGGCCCAACGTGCTCTACATGCAGAAACACTGGGACGTGCTGCGCAGCGATGACGGTGGCGAGAACTGGTACGAGATCAGCGGCAACCTACCCACCGACTTCGGCTTTCCCATCGCCATCCACGCGCACGATCCCGACACGGTCTACGTCGTACCGATCAAAAGCGATTCGGAGCACTATCCGCCGGAAGGCAAGCTGCGCGTCTATCGCAGCAAGAAAGGTGGCAACGAATGGGAAGCGCTGACAAAGGGTCTGCCGCAGGAAAACTGCTACGTGAACATCCTGCGTGATGCGATGGCGGTGGATACGCTCGACTCCTGCGGCATCTATTTCGGCACCACCGGCGGCCAGATCTATTGCTCACCCGATGGCGGCGACAACTGGCAAGCCATCGCACGCGACCTGCCGCCCGTGCTGTCAGTGGAAGTGCAGACCCTGAAGTAAGAGACAAAGATGAACGGCTATTCCATAAAAGTGCAGATACCCTTTCATCTGCAGAATCTGGCGCAGGCACCACAGGAAGTGGTGCTGCGCCTGAACGAGACACCCACCGCCGCGAGTGTGATTGCTGCGCTCGAAGCGAAATACCCAGCCCTCCAAGGCGCCGTGATCGATCCCCACACCGGCAAGCGCCGCCCCCTCCTCCGCTACTTCGCCTGCCGCGAAGACTGGACCTTCGAACCCGTCGACGCTCCCCTCCCCGCCCCCATCGCCGAAGGCCGCGAGCCATTCCTCATCGTCGGCGCGATTGCGGGTGGGTGAGCGCGGAAAACGAGCGAGCCAACAGTTTGGCTCGCTCCCGCGCGAACGGTCCGAGCTCCGCGAGGA
>CALEJT010000081.1 GCA_937898685.1 uncultured Gammaproteobacteria bacterium | reverse complement strand
GTCCAATCGAGGAGCTGCGACAGGATCGCGGTGAGGAGCGATAGCGAGCGAACGCGATCCGCCCCCAGGCTCCGGAAGCGCTGAGGCCCGAAGCTTCGAGGACACCCACCAAGAGACGCCGAAGCTTCGAAACGAGAAGGGGACACCCACGTCTGCGATCCGCGCCCAGGCTCCGAAGGCGCCGAGGTTGGAAGCTTCGCAAGGAAACTCCGCGGTAGACACCTCAACCCGAAAACAATCAAGCGCTTATCGAACACACGACCTGCACATCATGTAAAATGCCGCGATGCTCAAACCAGACCTCACCATTGGCTTCATCGGCGCCGGCAACATGGCCACTGCGCTGATCGAAGGACTCCTCGACAACGGCATCGCCCCTGGTCAGTTGCACGCCTCCAACCGCAGCAACACCAAGCTCGACGCCCTTGCCGCACGTGGCATCAACACCACCACCGACAACGCCGCGGTAGTCGCTGCCAGCGACGTCGTCGTATTGGCGGTCAAACCCCAGGTGCTGGGAGGAGTCCTGCAGGAACTGCGACAGACAGTGAGTGAGCGCCCACGCCTGCTCATCTCCGTCGCGGCCGGCATCCAGATCGCCAGCCTCGAAGCCTGGACCAGCAGTGAACAAGCCATCGTCCGCTGCATGCCCAACACCCCCTCGCTGGTGGGCGCCGGCGCCTCCGGGCTCTATGCCAATGCCAAGGTCACGGAAGAACAAAAGGCTCAGGCCGCCGCCATCATGGAAGCCGTGGGCATCGCCTGCTGGCTGGAGGAAGAACAGCAACTCGACGCCGTCACCGCGCTCTCCGGCTCCGGTCCCGCCTACTTCTTCCTGATGATGGAAGCGATGGAAGCGGCCGGTACCGCGCTGGGGCTCAGCCCCGAGGTGGCGCGTCGCCTCTGCTTGCAGACCGCCTTCGGCGCCGCCAAGCTCGCCCTCGAAAGCCAAGTGGAACCGAGCGAACTGCGTCGCCGCGTCACCTCGCCCGGTGGCACTACCGAAGCCGCATTGAAACAATTCGAGCAGGATGGCTACCGCGACCTCGTTGCCCGCGCCCTCGGCGCCGCGGCGAGACGGTCGGCGGAGCTGGCGGCCGCGGCCGCCGGCAAGTGAAACTGCGCCCTCTCACCGAACTCCCGACACGAGCGATCTTATGAGCGGAACCTTAGGACAAGTCATATCCCTGCTGGTCAGCAGCCTGGGCAGTCTGTACATCCTGCTCGTCCTGCTGCGCTTTCTCCTGCAGGCCGCCCGCGCCGACTTCTACAACCCGGTGAGCCAGGCCATCGTCAAACTCACGTCGCCGGTGGTGGTGCCCTTCCGCCGCGTGATTCCAGGTTGGCGCGGCTTCGACTTCGCCACGCTCATCGCCGCCCTGGTGCTCAACTGCATTGCCACCACCCTGCTGATCCTGGGGGCCGGCTACAACATGCCGCCGATCAGCCTGGTGCTCAGCTGGTCGGCCGTGGGGCTCCTGGCCTTCATCCTCAACATCTATTTCTTCGCCGTGCTGATCTCGGTGATCGTGAGCTTCATCGCGCCGTTCAGCGCCCATCCCGTCGTGCTGCTGGTACATCAGTTGCTCGAACCGCTGTACCGTCAGATCCATCGTGTGATTCCCAGCATGGGCGGGTTGGACTTTTCGCCCCTGTTCATCTTCCTCGGCATCCAGGTGCTGGAAATCCTGGTGATCAATCCGCTGGTGTTCCGCCTGCGCCTGGTGCCGCAACTGGTGCTCGGAATCAACTGACATGAGTACGCAAAAGCACATCCCGGCCGATTCCGTCGGGCTGGTGCAGCCGCAGAAGCTTCATTTCGATGAACCGCTGACGCTGCGCAGCGGCCGTGTCATCGAACGCTACGACCTGATGGTGGAAACCTACGGCACGCTCAATGCCGATGCGTCCAATGCCATCCTGATCTGCCACGCGCTCAGCGGCGACCATCACGCGGCCGGTTATTACGACCCCGAAAATCCCAAGGAAAAACCCGGCTGGTGGGACTGTTGCATCGGCCCCGGCAAGCCCTTCGACACCAACCACTTCTTCGTGGTGTGCCTGAACAACCTCGGTGGCTGCGCCGGCAGCACCGGTCCTTCCAGCATCAACCCGGAAACCGGACGCCCCTATGGCCCCGACTTTCCGATCGTCACCGTGCGCGACTGGGTCAACAGCCAGGTGCGCCTGGCCGATCGGCTCGGCATCAAACAGTGGGCGGCGGTGATCGGCGGCAGCCTCGGCGGGATGCAGGTGATGCGTTGGGCCATCAGCTATCCCGATCGCCTGCGTCATGCGCTGATCATCGCGGCAGCACCGAAATTGTCCGCACAGAACATCGCGTTCAACGAAGTCGCACGCCAGTCGATCATGAGCGACCCCGACTTCCACGCCGGCCGCTACTACGACTACAACACCTATCCGCAGAAGGGCGTGATGCTCGCGCGCATGGTGGGCCACATCACCTATCTGTCCGATGCGCTGATGCGCGACAAGTTCGGCAAGGACGCGCGCGCCGGTGCCTTCGGGCGCGACCTGCGCACCGGCAAGCTCAGCTTCGGCTTCGACGTGGATTTCCAGGTACAGAGCTATCTGCAATACAAGGGCGAAACCTTCTCGAAGAACTTCGACGCCAACACCTATCTGCTGGTGACGAAGACGCTCGACTACTTCGATCCCTCGGTGGACTACGACGGTGATCTCAGCCGTGCCTTCGCCGATGCCCAGTGCAAATTCCTCGTGATGTCGTTCAGCAGCGACTGGCGCTTCTCGCCGGAACGTTCACGTGAAATCGTCAACGCGCTGCTCAAGGCGAAGAAGGAAGTGAGCTATCTCGAAATCGAAGCGGACGAAGGCCACGATGCCTTCCTGCTGCCGATCCCACGCTACATGCGCGCGCTGCGCGCCTATATGAAGCGCGTGGCAGCCGAATGCGGCAACGTCGTTGCCGAAGGAGCGGCGTGATGCGCTCCGATCTTTCGCTGATCCAGGATTGGATCACACCGGGGTCGCGTGTACTCGACCTCGGCTGCGGCGACGGTTCCTTCCTCGCGCATCTGAAGGCGACGAAGAACGTGCAGGGCGTGGGTCTCGAAATCGATCCAGAGAACATTCAGCGCTGTCTCGAACTGGGCGTGAACGTGATCGAGCAGGACATGAACCAGGGCCTCGGCAACTTCGAAAGCGACAGCTTCGACACCGTGGTGCTGGCGCAGACGCTGCAGGCGCTGCATCGTCCCGACGTGATCGTCGACGAAATGCTGCGGGTTGGGAAAAACTGCATTTTGACCTTCCCGAACTTTGCCTACTGGCGTCACCGCGTCTATCTTCTGGGCCGCGGCCGCATGCCGAAGTCCGAAACGCTGCCGTTCGAGTGGTACGACACGCCCAACGTGCATCTATGTACCATCAACGACTTCGACGAACTGTGCCGCAGAAAGAACATCCGCGTGCTCGATCGCACCGTGGTGGATGACCGGCAGCGCAGCAGCGCCCTGATGCGGCTCTTGCCCAACCTGTTCGGCATCAACGCCATCTATCACATCACCCGTTGAGGGTCAGGCCATGTCCATCGTTCGTGCTTTTCTGGCAGTACTGGCAACGCTTGCACTCGTTTCACCCGGCGCGCGCGCCGACTCCACCGACATCGGTGACTACACCGTTCACTACCTGGCGGTGAACACCACGTTTCTCCAACCAGAGATCGCGGCGCAGTACGGCATCGAACGCGCTTCCCGCCGCGGCTTCGTCAACGTGGCGGTGTTGCGTGATGCCCCCAATGGCGGTGTCGGCGCGCCCGTAACGGCAGTCGTCACTGGCAGTCGTGCCAACCTGATGCAGCAGAGTACGGCGCTCCAATTCCAGGAAGTACGCGAAGGCGAGGCCATCTACTATCTCGCGCAGTTCGAGTTCTCGAATGCCGAAACGCTGCGCTTCACCATCGAGGTGCAGCCCGAAGGTCAGGGTCCGGCGCGCGAAATCACCTGGACCACGCAGCTTTACGCCGATTGAGTCATTTATGAGTACGGTCGTCCTCGCCAGCGGCAACAAAAAGAAGCTGGCCGAACTTCAGCGCATCCTGGCCGAGAAGGGCGTGAACTTCGTGCCGCAGACCGAGCTCGGCGTGAGCGAAACCGATGAGACCGGACTCACCTTCGTCGAGAACGCCATCATCAAGGCGCGCCACGCGGCAGAAGTCACTGGGCTCCCGGCGATTTCCGATGACTCCGGCATTGAAGTGGATGCACTCAAAGGCGCGCCCGGCATCTATTCCGCGCGCTTTGCCGAGCGCAATCAGCGTGGCAGTGGCGACGAGGCCAACAACGCACTACTGCTCGACCTGCTCAAGGATGTCCCCGAAGCACAACGCACCGCGCGCTACCACTGCGCCATCGTGTTGATGCGTCATGCGCAGGATCCGATGCCATTGATCTGCATCGGCAGTTGGGAAGGACGCCTTCTCGCCGCGCCGCGTGGCAGCAATGGCTTCGGTTACGACCCGCTCTTCTTCGTTCCCACGCACGGCTGCACTGCTGCCGAGCTGTCGCCCGAAATCAAGAACAGCATCAGTCATCGCGCCATCGCTCTGCAGCAACTCCTGCAACAATGGCCTCGACTACCCTGACACCTGCGCGCACGGGCGGCAGCCTGCCGCCGCTGAGCCTCTACGTGCACGTGCCCTGGTGTCTGCGCAAATGCCCCTATTGCGACTTCAATTCCCATCAGCGTCCTGAAGTACTGCCCGAAGCCGAATACATTGCAGCATTGCTCGAAGACCTGCGCTGCGAACTGCCACACGTCGAAGGCCGCGAGCTGTGCAGCATCTTCTTCGGCGGCGGCACGCCGTCGCTCTTCAGCGCGGAAAGTTACGCGCATTTCCTCACCGAAGTGGAAAGGCTGATTCCCTTCGCAGCCGACATCGAGATCACGCTCGAAGCCAATCCCGGCACCTTCGAACAGGAACGCTTCCGCGCCTATCGCAGTGGGGGCATCAATCGGCTTTCCATCGGCATCCAGAGTTTCGATCCGGCGCAACTGGTGCGCCTCGGCCGCGTGCACGACCGCGACGAAGCGCTGCGTGCCGGCGAGATCGCGCGCAAGGCAGGCTTCGACAATTTCAATCTCGATCTGATGTTCGGTTTGCCCGAGCAGAGCATCGAAGGCGCTCTCGACGATCTGCGCGCCGCAATCGGCTGCGGCCCTACGCATCTTTCCTGGTATCAGCTCACCATCGAGCCCAACACCGAGTTCTATCGCCGTCCGCCTACGCTGCCCGACGACGAGCACATATTCGACATGCAGGAAGCCGGCATCGCCCTGCTGCAGGAACATGGCTTCATGCGCTATGAAGTTTCGGCATACGCGCAGAACGGACGCGCAAGCCGCCACAACCGCAATTACTGGGAATTCGGGGATTACATCGGCATCGGTGCCGGTGCACACGGCAAGTTCACCGCGCCCGATGGCAGCATTCGCCGCACGCGCAAGACGCGCATGCCGCAGCACTATCTGCGCGGGCAGGAAGGTCGCCTGGCCGAAGAACGCGTGATTCCCGCCGACGAACTGCCGTTCGAATTCCTGATGAACGCGCTGCGCCTGCGCGAGGGTGTGCCGAGTGCCTTATTCGCGGCGCGCACCGGTCTGGATCTGGAGCAAGCGGCAGGTGCTGCGCTGGCGCGCCTGCGCCGCGACGGTTTGCTGGTGGACGATCCGGCGCGTCTGTGCACCACGCCGCGTGGCTACAATCACCTGAACACGGTACTGGAGGCCTTGCTATGAAGCTGCCGCTCTATGTGGTCGATGCCTTCACCTCGCAGGTTTTTCGCGGCAACCCGGCAGCAGTATGCCCGCTCGACAGTTGGCTCGACGAGGAGCTGATGCAGAACATCGCCGCCGAGAACAACCTGGCCGAAACCGCGTTCGTGGTGCGCGCAGGCGAGGGTTGGCGTCTGCGCTGGTTCACGCCGCTGGTCGAAGTCGATCTCTGTGGTCATGCCACACTCGCCACCGCCTTCGTGTTGGCAAAACTGGATCCTTCCCTGCATGACTTTCGTTTCCAGACACGCAGCGGCGAGTTGCGTGTCACGCGCGAAGACGATCGCTATACGCTGGATTTCCCCGTGCGTACGCTTACGGCACTCGCTCCTTCAGCGGAACTTGCCGCGGCGCTCGGCTGCGAGGTACGGCAACTGACGCAAGCCGCACAAGGCGCCATCGCCGAGCTCGCGAGCGAAGATGAGGTGAAGCGCTGTCAGCCCGATTTCGCCGCGCTGAAAGCTCTGCCCTGGTCTGCCATCAGCATCACCGCGCGCGGCAGCGACTGCGACTTCGTCTCACGTTTCTTCGCACCGAAGGTCGGCATCGATGAGGACCCGGTCACCGGTTCCGCGCATTGCGGCCTGATGCCCTACTGGGTCGAGAAGCTCGGCCGCACGCAGTTGAGTGCCAAACAACTCTCGCGCCGCGGCGGCGAACTGCTCTGTGAATTGCGCGGCGAGCGCGTGCTGATGACAGGCAGTGCCGTGCTCTACAGCGCAGGGCACATCCTCTTGTAGAAATTTCGCGCGTTCCTTCGAACCACTACAATGCCTGCCATGCCGCGCTCTCTGTTTTTCCTATCCCTACTTGTCGTGAGTACTGCGCAGGCGGCCTCTCCCTCCCGCATCGTCAGCATGAACGTCTGTACCGATCAACTGTTGCTGCAGTTGGTGGAACCCGAACGCATCGCCTCACTGAGTTATCTCGCGGCCGATCCCTACTATTCGCCATTCGCAGAACAAGCACAGCGTTATCCACTCAATCGTGGTCGCGCGGAAGAAGTGATAGCCATGTCGCCGGATCTCGTGCTCACGAGTCGGTTCAGCGCCAGTTTCACTGCATCCCTGCTCGAACGTCGCGGCTACACCGTGGAACGTTTCGGCTTCGCCAACGATCTCGCGCAACTCGATGCGCAGGTGCGGCGTATAGGTGCGCTGACGCAAAGAGAGGAGCAGGCAACGGCATTGCTCGCAACGCTGCATGCGGCGGTGAACGAAAGCGTTGAACGTCTGCGCCCTCTGCTCGATGGCGCGCGCGCCGTATTCCTGAGCAACAACGGTTTCGTCTATGGCAGCGACACCTTGCAGGATGCCTTTCTGCAAAGTCTCGGCCTCACCAATGTCGCCGGCGCCAACGGGCTCTTCGGCCCCGCACCGATGGCGCTCGAAGCCTTGCTGGCCGCAGAGCCCGATTACGTGTTCATGCCTTCATTCACCGAGGTCGACACACAGCTTGCCCATCCCTTGCTGCGTCATCCCGTGTGGCAGCGTCTTGCGGGACAGGTGCGCCGCATCGTGCTCGAAGATCGCTGGTTCGATTGTGCCGGCCCCGAACTCCTGCGTGCCTATGCGGCCTTGGAGCAGGAGCTCTTACCGTGAAGCCTGCCGTTGCGTTCGGTCTGTGCGGCGCCGTAGTCGCTCTGTTTCTACTCGAGCTTGCAAGCGGTCCCAGCGGCATTTCACCGTTCACGGCGCTCGGCGAACTTTGGCGCGGTGAAGATGGCGTGGCGGCGGTGGTGCTGTGGGAGCTGCGTTTGCCGCGCGCCCTGCTGGCGATGGTATGCGGCGCCAGCCTCGGCATGAGCGGTGCAGCGCTGCAGGGACTGTTGCGCAATCCACTCGCAAGCCCCGACATCCTCGGCGTCTCGCAACTCGCCGCACTCGCTGCGGTGCTCGCGCTCTATTACGGGCTGAGCGCGCGCGGCTGGTTCGTGTTGCCGCTGTGTGCCGTCGTCGGTGCCGCAGCTGCGGTGGCCCTGATGTTCGGACTCAATCGGCGTCATGGCGATGGCGCCACCATCATCCTTTCCGGCATCGCGATCAGTGCGCTCGCAGGGTCCTTGATTTCGCTCGCGCTCAACTTCGCGCCCAATCCCTTTGCCCTGCAGGAAATCTATTACTGGTTGCTCGGCTCCGTCGCCAATCGAAGTTGGAATGAATTGCTGTTTGCCCTGCCCTTCATGGCACTGGGAGCAGCACTGCTGTGGCATTGCCGCCGTTTTCTCGATGCGCTCACGCTCGGGGAAGAGACCGCGCGCACGCTCGGCTTCGATGCGCGGCGCTGCAGCCGGCAGATCATTCTCGGTACCGCGTGCTGCGTCGGCGCCGTCGTTGCCGTGAGCGGCAACATCGGCTTCGTCGGCCTGGTGATACCGCACTTGCTGCGCCCCCTGGTGCAGGCCCGTCCGGCGCAGGTGTTGTTGTGGAGCGGCGTCGGTGGTGCGGTGCTGGTGCTGCTGGCCGACGTCATCGTACAAAGCCTGCCCGGCGCGCAGGAACTGCAGTTGGGCGTGCTCACCTCCGCCCTCGGCGGCCCCTTCTTCCTCTACCTGCTCTTCACCAAACGGGAGTGGTTCCGATGAATGCGCCACTGCTGCAGGTCGAGAAACTCACGCTCGTTGCCGGTGAGCGCCACCTGTTGCGCGACTGCAGTTTCACGGTCACGGCTGGAGAGTTGATCGGCATCATCGGTCCCAACGGTGCCGGCAAGAGCAGTTTGCTGAAAGGGCTCGCAGGACTCGTGCGCCCGAGCGCCGGCGCGATTCGACTCGCCGGCAAAGCATTGCACGAATTCAGCGCCATCGATCGCGCGCGGCAGCTCGCCTATCTCGAACAGCAACCGCAGGTGTGCTGGCCGCTCGCAGCGCACGAGATCGTCGCGCTGGGCCTGCTCAATCACGGACTGTCGCAGTCGGAAATCGAGGCGCGTGTCAGTGCCGCGCTGCAGGCAAGTGGCTGCGCGGAGCTCGCGCAACGACGCTTCGATACGCTCTCGGCGGGAGAACGCATGCAGGTGCATCTCGCGCGACTCTTTGCCGCCAATACGCCACTACTGCTTGCCGACGAACCCACGGCCGCACTCGATCTCTGGCATCAGCATCATCTGATGCAGAGTTTGCGCAGGCGCTGCGAGGCCGGGCAGGCCGTGGTGGTGGTGCTGCATGATCTCGCACTCGCGGCGCGCTATTGCGCACGGCTGCTGCTGTTCGACAAGGGCGAGCTCATCAAGGACGGAGTGCCTGAAGAAGTGTTGCGGCCCGCTTTGCTCGAGCGCAGCTATAACGTGTGCGCATTTTTCGATGCGCGTACCGGCACCTTGGTGCACACGCATAATCTTTGAAACGGCGGCTCTGCTAAACTGCCGGCCACTACGTCCAGGAAAAGCCATGAGTATTTGGAAACGCGACACCAGCCCTTCTGAGATCAACAAACTGATGGTCGGCACCATGTGCGAGCACGTGGGCATGGAGATCACGGAGATCGGCCCCGACTACATCACCGCCACGATGCCGGTCGATGCCAGGACGCGTCAGCACATGGGCATCATTCATGGCGGCGCCTCCGTGGTGCTGGCGGAAACGCTGGGCAGCCTCGGTTCGATGCTGTGCTGCCCCGAAGGTCACTTCATCGTGGGCCTCGACATCAATGCCAACCACATTCGCGCCGGTCGTCCACCGTACGTGACGGGCACCGCGCGTCCGCTGCACATCGGCTCCTCCACCATGGTGTGGGACATTCGCATCACCGACACCGAAGGCAAGCTGGTGTGCATCTCGCGTCTCACCTGTGCCGTGCTGGAGGAACGAGACAGATGAGCGCCCTGGCCGCCGAGCCGTTGTTGCGTTGCCGCAAGGACTCGCCGGCCTTGAGTCTGCAAGACTGCGCCGCGCTTCTGGAACAGATTCCCGATTGGACCTTGGTGGAAGTGAAGGACGGCGTTCTCGCTCTCGAACGCCGTTATGAATTTCCGGATTTCGCCGCAGCGCTGAAATTCACCAATGCCGTCGGTGAACTCGCCGAGGCGGTCGATCATCATCCCGAACTACTGACCACCTGGGGCCTCGTGCGCGTGCGCTGGTGGACTCACGTCATCGATGGCCTGCACCGCAACGACTTCATCATGGCGGCGCGCACCAGCGCACTGCTCGAATCCTGAGCTGCTATTACTCCCCAACCACACTGCGAATGAAGTCCAGCATCATGCTGGTATAGCGATCGTCGCCGGAATTGATGTGCTGGTTGATGGAGATGTGGTTGTGATCGCGCGCCTGCGCAAAGCGTGGACAATCCGCATACTTCTCGCACAGCTGCAGATAGAGCTTCGCCGTGGCCTGCTCGATGCCGGCCGGGTCGTGCTCGGCGCTCAAGAGAAACACCGGCACCTGCGGGCCCTGATAGGCGGCGGCGAGTGCATAGGTCGAACGTTGTTCACGCACGGCGGGATCATCACCGAAATACGCGGTGTTTCCCGCATCGTAAGCACCCGACATCATGATCGCACCGGCGATGTCGGGATCCCCTTCGAACATCACCTCGGGGTTGAAGAGCAGTGCTGCCGTGTGCGTGCAACCGGCTGATGAGCAGAGGAAGAAGATCTTGTTGGGGTCGATGCCGTACTGCGTGGCGTTGTCGCGAATCCACTTCACGATCGCCTGCATGTCCTGTGCGCCTTCCGGATATTTGATGTTGGGCACGAGGCGATAGGTGGCGTTGATGCCCACCATGCCATGCCGCGCAAAGTAGGTGGCGACGTTGGCGTTCATCAGATCCGACAGCGGATTCACCTTGTCGCCGCCGGTCAATCCGCCACCGTGGATGAACACCACCGCGGGCGCATCCGCTCTGGCACCGGTCCGCGGACGATAGACGTCCATTACTTGCTTGGCATCGGGGCCGTAGTGCACATCGCGCGTGACCTCGAGATCACCCTTCTCCGTGGTCTTGTGAATTTCCGCGTAGATCTTGCCGGTTTCGTCGATCACCTGCGGATTCAGATTGGGTCCCATCTCGCGGAACTTGGCGTAGGCCTCGAGCAGCTGCGGATTGGTGACCGGTTGGGCTTGAACGAGCGCGGCGCTCAGCGCCAGCGCGATGGCAACACTGATTCTTTTCATGGCTTCCCCTCCGAAAGAGGGCTCGATTCTAACCACAGGCGCCTCAGGCTGGACAGGACTTGTCCGTTCGCTTGTGCCGTTCGTATACGAAGCGCATCATGCGCCCCATGAAACGCCTCGTCCTCTCCAGTGTCCTGCTCTGCGCCGCGGCGGCCAGCGCGGAACCCTTGTTCCCGAATGGTCTGGAGGGTTGGTCCGTCGAGAACGGTAACGCCAGCTCCTTCCAGTTCGATGGCGACGTATTGCGTGTGAGCGGTGATGCCGGCTGGCTGCGTTCACCACGAATGCATGATGACTTCGTGCTGCGTGGCCAGGTGCGCTTCGTCGAGCCGGATTCCGACAGCGGCATCTTCCTGCGGGTGGAACCCGGCACGGATTTCATTCGCGGCTGGCCCGGTGATGCCTACCAGGTGCAGATGCGTGAAATCTCGGTGAACACCACCGACAGCCCCTTGCCGCTCGTTCATCTCTATCGTCATCGCGTGGCGGACGGTCCCACGCGCTACGAGCGCGAGCGCGTCTTTGCGCTCTATCGCGGCGTCGGTGAGTGGAACGACTTCGTGATTCGTGTCGAAGGTGATGCGCTTAGCGTGGAGCTGAATGGCGAACTCATCACTGAAGCATCCGGGCTCGAGAATCCCAGCGGCTACCTAGGCTTTCAGAGCGAAGCCGGCGTAATTGAATATCGCGCGCTCGACATCGCAGCGCCGGACTAGGCTTGCTTCCCCGCGGCGGCTTTGAGAGGCTCCGCTTCATACTCATCAACCTGCGCAAGACAGGGCACTTTCTGTATTCGTGGACTTACGCATGACCTCCGATTTTCTGCAGTTGTTCGACGCCTTGATCCGGCTGCCTTCCGTCAGCTCCGCCAATCCTCAGCTCGACATGGGCAACCGTGCCGTCATCGAGCTTCTGGCCGAACGCTTCAGTGCGCTCGGCTTCAACTGCGAAATCCTGCCGCTCGCCACGCATCCACAGAAAGCCAACCTGATCGCGACCTTGGGCCAGGGTGCGGGTGGGCTCGTGCTTTCGGGTCACACCGACACCGTGCCCTTCGATGCCGGACTGTGGAACAGCGATCCGCTACGCCTCACCGAACGCGACAACCGTCTCTACGGTCTGGGCAGCACCGACATGAAGGGCTTCTTCGCCATCGTGCATGAAGCGGTGCAGGGGCTCGATGCCGCGAAGCTGCGTCAGCCGCTCGTCATCCTCGCCACCGCCGACGAAGAAAGTTCGATGGATGGCGCGCGCGCACTCGTGCAGGCGCAACGCCAGCTCGGTCGCAAGGCAGTGATCGGTGAGCCGACGGGCTTGCGTCCGATCAATCGCCACAAGGGCGTGATGATGGAGCGTCTGCGCGTGCAGGGACAAAGTGGACACTCGTCGAATCCTGCACTCGGACGCAGCGCCCTCGAAGCGATTCACGAGATGATCGGTGCACTGATGATCTTCCGCGCGCGTCTGCAGCGCGACTTCCGCGATCCGCATTTCGCGATCGACATTCCCACCATGAACTTCGGCGCCATCCATGGTGGTGACAATCCCAACCGCATCTGCGGTCACTGCGAGCTCGAATTCGATGTAAGACTTCTACCTGGAATGGGCAGCGACACCTTGCGCGACGACATTCGCGGTCTGCTCGAACCGATAGCACGCCGCCATCAGGTCGAATTCGAATTCCTGCCGCTTTTCCCGGGCATCGAACCCTTTGCCAACGATCACTCCGAACTCGTGGCACTCTGCGAAAAACTCACCGGAAATTCCGCGCAAAGCGTTGCCTTTGGAACCGAGGCACCATTCCTGCAAGAGTTGGGACTCGACACCGTGGTGCTCGGACCCGGCAGCATCGACGTTGCGCATCAACCCAACGAGTACATGGCACTCGATCAGATCCAGCCCTGCATCGATCTTCTGCGCAAACTCATCACTCGCTATTGCCTGATGGCCTGAAGCGCGCTCACACGCGTTCGTCCTTCATCTACATGCGTTCGGCCCGAACCGTACCGGTCGGTTATTTATATTTTCGAATACCGAAAAAATTTTCGAGAAATGAGTTGACACCCTTTTTCTTCCTCGGTTCACTTGCGCGCTTAGAGGGGAAATAAGTTCGACCGAGGCACGAAGCATGGCAGCACTTTGCCAGCCATGTTTGCGATCATCCGCTCAGCTCGTGTTTCGCTGATTGCGATCGACACTCGGCTCAGTTGAAAAGAAGAATCATCCGGTGCGCCTTCCATGCCGGATCGGTCTGCCGTCTCTTTAGACTCAAAACTGTCGTTATTCCTCCTCCACGCGGCCGCGTCAGGGCTGCGCGGCTGCGACAAAAACTACTTTTG
Organism: uncultured Gammaproteobacteria bacterium; assembly: GCA_937898685.1. Taxonomy (GTDB): domain Bacteria; phylum Pseudomonadota; class Gammaproteobacteria; order Pseudomonadales; family Pseudohongiellaceae; genus CAILUG01. Next base: position 4,649 of record CALEJT010000081.1, on the reverse strand, counting down.
AGCAGAGAGGGAATCATGAGAAACACAAGATGGAGTCCAGGAGTGAAGGCGCTGTCCTGGTCGATCGCTGCGATAAGTTCCTCCTTGGCTTTCGCAGCGGACACTGGCGGCAACAGTAATTTGGAAGAGATCACCGTCACCGGCTCGCGCATCCGTGTCACCGACGGCATGACGACGCCAACCCCCGTCACTGCACTTACCCCTACCGAACTCGCCAGCTTCGAACCTGGCGCCACCGTCGCCGAACAGCTCGATGCCCTGCCGCAATTCTTCTCGACGCAAACTGCACAACGTGGTGGCTTGGCACTATCGGGTGACGCTGGTGCAAGCTTTCTCAACATGCGCAGTCTCGGCACCAACCGCACACTGGTACTGCTCGATGGCGCGCGCATGGCACCAGCGGACAAACGCGGTTCGGTCAACGTCGACACCTTGCCCACCGCACTCGTGCGCACCGTGGATGTCGTCACCGGTGGCGCCTCCGCTGCTTACGGCGCGGACGCGCTCGGTGGTGTGACCAACTTCATTCTGGACCGCGAGTTCCAAGGCCTGAAGATTCAGACGGGCACCGGCGTCACCGAGTTCGGTGATGGCTTCCGCTGGAACGCCAGCATCGCCGGTGGTACGCAGATCGGTGATCGCCTGAATGTCATCGGTTCGTTCGAAACACGTTTCATCGAGCAGATCGACCGTGATCCGCTCGACCTCGACTCCGACTGGTTCATGCGTTGGGGCCACGTCACCAATCCCGAGTGGGCGGCGTGGCGAGCGGCCAACCCAACCGCTCCCGCCTCCCAAGCACCAGTGCCGCAACGCATCACGCGTCCCTGGATAGCGCCGACGGATCGCCACGTGTACGGCATGATCTCCGGCACCGGCACCTTCCTCGACCGCTGGGTCTTCAGCAAGGACGGCTCCTACGTGAGACCGTTGCAGCTGGGTGACGTGAGTTCGGTCGGCGGAGTGGGCTCCACCTTCAGCACCTCCGGCGGACCTGAGGCCGACCTCGCCAACCGTGCCTATCCAGGCCCGATCAGCGGCGCCGAAGTGGTGGGACGCTCGTCGTTCCTGTCGGCCAAGTACGACTTCAGCGACGACTTCTCGATGTATCTGCAGTTCGTGGGCGGTGTGTCGGAATCGAACCAAACGCCGCGACGCGCCGATACGCTCGGCATCAACCTGCGTTCCACCTGGGCGCCACGCATCGCTATCGACAACGTCTTCGTGCCCGACATCGTGCGTGAAACCTTGGCTGCAGCGGGCAAGACCGAGTTCAACCTCGAACGCGACGGCGCCTTCCTCGGTGAAGCCGACATGGGCATCGACCAGAAGGACCGCAACATCTTCAACACTCGAACCTACACGGTCGGCTTCGACTGGGATCTGAGCAACGGTTGGAATCTCTCCGGCAGCTACTCCACCGGCGAGACCCAGAGGAACTCCAGTCAGGCCAACATGATGCGTATCGACCGCCTGTTCCTGGCCATGGATGCGGTGCGCGATCCGAACACCGGCGCCATCGTCTGCCGCGTGCAGCTGTACAACCCCACGGTCGAACAGCTACGCGAAGCGGGCGCGGCATCGGGACTCTACAACTCGCCCTCACCGCGCAACCCGCGTGAAGACATCCCGCTGCAATCGCCGGTGGGGCTCGACAACACCATCCGCGATTGCGTGCCCTTCAACATTATGGGCTTCGGCAACATCAGTCAGGCAGCGATCGACTACGTCGGCACGGACAAGTGGTCGAAGGGCGTCGTCGAGCAGGACTTCGCGGAAGTCGTCGCCACCGGCGAAGTGTATGAAGGCTGGGGCTATGGGCCGATCTCGATGGCCTTTGGTTTGACCTGGCGTGAATCGAGCTTCTTCGAAGCCGGCTATCCGGAAGACGTGGATGAACTCGGGCCGCCCATCAACGCACCGCACCTCGGCATTCGTGGCATTCCGCCCGGTTACTCCGGCGGCTCACCCAACCTGCACCAGTTCTCCACGGTGCCGATGATCGGCGGCTCGTTCAACGTGTGGGAATGGTTCACCGAGTTCCAGGTGCCGGTATGGGAATCGAGCTCCGGTGCGCAACGTCTCTCGAGCTCGCTCGCCTTCCGCAGCTCCGACTACAACCTCAGCGGCCGTTCCGACAGTTGGAAGATCGGCGTCGACTTGCAATTGATCGAAAGTCTGCGTCTGCGCGCCACCAAGTCGCGTGACGTGCGCGAGGCCTCCTTCTCCGAACGCTTCGACGCGCAAGGGGGCGGTGCCAATGTGCTCGACCCCTGGAAGGGTGGCATCAGCGTGCCGCTCACCGTGGTTGCTTCGGGCAACCCGACCTTGAAGCCGGAAGTCGCCGACACCGTCGTGGCCGGTGTGGTGTGGCGTCCCACCTGGCGTTGGCTCGATGGTCTGTCGATTTCGAGCGACTGGTACAAAGTCGACATCGCGGGATCGATCCAGCAGATCTCCGCTCAGGACGTGGTGGACCGCTGCTTCGCCGGTGACCAGGAGCAATGCGACAACATCATCCGCGACGAGGCCACCGGCGATCTCGCCACCATCTTCCGCCGCTTCTTCAACCAGGCGCAGGCGGAAGTGGAAGGCATCGACCTCGAAGTGGCCTATCGCACGGAGGCGGACTTCTTCGACGACGCAGAAGAAAACATCAGCGTGCGCCTCCTGGCCGGTTATCTGCTGACGCGTAAGGACATCTCGGCCGCCGGCGTGCCCACCGACCTCACCGGTGCCTACACGCTGCCGGATCTGACCGCCAACGTCACCACCACCTACAGCGTGGGGCCCTGGTCCTTCCAGTTGCAGGGTCGCTTCATCACCGACGGCATGTTGAACCGCCTGTGGGTGGAAGGCATCGACGTGGACGACAACAGCGTCGCTTCATCGACCTGGTGGAACGGTCAGATCAACTACCGTGGCGAGTTGTCTTCGGGAGCGACCTGGGTGGCCGGCATCGCGATACAGAACCTGTTCGACCGCAATCCGCCGATCATTCCGAACGGCACTGCGGGCGCTCAGGGCATTCTGGCCAATCAATACGACACCTACGGACGCCGCTACAACCTCAGTTTGAACGTGAACTTCTAAAAGGTCGTGCAGTAACTCAGCCTGCCGGGACGTCTTCCCCCTTTCCCGTCCCGGCGGGTTGAGCCTGTGACTCCCCACCCCGAATCCTGCCGCTTTCAGATTCCCCGCGGTTTTGCAGTAGAATGGCCGCCCTTTTTTACCGCCCGCCAGGCGGACCGGCTTGGTCATGAACATGGACATCAAGCAATACGTCAATTGGTTCCGGCATTCGACGCCGTACATCAACGCTTATCGCGGCAAGGTGTTCGTCATACTGCTGCCCGGTGAAGCGCTGGCGCACGAGAACTTCTGGAACATTGCGCACGACTTGACGCTGCTCAACAGCCTCGGCGTGAAGTTGGTGCTGGTCTATGGCGCGCGGCCGCAGATCGATGCCGCGCTCTTGGCGGCAGGTCACAAGGCCGAGATTCTCGAAAAGGTCACCGGCCACATTCATAACACGGTACGCATCACCGACGCCCCGAGTCTCGAAGTGATCAAGGGCGTGGTGGGCAAACTGCGCATCGACATCGAAGCCACCTTCTCCATGGGCCTGATCAACTCGCCCATGCACGGCGCCGACATCAGCATCGCCAGCGGCAACTTCGTGATGGCGAAACCCTTCGGCATTCAGGACGGCATCGACTTCGGCTTCATGGGCGAAGTGCGCAAGGTCGAACACGAAGCCATCCGCAAACAACTCGACAACGGCAACATCGTGCTGATGTCCTCGCTCGGTTATTCGCCGACAGGTGAGGTGTTCAACCTCACCGTGGAAGACGTGGCCTGCGCCACCGCGATCGCACTCAAGGCCGACAAGCTGCTGATCTACGGCAAGCAGGCCGGCATTCTCGACCAGGATGGTGAGCGCATCAGCAAGATGAGCGCGGAAGAAGCGCTGCAGTTGATCAAGGAAAAGATCGCACGCAAGGGCCTCGACGAAGAACTGAAGAATCTCGAGCTGAGCGTGAAGGCCTGCAGCGCCACGGTGAAACGTTCGCAGGTGATTTCCTACGAAGACGACGGCGCGCTTCTGATCGAACTCTTCACGCGCGACGGCATCGGCACGCTGATCACGCAGGAGCAGTACGAACAGTTGCGGCCCGCCACCATCAAGGATGTGGGCGGCATTCTCGAACTGATCGAACCGCTCGAAGCCGAAGGCGTGTTGGTGCACCGCTCGCGCGAACGTCTGGAAGCGGAGATCGAGCAGTTCTTCGTGATCGAACGCGAAGGCATGATCATCTCCTGCGGCGCGCTCTATCCGCAGGATGCACAAAGCGGCGAACTCGCCTGCCTTGCCACTCATCCCGATTACCGCAACCACAACCGCGCCCAGGCGATCCTGGAACAGGTGGAGAAACAGGCGCGCAAGCTCGGTCTCACCAAACTCTTCGTGCTCACGACCAAGTCGCCGCACTGGTTCCTCGAACGCGGCTTCGTCGCCAGCTCCGTGGATGAACTGCCCGAGAAGAAGAAGTCGCTCTACAACTACCAGCGCAACTCACGGATTTTCGTGAAGCAGCTGTGAAGTGACTCACCGCAGTTGGGCTGAGCCCGCAAGGGCGAAGCCCAAC
>CALEJT010000080.1 GCA_937898685.1 uncultured Gammaproteobacteria bacterium | reverse complement strand
CCACGAAGCGCACGTCGGGTTTGTCGATGCCCATGCCGAAGGCGATGGTGGCGACCACGATCACGCCCTCTTCACGCAGAAAGCGCGATTGATTGGCAGCGCGTTGGTCCGCGCTCAAGCCAGCGTGATACGGCAGCGCGGTGAAGCCTTCGCCATCCAGCCAGGAGGCTATCTCTTCCGTCTTCTGCCGCGACAGGCAATACACGATGCCGGCATCTTCCGGATGTTCCTCACGCAGAAACTCCAGCAGTTGCTGACGCGGACTGTCCTTCAGCTCGATGCGGTAACAGATGTTGGGACGGTCGAAGCCTGCGATGAACTGACGTGCGTGCTGCAGTTGCAGGCGTTCGATGATCTCGCGGCGGGTGCGAACGTCGGCGGTCGCGGTGAGTGCAATGCGCGGCACCTCGGGGAACACCTCGTGCAGCATCCAGAGTTCGAGATAGTCGGCGCGAAAGTCGTGTCCCCATTGCGACACGCAGTGCGCTTCGTCGATGGCGAAGAGGGCAATGGGCGCGCGCCGCAGCAGATTCACCGTGCGGTCCTGTTTGAGGCGTTCGGGAGCTAGATAAAGAAGGTCGAGCTCGCCGCGTAGCAGCCGCTCCTCAATGGCGCGAACTTCATCCCAGCTCAGCGTGGAATTCAGATAGGCCGCGCGAACGCCCAGCTCGTGCAGTGCCGACACCTGGTCCTGCATCAGCGCAATCAACGGCGAGATCACCACACCGCAGCCCTCGCGGACCAGCGATGGCACCTGATAGCAGAGCGATTTGCCGCCACCGGTGGGCATGAGCACGAGGGCATCGCCACCATCGATGAGGGTATCGATGATCTCGGCTTGGGGCGGGCGGAAGGAGTCGTAACCGAAGACTTGCTGCAGGACATCTAGCGCGGAATTCATGCGGCGCACTATAGGCGGGAATCGGGGGAGTGCAAGGAAATTCCGCCGGTAACTTTTACCGAAACGCGCAGCCTGCTGCGCTCAGGCCTCTGTATTTACAGGCTTTTTCCCGTGGTATGGTCGTTGCAAGACTCCTCCCGACTGAGCCATGACGGAGGATGACATGACGAACCCTGAACACACCGCCATCGAAGAGCTGGCCAACTTTTCCGTGGGAGAACCCGCACGGGGCGGCGATGGCCCCGCGCCCATGGGTGATCCACTGCCAGACGGCGCTCCCATCGGCGATCCGCCGCGCAACGAGCCCATCGATGATCCTGATGACGACTACCCCATCGACGATCCCGGTCAGGAGGAGCCCATTGATGATGATCCTACCGACGACTCACCGGATTACATCGACGACACCCTGAGCGATCGCCTGGACGACGAGCATCGCCGCCCGCACGGACCATCCGACATTGATGAGCCGCCGGACTATATCGAAGGTAACGATCCGGAAGACGCTCTGCGGCCCACCGACCCCGACGGTCCAATGGTGGATCGCCAGGATCCGGACGCCGGCATCAAGCAGATCAAAGACCACGCAAATCCCGACTCGCGCAGCCCCGCGTGAGCCCCCCCTGCCGTGCCCAACGCCGCCTGTGCGTTGGGTAAGCGGTGGCGCTCTCCCATCCCGCACAAAACACTCGGTACATAATTTCTGCCCGAGCTGATGTACGGCTCCCCTCGAACAGCGATATAAAGCGTTTGGCGATATCGACCAAGTTTTGGTTGTCCTCACACAGGCCGATGGCCGTGCCCTCTTCTCAAGTCGCTGAAATAAAGAGAAATCCTTACTGGCACGAAGTTCGCTAATGCCGCACTGCCGCCAATGCTGAGCTCGTTTGTTGAGCTCATGCGTGCACTAAGCGTAGAGCATGACGTTGAACGCTCAGTACCTGCTCGCACCAACTTCAACAATCACCAGAAGTGCCAGAGATAGAGGGGCTACCCATGATTCGTTTGATCGACATTCAAAAAATTCATCGCAGCGATGAAATAGAAACCACCGCGCTCGACAACATCAACCTTGAGGTCCAGCCCGGAGAGTTTCTTTCCATCATGGGTCCATCAGGTTGCGGGAAGTCGACCTTGCTCAACGTGATCGGCCTGCTCGACAGTCCCAACGGCGGCCAATACTTCTTCAATGAACAGCAGCTCGCTGGCCTCAACGAAAATTCCCGCGCGGATCTGCGCAAACGCAACATCGGCGTGATCTTTCAGAGTTTCAACCTTATCGATGAATTGAGCGTCTATCAGAACGTTGAGCTCGCACTGCTATATCAGGACGTGCCCGCCGCCGACCGCAAACAACGGGTGCAGGACGTGCTGGTGAAAGTTGGCATCAGTCATCGCGCAGGACATTACCCGCAGCAACTTTCTGGCGGCCAGCAACAGCGTGTGGCGATTGCGCGCGCGATAGTCGGCAATCCCAAACTGCTACTCGCGGATGAGCCCACGGGTAACCTCGACTCCAAACACGGCGATGAGGTGATGGAGCAGCTGAAAGCGCTCAATGGCGAAGGCACCACCATCATCATGGTGACGCACTCCGAAGACTACGCCCGCTACGGCACGCGCATCGTGCGCATGCTCGACGGACGAATCATTGATGACGGCAAGCAGGCACAGGCAGCCTGAAGCAACCCACAAGAGCCGGGAGGACCCGCCGCATGTTGCTCAACTATTTCCTGATCGCCTGGTACAACCTCAAACGCCAACCTGGTTTCGCACTCATCAAGATATTGAGTCTGGCCATTGGTCTCGGCTGCAGCATCCTGGTGATTGCGCACGTCCAATACGCACGTAGCTACGACAAACACATCCCGAACTGGGAAAACACTTACCGCGTCATCACCCATCTCGTTACCGATCAGCCGATCGACATTCCTGGCACATCGGATGCCTACGCGCCCGCGCTGCGCCGTGATTATCCGCAGCTGCAATACGTCGCCAACATACGACAGAGCCGCGGCTTCTTTGGCCGCGGCGAGAACGTCATTGCCAACGATTATTACTGGGCCGAGCCGCAGATCATTCCCATCTTTGGTCTGCAGTTCATCGCGGGCGATCCCGCCACCGCGCTCGACGAACCCAACTCGGTGGTACTGAACGAGAGCAGCGCGCAAAAGTATTTCCCGGGAGAAGATGCGCTGGGGCAGACGCTGACGCTGGATGAACAGACGGAGCTGCGCGTCACCGGCATCTATCGTGACTTACCGATCAACACGCACATCGACTTGCGGATGCTGGTGTCGGTGCCTACAGGACGACAGTTGTTCGGACCAAGATTCATGGGCGGCGACACCTGGGTCGGCTTCGGGGGCACAGTGACCTACATCACCGTGCCGAATGCACTTGAGGCACAAACCATCGCCAACGACATGCCCTCGTTCATTCAGCGCAACATTCCTGAGCAGCAGCGCAGCTTCGCGCAGATCAATCAGTTGCGCATCTCGCTGCAACCGCTGGCGGATATTTACCTGTCGCCACTCGCTGGATTCGGGACGACGAACAATCGCGCGCAAGTGCTCGTGGGACTCGGCGTCTTCGCCACTCTGATTCTGCTCACCTCCTGCATCAACTTCGCGAACTTGTCGCTGTCGCAAGTGCAGCAGCGCAACAAGGAAATTGGGGTGCGCAAGACGCTGGGCGCGAAGCGTTATCAGATCGTCGTGCAGTTCTTGAGTGAATCGTTGCTGATCACCTTGCTGGCGCTGGTCCTGGTGCTGCCATTGGTGTGGTTTGTACTTCCAGCCTACACAGCGCTGACGAGCACCAACTTCACCGTAGGCACCATCTTCGAAAACGGCACCGTGTGGCTATTGGCTGTATTCGTTGTGCTCACGGGTTTGCTCTCCGGGCTAGTGCCTGCTCTCGCCTTAGCGCGCTTTGAGCCGGCCAGCATCATTCGCGGTTTGCCGTTGCGAGGACGACTCAGCACCTTCCTGCGTTCGGGTGTCACCGTGGCGCAGTTCGGCTTCTCCAGCGCCTTGATACTGCTCGCGCTCGCCATCGGTCTGCAGATTCGTCATCTCAACACGATGGATCTTGGGTTCAACAAAGCTAACATGGTGGTGCTCGACAGCACCTATAACCCACGCGATCCGGAAAGCTTTGACTACGACGCGATGATCAACGAGCTGCTGCAGCATCCCGGTATTGTTGCCGTGGCACCGACGTCAGCACCGCCGCCAGCGACGGGGCCTTACAACCCCTGGCGTCTGCCCAGCTACGGCCCGGATGAATTCAGAACCATCAGTCATATCGTGGTGGGGCCGGATTACATGGACGTGTTGCAGTTCCGGTTGCTCGCGGGCCGCTGGTTCTCCACTGACTTTCCCACCGATTTCGTGCCGCCAGCTCCACCCCCTCCGGCTCCCGGCCAGCCACCACCGGCGCAACCGACGGAGCCGCCGCAGACCAACGCAGTCGTGATCACTCGCGGTGCGGTACGCAACTT
>CALEJT010000079.1 GCA_937898685.1 uncultured Gammaproteobacteria bacterium | reverse complement strand
AAACATTTCCAGAACCCCCAGCGTCCGTGCCGAGTCACGATGGCGTTGAGCGCATGTATTGACCCAGCAGAACCTGCTCAGGTTAAGCGGCTAATGCAAATGCCTCAGCCGGCGTCTTCATTCCAAGCGCCTGGTGCGGGCGCCGGTCGTTGTAAAAGCGTATCCAGTCTCCGATCACGCGGCTGGCGTGTTGGATCGTCTCGAAGCGGTGCCGATGCACGCACTGTTCCTTGAGCGTGCGGATCACCCGTTCGATCATGCCGTTCTGCTGCGGGCAGTGCGGCGTGATGAACTCCTGGCGCAAGCCGTAGCTACGCACCAGGGCGGTGTAGCTGCGCGAGGTAAAAACCAAGCCGTTGTCCGAGCGCAGCAGAAACGGCATCGGTACTCGCCCCAGCGTCCCGAAGCGAGCGATCAGAGCGTGTTCCAGAGCAGCACCCGCCGTGCAGGCCCTACCGCTTCGCGACAGATGCCAGCCAAGCAACTCACGTGTGTGGCAGTCGATCACCAGCGCCAGCGTTGCCCAGCCGTCCCGTCCGGCCCACACGCGACACAGGTCCGTAGACCAGCGTTCATTGGGCATCGTCGCTACCGAAGGCAGAGCCTGGATGCGAGGCCTGAACCCGATCGGCCGCTTGCGAACCTGCCAGCCCATCAACTGGAACACGCGCTGCACGGTGTTCTTGTTGAACCCCAGCAGGTGCGCCACCGTCCGGTACCCAAACGACGGCGATTCCTCGATCATCGCCTTGATCGGCACGGCGAACTTGGGATCGACCTTGGGTGCGGACTTCACCGGCTTGTAGTACACCGTACGGCGCGGCACACCGAACCAGCGGCACAACTTGGCGATCGAGACGGTGATACCGTCGGCTTGCAGTCCCTGGCGGATCGTCTCGATCACTTCTCGTCCTCGCCCAGCAGGGACTGCAATTTTTTTCTGGCGCGCAGCTCCAGCATCGCCTCGCCATAGGCCTCTTGCAGGTCCTTGAGCTGGCGTTCGTACTGTTCGCGCACGTCCTGCGGATTCGCGCGCAGGGCGTTCTCCATGCCCCGCTTGCCGTCATCGATCCACTGTTCGACCTCCGACGGCGATAGGTCGTACTGACGGCTTGCCTCAGCCACGGTGGTCTTGCCCTGAATGATGTCCAGCACCAGCGCACTCTTGCGCTTGGCCGTCCAGCGTTTGATGTCTTCTTCCATCTTCGTGCTCAACGTCGTTTCCTCGATTATGACGTGAGCAGGATTTCACTGGGTCAATACA
>CALEJT010000078.1 GCA_937898685.1 uncultured Gammaproteobacteria bacterium | reverse complement strand
GGCTCGGGCTCTGGCTCGGGTTCGGGTTCGGGTTCGGGTTCGGGTTCGGGTTCGGGTTCTGGCTCAGGGATCACGACGCCAGGCAATTCCTCGGGGGCGCGTGCATTGATCGATGGGTTCAGCGCGGCGGCGAGTTCGCCGCCCGGAGGAGGTGTGCCTTCGGGAATCTGGCCGGGCAGGGGATCACCGGAGCCGAGATCATCGCTGCCGAAATCGCCTTCTTCACCGGTATCGACGGTGTTGGAATTCTCGACGTTCAGCTCGGCGTTGAAAAAGTTGTTGGCGTTGAGTTCCGGCGGTTCGAAGTTGAGGCCGCGCGGTGCGGAGCCTTCGAATGTTTCGCTGAAGTCGAAACTCGCGCCGAGACCGGTGTCGAGACTGCCGTAATCGTTCTCGATCGTCGTGCCGCCGTCTTCTACACCGGTAAGGAGACGATCATCGACCAATCGCGCCAAATGCGTGGTGCCGCGAATGCCGATGCTGGCGTAGGGCGTGCGCACTTCGTAGTTGTCTTCGTCGGCATCGCCGATGCTGCCGGAAATCGTGCGGAAGCCGCCGCGGATGAGGTTCATGACGGCGGAGTCGGGCGTGGTGTCGTCACCGTCGTACTCGTAGTCGTCAAAGGTGAATTCGGTATCGGGGCGCAGTGAAATCGTGGCGCTGTCGACCATGCGTACCTGTGCCATGCCGGCGGGTCCGACGATCACGGTGTCCTGCTCGAAGATGGGCGAGCGGCGGGTGAGGGTGCGCACACTGCCATCGGCACCACGCGCCTGCACGTCGCCATTGGCGAAGATCACAGTGCCAATGGGCTCGGATTGCGCGAGGGCTTGCAGGGGCAGGCAGGAACAGGAAACGAGGGTCAGCAGGGGAAGACTGTTACGTCCTGTGAACTTTTTCTTCCGCATAGGATTCACTGTAGTTGGCTGACGCAGAGGTCAGACGGGGAGGCTGCGAACAGCCGGGCTGGAGCATAAACACTTAGTCAGGAAGCGTCCAGCCAGCCCGTCGGCAAGTGCGCGCCGTTCCTGACAAATTGAGGGGCTTGCGTCACGGAACCCTGCACTTCGGGATGGATCAAAGCGGAGCGCAATCGACGAGCCGTCCCGCGCTCGGCACGGGCCGACGTTCGCCGTCGACGGCTTCCGTCGGCAGGAAGGCCAAGGCACGCCACTGTGCGGCGCCGAGCGGAAGGGCCTTGAGCACGCTGCCGATGTCGTTGCCGTCGGCGTCGCGCAAGGTCAGGTTGTCGGCATCGACGAGATCGGCGAGTTCCAGACGGTACAACTGCTTCTTCACCTTGCCGCGGTAGTGCATGCGCGCCACGATTTCCTGCCCCGTGTAACAGCCTTTCTCATAGCTGACGTAACCGTGGGCGTCGAGATTCAACTCCGCTGCCGTATAGAGTTCGGCGTCTGCCGGTGTGAATGGGAAATGTCCCAACAGCACTGCATCGGTGAGCCAGCGGCGTGCATCGCCGCGCGTAAGGCCGGCGGTCAACCCGCTGAGGTCACTTCCGGTCGGCAACCAATAAGCCACGGTGTGCGGCGCTTCGCCGAGCACGCAGGCGAGATGCTCACCCTCGCGCAGTTCCGCACCGACGGTCAGCAAGAACTCGCCGTCGAGCTCCTTGGTGAACTGGCATTTGTAGAAGGGCAGGTACTTGCGCAGTTGCGTCGTCAACACTTCACCGACGCCGGAATTCAGCACCAGCACATAGGTTTCCGCGTCGCGCTTGAGCAACCAGAACAGCGCATAGGCGCGGCCCTTGTGCGTCAACGCGGCCGCAGGTGTGCAGGCGCCGATGGCGAGGGCTTCGACGTCGGCGGTCACTTGTCCCTGCAGAAAACGCGTCGCATCCGCTCCTTTGAGCAGGAGTACGTCGACATCGTCAGCAGTGAGGAAATAGGGAGAGCTATTGGCAACCGAAAGCAAATTGTCAGTCATGAGAGCGATGACCAGGTAGAATGCGCGCCCTGGCGCGTCGTTGCGCCGATTATAGGATCGTCTGTCGATGGAACCCAGCGCCGTTTATTCCGACCCTGAACTCAAACGTCTTTATTGGCACAGCCGCCGCGGCATGCTCGAGCTCGATCTCTTGCTCGTGCCTTTCGCGAGCACGCAGCTCGACAAGCTGAGTCCCGAACAACTCGAGCTCTATCGTGCCTTCATCGCCGAAGAGGATCAGGATCTTTTTCTGTGGCTCACGCAACGCGAGCCGGCGCCTACGCCAGAGCTGCAACAGGTGGTTGATCTGGTGCTGCAATACGATCGCAGCCGCTTGTAACTCAGCGCTGCTTAGCGGAAGTTCGGCGGTGTGAGAATCGTATCCTCGGCTTTGTCCGCGAGATTCGGATAGTCGAGGCTGTAGTGCAGACCGCGGCTTTCCTTGCGTGCGATCGCCGATTCGATGATCAACTGCGCCACCACCGCAAGGTTACGCAGTTCCAGCAGCGGCGTGGTGACACGATAGTTGCTGTAGTACTCGTGGATTTCCTTCTGCAGTAAATCGATGCGATTGCGTGCACGCTGCAGACGCTTGTTGGTGCGCACGATGCCCACGTAGTCCCACATGAAGCGGCGGATCTCATCCCAGTTGTGGGCGATCACCACGTCTTCATCCGAGTCGCGCACCTGACTGTCGTCCCACGGCGGCAGATCCGTGAACGGTTCGAGATGCGCCAGCTGTTCCGTAATGTGTTCGGCGGCCGCGAAGGCGAACACGAAACATTCCAGCAGCGAGTTGCTGGCCATGCGGTTGGCGCCATGCAGCCCGGTGAAGCTGGTTTCACCGATGGCATAGAGACCTTCGATGTCGGTCTGACCATTGCGGTCCACCATCACACCACCACAGCTGTAATGCGCGGCAGGCACCACCGGAATCGGCTGCGTGCAGATGTCGATGCCGAGTTTCAGGCAACGCGCGTAGATGGTGGGGAAGTGTTCCTTGATGAATTCCGGGCTCTTGTGCGTGATGTCGAGATACACGCAGTCGCAGCCGCTCTTCTTCATCTCGGCGTCGATGGCGCGGGCAACGATGTCACGCGGCGCGAGTTCGGCGAGCGCGTGATAGTTCGGCATGAAGCGTGTGCCATCGGGCAAGCGCAGATAGGCGCCTTCGCCACGCAAGGCTTCGCTGATCAGGAAGGTGCGATCCTGCGTGTGGTAGAGGCAGGTCGGATGGAACTGATTGAATTCCATGTTGGCCACGCGGCAACCGGCACGCCAGGCCATCGCGATGCCGTCACCACTCGCGGTATCGGGATTCGAAGTATAGAGATAGACCTTGCTGGCACCGCCCGTCGCCAACACGGTGAAGCGCGCGGAAACGGTTTCCACTTTGCCCGTCTGTTCATCGAGCACGTAGGCGCCGAGACAACCACGTTCGGGGCGGCCCACCTTGGCACCGGTGATCAGGTCGACTGCAACGCAGTTGCTGGTGAAGCGAATGTTCGGATGCGCCAGCACTTGCGCGGCGAGACTTTCGAACACCGCCTTGCCCGTGGCGTCGGCAGCGTGAATCACGCGACGATGACTATGGCCGCCTTCCTGCGTGAGGTGATAGTTGCCGGGAACGCCGTTGTCACCACCATGCTCACGCGTGAACTTCACGCCTTGTTCGATCAACCATTCGATCGCTTCACGTGCACGGCTCACCGTGTATTCGACGATGTCGCGATGACAGAGTCCGGCACCTGCCACCAGGGTGTCTTCGACATGTGAGGCGAGATCGTCCTGAGGATCCAGTACCGCCGCGATACCGCCCTGTGCGTAATAGGTGGAGCCTTGTGCGAGAGAACTCTTGGACAGAATCGTGACCTTGGCCTTGTCCGCCACGCGTAATGCCAGACTCATGCCGGCGGCACCGCCGCCGATGATGAGCACATCGGTGTTATGCGACGAGAAGGGGGCTGAGGTCATGGTGCAGTCCTGCTGGAAAGGGCGCGATTCTACTCTGTTGAGCTCGCCACGGAAGCCCCGCCCCGAGTAAGCCATGGCCCTCGGGCGGCGTTAGGCTACAATCGTCGAAACTTTCGCCCTGGGGCGACTGTCTCAGGAGCGATGCGCCGCTGGTGCGGTGCTCGGAGGCAAGTAAGCGGATTGGACGACTTTGGCAGCAGACAGACAAAAAGACACAGATGAGCAGCTCGTCGAGCGGGTATTCAAGGGAGAGAAACAAGCCTTCAACCTGCTGGTATTGCGTCATCAGCATCGTCTGCTTGGCCTGATCGGGCGCATCGTGCGCGATCCGCACGAAGCCGAGGACGTGGCGCAGGAAGCCTTCATCAAGGCCTATCGGGCTCTCGGCAATTTCCGAGGCGACAGCGCTTTCTACACCTGGCTCTACCGCATCGCCATCAATACCGCCAACAACTACCTGGTCTCCAAGGGCCGGCGGCCGCCGGATACCGATGTCGACGTCGACGATCCGGAGCAGCAGGACATTCAGGCCGTGATGGCCGACATCGAGAATCCGGAATCCCAGCGCACGCGTGATGAGCTCAAGGAAGTCATCGATCGCGCCATCAGTGAATTGCCGGAGGATCTGCGCACGGCCTTCACCCTGCGGGAATTCAATGGTCTTAGCTACGAAGAGATCACCGAGATCATGGGCTGCCCGGTCGGTACCGTGCGCTCACGCATCTTCCGGGCCAGGGAGGCCATCGATGCCAAGATCCGGCCGCTGCTGGATAAATAAGAGGGAAGACCGTTGCGGATGAGCTGGTGCGTGGAACTGTGATGCGGATGGCAAAGTGCATACAAATAAAGTCGATGGTTTACGGAATTTTTCGGCGTCCCAACTGTCCATACAGGGAAGCCGGAGACGGAGCCTTGCAGTAGGGCGCCAAAAGCACCCACATCTGCCAGGGTTGAGGTGGACTAACCGAGGTAAATCAACAAGTTATGAATAGCAGCAAAGCCGGTAATACGCATGGTGTTACGGTCAGCGAATTGCGGGAGCAGGCCCACCTGGCCGACCGCGAGGCTCTGTCCGCGCTCATGGACGACGAAGCCAGCGAACTGGAAATTCGCCGCTTGGTTCGTCGTTTGCCCGAGCAGCCCGAATTGTTGGCCACGTGGAAGCGCTATCAGTTGATTCAGGCGCTTCTGCACGAGACCACGCCCGTCCGTGCCGAGGTCGACCTTCTGCCGGGTATCGACGCCGCACTGGCCGACGAGCCCGTGCCGAGCCGTCAGGGCGAAAGCCGTTGGAGCAAGAAGGTTCTACGCCTCATGGGGCAGGGTGCCATCGCGGCGTCGGTGGCCGTCTGTGCCCTGGTCGGTGTGAGCAAGCTCGAGCTCGACCAGAACGGTGGCAATGGTCAGCCGGTATTCGTGGGGGAATACAATCCTTCGGGGCTCGAGCGTACGGTGAATACGCAGTTGGACAGCGCCGCCCGCACGCGTTTGCAGCAGCACGTCTACCAGTTCTCGTCCACACCGCGCAGCAATCTGCAGCAATCGATGCCGCCGGCACCGTTGATTCTTGAACTCGATTTGCAGGGTGAGGAGCTCACCCCTCCACCCACACTCGAGCAACAACCCTGAGTCATTTTCCCCTTTTGATTCCTGCGTTGAAAAAACACCGCCCCGTTTACGGGGCGGTGTGCTTTTTGGCGCAGAAATTCCGCGCGAATTTCACGCAGCATTTTGGACTCGTCTTCGACAAGGTTGCTAGAATGCCGCTTCATCGGCCTTGGCATTCCAGCTTTTCCATGCGGTTTGCGTCTCGATCTTTTCCCGCCCACGAAGCTGGTCGTCGTCAGCAGAGGCAGTGCGCACGAGCGCCACAGTTTTTTCCCGCCACGGAGTTTCGCTCCGCGGTAACAGTTCAACCCGGAGTGACTCTTTCATGAGCAATCGTTTTCTCGCTGGCCTCAGGCTGGGAGCAGTGGTGCTGACGCTGAGCTTCTGCAACATCGTTGTTGCTCAGAACCTGCCCGACTTCACCAAGCTGGTCGAAGACAATGCCGACGCCATCGTCAATGTGAGTACCACGCAGAAGATCTCGGAAGACGAGCGGCGCGAACGTGAAACGCTCGAGGAACTGTTGCGCTATCTCTACCGTGACGGCACGCCTCCGAACCTTCGTCTACCCTCACCGGAAGATCGGCAACCTTCTGCCACCGGCTCCGGCTTCATCATCGATTCCAGCGGCTACATCGTCACCAACCATCACGTCATCGCCGATGCCGACGAAATCACCATCAGGCTCAACGATCAGCGTGAGTTCAAAGCCACCGTCGTCGGTTCCGATGCACCTTCCGATCTTGCCCTGCTCAAGATCGAAGGCACGCGTTTGCCCAAGGCCGTCAAGCTCGGCGATTCCAGCAAGTTGAAAGTGGGAGAGTGGGTGTTGGCGATCGGCTCTCCCTTCGGTCTCGACTACTCGGTAGCGGCCGGCATCGTGAGCTACATGGGGCGCAGTCTGCCATCCACCGAAGGTCAGTACGTGTCGTTCATTCAGACCGACGTGGCCATCAACCCCGGTCACTCCGGCGGTCCGCTCTTCAACCTGCGTGGCGAAGTCGTTGGCATCAACTCACAGATCTTCACCAGCAACGGCGGCTCCATCGGTCTGTCGTTCGCCATACCGGTGGACGTGGCCAAAAACGTGGTGGGGCAGCTGCGTGAAACCGGCACCGTGCGTCGCGGCTGGCTCGGCGTCGGTTACGAAGACGTCAGTCAGAGCAAGTCCGAAGCCTTCCGTCTCGATACGCCGCGTGGTGCGCTGATCAACCGTGTCATTCCCGACAGCCCGGCGCAGAAGGCCGGCATCCAGGTCGGTGACGTCATCGTCGCGCTCGACAACCATCAGATCCGCAAAGGGGCAGACCTTCCGTACTACGTCGGTCTCGTGGCGCCCGAGTCCACGGTGCGTGTGGACATCATCCGCAACGGCGAGCCGCAGCAGCTCCAACTCACCATCGGTCTGCGCGAAGACGAGCAGATCGCCAGCACGCCAGCGGCACCTGGCCCGGTCAACCGCCTCGGTCTGAAAGTGGTGCCGGCCGAGGCAGAGCTATTGGCCGACCTCGGTGTCGATGAAGCGGTGGTCGTGGATGAGGTCGAAGGTCCGGCAGAGGAAGCACGTCTGCGGACCGGTGACGTGATCATCACGCTCAACAACGAACCCGTCGGTTCCCAGGAGGACGTGGACGCGCTGGCCGAAACCTTGCCCGCCAACCGCGCCTTGCCCGTGCTCGTCGCACGTGGCACCGCGCAGACCTTCTTCACGATCCGTATCAGTGAATAGCGTGGAACCCGCGGTCGCAAGGCCGCGGGAAAAAACTCGCAACGAACTGATTTTTCTTGGAAAAATTGCTGGTACGGAATGCCAGTAATTGGCGCCTGAACGGCTTTCAGGTACCATTGCGCGCTTTTTAATCCAGTACCAGGTAGCAGTCCGTCGTGAGCGACCTCAGTCATATCCGCAATTTCTCGATCATTGCCCACATCGACCACGGCAAGTCCACGCTGGCTGACCGCTTCATTCAAATATGTGGCGGCCTGAGTGACCGCGAGATGTCCGAGCAGGTGCTCGACTCCATGGACATCGAACGCGAGCGCGGCATCACCATCAAGGCGCAGTCGGTGACGCTCAACTACACCGCCCGCGACGGCAAGACCTACCAGCTCAACTTCATCGACACTCCCGGCCACGTCGACTTCAGCTACGAAGTGTCGCGCTCGCTCGCCGCGTGTGAAGGTGCGCTGCTGATCGTCGATGCCGCGCAAGGCGTGGAAGCGCAGTCGGTGGCCAACTGCTACACCGCGATCGAGCAGGGCCTCGAAGTGATTCCCGTGCTCAACAAGATGGACCTGCCACAGGCCGAGCCCGAGCGCGTGAAGAAGGAGATCGAAGAGATCATCGGCATCGATGCCACCGACGCGGTTCCCTGCAGTGCCAAGAGCGGCATGGGCGTGGAAGACGTACTGGAAAAACTGATCGAAGCGATTCCCGCGCCGCAGGGTGAAATCGAAGACGACCTGCAGGCACTCATCATCGATTCCTGGTTCGACAATTATCTGGGTGTGGTGTCGCTGGTGCGCGTACGTCACGGCAGCATTCGTCGTGGCGACAAGATCATCGCCAAGTCCACCGGCCGTGTGCACGTGGTCGACAACGTCGGCATCTTCACGCCGAAGCGTGTGGTGAAGGATGAATTGAAGGCCGGAGAAGTAGGCTTCATCGAAGCCGGCATCAAGGAGATCAAGGGTGCACCGGTGGGCGATACCATCACGCACGCCAAGACGCCGGACGTACCGGCACTGCCAGGTTTCAAACGCGTACAGCCTCAGGTTTACGCCGGGCTTTTCCCGGTGTCGGCAGACGACTATGACGCCTTCCGCGACGCGCTCGAAAAACTCACGCTCAACGATGCGGCACTGCAATACGAGCCGGAGAATTCCGACGCGCTCGGCATCGGTTTCCGCTGTGGCTTCCTCGGCATGCTCCACATGGAGATCGTGCAGGAACGTCTCGAGCGTCACTACAACCTGGATCTCATCACTTCGGCGCCGACGGTGGTGTACGAAGTGGTCACCAAGCGTGGCGAAGTATTGAAGGTGGACAGTCCCTCGCGCTTGCCGCCGATGGGCAACATCGAAGAGATGCGTGAGCCCATCGTCGAAGCCAACATCCTCGTGCCACAGGAGCATCTCGGCAACGTGATCGCGCTCTGTGTCGACAAACGTGGTGTGCAGAAGGACATGCAGTTCGTCGGCAACCAGGTGCAGCTGCGCTACGAACTACCCATGAACGAAGTGGTGCTCGACTTCTTCGATCGCCTCAAGTCGGTGAGCCGCGGCTACGCCTCGCTCGACTATCACTTCGTGCGCTTCCAGCCCGCGAAGCTGGTGCGTCTGGACATTCTGATCAACGGTGATCCGGTGGATGCGCTCGCGTTGATCGTGCATCGTGACCAAGCTCACGCCAAAGGCCGCGTTCTCACGGAGAAAATGCAGGAACTCATCCCCCGCCAGCTCTATGATGTCGCCATTCAGGCCGCCATCGGCGGGCAGATCGTGGCGCGTTCCACCGTGAAGGCCCTGCGCAAGAACGTATTGGCCAAATGTTACGGCGGTGACGTGAGCCGTAAGAAGAAGCTGCTGGAGAAGCAGAAGGCCGGTAAGAAGCGCATGAAGCAGGTGGGCAGCGTGGAAGTACCGCAGGAAGCCTTCCTTGCGATCCTCAAAGTGGATAAATAACGAAGCGATTCGACAACGGAACGTAGGCAGTCATGAACATAGATTTTTCCTTGGTGCTGGTCCTGCTCTCACTGGTGAGCGGCCTGATCTGGCTTGCCGACAACCTGTGGTGGCGCCGTCCGCGTCAGGAACGCACCGAGGAATATCTGAAGCGCAACAACACCAGTATCGAATCCTTCGAAGCCTATCTCGATACGCTCGGTGCCGACGGTAAGCCGACCAAGAAGGCGGCCGCCAGTGCCCAAGAGACTGATGTGACGAAACAGGCCGTGTTCCGTCAGGCGGTGTCGCTCTATCGCGATCCCGCACCCGTCGAGTACGCCAAGTCGTTCTTCCCGATTCTGTTCGCGGTACTGATCCTGCGCTCGTTTTTGTTCGAGCCGTTCCAGATTCCCTCGGGTTCGATGATCCCCACGCTGAACGTGGGTGACTTCATCGTCGTGAACAAATTCGCCTATGGTCTGCGTCTGCCCGTGGTCGGCACCAAGATCCTGCCCGTCGGTGAGCCCCAGCGTGGCGACGTGATGGTGTTCATCCCACCGCATGATCCGCATTACTTCATCAAGCGAGTGATCGGCCTGCCCGGCGATCACATCCAATACAAGAACAAGACCATCTACATCAACGGCGAACCGCTGGAGCAGGAGCTGGTGGGCCCGACCGGTGAGCCTGGCGTCATGCTGTCGAAGGAGACCGTCAACGGCCTCGTGCACGACATCTACACCATTCCTTCGCGCAACTTCCTGCCGCGCAGCTTCGACTGGCTGCAGCCAGAAGGTGCGATCATTCCGGAAGGCCACTACTTCATGATGGGCGACAACCGTGACAACAGTAGCGACAGTCGCGAGTGGGGCCCGGTGCCCGAGAAGAACATCGTCGGCAAGGCGGTGGCGGTATGGATGCACAAGGAACCCGGCCTCACGCTGCCGACCTTCTCCCAGAACCGCCTGATCCAAAATCCCTGAAGGCGGAGTCGATCTCACCGTGGACGGTCTCTACACCAAACTATCCTATGAGTTCCGCGACAAGGAACTGCTGCAACGCGCCCTGCGTCACTGCAGCGCCGGCAAGGACAACAACGAGCGCCTCGAATTTCTCGGCGATGCCGTGCTGGGCATGATCATTTCCCAGCTGCTGTTCGAAACCTATCCCGAAGCCAGCGAAGGTGAACTCAGCCGCATGCGCGCGAGCCTCGTGCAACAGGCTACCCTGGCGGAACTGGCGCGTAGTCTCGAACTGGGTCAGTACCTGAGCCTCGGCATGGGTGAACTCAAATCCGGTGGCGCCAATCGCGACTCCATTCTGGCGGACGCCTTCGAAGCGCTGGTGAGTGCGCTCTACCTCGATGGCGGTTTCGAGCTGTGCGTGGCGCGTGTGCGGGAGTGGTTCCAGCCGCGTCTCGCTACCTACGGTCCGCAGTCGAACAGCAAGGACGCCAAGACCCGTCTGCAGGAATATCTGCAGGCGCGTAAACTGCCCTTGCCGGTTTACAGCATCCGCGAGATCGTCGGTAAGGATCACCTGCAACGTTTCTATGTGGATTGCAAGGTCGTGCTCCTGCGCGATCCGGAAAGCGGCAGCGGCAGCAGTCGCAAGGAAGCCGAACAGCGCGCCGCGCAGATGGTGCTCACCACGCTTGGAGTCGGCGATGGTTGAGAACCGCGTAGTCACGCGAGCTGAACCCATCGAATCCGAGACTTCTCTATGACAGACGACGCAGTACCCGAGGCCGAGGCGAGCACGCCCACCCGTTGTGGCATGGTGGCGCTCGTGGGTCGCCCCAATGTCGGCAAGTCCACGCTGCTCAACCATCTCATCGGCCAGAAAGTCAGCATCACTTCGCGTAAGCCGCAGACCACGCGTCAGCGCCTGCTCGGCATCAAGACGCTGGGCAACGACCAGATCGTCTTCGTCGACACGCCCGGCTATCACCGCGGTTTCAAGAAGGCCATCAACCAGTACATGGTCAAGACGATCAGCAGCGTGTTGGCGGACGTCGACGTGGTGCTGTTTCTGATCGATCGTTTGCATTGGCTGGAGGAAGACCTCGCGCTGCTGGAAGAAGTACGCAAGGCGCGGGTGCCGACACTGCTCGTCATCAACAAGATCGACGAACTACCCGATCGTGACGCCATCCTGCCCTTCATCGCCGAGATGGGGGAGGCGGCGCAACAGTTTGCGGCGATCGTGCCGGTCTCCGCGCTGCGGCAACAGTTCACCGATGAACTCGAACGCGCCATCGTGCAGCACCTGCCGGAAAATCCCTGGTACTTCCCCGAAGACCAACTGACCGACAAGAGCGCGCGCTATCTCGCCGCCGAATACGTGCGCGAGAAGATCACGCGACAGATGGGCGACGAACTGCCGTACGAAGTGGCGGTGGAGATCGAGGAATATCGTGTCGAAGGCAACCTGCATCGCATCGGTGCCGTGATCTACGTCGAGAAGGAATCGCAGAAGAAGATGTTGATCGGGGAGGGCGGCAATCGCCTCAAACTGATCGGCACCGAGGCGCGCCGTGACATGGAACGCTTGTTCGATTGCAAGGTCATGCTGCGCTTGTGGGTGAAGGTGAAGCGCGGCTGGTCCGATGACGAGCGTGCGCTCAAGAGTCTCGGTTACGACTGACGCCCTACCATGGCCAGCAAACAGCCGGACGACAAGATCCGCGCCTGGCTCCTGCATAGCCGGCCATTTCGCGAAACCAGCTTGCTGCTCGATTGTTTCAGCCTGGAGCGAGGCCGCTTCAGTGCCATCGCCCGTGGCGTACGCAATGCCAAGAGCCCCAAGCGCGCGCTGTTGCAACCCTTCGTGCCCTTGAGCGTGAGCGTGGTCGGCAAGACCGACCTGCTCACGCTCAAACAAGTGGAAGCGGACGGCCCGGCGCTCATGCTGAGTGGTACGGCGCTGTTCTCTGCTCTGTACGTCAACGAACTGCTGACGCGCCTCGTGCATGGCGTGGAAGCGGAGCCGGATCTCTTCCATCACTACGAGCACACACTGCGCGCGCTCGAACGCAACGACGACGTCGAAGCCACGCTGCGCAACTTCGAATTGCAACTGTTGGACACGCTCGGCTATGGCATCGACTTCATGCACGACGCCGAACACGGTGAGCCGATCGAAGCCGAGGCTCATTACTATCTCCATCCCGACACCGGCCTCGTACGCCAGTTCGCGCTCGAAGGTTCGAGTCGCGAACAGCAGTTGTACGGTGGCGCCGAGCTGCTTGCCATCGCGCGGCGGGATTTCACTGAACCTGCGACGCGGCGCACGGCGAAACGCCTGATGCGTCAGTTGCTTGCGCGACATCTGGGCGAACGCGAACTGGCCAGCCGGGAGTTGTTCCGCCCCTTGTGACGGACTCGTAACGACACCGAACCAGTGCATCCCTAGGTATTTCGCGGCAGGTTCTATAAAATTCGCGACTTTCTCCGCGTAGGTATCGGGATGCAAAACTTCACCCCCAACCCCTGGCCCACGATCGAAGCCATGGTCGGCAACACGCCCCTGGTACGTCTGCAGCGTCTGCCGCAGGCCTTTGGAGTCGACGCTTCCAACACCGTGTTGGTGAAACTCGAAGGCAACAACCCGGCGGGTTCCGTGAAGGATCGCCCCGCGCTCAGCATGATCACCAAGGCAGAAGCGCGTGGTGAGATCAAACCGGGCGATACGCTGATCGAAGCGACCAGCGGCAATACCGGCATCGCCCTGGCGATGGTGGCGGCGATCAAGGGCTATCGCATGATCCTGATCATGCCCGACAACTCCACCCAGGAACGCAAGGACGCCATGACGGCCTACGGCGCCACCCTGATCGAGGTGAGCGAGGAAGAAGGCATGGAAGGTGCGCGCGATCTCGCCAAGCAGATGGAACGGGAAGGCAAGGGCAAGGTGCTGGATCAGTTCGGCAACCCCGACAACTACGCCGCGCACTACGAACACACCGGTCCCGAAATCTGGCGTGACACGCAGGGCCGTATCACC
Organism: uncultured Gammaproteobacteria bacterium; assembly: GCA_937898685.1. GTDB lineage: Bacteria > Pseudomonadota > Gammaproteobacteria > Pseudomonadales > Pseudohongiellaceae > CAILUG01. Next base: position 55,717 of record CALEJT010000078.1, on the reverse strand, counting down.
CACTTCGTCAGCTCGATGGGCACCACCGGCACCATCATGGGTTGCTCGCGTTTCCTCAAGGAGCAGAATCCGAACATTCAGATCATCGGTCTGCAGCCGCAGGAAGGCAGCAAGATCCCCGGCATCCGCCGCTGGCCCGAAGCCTATCTGCCGCGCATCTTCGAACGTGAACGCGTCGATCGCATCATCGATATTGCGCAGGCCGATGCCGAAGCCACCATGAAGGCGCTCGCGCGCGAAGAGGGCATCTGCTGCGGCGTCTCTTCCGGCGGTGCGGTATTCGCCTCGCTCGAACTGGCGAAGACCGTGCGCGATGCCGTCATCGTGGCCATCATCTGTGATCGCGGCGACCGTTATCTCTCCACCGGCGTGTTCAGCCGGTAACAAGCATGCGACGCAATCATCGTTCACGCGGCAAGCCGTCCGCCGAGCCGTTCCGTCTCGATATCGACCGTCTCAGTCACGAAGGGCGTGGCATCGCGCACCTCGATGGCCGCATCGTCTTCGTCGAAGGCGCACTCACCGGTGAAAGCGTGCAGGCGCAGCTCACCAGTCAGCGCGGCAGCTATGCCGAAGCCAAGACCTTGGAGGTGCTCACCGCATCCCCCGAACGCGTGACTCCACCTTGCCCACATTTCACGCAGTGCGGTGGTTGCAGCCTGCAGCACCTGGCACCGCAAGCGCAGCTGCGTTTCAAGGAAGCGGCGTTGCACGACCGCCTGCATCACGAAACCGGACTCGCCGATTACGAACGTTTGCCGGTCCTGAGCGGCGAGGTGCTCGGCTATCGCCGCAAGGCGCGTCTGGCAGTGCGTTACGTGCCGAAGAAGGGGCGGGTATTGATCGGTTTCCGTGAACGTCACAGCAACTACATCACCGACATGGACAGCTGCGCCGTGCTCGATCCGCGGGTCGGCACGCTGTTGCCGGCGCTGGAAGAACTCATCTCCGGCATGGACGCACGCGAAACCGTGCCGCAGGTGGAAGTGGCACTCGGCGATCCCGATACGCCCGAACACACGGCGCTGGTGCTGCGCCATCTGCAACCGCTGTCGGCTGGCGATCGTGACAAGCTGGTGGCCTTCGCCACGCAGCACGACCTCAGCTTCTACCTACAGCCGAAGGGCCCCGAGAGCGTACACAAGTTGCATCCGGCGGAGGGGCCGGAACGTCTCTACTACCGTCTGCCTGCCTTCGATTTGGAACTAGCCTTCCATCCGCTCGACTTCACCCAGGTGAATGCCGGCATCAACCGCATGATGCTGGAACAGGCGGTGCGTCTGCTCGATCCGCAGCCCACCGACAAGGTGCTGGATCTCTTCTGTGGTCTGGGCAACTTCACCTTGCCGTTGGCGACCAAGGCACGCGAAGTGCTCGGTGTCGAGGGCGTGGAGACAATGGTGCATCGCGGCAACGAAAATGCTGCGCGCAATGGCTTGACCAACGTTTCCTTCCGCTGCGCCGATCTCAGTCTGCCGCCGCAAACGCATCCGTGGTTGCTGCAGGGTTTCGACAAGGTTCTACTCGATCCGCCACGCTCTGGTGCATTGGAAGTGTTGCCGGCGGTGATCGCCGCACGCCCGACCCGCATCGTCTACGTATCCTGCAACCCGGCAACGCTGGCGCGCGACGCCGGAGTGTTGCACGCCCATGGTTATGAACTCGCCGCCGCGGGAGCCATGGACATGTTTCCCCACACCAGTCATGTCGAGGCAATGGCGCTGTTCCTACCGCGCCGCTGAGATGCAGAGGAACGAGGAGGCAGACGCATGAGCGAGACCAACCGATCCGCAGCCATGGAAGAGTTGTTACGCATCATGGACTGCCTCCGTCACCCGACGCTCGGCTGTCCCTGGGATCTACAACAGAGCTTCGCCACCATCGCGCCGCACACGCTCGAAGAAACCTATGAGGTGCTCGACACCATCGAGCGTGGCGACTTCGACCACCTGCCGGAAGAACTCGGCGACCTGCTGTTCCAGGTCGTCTTCTACGCGCGCCTCGGCAAGGAAGCAGGCAAGTTCGACTTCGACACGATCGCGCGTCTCATCTCCGACAAGCTGCTGCGCCGTCATCCCCACGTCTTTCCCGAAGCGACGCTCGCAAGTTTCGGGCGCAAACCCGAGATCGATGCGGAAGGAGTCAGCAAACAATGGGAAGACATCAAGGCCGGTGAGCGGCAGGCGAAGCGCGATCCGAGCATCCTCGCCGACATCCCCCTGGCGCTGAGCGCGCTTCTGCGCGCAACCAAATTGCAAAAACGTGTCAGCCGTCACGGTTTGGACTGGTCGCAGGCCGAGGAAGTGATCGGCAAACTCGAGGAAGAGTTGAGTGAACTCAAAGCCGCCATGGCGCAGAACGCGCAAGAAGAGATGGCGGAAGAATTCGGTGACCTCTTGTTCACGGTAGTGAATCTCGGTCGCCATCTGAACATCGATGCGGAAGCTGCGCTGCGTGCGGCGAACCGCAAGTTCGAACGTCGCGTACGTGCGCTCGAAGCACTGTGCGCGGCCGATGGAAAGCAGCTACAAGACTGTGATGCAGCAGCGCTCGATGCCTACTGGCAACGGGTCAAGAACGCAGAAATACCTTGAATTCTCGGGGCTCCGCGCCTTGAGGGGGGTATTACAAACGTGTAAGGTGCCGCTTGCACGACGGAGGGGTACGGACGAGTCCATTGGACTCCTAATCAACCACCAACAAGTTGCTCTGCCGTAACGCAAAGAGCACGACCTCGGAGAGAACAGATGAGAATCATTTTGCTTGGGGCGCCAGGTGCTGGCAAAGGGACGCAGGCGGAATTCCTCAAGGGACTGTATGGCATCCCACAGATTTCCACTGGCGACATGTTGCGTGCCGCAGTGAAGGCAGGCACTCCTTTGGGGCAGCAGGTGAAGTCGGTGATGGAGAGCGGTGGACTGGTAACCGACGACATCATCATTTCGCTGATCAAGGATCGCATCCGTCAGAGCGACTGTGACGGTGGCTTCCTGTTTGATGGCTTCCCGCGCACCATCCCTCAAGCCCAGGCTCTGATCGACGCCGGCATCGACATCGACGTCGTGCTCGAGATCGATGTGCCGGACGATGAAATCGTGCGTCGACTGAGCGGCCGTCGCGTGCATCCGGAGTCCGGACGTGTCTACCACGTCGACAACAAACCCCCGAAAAACCCGGGAAAAGACGACATTACGGGCGAACCGCTGATCCAGCGTGACGACGACAAGGAAGAGACCGTTCGCAAGCGTCTCGAGGTCTACCACTCGCACACCAAACCGCTGGTGGACTTCTACAAGGATTATTCCAATAGAGAACCTTCTCTGCGTTTCATCTCCGTGAGTGGTGTTGGCGACATCGACGTCATCAAGAACACGCTCGTCTCTTTGCTCGAACGCAAGTGAGTTAGAACGCGCATGTGACGACGTCGCATGCGCGTTGCACCTCTTCCCATTTTTGAATCCCCTCTTGACAGCCGTATTGAACACTTTGAAATGAGTGTGATAAGGTGCGCGCCAATTGCACTGGCGTCTCGCATGTCGATGCTTCGACTCCACCACGCGATGCGATGAGTGAGTAAGAGCGAAGAACAACGACGACGATGAAGTGACTCTCTCACGAACAACGATTCGAAAGAGAGCTCGGCGAGAACTTCGAAGTGAACTGGAAGGTGAACTGGAAAGTGAACCGAGAGGTGAAGTTCGAAGAGAGGTCAGTGAGCGAAGCGCGAGCGACGCAGTACGAAACGGCAGTACGAAACACGATACGAGAAGTGCGAGTGCGAGCCGAAACGAAAAGTACGACGTCGAACGAAATGCGAATCGCGACAGCTTTGGTTGCAGTACCGCTTCCGTAGTTTGTGAAGCACGACTTCCGAAAGCGAAGTCTGAAGGTCGAAGTAGAAGGTCGGTATCACGCCGGAGTTCACAGGCTCCAGCGAAGAAGGAATCGAGAGTTACCGGCTTTTCACTGTGAGGCCGTTCCACCGAGGCGCCCGTTGGGGGAGCTGCGGAGGAGCGAAAGGCTCGATAACCGTGCAGGTGACGAACTACCTCTGGATACATGGTGAAAGCGTCGACGCAAACCGGAAATAGGCCTGGCCGCCGGGCAATGCCATTGGTCAGGAAAGCCAGAGCGACTCTGGCACAGGCTCAACGTCAAACGGCCCGTTTGGAGAAGCAGGTCCGCTACGCGACGGATGAGCTGTTGCAAACATCGGGGACGGCTGCCCTCAAGAAACAAAGGGCGGTGCTCAGAAAAGTATCGGCCGACTTGCGTGCCGCCCGGAAGGCGGAGGCTCAAGCGGCGAAAGCCTTGGCCGATGCCATTTCCAGCGAAGCCACAGCAGCGACCATTCGTGCCCAGGAACGGGCCGTAGCTATTTATAAGGAAACCTTGAACAAACGCCGGGAGCAGGCGCTGAAGAAAGCGCAGGCTCGGTTTCTGGCACTTTGGCTCAAGAAGCGCCAAAAGTCAGACGCACGAAAACTGGCTCGTAAGGTCAAACAAGAAGCTGCCAAAGCAGCTCAGGCCAGAAAAAAAGCGAATGCCAAGGCCAAGGCCGCCGCCGCCAAAGCAGCAGCCTTGGCCAAAGCTAGAGCCAGAAAGGCTGCGATTCGCGCCAAGGAAAGAGCCAAAAAGCTCCTTGCCAAGGCAAAGATCAAGGCTCGACTGGCAGTTAAAAAAGCAGCAACGAAGGCCCGACTGGCCGCCCGCAAGGCAGCAGTTAGACGCCAGAAAGGCTTTAAGCAAGCAAGCAGCAAAGCTAATAAAGCCGGAGGAAACATAGCTACTATGAAAAAAGCAGCCAAAGCAGCAAAACCCGCAGCAGCCAAAAAAACAGCCAAGAAGGCACCTGCCAAGAAAGCAGTAGCCAAAAAGGCACCCGCCAAGAAAGCCGTAGCCAAGAAAGCTGTAGCTAAGAAGGCACCCGCCAAGAAAGCAGCAGCCAAAAAGGCACCGGCCAAGAAAGTAGCCAAAAAAGCTCCAGCCAAGAAAAAAGCGGCAGCCAAAAAAGCCGCAATGGCAGCCGGAGCAGCAGCCAAGAAGGTAGCTAAGAAAGCTCCCGCCAAGAAAAAGGCGGCAGCCAAAAAAGCACCTGCCAAAAAAGCAGCAGCTAAAAAAGCCGTAGCCAAGAAAGCACCGAAGAAAAAGGTCGCTAAAAAGGCAGTCGCCAAAAAGGCGGTAGCCAAAAAGGCAACGGCCAAGAAAGCTGTAGCGAAAAAAGCGCCGGCCAAGAAAAAAGCCGCCGCGAAGAAAAAAGCAGCAGCCAAAAAGTGAGAGCCGTAACTATTGATCGGGTCCTCGGTCAATAGAGCAGTCGTGTGAGGAGCCTTCCTTTACCTCGCCACTGATCGGCTTATAATCCCCCGGAGTTCGCTTCGGGGGATTTTTCTTTGGGCCTTCTGAAAAGCCCGCATCCACATTGCATGTCCACCATTCTTGCCCTCGATACTTCCACTGATGCCTGTTCCTGCGCCGTACTCATCGACGGCGAACTGCATGAACGTTTCGCAGTGATCCCCCGCCAGCATGCGCAGTCCCTGCTGCCCATGGTGCAGGGCTTGATGCAGGAACTCTCACTCGACTTCGACAAGCTCGACGCCATCGCCTTCGGCCGCGGTCCCGGTTCCTTCACGGGACTGCGCATCGCCGCCGGTGTCACACAAGGTTTGGCCTACGCCGCCGACCTACCGGTGGTGCCGGTGTCGACCCTGGCCGCACTCGCCTGGCAGGTGCGTGAAGTGGCGGCGGGACGTCCGATCTTCAGCGTCATCGATGCGCGCATCGACGAAGTCTATTGGGCTCAGTTCGTCACGGACGAACCCTTGCCGCGTTGCCTCGGCCTCGAACAGCTCTCCGCGCCGGAAGCGATTTCCCTGCAAGCCGCGTTCACCGGATCCGTGGTGGCAGTGGGCAGTGGCCTCGCGTTCGAGCAACGCTTTCCGGCGGCCTTGAAGGAGCGCATTGCGGTTCGTCTGCCGGACGAACATCCACGCGCCGGCGCCATCGCCCACATCGCCGCAGTGCAGTTCGCGCAGGGTGTACGAGTGGCGGCGCAGGAGGTCGAACCACTCTATTTGCGTGATCAGGTCGTGAAGGTGCCACTTTGAACTTCGATATCGTTCGTGCCACGGTGTTGGCACTCATCCAAGGCCTCACCGAATTCCTTCCCATCTCCAGCTCTGCCCACTTGATCCTGCCTTCCGTGTTGCTCGGTTGGCCCGACCAGGGTTTGAGCTTCGACCTCGCCGTGCATCTTGGCACGCTCTGTGCCGTGGTGCTCTACTTCAGACGTGATCTCTGGCAGCTGGCGAGCGGTTCGTTGCAGGCGCTTGGCGCCAAGGAATTGAATCGCGATGCGCAGCAGGTAGCGCTGCTCGCGCTGGCAACCTTGCCGGTGGTGATCGTGGGCGGGTTGTTCAAGTCCTACATCGAGGACGTATTGCGTGATGGCCATGTCATCGCGACGACCACCATCCTGTTCGGTTTGCTCCTGTGGTGGGCGGATCGTCGCGCGCATCGCAACGAGCTCACCATGGCGGATCTCGGTTGGCGCATCGCGTTGATCATCGGTCTCGCGCAGGCAATCGCGTTGATTCCCGGTGTATCACGTTCGGGCATCACCATGACTGCAGCGCTGTTCTGCGGCCTCAACCGCGTCGATGCTTCGCGCTTTTCGTTCCTGCTGTCGATTCCGGTCACCGCTGCCGCTGCGTCGCTGTTGGTGCTGGATCTCTTCGAGGAAAGTGCGGTCGACTGGGCGGAGCTGGCTTACGGAGCGGTGGTGTCCGGCTTGTTCGCCTACTGCTGCATCCATTATTTTCTGAGCATCATCGGCCGCATGGGCTTCACGCCCTTCGTCATCTACCGTCTGTTGCTGGGCATAGGACTGTGGGTGTGGGTGCTCTGACGGCCTTACGTCACACGCACGAGGAACACATGAGCACTCTCGACATCGACGCCATCGAACAAGCCTGCATCCGTCTGATCCACCGTTTCGCGCTCTACAACGACATGGGCGAATACGAAAAATTGGTGGAACTCTTTGCCGAGGATGGCGCCTTCGCGCGTCCGACCGCGCCGGATGACTACATCGTGGGTCGTGCCGAGATTCTGGAATCCTTCGTCAGCAGACCGGGTGGCAAGGTCACGCGGCATCTCGTCACCAACACCGTGGTCGAGGTGCAGGATGCCGATCACGCTACCGCGATTTCCTATGTGACACAGTTCAGCGCCAACCCGGATACGCCAGCCAAGTTCGGCTTCAAGGCCAATCCGGTGCGTTTGGTAGGGGAGTACTACGACAGCTTCGTGCGCACCGCCGAAGGTTGGAAGTTCGCCAAGCGCAGCGGTCGCGTTTCCATCACCGTCGAGTGAGTGCTCAGCGATGTGCGCTCGACGGGTGAGAGCTCAACGCGGGCTCAACGATAGTTGAGTTCGATCTTCACCCCATTTGGATCGTACAGAAACAACTGCACCAGACTCGCCACCGGCACGTCGTTGCGATGGTAGGCGATGCCGCGCGAGTCGAGCCGCTCGATCATTTCTTCCACGTTGGTGCCGTTGAAGGCGATGTGGTCGAAGGCACCGGTACCTGGCGCGCGGGTGGTGACGGGAATGCCCTGTTCATGGGAGTGACGCGTATAGCTTTCCCATTCGGCGATGTGGATCACCGGCACCTCATCGAGATAGAGCCAATAACCGGCAAAGCCCAGGTCGGCGCGTTTGCCCACCTTGAAGCCGAGCACGTCCTGATAGAAGTCCTTGGTGGCTTCGATGTCGTCGGTCAGGACCAGGTAGTGTTCGAGTTTGGTGATTGGCATCGGACGTTCCCCTCGCAAAGAGAGTCGCAGCTTAGGTAGCCGCCTGCACGAATGCAATCTTGCGAAGCAGGTACGGATGCTGGCCCAGGCCCTGCGCTAGGATGCGCCACTTTTTTTTCTTTCAGTAGTAGGAGCAAGCGTGAAAACAGTTGCATGGATCGGCCCGGTTCTGTCTCTCGGTCTCGTCGCCTGTGCGACGACCTCGTCCGGAGGTGGCGACGCTGCTTTCGTCCTCACCGGTGGTTTCGATCCCGATCCGCAACGCTACGAGGTCGTGCCCGGCGGCACGCTGCAGATCAGTGATGGCGATACGGGTTGCGTCGGCTACCTCGATCCCACGCGGCCCCATCTGCAGTTCGACCTGAGTGCACCGCGCGCGAGCCTCGGCATCGTGGTGGCGGGAGTCACCGACACGACGCTCCTCGTGCGTGATCCGGAAGGCACCTGGCATTGCAGTGATGACAGCGAATTTCTCGGTGATCTCAATCCCGCACTCGAACTCGTCGAGCCCGTGGTAGGTCGCTACCACCTGTGGGTGGGTAGCTACGAACGCGACTACAGCGGTCCGGCGGTGTCCGTTCTGCTGACCGAAACCGCGCCGGAAGATTGGTTGCGACTCGAGGCCTTCACGCAGCTGGCGAATCAACCGCAGGTGGTTGGACGTGATGTGGCGCTGGAGCCGATCGACGGCATCGAGTTCGGCGACGACGCCAGCGACTTCGCCCACGACGGCGAATGCGACGATCCGCGCTTTCGCGGCATCGGCAGCTCCTCTTCCTTTCTGGACAGTGATCGTTTCCACGACGCCAGCGACTGCCGCACGCTCTATCTGCAAGGACGTGTCGAGTTCGTCGCCAATCCGCGTCCGCCGCTGGCGGTGCTCGAACTTGGGGGTGAATACCGTGGCCGCCTCGCCACTGGCCAGGTCGATCCCTTCACCTTCATGGGTGCGGCAGGCAGCGAGGTGTATTTCGCGCTGAGCTCGACCGAGTTCGATACCTTTCTTGCGCTCTACACACCCAACGGCGAACGCTTCCACAATGACGACTACGCCGGTCGCCAGGACCAATCACGCTTGCTGCTGACCTTGCCCGCGACCGGTGAATACCGCGTCGAAGTCACCGCCTACGATGCGGAAGGGGGCGGCGACTACGAGCTCCGGCTCGAGTCGCTGCATCGGGTGGCGGCAGCGCGTCACACGGGTGAGCTCTCTGCACGCAGTTCGCGACTCGGCAAAGGTGAATACTTCGACACCTGGACCTTCGAAGGACTGGCCGGCCAGTTGGTGGACATCGCGCTGGATTCCGACGACTTCGACAGCTTCCTGGTGCTGGAGACACCGGATGGCGAGATCGAAGTGAACGATGATGATCCGGAAGGTGTCGCCGGCAGCCGCATCGTGCGTGAGTTGAACGTCGCCGGCACCTACAGTGTGCGTGTGACGAGTTTCGCTGCCGGTGAGACCGGCGCCTATGAACTGCGCATCGTGCAGAGCGAACTTGGAGGCCGGAACTGATCCGTCCCAGCCTGCTCAGGGAAGGTAGGCCGTCTACGACAAATGGGGGATGACGCCGCTCGGCAAAGGACTTAGTGTGCGTCAACGCCCCGCATCCCCGAACTACCGCAGGAATTCCCATGAGAGCGTGTCCCGCCGTCTCCCACCTTTCCTTCTTCGCGCTATCCAGCCTCGCGTCCGCCGTTTGTGCGCAAACCCTCAATGTGGAAGCGCTCTATGGAACGATTGTTCTGGAGGGCGGCTTTCTACCCGATCCACAGGTGATGGAAGTCGTGCCGGGCGGGCGGAGCTCTGCCGAGATGCTCGGTGCCGATTGCGTCGGATACATCTACGGCGACAAACCCGACCTCAAGCTGGAACTGCGCGATGCCGGCGAGCAGTTGGGTATCTTCGTGTCGTCCGACGAGGATACCACCCTGGTGGTCAACGACCCCTTCGGCAATTGGCATTGCAGTGACGACCTCGATTTTCTGGGCAGCAATCCGGGGCTGCTCTTCGAATATCCAGCCGACGGCATCTATGACATCTGGGTGGGCACCTACGACTACGTGGACGACTTCGCCTACGCTGGCAGCGCCAAGCTGGTCATCACCGAGTGGGACATGAGCGACTGGCCATCGCTCGATCTCGGTGTCGACGCTGCGAATGCCGGCATCGACTTCGGCGACGATCTCAGCCGGTGGGCCAACGATGGCGAGTGCGATGATCCACGCTTCAATGGTGAAGGTTCCGCGACGACCTTGGTGGAAGCCGATCGCTATCACGATGCCACCGATTGTCGAACCTTGTACGAACGCGGCGCCGTGTACTTGGTCGAAGACGTAAGGAACGCTGCGTCGGGGCAGGGCGTGACGCAACGCGGTCGGCTCGACAGCTCCGACCCCGTGCTCGATGGCAGGGGCCATGTCGATCGTTACAGCTATCAGGGCACGGCTGGCGAGTTGGTGGTATTCGATCTGCAATCGGCCGAGTTCGACACCTATCTAGCGCTGGTGGCGCCCAGCGGCCGCCGCTACACCAACGATGATTTCGAAGGCAGTCAGCAGCGTTCGTTGTTGGCGCTGCAGTTGACGGAGAGTGGTGAATACCAGGTCGAAGTCACGAGCTACGCCGCAGGTGAGACGGGGTCCTACACCTTGACGCTCAGCGGCAATCTCGTGGCTTCCGAAAACGGTGTGCGCGAATACGAAGGCAGGCTGGAACGTGGGGACGACACCTACGGCAGCGGTGAATACGTCGATACCTGGACCTTCGACGGAATGCCGGGTGAGACGGTGACCATCGCTCTCTATTCGGATGACTTCGATGCCTACCTCGTGCTGGAAAGCCCCGACGGCAATCACGAAGCGAACGACGATGCGGGCGATGGCAGCACCAATAGCCGTATCGTGCGCGAGTTGTCGGCGCTCGGTACTTATCGCGTGCGTGTGACTTCCTATGCCGCGGCAGAGACGGGCCGTTACAAGCTGACCATCGCACAGGAACGATCTGGACAGCAGCAGGTCACACGAGATTCGATCGAACTTTCGCTGGGCGATCGCGTGAATGGCAGGCTGGAAGAGGGCGATCAATGCGCACAGGACAACAGCTTCGAAGACGTCTATGTGTTCAGCGCGGAAGCGGGCGAGCAGATCGTGATCGACATGAGTTCCTCCGAGTTCGACACCTATCTGTCCTTGGTCACGCCGCCGGGCGAGCTCATCACCAACGACGACTTCGATGGGCGCACGGATCTGTCGCGCATCGAACTGACGCTGCGCCGCAGCGGTCGTTATCGCATTCTCGCCGGCAGCTATGAGGCGCAGGCGACGGGAGCCTATACACTCAGCCTCACGCGTGGACGCAATGTGGAACTTTCTTCCAATGCTGCCAATGCCACGGGCGGTGAGATTCACGGCATCTTCGTCGGTGTCGCCGACTATCCCGGTGAGGAGAACGATCTACCGCTGACGGACGATGATGCCGTGCGGGTGCGCGAAGCCTTGATCGAAGGCGCCGGCATGGCAGCCCGCAACGCACACACCTTGATCAACGGGCAGGCGACGAAAGCACGCTTCCGCGAGGCCATCGCCGCCGTCGGCGCACGCGCCGATGCCGACGACATGGTGGTGATCTTCTTCTCCGGGCACGGCGATCGCGTGGCACGTCCCGGTGGGCCGGACAGCCGCGATCCCGACGGTTTCGACGAGACCATCGAACTCTACGACGGCGCACTGACCGACGATGAATTGGCCGACCTGCTCGATGGCATCGATGCGGGCACGGTGTTGCTGGTACTCGATTCCTGTTTCAGCGGCGGCTTCGCCAAGGACATCGTCTCCAAGCCCGGTCGCATGGGGCTGTTTTCCTCGGAAGAAGACGTGCTCTCGCAGGTGGCCTTCAAGTTCCAGGCCGGCGGTTATCTCGCCGCGTTTTTCGACGAGGCCTTGCGTGGCCGCAAGGCCGATGTCGATGGCGACGGCCAGCTCACCGCGCTCGAACTGAGCGAGTATCTGCATGACCGTTATCGCGCCGACGTGAAGTCTTTCGGCGAGGATGCCCGTAGCGCGGGACCAAGCGCCAGCTATCAACACCTGGTGGTCGATCGTGGCGGTGTCGAGCCCTATAGCGTGCTGTTCCAGCACTGAACGCGGCTTGAGTGTCCTCGGAGAACGGTGAATGCAGCCAATAAACCGACGACAGTTACTTCGAGACTTACAACTTCTACCAGGTGAACGAGGGAGCCACCATCGTCTTCGACATGCAGTCCAAGGACTTCGACACCTTCATGACTGTGATGACGCCCGGCGGCGAACGTTTGACCAACGACGATTTCGGTTCGACCGGGCGCTCGCTGAGCGTGATCGAAAACTCTGCGAGCGGCACCTACGAAGTGGAAGTGAGTAGCTACGAGGGAGGGCAGACCGGCACCTTCACTCTGTCCGCCATCCTCAACGCGCGCTGATTTTCTTCTCGCTCATGCAGTAACAATCACCACACGGTCTGAACCTGCGGCCCAGGAGGCCGCAGGTTCCCCATCACTCAGGCCGCCTCTGCCAACACTTCGTCCAGCACGGCCAGTGCCCTGGCGATGTGCTCTTCGCTCACCAAGAGATCCGGCAACAAGCGGATGATGCCGTTGCGGGTGGGTACGACGAGCAGGCCTTTCTCAGCGCAGCGCCACGTGAGTTCGCGCGCCAGCGTGGGCTCATGGAATTCGAGCGCGCAGAGTAGTCCCCGTCCGCGCGTGGCTTTCACCAAAGCCGGGTAGTTCGCTGCGAGCGCCTGCAGCCCCTCCAGCAATCGCTCGCCTTTCTGTGCCACCTGGTCAGGAATCCTGTGCTCCACGAGGTAGGAGATCACGGCATGGGAGAGGGCACAGCCCAAGGGATTGCCGCAGTAGGTGCCGCCATGATCGTCCTTCTGCAGGCGTGCTCTCACTTCCGCCGTCACGGCAAAGGCGGCGAAGGGAAAGCCACCGGCGATGCCCTTGGCGAGCGTCAACATGTCGGGCTCGACGTGCTGCAGGCTGTGCTGCAACGCGAACAATTTGCCGGTGCGGCCGAAGCCGGTCTGCACTTCATCCACGATCAACAGCGCGCCATGCGTGCGACACAGGAGCTGCACTTCCGCCAAATAATTCGGTGGGGGAATCTGCACGCCACCTTCCCCTTGAATGGGTTCCACGATCACGGCTGCAGTGTCGGCGTCGATTTCTTGCGCGAGTGCCGCGATGTCACCGAAGGGCACGAAGCTGATGGACGGCAACTGTGGCAGATAACGTCCGGAATTTTCCGGGCCGCGCGATACGGACAAGGTGTTCAAGGAACGACCATGAAAGGAGCCCTTCGTGCTGATGACTTTGTGGCGCCCCGTGATCTTGCGGGCGAGTTTCAATGCCGCATCGTTGGCTTCGGCGCCGCTGTTGCAGAAGTACAGCGCATTCAACTTGCCCGGCAACAAGGGCAAGAGCAGCTGCAGCAAGGCCGCGCGTTCCGGTGAATAGGTGAAACCCGCATTGGGACTTTGCAGCAAGCGCGTTGCCTGGCGCTGCAAGGTCGCCGTGATGACGGGATGCGCATGTCCGAGACAGGTCACGCCCCAGCCGGACGTGAAATCGAGATAGCGCTTACCCGCCTCATCCCAAACCCAAGACCCCTGGCCGTGGGTGAAGGCCAGGGGCAAGCGCTCGCAGAAGCTGAGTCCCAATGTGTCTTCGGTTTCTATGGTGTTCATGCCGTTTTTTCCTCGTGGCGTTTTTCTAGGGGCGAAAAAAAACCTCCGGTGTCGTCGACATCCGGAGGTTTTCGGTTACTGCGTGATTGGGTTCAGTAAGGCATCAGCAGGGCCCTGGGCTTCCGGATGGCGAGCAATTCGCACGCGCACGACGACGCGCCGCCGCGGCACGTGCTGCGGCGTTTGCGATGAATGCGGCGTTGTCGAAGAAGCGGATCATGGGCTTTTTGCTGTGGTCGAGGCCGCGCACTCTAGGAGCCGGCGCGGCCGCTGTCAATGGGATCGATCGGTTATTGCGCGAGCAGCACCTCCATTTCGTCCATGATGGCGTTCATGCGACGCACCACGGCCTGATAGGGCGCGGGCGTCGCCATGTCGACGCCGGCCTGACGCAGCAGGTTGTACGGATAGTCCGAACCACCGGCGCGCAGGAGATTCTTGAAGTTCTCCACACCGGCTTCGCCTTCTTCCACGATCTTCTCGTAGAGCGCGGTGCCCGCGGTGAGCGAGGTCGCGTACTGATAGACGTACATGTTGTAGTAGAAGTGCGGCACGAACATCCACTCGTTGGCGTAGAGATCGTCGATCAACACCACGCCTTCGTCGTGGCCGTGATAACGCTTGAGCAGTTCCAGGTAGAGCTGCGAGATGCGCTCACCGCTGAGCGCTTCACCACGTTCCACCGTTTCGTACAGCGCCAGCTCGAACTCCGCGAACATGGTCTGACGGAAGAAGGTGCCGCGCAGGTTTTCCAGCGCCGAGCCCAGATAGAACAGTTTTTCTTCTTTCGTCTGCGCCTGCTGTGTCATGTACTGCTGCAGGATCAGCTCGAGCGAGGTGGAAGGAATCTCGGCGATGAAGGTGGCGTAATCAGCGGTCTCGAACGGCTGCGCATCCTTCGCGTACAGCGTATGCATCGCATGACCCCACTCGTGCGCGAAGGTGGAGAGCGAGTTGTAGTCGTTGTTGTGGTTCAGCAGCAGATAAGGATGCACGTCGTAGGCGCTGCCCTGCATGTAGGCGCCACTGCGCTTGCCCTGTTGCGGATAGACATGCATCCAGCGTTCGTTCATCGCGGCGCGCTGCCGCTCCACCCAATCCTCGCCGAGGATGCTCATCGCCTGCAGCGTGATTTCCTTGCTGGTGGCGAGATCGAATTCGCGCTCGAGACTGACGAGCGGCGGATAGATGTCGTAGTAGCGCATCTGCTCCACACCCAGCATGCGTGCACGTAGTTTGAAATAGCGATGCAGGGTGGGCAGCGCCTTGTTCACTTCGTCGACCAGCGTGCGATAGACCGCTTCGGGCAGGTTGTAGTTGAAGAGTTGGCGCTCGAGCATGCTGTCGTACTTGCGTGCCTTGGTCAGCGCCACCTGCGTCTGGATGTGGCTGTTCAGCACCATGCCGACGCTGTTGCGATATTCCAACCATTTGCCCCAGAACAGATCGAACACCTGCTTGCGCAGTTCGCGATCGGCGTTCGAACGCAGACGTTCATAACCCTGCGAGTTGATGAGCACTTCTTCGCCGGAAGGCAGAGTCAGCGTGGGGAAGGGAATGTCGGAGTTGGCGATGATGCTGTAGATGTTGCTGGGCGCATCGGAGGCCTGCGAGAAATAGGACAGCACCTGCTCGGCTTCGTCGCCCAAGGTGTGTTCGGCGCGGCGCAGGGTGTCGTCCAGTGAATGCCGGAAGGGCGCAAGTTCCGGCGTGTCGTCGATGAACTGACGTACGCGCTCTTCACCGATCGCGACGATCTCGGGATCGATCCAGGCCGTGGCCTGACTGAGTCGTGCATACATGGCTTCGGCCAACTGCGCGCGTTCCTGCGCTTCGGTGACGCGCAGATCCTCATCCTGCTGCAGGCTGGCGTAGACGTAGACGCGCAGCGCCGCGCGATAGAGATCGGACACGTGGCGCAGTGCCGCGGCCAGTTCCTTGCCACCCTGACCGAGCGTACCGCGATAACGGCCGATGGTTTCGAATTCAGCCAAAAGGCG
Organism: uncultured Gammaproteobacteria bacterium; assembly: GCA_937898685.1. Classification (GTDB taxonomy): domain Bacteria; phylum Pseudomonadota; class Gammaproteobacteria; order Pseudomonadales; family Pseudohongiellaceae; genus CAILUG01. The sequence continues at coordinate 40,163 of CALEJT010000078.1, read as the reverse complement.
TTGGCGCTCGGCATCCCAGGCTTCGACGGAAGGATAGAGATCGCTCAGATCCCAACGTGCCGCTTCATCTTCGGCAGCGAGTGTGAGCGGGGGCAACGTGGCCAGCGCGAGCAACAGAGGACACAGCAAACGACGCAACAAAGTAGTCATGCTTGGCTCCAGAAACCGGGAAAGGGAGCCGCGATTCTAACCACAGGGCCGGCCCCGGTGTCAGCCGAGGCCGGCACGGTGTCGGGGGGATCAGAACTTGTAGCTCACCCCGATGCGGAAGCTGCGCGGCGTGGTGGCGCGGCTGATGGTGCAGTCGAGCTCCGCACAGTCGATGTCTTCCGAGCTGAGACCGGGATCGTCGAGGCCGGGCACGTAGGCTGGGTAGTAGTAGACGATTTCCTTGCGGTCGGAATCGAGCAGGTTGAGCACCTCTGCGTAAAGGGTCAGGTTCGACCAGTGGCGCGCGCCGCGCAGATTCAAGGTGGTGAGCGACTTGGAACGCTGCGAGTTGTCCGCAGTGAGTGCGTAGGGGCCGAGATAACGCGCACGCAGGCTCAAATCCCAATCATCCTTGGTGGCGGAAATGCCGATCTGTCCGCCCGTTTCCACCGCCTGTTCCACATGGTCGCCTTCGGGATTGTTGGTGTAACGCGCCTTGCTGTCGGTGTAGACGGCATCCACACCGAGCCAGGGCAGGGGCTGCCAGAACATCGTCACTTCCAGGCCTTCACGCTCGGAGGCGCCCTTGGGTTCAACCGAGTTGGAGTCGCCGACGAAGATCAGCTCGCTGTCCTGATCCAACCACCAATAGGCGGTAGTGAACTTGAAATCGCCGATGGCAAAGCGGGCGCCCAGCTCACGTCCGGTACTCGGCGATAGACCGGGCACCGGATCCACTGCGTTGACCACGCCACGCGCATCGTTGGAGTGAAAGCCGCGGCCCCAGTTGGCATAGAACTCGACCTTGTCGATGGCATTCCATGCCAGGCCCACCTTGGGTGAGGTACGGTTGACCGATTTCGAACCGAAGGCACTGTCGTCGTTGAAGGCGCGCACGTCGAATTCGTAATGATCGGTGCGCACGCCACCCAGCACGCGCAAGGTGTCGGTAGCCTGCCACATGCCTTCGATGTAGGCCGCGATCGATCCTTCCTGAATCTCGTTCTCGCTGATCGGCTCTACGAAGATTCCTTGGTCGGTGTGTTCCACGCCGATGCGGCTACCGTCGTCGTAGCGAAACTCGCCGCCCGTCACGATACGTAGTGCATCGGTCTCAAGCAGCGTCTTGTCGGCGCCACCGCCGATGGTCCAGCGCCGGTCGAACTGATTGATTTGGTAGTCGTAGGTGGGATTCGAAGACATGGTCCAGTCGTAGTACTGGCCATAGAGATTGGCGTTCCAATCGCTGCCGCTCAGTTGGCCCGTCACGATCCAGCGCGAGGTCTGCCCATGTGCCGTCGGATCCAGCGAACAGAATTCATCGGGACACACCGCGCTGCCGAAGGCGCGCTCCGGCACCTGCTCGGTCGGATCCCATTGCGCTTCGTAACCGGAAAGCGTCATTGTCAATTGGCCGAAGGAGGTGTTGCGCAGGTATTTGCTCCACAGCGACAGATGTTCGAGGTCTTCGTCCTTTTCCCAGGGGCCGTCGTACTGCTTGTATTCGCCGACGAAGGTGAGGCTGCCGTCGGCAAGATCCTGTGTGGCGCCACCGGCGAGCCGGCGCCAACCATATTGGCCACTCTCGAGTGAGAGGAAGTCCTGTTCGAGCCGATCGATGGTGCGGATGAACGAAGCGCCCACCATCGAGAAATCACCGAGGTCGGCGCGATAGGGCCCCTTGCGGTAGTCGATGCGCTCGACGATCTCCGGAATCAGACCGTTCACATCGAGATAGCCCTGACCATGACCATGCGAACGCAGGTTCCAGGGCATGCCATCGACGATCACGCTGTAGTCGGTGCCGTGGTCGAGGTTGAAGCCGCGCAGGAAATATTGGTTGGCCTTGCCACTGCCCGAATGTTGCACGGCAACCAGACCGGGCATCGATTCGAGCAGGTCGGCGGTCTTGAAGAGAGGACGTATCAGGAGGTCGGCGCCCGTCACGGTACCTTCGCTGGCGGCCTCCGCAGTACCGACGAGGTCGAGGTTGCGGCCGAAGATCACCACTTCCTCGATCGCTTGATTCTGTTGTGCCTGCAGCGCACCGCTGCCGAGCAGGGCTGCGATGGCGCAGGTGAGTTTGCTGATCCGAGCTGACTTCATCATGTACGACCCTGTAATGCTTTCATTCAAAGCCGCGCATGATAGCGACTCAGCATGGTAGAGCTACGGGATTAACGGTTCAGAACGGTTAACGGCATTGATTAACGTGTGTGACGGAATTGAAATCACTATGAAAATTCCGCACCGGCAAGTGGCGTCAAGAAAGAGGAAAAAAAGCGAACTTTTTACCCGCCCTGCTGGTGTTGCTCCGTCGCCCCTCTATACTGGCGCGCACGCTCATAACAACACAGAGGGGTTACGCAATGCGCAGGTCTCATCCATTCCTGCGGCCGGCTCTTGCCGCTGCAGTTCTCTCAGGCCTGGCATTGCCGGCCTTCGCTCACCACGGCTTCGGTCTCTTCCAACTCGACATCAAGCGCGAATGGGAAGGCACGCTCACCAAGATGAATCTGGTGAACCCGCATTCCTACATGGAACTCGATGTGGTGAAGGAAGACGGCTCGATCCAACACATGCGCTGCGAAATGCGCGCCGCTACGCTGATTCGCCGTTCCGGCTGGTCCACCGAGATGTTCAAGGTGGGCTCGCACGTGAAGATCGAAGGCAACCCGCATCGCGATGATCCCGGTGCCTGCTACATCGAGAACTTCACGATCGACAACACCATCACCATGAACCGCAACGATCAGTTGTCTTCCGGTCAGCCGGTGGACACCAGCGATCGGCCGCTGCGTCTGGAGGATGGTCAACTCAATCTCAACGGTGACTGGGCAGTGGAACAATTGGTGCTCACGGTGCCGCCCAGTGGTGGCAACGGTTCGATGATTCCGAAGAGCATGAGCCCCGACTACGCCGCGGGCCGCATCACGCTCGAAGACGTGCAGAAAACCCAGCCGCCGCGTCCGCGCGTGGTCTACACCGAAGCCGGTCAGGCCGCCGCCGATGCCTTCGATCGCAGCTCACCGGAAGACAATCCCTGGTACGCCTGCAAACCCACCAGCTTCATTCGCGACTGGACCGCCGACTGGCCGATCAACCAGTTCAAGCACTACACCACGGCCGAGGGCGAGAAGGTCATCGACATCATCTACGGCCTCTACAACTTCGAACGTCGCATCCACATCGGCATGACCGAACATCCGGCCAACATCGAGCCGAGCTACGCCGGTCACTCCATCGGCAACTGGGAAGGTGACACGCTGGTGGTCGACACCATCGGTTTCACACCCGGTGTGTTGAGTCCGCCCACGCGCAGCAGCGAGCAGATGCACATCGTCGAACGCTTCACGCTCGACACCGAGACGATGGCCCTCAAGCGTGAATACTCGGTCACCGATCCCGTGTATCTCGCCGCGCCGTACGAAAGCTTCGATGTGATGTATCTCTCCGATGTGCCCTTCGCACCGGCCACCTGCGAGGAGATGACGCCGGAGTTTCGTCAGCAGCAGTAAGTTCGATCGGCGATGAAACGCAAAAGGCAGCTCCTTCATTGGAGCTGCCTTTTTTATTCGACTGATTTATGTGCCTGCATCGTGTGGATGAATGAGTGTTGCGTTTTTCGGAGCAAGTCGCTTCCAGGCATTGCACATCTGTCATAGTTGCGTAACCATCGCGTCGTTTTTCAACCACGCAGAAGGGGGAAGTATGAAAAGTAACAAACTGATTGCAGCGATCGTGGCCGGTCTCGGCCTCATGACGCTGGCAGAAGGGGTGCAGGCAGCTGCAGAGCAGGAGCCGATGGAAATGGGTTTCTTCATCACCAGCCGCGGCATCGGCAAGGGTGGTGATCTCGGTGGTCTCGAAGGTGCCGATGCACACTGCCAGGCGCTCGCCACCGAAGCTGGCGCCGGTCATCGCACCTGGCGCGCCTATCTCAGCACGCAGGGCCCGAACGCCGTGAACGCCATCGATCGCATCGGCCAAGGTCCGTGGGCCAACGCCAAAGGCGTGATCATGGCCACCAACATCGAGAGCCTGCTCTACGACAACTCCAACTTCAATTACGAGCACATCCTCGACGAGCACGGCAACCATTTCGAGTCGCGCATCGACGGCACCTACGACACCACCGAACACGACGTGCTGACCGGCACCCGTCTCGATGGCACCGCCTTCCCGCCGGGTGAAGACCGCACCTGCAACAACTGGACGAGCAGCACCGAAGGCAGCGCTTGGGTGGGTCACGCCGACCGTTACTCCTTCGCCGTTCCGGGTTCGCCCTGGAACTCCTCGCACGGCACGCCGGGCTGCACGCAGGAAGCGCTGATCAGCGTCGGTGGCGCTGGCTTGCTCTACTGCTTCGCAGCTGACTAAGCAAGACTGCAACGCTGCGGGGAAGCATCGACTTCCCCGCAGCCATCCAGCCGCGCGCAAACATACGCAGCGCGCAACACTCGCTACGGATAGGGAAATCGAGTCAGGAACAGGGAGTTGGTACCGGAGGCCGGACTTGAACCGGCACGCTATCGCTAGCAACGGATTTTGAGTCCGTCGTGTCTACCATTTCACCACTCCGGCAGGGGCGGGAAAAACGGCCGCGATTATAACGAAGGCTTTTGGCACTGCCTATGCCTTCCCACAGTTTTTAAGTACCCTTGCGCTTTTTTTTCGGGGCGCCCCCATGCAACTCAGCGACTTCGATTTCGAGCTCCCGGAAGAACTGATCGCGCACTATCCACCAGCGCAACGTGGCGACAGCCGCTTGCTGCAGTTGGGTCGTCATGATGGCGCCGTGCGTCATCTGCGCTTTGCCGATTTTCCTTCCTTGTTGAGGCCTGAAGATCTGCTGGTCTTCAACAACACGCGCGTGATTCCGGCGCGTCTCTATGGCCGCAAGCGCAGCGGCGGCAAGATCGAGCTTCTGGTCGAACGTGTGCTGCCCGACAACGAAGTGGTGGCACAGATACGTTCCAACCATCCGCTGCCCGCAGATGCTGAACTCGTGTTCGAACACGAGGGAGTGGCAGCGGTGGCGCTGGTGATCGGACGCGAGGATGGTTTCTATCGTGTGCGCTTCGATCCCGCTCTCGATCTGATGAACTTCCTCGACAGAGCCGGCCACATGCCGCTGCCTCCCTACATCCGTCGAGCCGATGAAGAGAGCGACCGCGAGCGCTATCAGACGGTCTATGCCCGCGTGCAGGGTGCCGTTGCCGCCCCTACCGCGGGACTGCATTTCAGTGAAGAGATGTTGGCGGCGCTGCGCGAGAAGGGCATCGCGATGGCGCAGGTGACCTTGCACGTCGGTGCCGGCACCTTCCAACCGGTGCGCACGGAGAACATCACGCAGCACCGCATGCATGCGGAGTATCTCGAAGTGTCGGAGGAAGTGTGTGAAGCGGTGCGGGCTTGTCGCGCGCGCGGTGGTCGCGTGGTGGCGATCGGCACGACGACCGTGCGTTGTCTCGAAACCGCCAGTCAGGATGGCGAGCTCGTACCTTTCCGCGGTGATACGCGCATCTTCATCTATCCCGGCTATCGCTTCCGCACCGTCGATGCGCTCCTCACCAACTTCCACCTGCCGCAGTCGACGCTGTTGATGCTCGTCAGTGCCTTCAGCTCACGCGAGCACATTCTCTCTGCCTATCGACAAGCCGTACAGGAGCGTTATCGCTTCTTCAGCTACGGCGATGCCATGTTTATCGCGTAGGTTCCTTTCTCCGTCGGCGCGGGGGCATGGAGGTGGGGTGAAGCGCACATGCGGTGAACCCCAACATTGGGAAGCTCGAATCTGCATGAAACCTTGGAGATCGCCTGTGGGCTTCGTCTCCAACTCGGCGCAACCTACGATCGAGCAAGTCGCCGCTGCCTGATGGATGGCGGGGCGCTCGCAGACATGGAAGTCTGCGAGCGAGCCCGCGGGAATGTATTCACGGTGTTCCGGCAGCCGTCAGGGGGTGACTTCGGCAGCAGCTCCGATGGAGCTGCGACTACTCCCCATCCTTCAAGACAAAGAAATTCCCCAGCAAACCCAGCGTCAAACGCTCGGTATCACCGGAGCCGGCGGAGTAGGTGCTGAAGAGGATGTAGTCGTTGCGCACGGTGACGCTGCTGAGCAGGTTGCTGGCAACGGCGCCGAAGGTCGCGGCGAGAGCCTGCGACACTTCGCTTTCGGCATTCGACTCCTTGATGAACTCCGCCTTCAGATAGGACTCGTAATCCTCGCTCGTGGGATTGGTCACGACGAGCAACGCCAACACGGCAACGACGACGATCGCGTAGATCAAACCTTTCATGGCAAACGCTCCTTTCTTGGGTGACGACTACTGCTCGAGGTCGTCTTACGGCAGCGCACGGATCTGGATGCCGACGCTGTCCTGATCGAGCAGCAAATCGGAAATCACCACCACCTTGTCGCCCGTCTCGAAGCCGGCCTTGCTCTTCAATTCGGCGAAGGCGCGCGACAGCGTTTCTTCCGGATCGTTGCTGAACTCGATCTTGAAGGGATAGAGGTAGCGGTTGAGCGTCATGATGCGACGCGTCACCCCGATGTTGGTGAAGGCGAAGATCGGCGAGCGCTGCGGATGGCAGTTGGTGACGTAGTTCGCCATGATGCCGTGCCGCGTCACCACGACGATGCCCTTGGCTTCGAGCGATTCGGCGAGTTCCACCGCGGTGGCGGCGAGATGTTCCTTGTCGCTGTTCTTGCGCAGATTCCTGGTGAAGTCCAGACCCGGGTTCGGTTCGGTCGCGCGTGCGATCGAATCCATGTAGCGCACACAGCGCAGCGGATGTTTGCCCACGGTGGTTTCACCGGAGAGCATGATGGCATCGGCTTCTTCGTACACGGCGTTGGCCACGTCCGTCACTTCGGCGCGGGTCGGGATGGGGTTTTCGATCATCGACTCGAGCAAGTGCGTCGCCACGATCACGCGCTTACCGTATTCGGCACACAGACGCACGATGCGGCGCTGAGCATTGGGCAGTTCGGCGAGATCGATTTCCACACCGAGGTCGCCGCGCGCGACCATGATGCCATCGGCCACCTGCACGATCTCTTCCACGTTGCGCAGACCCTGCTGGTCTTCGATCTTGGCGATGATCTTGATGGTGTTGGCCTTCTCGGGTTTGTATTCCTCGATCAGCTTGCGCAGCTCCAATACGTCGGCGGCTTCGCGCACGAAGGAGAGGGCGATGTAGTCGAGTTCCTGGTCGAGGCCGAACAGGATGTCTTCGCGGTCCTTCTGCGTGATGGCGGGCAGGTTCACGCGGATGCCGGGCAGATTCACGTGTTTCTTGCTGCCGAGCTTGCCACCGTCGAGCACCTTGCAGCGCATGCGGTTGTTGTCTTTTTCGAGGACCTCGAGGTTGATCAGGCCGTTGTCCACCGTGATCTTGTCGCCCACGTTCACGGTGTCGATGAGTTCTTCATAGTTGATGCGGATCGAGGATTCCTCGACGTCGACGTCGTCGCGCACCGTGATGGAGATGATGTCGCCCACTTTCAGATCGAGATCGCTTTCGCGTACGCCGGTGCGGATCTCGGGTCCCTGGGTGTCCAGCAGGATGCCCACGGGGAAGGCGGTGTGTTTGTTGAGCTCCACCACGTGCTCGATCATGCGCTGCGCCCATTTGTGGGTGGCGTGCGACATGTTGAGGCGGATGATGTCCATGCCAGCTTCGTGCAACTGAGCCAGCATTTCGTAGGAGCTGGTGGCGGGGCCGATCGTGCAAATAATTTTGGTTTTACGAAAAGCAGGGCGCATCGGTGGTCCTGTAGTTGGGGATGGCGGGCAAAAAGCTCCCGAAGAATAACAAATTCACTATCGGCGGACACGTGGCTTGGGTTGATAGTCGTTCGCAAGCCCGCGCGAGGCTTTTTGCGGTGCCTTCGCGAACGGTTCTATAATCGCGCGCCATTCGGGCTCCATTGCCGACTTTCGCCTTCAACCACCATCCATAAGGAAGCTCCACATGAAAGCACCAGTCAGGGTCACCGTTACCGGCGCTGCCGGTCAGATCAGCTATTCGTTGTTGTTCCGCATTGCCGCCGGTGACATGCTCGGCAAGGACCAGCCGGTCATCCTGCAGCTGCTGGAAATCACCCCGGCCCTCGAAGCCCTCAAGGGCGTGGCCATGGAGCTCGAAGACTGCGCCTTCCCGCTCGTGCACGGCATCGTGCAGACCGACAAGCCGGAAGTGGCCTTCAAGGATGCCGATTACTGCTTGCTGGTGGGCGCCCGTCCGCGTGGCCCGGGTATGGAACGCAAAGACCTGCTCGAAGCCAACGCCCAGATCTTCTCGGTACAGGGTAAGGCCATCAACGACCACGCCAGCCGCGACGTGAAAGTGATCGTGGTGGGCAACCCGGCCAACACCAACGCCCTGATCGCCTATCGCAACGCGCCGGACCTCAACCCCGGCCAGTTCACCGCCATGACCCGCCTCGACCACAACCGTGCCGTGGCCCAGCTCGCCGCCAAGACCGGCAAGCACACCACCGACGTCGAAGGCATGATCATCTGGGGCAACCACAGCTCCACCCAGTATCCCGACATCCACCACTGCAAAGTGGACGGCAAAGACGCCACCTCGCTGGTCGACCAGGATTGGGTCGTGAATGACTTCATCCCGACCGTGCAGCAGCGCGGCGCCGCCATCATCAAGGCCCGTGGTCTGTCGAGCGCCGCTTCCGCCGCCAACGCCGCCATCGAACACATGCGTGACTGGGTGCTGGGCACCAGCGGCAAGATCGTCAGCATGGCCATCCCGAGCGATGGCAGCTACGGCATTTCCGAAGGTCTGGTCTATTCCTTCCCGGTGACCTGCGCCAACGGTCAGTACACCATCGTGCAGGATCTGCCGATCAACGACTTCAGCCGCGACCTGATGAAGAAGACCGAGCAGGAACTCGCCGAGGAGCGTGCAGCGGTCAACCACCTGCTGCCGTAAGGCTGTTCCCGTCGTTCCAAGCAGGGGCGGGCAACCGCCCCTGTGCATTTCTGCGATCTGTAGAGCCGAGGATCCATGCAATTCGAACTCCTCAAGACCGACGGTCTGGCGCGCCGCGGCCGCATCATTTTCGAGCGTGGCGTCGTCGAGACGCCGGCCTTCATGCCCGTGGGCACCTACGGCACCGTCAAGGGGCTCTTGCCGACTCAGGTGAAGGAGAGCGGGGCGCAGATCCTGCTCGGCAACACCTTCCATCTGATGTTGCGCCCGGGCATGGACGTCATCCGCCTGCACAAGGGGCTGCACGGCTTCATGGGCTGGGGCGGCCCCATCCTCACCGACTCGGGCGGCTTCCAGGTGTTCAGCCTGGGTGAGATGCGCAAGATCACCGAGGAGGGCGTGACCTTCCGTTCACCGGTGGACGGCTCGAAGGTCTTCCTGAGTCCGGAAACCTCGATGCAGGTGCAGCGCGACCTCAACTCCGACATCGTCATGGCCTTCGACGAGTGCACGCCCTATCCGGCCACGCCGGAGCAGGCACGCAAGTCGATGGAGCTGTCGATGCGCTGGGCGCGTCGCTGCAAAACGGCGTTTGCCGACAATCCCAATGCCCTGTTCGGCATCGTGCAGGGTGGCATGTATCCGGAGCTCCGTGAGGAATCGCTGCAGCAACTGCTCGACATCGGCTTCGACGGCTATGCGCTCGGCGGTCTGTCCGTGGGCGAGCCGAAGGAAGAGATGCACATGATCCTCGACCGCATCGCCAATCAGTTGCCGGCGGACAAGCCGCGCTACGTGATGGGGGTGGGCACGCCGCACGATCTGGTGGATGGAGTGATGCGCGGCATCGACATGTTCGACTGCGTCATGCCGACCCGTAACGCACGTAATGGCTACCTCTTCACCTCCAAGGGTTTGCTCAAGCTGCGCAACAGTCGCTACCGCGATGACCTGCGTCCGATCGACGAGAACTGCACTTGCTATACTTGCCGCAATTTTTCCCGGTCCTACCTGCAGCACCTCGATCGCTGCAAGGAAATGCTCGGCGCGCAGCTCAATACCATTCATAACGTGCACTACTATCAGACGCTGATGGCAGGTTTGCGTGGTGCCATAGAAGAGGGTAAATTGCCGGCCTTTGCCAGCAAGTTCGCCGCCGAACAGGCGGAACTGGCCCTCGAGTGAGCCGTTCTGCGCTCCAGTCCCCGGGACCGGCACCGAATCCGGGTTTCACCCAATCGTTCATAAGGAAGCATTCATGAATTTCTTCATCAATTCCGCTTACGCACAGGCCGCTGGTGCAGCTGAGGCGCCGAATCCGATCTACAACTTCCTGTTCCTCGGCGGCTTCGTCCTGATCTTCTACTTCCTGATCTGGCGTCCCCAGGCCAAGCGTGCGAAAGAGCATCGCAACCTGCTCGACAATCTGAAGAACGGGGATGAAGTGATGACCACCGGCGGCATCCTCGGGCGTGTCAATCGCATCGACGAGCACTACGTGGCACTGCAGGTGGCGGACAACGTAGAACTGAAACTGCAGAAAAGCTCGGTGGCCGCAGTGCTGCCGAAAGGTACGATCAAGAGCATCTGATCGCACTCGTCTTCTTGACCCGGCCCCTCATCGGGAGGGGCCGTAACGGAACACCAAGCGCATGAACAAGACCCCGCTCTGGAAAGGAATTCTGCTGATTGGAACGATTCTGTTGTCGTTCATCTATGCAGCTCCCAACTTCTATCCAGCCGACCCCGCCATCCAGATCTCGCACGACAGCGGTGCCGTGGACCAGGCCGCGCTCGATGCCGCCACCAAGGCGCTCGATGCCGAAGGCATCGAATGGTTCGATGCCCACATCGAAAACGGTGTGGCCCTGATCCGTCTGCGCGATCAGAACGAACAGATCCATGCGCAGGCGCTCGTGAACCTGGCGCTGTCGCAGGATTACGTCGTTGCGCTCAACCTTGCGGCGAACACGCCGGCGTGGCTTTCCGCACTGGGTGCAGAGCCGATGTCCTATGGCCTCGACCTGCAGGGCGGTGTGCACTTCCTGATGGAGGTGGACATGGAGCAGGCGGTTGCCAAACAACTCAACGACACCGCTGCTGCCATGCGCGCACTGATGCGTGAGGAGCGCATCCGCTATCGTCCGCCGCTCAACGTCGACAGTCAGAATCGCATCGCACTGCGCTTCGCCGATGCCGACACCCGCAGCGCCGCAAGCTCGCGGCTGCGTCAGGAATTTCCGGAACTCGTGGTGCGCACCGAGCAGGTGGGGCAGGACTACATGCTCTACTTCAGCATGAGCGAGCTCGCCATGCAGGAGCTGCAGACCTATGCCGTGCAGCAGAACCTCACCACGCTGCGTTCGCGCGTCAACGAACTCGGCGTGAAGGAACCGAAGATCCAGCAGTCCGGCCCGAACCGCATCGTCATCGAGCTGCCAGGCATCCAGGACACCACGCGTGCGAAGGACCTCATCGCTGCCGTCGCCACCTTGCAGTTCCACCTGGTGGCCAGCCCGAGCGCAGCACCTGCCGACACGCTGCAGTACGACTACAACGGCATTCCCTATCGTCTCGATTCCAACATCATCGTCGGTGGTGAGAACGTCACCAACGCCCAGACCTCGATCGACCCCGAAACCACCTTGCCGCAGGTGAACATCACGCTCGATGCCGTGGGCGCGCGTCGCATCAACGAAGTCACGCGTACCAACATCGGCAACCAGATGGCCATCCTGCTCAAGGAAACCAAGACGCGTAACGAGACCACGCGAGGCCCGGATGGGGAGCTGGTCACCGTCTCTCAACCCTACGTTGAAGAGCGTTTGATCAGCGTTGCCACCATCCAGGCGGCACTGGGTCGCCAGTTCCGCATCACCGGTCTCGAGTCGAAGGAAGCCAGCGACCTTGCGCTCTTGATTCGTTCCGGTGCGCTCGCTGCTCCGATGCACTTCGTGGAAGAGAGCACGGTGGGCCCGAGCCTCGGTCAGGAAAACATCGACAACGGTCTGACCTCGGTGCTGGTGGGCTTTGCCCTGATCGTGGTGTTCATGATCCTGATGTATCGCGTGTGCGGCATCATCGCCAACGTCGCGCTCTTCATTAACCTGCTGATGCTGGTGGCCGTGATGTCGATCCTCGGCGCCACGCTGACGCTGCCGGGCATCGCCGGCATCGTGTTGACGCTCGGTATGGCGGTGGACGCCAACGTACTGATCTATGCGCGTATCCGTGAAGAGCTCAACCGCGGTGCGAGCGTGGCGCGTGCCATCGACCTCGGTTACGACCGCGCCTTCGTCACCATCTTGGACTCGAACCTGACGACCCTGATCGTGGCGATCATTCTCTATTCGATCGGCACGGGTCCGGTGAAGGGCTTCGCCGTGACCACCGCCATCGGCATCGTGACCTCGATGATCACCGCCATCAATTTCTCGCGCGCGATGATGAACTTCGTCTACGGCGGCAAGAACGTGAAATCGATTTCCATCGGCATGCGCTTGCCTGCGCAAGCCAAGACGGCCTGATCTCGTAGACGCCTTAGCAGAACAAGTTCGGAGAGCAACGTGCAGGATTTAATCAAAGTCTTCCCCTTCATGCGCTACCGCCATCCCGGGATGATCTTCTCGGTGGCGATGATGGTGCTGTCCGTGATCGTCATGGGGGTGAAGGGCTTCAACTTCGGCCTCGACTTCAGTGGCGGTACGCAGCTCGAACTGCGCTATGAGGTACCCCCGAATCTCGACACCATTCGCGCCACTCTGGAACGCGAAGGCTTCCCCAACAACGAAGTGGTGCAGCTCGGTTCCGACCGCAACATTCTCGTGCGTGTGCAGAACGAAGTCGCCGACGACTCAGAAGCGATGGAGGAATCGGGTGAAACCGCACTGCGTGTGACCGAGATTCTGTCGAACGCCGCACAAGGTGGCGCCGAGCTCGTGAGCAGTACCTTCGTCAGCAGCCAGGTGGGTGATGAGCTGAAGGAGCAGGGTGGTCTCGGCATGCTGGTCGCCACCATCATGCTGATGATCTACATCGCCATGCGCTTCCAGTTCAAATTCGCGGTGGGTGCGGTGTTCTCGATCGTGCACGACGTGATCGTCACGCTCGGTTTCATTTCGCTGCTCGAAGTGGATGTGGATCTCAACGTATTGGCATCGGTGCTCGCCATGATCGGTTATTCGATCAACGACACGGTGGTAGTGGCCGACCGTATCCGTGAGAACTTCCGCATCATGCGCGGCACTACGCCTGAAGAGATCATCGATACCGCGGTCAGCCAGACCTTCGTGCGAACCTTGATCACCTCGATCACCACCTTGCTGGTGCTCTTCGCACTGTTGTTCTTCGGTGGTCAGACGCTCTACGGCTTCTCGCTCGTGATGATCATCGGCATCCTGGTGGGCACCTATTCTTCGATCTACATCGCCTCCAGCACGCTGCTCTACATGAATCTCTCGCAGGAAGACATGACGCCTCCCGAGCAGCGCGACAAAGCCGAGCTCGACGCGATTCCCTGATCGCTGCGCGGTCGCGCATTTCCGTAGATTGGGCTGAGCCCGAAGGGTGAAGCCCAATCTACGATGCGAATTGCATGCGGGGGTTTACTTCCCGCTCGCCACCTTCAACAAACTCTTGAAGCACTTCGGATTGCCGTAGACGAGTTCGTCGCTGTGCAGGCAATCGGGGTTGCCGTTGATGTCGCTGATGAGGCCGCCGGCTTCTTGAATGAGCAGGATGCCAGCTGCGCTATCCCAGGCTTTGACGCCGTAGGTCCAACCGGCGTCGAGGCGACCGGCGGCGACGTAGGCCATGTCGAGTGCGGTGGAGCCGGTCTGACGAATCGCCCCCGCAACGCCGAGCAGTTTCTGCTGCAGACCCATCAGTCGTTCGTAATGCGCTGGCGTTGCGGCGGCACTCAGGCTCACCACACCACCTTCGAGCTTGGCGCGCGTGCCGATGCGCAGACGCACACCATTGAGCGCGGCGCCGCTGCCTTTGCTGGCCGTGAATTCTTCGCTCTTGATCGGATCCACGATCACCGCGTGCTGCAACTTGCCGCGCTGCAGGCAGGCCATGGAGATGCAGAAGTGCGGATAGCCCATGACGAAGTTACGCGTGCCGTCGATGGGGTCGATGATCCACACCGTGTCTTTGTCACTGCCTTCGATCTTGCCGGTTTCTTCGGCGAGGAAGCTGTGCGTGGGGTAGGCCTTGCGCAGATGGTGGATGAGGGTTTCTTCCACGATGCGGTCCACGTCGGTGACGAAGTCGTTCGGACCTTTCTCGAACACTTTCACGCGATCGGGGCGGGCATGGGCCTGGACCAGGAGGGAGGAGGCTTCGCGGGCGGCCCGCAGGGCAATGTTGATGATCGGATGCACGAGAGTTCCTCTGCCAGGGGGATGTAGGGGAAAAGAGCGGGGGAGCCTCGCCTTCGCGAGGGCGCGCATCATAGCAAAAGCCATGCGCGAGAGTGAAATGCCTCGCGGTGCAGATGCGATTTCTTTACCATGCGCCCCCTCGAAAACAGCAGACAAATCCCGTGAGCGACCAACCCAACTTCGACAACGTCCGCATCGTGCTGGTGGAGACCTCCCATCCCGGCAACATCGGTGCCGCCGCGCGCGCCATGAAGAACATGGGGCTGTCGCAGCTGGTGTTGGTGAAGCCGCAGCCCAAGGCCTGGCCCGCACGCGAAGCCCTGGCCATGGCGGCCTCCGCACTCGACGTGCTCGATGGCGTCGTGGTGAAGCAGACCCTGGAAGAAGCCATTGCCGACTGTCATCTCGTGATCGGCACCAGCGCGCGGTTGCGGCAAATGCCGATCGAACTGCTCGATCCGCCCACGGCCGCGGCGCGCATCGAAGCCGTGCGAACTCAACAAAAGGTGGCGCTCGTGTTCGGTCGCGAGATCAGCGGACTCAGCAACGAAGAGCTCCACCTCTGCCATTATCACGTGCACATCCCGGTGAACCCGGACTACACCTCGCTCAACCTGGCCGCCGCGGTGATGGTGCTGTGCTACGAACTGCGCAAGGCCGCGCTCGCCTCATCGCCCACCACGCAAGCGCCAGTGCAACAGGAGTGGGACCAGTTGCCCGCCACGGCCGAAGAGCTCGATCGCTACCTCAGCCATCTGGAAAAGGTGCTGGTCGAAATCGACTTCCTCGATCCCGACAACCCGCGCCAGCTCATGCGCAGGCTGCGCCGTCTCTATCAGCGCATCCAGCCGGATCGTATGGAAATCAATATCTTGCGCGGCATTCTCACCGCCACCGAAACGGCGCTGCGCAAGCGCGAATCGGGCAAGAGCTAGAGCTTCCCTGCTTGATCGAGCGCAATACCCGAGTGAATGAGTAAGTTAAATACTTGACTGAAAAGCTTGGTTAATGCATCATGCGCGCCAGTTTCATCATGCAGGTAGCACTGTCATGCGTCTGACTACCAAAGGCCGTTATGCCGTCACCGCAATGCTGGATCTGAGCATTCACTCGACCAATGGGCCGGTGAACCTGAGCGATATCTCGCGCCGTCAGGACATTTCGCTGTCCTACCTGGAACAACTGTTTTCCAAGCTGCGCAAGCGCAAGCTCGTGAGCAGCGTACGTGGCCCCGGCGGTGGTTATCGTCTCGGTCGCAGCGATGATTCCATCCACGTGGCGGAAATCATCGATGCGGTGAGCGAATCGCTCGATACCACCAAGTGTCGCGGCAAGGGCGATTGCCATCAGGGCGAAACCTGTTTGACGCACCACCTGTGGCAGGACCTGAGCGACCAGATTCACGCCTTCCTCAGCAACATCACGTTGGCGGACCTGGTGGCGAAACGAGAAGTGGCCATGATCGCGCGTCATCAGAACGAACGCGCCAGTCGTCTCAAGAACGTCGAGACGATCGCCACGAGCAACAGCATGCAGTAAGGGCCAAGGCCCGAGTGTCACCGAATCGATCGCTTTACGGAGTTAGCATGTCATCCCCTATCTATTTCGACTACGCCGCCACCACCCCGGTCGACCCCCGTGTCGCCAAGGTGATGATGGAGTGCCTGACCCAGGAAGGAAATTTCGGTAACCCCGCTTCGCGCTCCCATGTCTTCGGCTGGAAGGCGGAAGAGGCGGTGGAGCAGGCTCGCCAACACGTCGCCGATCTGATCAATGCTGACCCGCGCGAAATCGTGTGGACTTCCGGTGCCACCGAATCCGACAACCTCGCCATCAAGGGCGCTGCGCACTTTTACCAGAGCCGTGGCAAACACATCATCACGTCCAAGATCGAACACAAGGCCGTGCTCGATACCTGTCGCCATCTCGAGCGCGAAGGTTTCGAAGTCACCTATCTCGATCCCGATGAAAAAGGCCTGATCCAGCCCGAGGCCGTGGCTGCCGCGATCCGTCCGGACACCATCCTGGTGTCGATCATGCATGTGAACAACGAGATCGGCGTGATCAACGACATCGCCGGCATCGGTGCCATCACGCGCGAGAAGAAAGTGTTGTTCCATGTCGACGCCGCACAGAGCGCCGGCAAGGTGGAGATCGACGTCGAGGCCATGAACGTGGACCTGATGTCGTTGTCCGCCCACAAGATCTACGGTCCGAAAGGCATCGGCGCGCTGTACGTGCGCCGCAAGCCGCGCGTGCGTCTGGAAGCACAGATGCACGGTGGTGGCCACGAGCGCGGTTTCCGCTCGGGCACCTTGCCCACGCATCAGATCGTGGGCATGGGCGAAGCCTTCCGCATCGCCAAGGAAGAAATGAAGGAAGAAAACGCGCGCATCCTGGCACTGCGCAATCGCCTGCTCAAAGGCCTCGAGGACATCGAAGAGTTCTATGTGAACGGTGATCTCGAGCAGCGCATCCCTGGCAACCTCAACGTCAGCTTCAACTTCGTCGAAGGCGAATCGCTGATCATGGCGCTGAAGGATCTGGCCGTATCGTCCGGCTCTGCCTGTACCTCTGCCAGTCTGGAACCGTCCTACGTATTGCGCGCACTCGGACGCAACGATGAGCTGGCGCACAGCTCACTCCGATTCACGATCGGCCGCTTCACCACCGAGGCCGACATCGACTACGCCGTGGCCAAGGTCCGCGACGCCGTCGCCAAGCTGCGCGAACTGTCGCCGCTGTGGGACATGTACAAGGACGGCGTGGACTTCAGCAAAGTGCAATGGGCCACGCATTGAGCGCCACCGCGCCAACTGCGTCCGCAAGAATTCGCTAAGAGGTATCGAAGATGGCTTACTCAGACAAAGTGCTCGATCACTACGAAAACCCCCGCAACGTCGGCAAGCTGGATGACAACGACGCGAACGTGGGTACCGGCATGGTGGGCGCCCCGGCTTGCGGCGACGTCATGCGCCTGCAGATCAAGGTGAACGAGGAGGGCATCATCGAAGATGCCAAGTTCAAGACCTACGGTTGTGGCTCCGCCATCGCGTCCAGTTCCTTGCTCACCGAATGGGTGAAGGGCCGTTCGCTGGATGAAGCCGCCAAGATCAAGAACACCGAAATCGCCGAAGAACTGGGACTGCCGCCGGTGAAGATCCATTGCTCCGTGCTGGCGGAAGACGCCATCAAGGCAGCCATCGCCGACGTCAAACAGAAGCGCGGCCTGGCCTGAACCCAGAGACAGCAGTAGGAGATCGGCAATGGCAATTACGCTCACCGAAGTCGCCGCCAAACACGTGGCCTCGCAGTTGGCTGCGCGTGGCAAGGGCCTGGGCATTCGTCTGGGCGTGACCACCACGGGCTGTTCCGGCATGGCCTACGTGCTCGAGTTCGCCGATGAAATCGACGAACAGGATCAGGTGTTCGAACAACATGGCGTGAAGGTCGTGGTGGATCCGAAAAGCCTGGTCTACCTCGATGGCACCGAAATGGACTTCGTCAAACAAGGTGTCAATGAAGGTTTCGAGTTCCACAACCCCAACGTGAAAGGGGAGTGTGGCTGCGGGGAAAGCTTCAGTGTCTAAGGCGCCGCAAGGTCTTCTCACTCTCATCGCCGAAGCAGCGGTGCGCCGTTTCTGATGCGCGCCGCTTCTGCCGTTCGTGAGCCCATGTCCTCTTCCTCCACTTTGAATTATTTCGAGCTGCTCGGTCTGCCGGAGTCGGTGGAACTCGATCGTTCCGCGCTCGAGCGCGCCTATCAGAGTCTGCAGAGCCAATGGCACCCGGATCAGTTCGCCGGAGCCGACGCCACCACGCGCGCCCGCGCCGTGCAGCAGACCAGCCTGATCAACGACGCCTATCGCACCTTGCGCGAACCCGTCTCGCGTGCGGCGCATCTATTGGCGCTGCGCGGTATCGAGCCGGATCGTCTCGAACAACGTGAACTCGATCCTGCCTTTCTCTTCGAACAGATGGAGTGGCGGGAAGAGCTCGAAGCGAAGCGCGGCAACGAAGCAGCGCTCGGTCAGCTCGGAGTCAAGGTGGACGAGCGGTTCAAAACCACCTGGCGCGTCTTCGCCGAAGCGCTGGCCAAGGAAGCGCTGAGCGAAGCCAAGCGCGAATTCCACAAGCTGCAGTTTCTCGGCAGGCTGCAATACGAAATCAACGAAGCCGAGGCGCTGCTGCTGGACGATTGAGGTCCACGCCCGCAGTCCTCGCGCCACGAACGAACATGGCCTTATTCACCATCTCAGAACCGGGACAGAGCAAGCTGCGCGCACACGCACCGCGCAAGCGTGCCGTCGGCATCGACCTCGGCACCACCAATTCTCTCGTCGCCACCGCGCGCGAGGGCAAGGCAGAAGTATTGCGCGATGCCGAGGGCAGGGCGCTGGTGCCTTCCATCGTCACCTACAGCGCTACGCAGGCACCGCGCGTCGGTCTGCGTGATTACGCCGATGCCGCCGATGAACGCAGCAGCATCGCGTCCGTCAAACGTCTGATGGGGCGCAGTCGCTCGGACATCAACTACCAATTGCCCTACACGCTCGAAGACAGCCCCAATGGCGGCATGCCCTTGATCCACACTGCTGCCGGCAAACTGAGCCCGGTGCAGGTGTCGGCCGACATCCTGCGTCATCTCGCCAAGCGTGGCGAAGAAGCGCTCGGTGGGGAGCTCGATGGTGTGGTGATCACCGTGCCGGCCTATTTCGACGAAGCGCAGCGTGAAGCCACGCGCGATGCCGCGCGATTGGCGGGTCTGAAAGTATTGCGCCTCCTCAGTGAGCCCACCGCTGCGGCCGTGGCCTACGGTCTCGACAAGAAACTGGAAGGAACGGTCATCATCTACGACCTCGGTGGCGGCACCTTCGACGTCTCCCTCATGCAGTTGCAGCAGGGCGTGTTCCGCGTGATTGCCACCGGCGGCGATGCAGCGCTCGGTGGTGACGACTTCGATCGCGCCATCGCCAATTGGGTGCTTGAACAGCAGGGCGCCACGGAACGTCCGGATTCACATGACTGGCGTGAACTGCTGCGCCGCGCGCGTGCCGCCAAACATGCGCTCACCGATGCGGAAGAAACGCCGATCGAGTTCGCCGGCTGGCAGGGCGTCCTGACTCGTGCCACTTATTACTCCCTCGTCGATGCGCTGATCGACACCACGCTGCGAGCCTGCAAGCGCGTGCTGCGCGATGCCCGCATGAAGCCCGAAGACTTGAGTGACATCGTCCTCGTCGGCGGTGCCACGCGTTCGCCGCGCGTGCGGGAAAAAGTCGCCGCATTCTTCGGGCGCGAGCCGCTGTGTTCGATCGACCCTGACGAAGTCGTCGCCATCGGCGCCGCGTTGCAGGCCGACGTGCTGGTCGGCAACAAATACGGCGCCGAGACCTTGCTGCTCGACGTGATTCCGCTGTCGCTCGGCATCGAAACGATGGGCGGCCTGATGGAAAAGATCATCCCGCGCAACAGTACGATTCCCGTGGCACGCGCGCAGGAATTCACCACTTACAAAGATGGCCAGACCGCGATGAGCCTGCACGTGTTGCAGGGCGAGCGCGAACTGGTACAGGACTGCCGTTCGTTGGCGCGTTTCGAACTCAAGGGTATTCCGCCGATGGTGGCGGGTGCGGCACGCGTGAAGGTGACCTTCCAGGTGGATGCCGATGGTCTGCTCGAAGTCAGCGCCGAAGAAACCACCAGCGGCCAGAAAGCCTCGATCGTGGTGAAGCCGTCCTTCGGTCTGCAGGAAGACGACATCGCCGAGATGCTCAAGCAGTCCTACGCCAAGGCAGAGGAAGACAAGCGTCTGCGCAGTCTGCGCGAAAAACAGGTGGAAGCACTGCGTCACATCGAAGCGCTGGAAAGTGCGCTCGAAGCCGATGGTGAGGCGCTGCTCTCCGCCGAAGAACGCAAGGAATTGGTTGGCATGATGGAAGAGCTGCGCAGTGTCGCCGCCACCGAGGATGCCGATCGGATCGAAATTTTGACCAATCGGCTCAATGAACGGAGCCTGGATTTCGCCGCACGGCGCATGGATGCCGGAATCCGGCAGGCCCTGGCCGGACGCCGCCTGGACGACGTGGATCAGTGAGGTAAACGATGCCCAAGATAATCTTCCTGCCCCATGCCGAGCGTTGCCCCGAAGGCGCGGTGATCGAAGCAGAGCCGGGTGAAAGCATTCTCGATGCAGCCCTGCGCAACGGCATCGAGATCGAGCATGCCTGCGAGAAATCCTGCGCCTGCACCACTTGCCACGTGCTCGTGCGCGAAGGTTTCGATTCGCTCGAACCCTCCGACGAACTCGAGGACGATCAGCTCGACAAGGCCTGGGGCCTCGAACCCGACAGCCGCCTCAGCTGCCAGGCCATCGTCGCCGACGAGGATCTCGTCATCGAACTGCCCAAGTACACCATCAACATGGTGTCCGAGAAGCGTTGAGTTTCAGGGGGCACCCGTCCAGCTGGTTGGGCTGAACCCGAAGGGTGAAGCCCGACATGGGAGGTTCGAAGCGAGAACGCAGCCTCGATCGTCGTCTGCTGGGTCTCGTGTCGCGCAGCCGAGCCCGCCACTTTACGAGAGCAGAGCCCCAACTGGATTGCCCCGCAAATCTTCTGGCAAAGATCCCAATCCTGGTCTTCCCTTAGGCCCAATCGGGGAAACACTACGGAAAGCCGCGCAAAGGCCGGTTCCCACACGCAGATGCCAGTACAAAAACAAGGGAAATCCGCGTACAATGCGCGACCTATTTTTATACCCTGATCAATACTTTACTGGAGCAACCCATGGCCGTTGAGCGCACTCTCTCCATCATCAAACCCGATGCCGTCGGCAAGAACGTGATCGGCAAGATCATCAGCCGTTTCGAAGATGGCGGCCTGCGCGTCGTCGCCGCCAAGATGGTTCAGCTGACCGAAGAAACCGCCGGTGGTTTCTACGCCGAACACCGCGAGCGTGGTTTCTTCAAGGATCTCGTTGCCTTCATGACCTCTGGCCCGGTCATCGTGCAGGTGCTGGAAGGTGAAGACGCCATCGCCCGCAACCGCGAACTGATGGGCGCTACCGACCCGACGAAAGCAGCTCCGGGCACCATCCGCGCCGACTTCGCCAAGTCGATCGACGCCAACGCCGTGCACGGCTCCGATTCTCCCGCCTCCGCCGAGCGCGAAATCTCCTACTTCTTCAAGCCCGAGGAAATCTGTCCTCGTCGCTTCTGAGCATCGCCGCAGTTGCGGCAGGCAGTTGAGTGATGACCAGTCAACGCACCAACCTGTTGGGGTTGAGCAAGACGCAACTTGAGGCCTTTCTCCTGACGTTGGGGGAAAGGCCTTTTCGCGCTACGCAGCTGCTCAAGTGGATACATCAGCAGGGCGTCAGTGATTTCGACGCCATGACCAACATCAGCAAGGCCTTGCGTGAGCGCCTGAAGGAAGTGGCGGAAATTCGTCCGCCGCGCATTCGTCAGCGTTTCGATGCGAAGGACGGCTGCTACAAGTGGATCGTCGAAGTCACCAGCGGTAGCGGTGTGGAGATGGTCTACATCCCCGAATCCGGCCGCGGCACGCTCTGCATTTCCTCGCAGGCCGGTTGCAGTCTCGACTGCAGCTTCTGCGCCACGGGAAAACAAGGCTTCAACAGCGACCTCACTTCCGCCGAGATCATCGGTCAGCTCTGGTTGGCCAATCACGAGCTCAATGGCTTCGGCAATCAGAAGCAGCGTCCCATCACCAACGTGGTGATGATGGGCATGGGTGAACCGCTCCTGAACTTCGACAACGTGATGAGCGCCATCGACCTGATGATGGACGACAACGCCTATGGCCTGTCCAAGCGTCGCGTCACCATCAGCACGTCGGGTGTGGTGCCCGCCATCAAGCGTCTGCACGAATACACCGATGCTTCGCTCGCCTTGTCGCTGCATGCGCCCAACGATGAACTGCGCGATCAGATCGTACCGATCAACCGCAAGTATCCGATCAAGGAATTGCTCGAAGCGGTGAAGGGCTACCTCGACAAACTGCCCGACAGCCGTGTGTGCACCATCGAGTACATCCTGATCAGCGGCGTGAACGATCATCGTCAGCATGCCCGCGAACTGGCGGCGCTGTTGCGCGAGGTGCCCTGCAAGATCAACCTGATTCCCTTCAACCCCTTCGAGGGTTCCGACTACCGCCGCTCCAGCAACGCGGCGATCAGTACCTTTCGCAAGATGCTGATCGACGCCGGCTACACGGTCACCATCCGCACCACGCGTGGTGACGAGATCGGTGCGGCCTGTGGCCAGTTGG
This sequence comes from uncultured Gammaproteobacteria bacterium, assembly GCA_937898685.1. Taxonomy (GTDB): domain Bacteria; phylum Pseudomonadota; class Gammaproteobacteria; order Pseudomonadales; family Pseudohongiellaceae; genus CAILUG01. The sequence goes on along the minus strand of CALEJT010000078.1, from coordinate 17,380 downwards.
TGGGACAGGTGGATGACCGCACGCGCCGCAGTGCGCGCTATCTGGCAGCGCAGGCTGCGCGCGAGTCCGAAGCTCAACCGTTGACCGTCCAGTAGGGCGGTATCGCCGGGCCGCGGCGATTCAATAAGATGGCGGCTTTGGCTAGAATCTGGCGCTCGTCGCCGCCCCAGGACCCACCCGCTCAATGCAAGCCGTAGCACCGACAGAGCCCGCCTTTTGCTCCGCGCGTCACGCGCTGGCGGTGCGTGTGTTTTCGGGCCTTCTGGTCTGCAGTGTCCTGTCGGGCTGTGTTGCGGAGACCTCGGGTGGCTTCGGTGGTGAACAATCCCGCGAACAGGCCCTCGCAGACTACCTGCAACTGGCCTCCGCCTACCTCGGCAATGGCGATCTGCGCAATGCGCGCCGCCACCTCGACAATGCCGAGCGGCTCAACCCCAACAGCAGCGAAGCTGCCGCCATCTGGGGCCTCCTCTACAGCCGTGAAGGCGAAACCAGGCTCGCCGAAGAGCAATTCCGCCGCGCACTGCGGCTCGACAGTCAGAATTCCCAAGCCCGCAACAATTACGCTGCCTTTCTTTTCGCCGAAGCGCGTTATCAGGAAGCGTACGAGCAGTTGCAGGAAGTGGTGCGCGACACCACTTATCCCCAAAGGCCGCAGGCCTTCGAAAATCTCGGCGTGGCAGCGCTACGTCTCGAGCGAGTGGAGGAGGCAGAGGCAGCGTTCCAGCGTGCCCTGGAACTCGATCCCACCTCGTGGCGTGCGAGCCTGGAACTAACCGGCATCAATCTGGACCAAGGAAAGATACTGCAGGCTCGGCAGTACTATCGGAATTACGATGTCCTGATGCAGCGCCGGCAGCGCGAAAAAGATGCCAGAGGTCTCTGGCAGGGAGCCCGGCTCGAAGCTGCCTTGGGCAACGAACACAACGTCTATGAGTACGGCGCTTTGTTGGAGGCAGACTTCAGCACCAGCCCCGAATACCAGCTGTACCTACAATTACTGGATACCCTAGAAGATGACTGAACAGCAGACAGACGCGATCAATCTGAAAGACGACACTCCAAAGCCTCCTCAGACCCCCGGTCAGATGGTGCGCGCGGCGCGTGAAGCCGCCGGGCTGACGCCGCAGATGATCAGCGAGGCGCTGCATCTGACGGTGCACTACATCAAGTCGCTGGAAGCCGACGAATACGGCAAGTTGCCGGGTTTGACCTTCGTCAAAGGTTATTTCCGTGCCTACGGCCGCTATCTGCGCATGGACGTCGATGCGCTGATGGCCTGTTACGAGCGCTATCTGACCGAAAAGGGCCTGCGTCAGTACACCCACGAATTCAACAGCAATCCGGCCATCGGTTCGCTCAGCACGCGTCGTTCCGACCAGTCCTTCGCCTGGGCCCTCGTGGCCGGCGTGATCCTGGTGATCGCGCTTGCCGCCGGCTGGTGGTTCTTCGGCCGCGAAATGGAAATGGGTCTCGCCACCACCGCTGCCGTCACTGCTGCACCGAATACGACTACCACTACGCAGACGCCCGCCACGACGACCACACCGGCGCCGCAGCAGCAGTTCAATCAGCCGTCTTTCAATCAGAACACCATCAGTGGAGCAGGGCAGGCTCCCGTGAGCAACAACACCGCCGCTCCGCAGACCTTCGCACAGAGTTTCAATCAGACGCAGACCACGACCTCCACCACGCCGCAGGCCGTCACCACCATCATCGAAGGTGATGTCCAGGCCGCCGCTGCCGACGTTGGTGCAGCCCTGATCAACGCCACGCTGGAAGCGCGGCAGGAAGAAGCCATGCTCGCCAGCAGCGAGAACGCGCTCGAAGCAGAAGAAGCAGAAGTTACCGAATCCGTCGAAGAAGCAGTGGCCGCAGTCCAAGCCACCGTTGCCGACACCAACACCCAGATTGCCACCGCCACGCAGGGTGCCACGCCGCTGAGCTCCTACACTGCACCGGCCGCGAACGACGGCACCAGCGCTGCACAGGCCGTACAGACCGCCGCCACCACTGCCGCCGCGGTCACCACCGAAAACGGCAATGGGCTGCAAATCGCCATCGGCACCGGCGGCAACCGCAACATCACGCTGCGTGGCGAAGGGAATGATCGGTTGGAAATTCGCGCCAACGGTAACAGCTGGACCGAAGTGCGCGATGCCCGCGGCACCGATCTCTTCAGCGACATGCTGCGCACGGGCGACACGCTCACCATCCAGGGTGTGGCTCCCTTTGCGGTACTGCTCGGCGATGCCCGCCAGGCAACGGCCAGCTTCAATGCACAGGACGTGGATCTGAGTTCCTTGATTCGTTCTGACAACACAGCCCGCTTCCGTCTCGGCGTCGAAGGCGTCACCGCCATCGTGCGCGAGCAGACGGTGGTGGCGGAGTAAGCACCATGCGCATGCAGTCGCCCATCGTTCGTCGCAAGTCCCGCCAGATCATGGTGGGCAAGGTGCCTGTTGGCGGTGATGCACCGATCGCGGTGCAGAGCATGACCAACACCGACACCCGCGACGTGGCGGCAACTTTGGCTCAAATCAAACGCCTGGAAGACGTGGGCGCCGACATCGTGCGCGTGTCCGTGCCTTCCATGGAAGCCGCCGAAGCCTTTCGTCAGATTCGCGCGGGCACCAAGATTCCGCTCGTTGCCGACATCCACTTCGACTACCGCATCGCGCTCAAGGTGCTCGAATACGGTGTCGACTGTCTGCGCATCAACCCCGGCAACATCGGGCGCGAAGATCGTGTGCGTGCGGTGATCGAAGCTGCGCGTGACCGCGGCGTGCCGCTGCGCATCGGTGTCAATGCTGGATCACTCGGTAAAGAATTGCTGCGCAAGTACGGCGAGCCCAATGCCGATGCCATGGTCGAATCCGCACTGCGCCACATCGACATTCTCGATAGCTACGACTTCCAGGACTACAAGGTCAGTCTGAAGGCTTCGGAAGTCTTCATGACCGTTGCTGCCTACCGCAAGCTCGCCTCGCAGATCGAGCAGCCCCTGCATCTGGGCATCACCGAAGCCGGTGGCCTGCGCTCGGGTACGGTGAAGTCCTCGATCGGTTTGGGACTGCTCCTGATGGACGGCATCGGCGACACCATACGTATTTCGCTCGCAGCCGATCCGGTCGAAGAGATCAAGGTCGGTTTCGACATCCTCAAAAGCCTGGGCCTGCGCCGCAAGGGCGTCAACCTCGTGGCGTGCCCCAGCTGTTCGCGCCAGAACTTCGACGTGATCGCTACCGTGAACGCGCTCGAAGCGCGGCTCGAAGACATCACCACGCCGATCGACGTGTCGGTGGTCGGTTGCATCGTCAACGGCCCCGGCGAGGCCCTGGTATCGGACATCGGTCTTACCGGTGCCACCCCGATGAACATGGCCTACATCGACGGTGAAACCAGCCACAAGATCGCCAACGAAAACCTGGTGGACGAACTGGAAGCCATGGTGCGGCGCAAAGTGGCAGAAAAATTGGCGGCGGAAGATCCGAACCGGACCCAGCCGCTGCGCATCATCGAAAAGACAGGCACTTCCCTTGAGTAGAATTCAAGCGATCCGCGGCATGAACGACGTGCTGCCGGACCAGACTCCCCGTTGGCAATACCTGGAAGACACGGCGCGCGGCCTGCTCGCGGCGTACGCCTACCAGGAGATCCGTTTTCCCGTACTGGAGCAGACCCAGCTCTTCAAGCGTTCGATCGGCGAAGCCACCGACATCGTCGAGAAGGAGATGTACACCTTCGAAGACCGCAACGGCGACAGCCTGACGCTGCGCCCCGAAGGCACGGCCTGCTGCGTGCGCGCCGCTGACCAGGGCGGTTTGCTCTACAACCAGACGCGCAAGCTCTGGTACCTCGGCCCCATGTATCGACACGAACGTCCGCAGAAGGGCCGCTATCGTCAGTTCTATCAGCTCGGTGTCGAGGCCTTCGGCATGAGCGATGCCGACATCGAAGCCGAGCTCCTGATGCTCTGCGCCGATCTCTGGCAGCGCCTCGGCATCTCGTCGTACCTCGAGCTCGAGATCAACAACCTTGGCGCCTCCGAAGACCGTGCCCGCTACGGCGCCGCGCTGCGCGAGTTCCTGTTGCCATATAAAGAGAAGCTCGATGCAGATAGCCAGCGTCGTCTCGATGCCAACGTGCTGCGCATCCTCGACAGCAAGGATCCGGGCACGCGCGAGATCCTGCGCGATGCGCCGCGTCTGGATGACTTCGTGGGCGAGGAGAGCAAGGCGCGCTTCAAGATGCTCTTGAGCCTCTTGGACGACGCCGGCATCACCTACACCTGCAATCCTGCACTGGTGCGCGGGCTCGACTATTACAACGGTGTGGTATTCGAATGGACCACCGACAAGCTCGGCGCGCAGAGCACCGTGTGCGCCGGCGGCCGCTACGATGCGTTATCCGCTCAGTTGGGTGGCACGCGTACGCCCGCGGTGGGCTTCGCGATGGGACTCGAGCGTCTCCTTCTTCTATTGGAAGAGACGAACTCCTTCCCGGCGCACCTGAACCAGACCGTGGACGTGTATTTCGCGGTGATCGGGCAGGGCGTGCAGAGTCAGGCGCTGCGACTGGCGCGCGAGTTGCGCCAGCACTTCCCGGGACTGCGGCTTTTGACCCACTGCGGCGGCGGTAAATATAATGCCCAGCTTAAAAAAGCCTACGCCTCCGGCGCGCGTTGCGCCCTGATTCTGGAAGGCGACACTCCCCAGTCCACCCTCAAGCTCAGGTTGCTGGATGACAGCAATACCAGCGTGGAGCTTGCAGTATCCGAACTGCAGGGCTGGTTGCAGCGGGAACTGGGGTTACAGATCAACAAGACGGAGTGACATTGCTTGTACGGATCCGATGAAGAACAGTTAGAAGCTCTCAAGAACTGGTGGAAGGAAAACGGTACTTCCCTCTTGATGAGCGTGGCGCTGGCGTTGGTGGCCTTCTTTGGCGTGCGCCAATGGCAGAGCTCGCAGGAAGCGGCCGCAGGCGTGGCCTCCGATCTCTATCAACAGTTGTCCGAGCTCGCCATCGGCACCATCAGCGCGCCGCTCACCGATGAGCAGTTGCAGCAGGCCGATGCCGTCTATCAGCGTCTGAAAAGCGACTTCGACAGCAGCATCTATACGCGTTACGCCGCGCTCGCCATGGCCAAGTTCCTGGTGGATAAGGGTGACGAGCAGCGCGCGGCACAGGAGCTGCAGTGGATACTCGACAACCCCAACCTCGGCTTTCTGCGGAAGGCCGAAGAAGAGCTCTTCATGGTGGCGCGTCTGCGTCTGGCCCGTGTGAAGCTCTCGCTCGGTCAGCCCGATGCAGCGATGGCGCTCCTCAAAGAAGTGGAGCCGGGTTCCTTCGCTGCCGGCTTCGCCGAAGTCGAAGGCGACATTCTGCTGGAAAAGGGTGATGTGGAAGGCGCGCGTGCCGCTTACACTCGGGCCCTGGCCTCTACCCAAGGTGTGAATCCCGTGCTGCTGCAGCTCAAATTGCAGGATCTCGGCGTCAGCCCGGCGGCACGTCCGCCCCTCGTGGAAAATCCCTGATGTCTTTGCCCTTGCGCTTTATCCGCTCTCTCTCGTTGTCCGCGTCGCTGCTGCTTCTGGGCGGCTGCGGCATGCTCGATTGGTTCTCGAAAGACGACGAAGCGCTCGAGCCGATGCCGCTCGTCAAGTTCAACGAAGAAGTGCGTCTGCGCCGGCAGTGGAGCGTGGGCGTGGGTTCCGGACAGGGCGACAAGTACAACCGTCTCGTGCCCGCGATGCAGGGCAACCGCATCTTCGCCGCGGGCAACAATGGCCTCGTCGTCGCGGTGAACCGCGAAACCGGCCGCACCGAATGGCGCCGCCGTCTCGACTATGACATCACCGGCGGCGTTGGCGCTGGCGGCGGTCTCGTCGTGGTTGGCACCGAGAAAGGTCACGTCATCGCCCTCAACGCCGACAACGGCGAAGTGCGCTGGGAAAGCGACGTCACCAGTGAAGTGCTGGCGCCGCCCGCCAGCGATGGCCGCGTGGTGGTGGTGCAGACCAACGACGGCAACCTCGTCGGCCTCGACGCACAGAATGGTGCGCAGCGCTGGATCTACGAAACCCAGGTTCCCGCACTGAGCCTGCGCGGCACCAGCGCACCGATCATCGTGCAGAATTTCGCCATCGCCGCATTGGCCGGTGGCACCGTCATCTCCGTCGCCCTCGACAACGGCACCCTGCGTTGGGAAGAGCGTGTCGCCATCCCGACCGGCCGTTCCGAAATCGATCGCATGGTCGACATCGATGGCTATCTCACCGTGCTCGACAACCAGATTCTGGCGCCGAGCTATCAGGGCTATCTGTCCGCCATCGATGCCATCACCGGCCAGACCCGCTGGCGTGTGCAGGAATCGACGCCGCACGGCGCCTCCTTCGGTTTCGGCAACGTGTACGTGGTGAGCGAGGGCGACATCGTCAAGGCTTATCGTGTGGGCCAGGAAAACCCGGTGTGGACCAACGATCAGATGCAGCGTCGTCGTCTGTCGGCGCCGCTGGGCTTCAGCAACTACGTGGCCGTGGGTGACGCGCAGGGCTACGTGCATCTGCTGTCGCAGTCCGATGGTCGTTTCGTCGGCCGTGTGAAGGTCGACGGCAAGGGCGTGCGCGCCAACATGCTGGCCCAGGGCAACATCCTCTACGTTTACGGCAACGGTGGTACTCTGTCGGCCTATCGCATCGAATAAGCGTCCGGCCGCTTCCAACCACTTTCATTGATGCCGGTATCGTATCGGCTGGAAATCGCATGACTCCCGTATTGGCCCTCGTCGGCCGTCCCAACGTTGGCAAATCCACGCTCTTCAACCGGCTGACCAACAGCCGCGATGCGCTCGTGGCCGATTACGCCGGTCTCACGCGCGACCGTCTCTACGGTGAAGCGCGCCACGGCAAACGCCGCGCCATCGTCATCGACACCGGTGGCATCGCCGGCGGCGAAGAAGGCATCGATACCGTGATGGCAGGGCAGTCGCTGCTCGCCATCGAAGAAGCCGACATGGTGCTCTTCCTGGTCGATGCGCGCGAAGGTCTGATGCCGGGCGATCACTTCATCGTCGAACATCTGCGGCGTCAGCAAAAACCCGTGATGCTGGTGGTGAACAAGATCGACGGTCTCGATCAGGATCAGGCCATGGCCGAGTTCTATGCGCTCGGCTTCAGCGAAGTCACTCCCATCGCAGCGAGCCAGGGCCGCGGTGTCCACAAGCTGATGGACTCCGTGATGGAGCGCTTCCCGGAACAAGAACTGAGCGAGGAAGAAGCGGCCGAGGAAGAGCGCGACCAGGGCATCAAGATCTGCATCGCCGGTCGTCCCAACGTGGGCAAGTCCACGCTGGTGAACCGCATGCTCGGCGAGGAGAGGGTGGTGGTGTTCGACCAGGCCGGCACTACGCGCGACAGCATCTACATTCCCTTCGAACGCCGCGGCAAACGCTACACGCTGATCGACACCGCCGGCATCCGCAAACGCGGCAAGACGGTCGAACTCGTCGAAAAATTCTCCGTCGTGAAATCGCTGCAGGCGATTCAGGACTCGCACGTCGTCATCCTGCTCCTCAACGCGCGTGAAGGCATCGTCGAGCAGGACCTGCATCTGTTGGGCTACGTGCTCGAAAGCGGCCGCGCCCTCGTGATCGCCTTCAACAAGTGGGACGGTATGGACGAATTCGAGCGCGATCAGATCAAGCAGGATCTGCGTCGCAAGCTCACCTTCGTCGACTTTGCGCGCATCCACTTCATCTCGGCGCTGCATGGCACGGGCGTGGGCAACCTCTACGATTCGGCACACGCGGCCTATGAGTCCGCCTTCAAGCGCATCAACACCGCACGTCTCACGCAGGCACTGGAACGCATCACCATGCTCAACCAGCCGCCGCTCGCGAACGGCCGCCGCATCAAGCTGCGCTATGCGCACCTCGGGGGGCACAACCCGCCGGTGTTCGTGATTCACGGCAAGCAAACCGAGAAGCTGCCGGATTCCTACGTGCGCTACATGGAAAAGAGCTTCCGTAAGTTGCTGCGGCTGGAAGGCACGCCCGTGCGCATCGAGCTGCGCAGCGATGAAAACCCCTACACCGCGGAAGAGAGTGGCATGGACTATCGCCAGGTCGCGCGACGTCGCCGCATCCTCAAGAACCGCGAATATCTGCGCGAGCGCAAGAGCAAGAAATAGTCGTCGATGAAGCCGTTCTGCATCCTCAAGACCGGCACCACCATCGCCGGTATTCCACGCGAGTGGGGCGACTTCGAACATTGGATCGCACGTACGGCAGAGTTGTCCGACAAGGATTGGTTCTGCTGCGAGGTCAGCGCCGGTGCCGAGTTACCACCGTTCGAGGCAGTGAGCGGCATCGTGATCACGGGCTCGCCCGCGATGGTCACCGACCGGCAGGAGTGGAGTGAACGCAGTGCTGCCTGGTTGAGCGAAGCCGTGAAGCGCGCAATTCCGACGCTCGGCATTTGCTACGGGCATCAATTGCTCGCTCATGCGCTCGGTGGCCGCGTCGACTACAACCCGCGCGGCCGCGAGATCGGCACCAAGTTCATCGACGGCACCGACCCCGCGCAGGACGACCCCTTGTTCCAGATCCTGCCGCTGCGCTATCGCGCCCATACCACGCACAGCCAAAGCGCCTTGCAGGTGCCCGCAAGCGCCGAGATCTTGGGCTGCAACGACTTCGACCCTCATCACGCCGTCCGCTTCGCGCCCTACGCCTGGGGCGTGCAATACCACCCCGAATTCAACACCGACATCATGCGCAAATACCTCGCACTCCGCGCCGCCGCGTTGCAGCAAGAGGGTTTGGATCCCGTTACCCTGATGGAAGAAGTCGAACCCACCCCCCAAGCCAGCGCACTTCTCCCGCGCTTCGTGGAGTTGGTGCGCGAGCGCTGAGGGTTGAACTCGTCCCCACGTCGGTTGCGCTGAACGAAGTGAAGCCCGACAGACGATGGCCAATGTGGCAACTTGGCTTTCGGCATCCCATCTGGCCTCACCCTTACGAGTTCGACCAATCTACGAGATGAGGTATGCACGCGTAGGTTGGCGGTGAGCCGCAGGCAAAGCCCAACATGGCAGGTTTGAGGCGGAACGAACCGTCGTATGGCGCGCGTTGGGGTTGATTACATTCACCCCAAACTGCCAACGACTACTCGGTGTAATGCTCCAACAACCACTGCTGCGCGTTGCGGGGCTTGTTCTGCCCGGGGGCACAGCGCTTGTAGGTGCCGTCGCTCTGCAGGACCCAGCTCGAAGTATTGTCCTGCAGGTAGTTGAGCAAACCTTCCTCGAGAATCTTTTTCTTCTTGCGCTTGTCCTCGATCGGGAAACACACCTCCACTCGGCGGAAGAAGTTGCGGTCCATCCAGTCGGCGCTCGAGCAGAACAACTTGTAATCGCCGCCGCTGTGGAAGTAGTAGATGCGCGAATGTTCGAGAAAACGCCCCACGATCGAACGCACATGGATGTTGTCCGACACCCCCTTGATTCCCGGACGCAAACAACAAATCCCGCGCACGATCAGATCCACTCGCACTCCGGCGCGCGACGCCTTGTAGAGCGCTTCGATGATGCTCGGCTCAACCAGGGCATTCATCTTGGCGATGATGCGCGCCGGCTTGCCTTGGGCCGCGTTGTCCGCTTCCTTCTGGATCAGCTCCAGGATCGTCTTGTGTAACCGGAACGGCGCTTCGAACAGCTTCTTCAGCTTGCCCGGCTTGCCCATCGCCGTTAGCTGTTGGAACACCTTCTGCACGTCTTCCGTCAACGCCGTGTCGCAGGTCAGCAAACCAATGTCCGTATACTGCCGCGCCGTGCCGGCGTGATAGTTGCCCGTGCCGAGATGCACGTAGCGCTTGAGGTGTTTTCCTTCACGCCGCACGATCAACAGCATCTTGGCGTGCGTCTTGTGACCCACCACGCCATAGGACACATGCGCACCCGCCATCTGCAGTTCGTTGGCGAGCTCGATGTTTTCCTCTTCGTCGAAGCGCGCGCGTAGCTCGATCACCACCGTCACTTCCTTGCCGGCCTTCGCTGCTTCGATCAGTGCGTCCACCACACTCGAATCGTCCCCCGTGCGATAGAGCGTCTGCTTGATCACCAGCACGTTGGGGTCGGCCGCTGCCTGCCGCAGCAAGTCGACGATGGTGTTGAAGGACTGGAAGGGATGATGCAGCACCACGTTATCCTTGCGCATCGTCTCGAACAGATCCGTCGACTTCGCGATACGGTGATGCACGGTAGGCGTAAAGTCGGGGAAGCGCAGCGATGGTTCCTCCACCACGTCACGAATCTGCATCAGGCGATTGAGATTCACCGGACCATCGACCTGATAGACGTCGCTGTACTGCAGGCTGAATTTCTGCAGCAGGAACTCGATCATGTCCTGCGGGCAATCCTTCTGCACTTCGAGGCGCACGGCACGCGCGAAGCGGCGCGTCGGCAATTTGCCTTCGATGGCGTGCATCAGATCATCGGCTTCGTCTTCCTGCACGGTCAGATCGGCGTTGCGCGTCACCCGGAACTGATAGCAGCCGGTGACCTTCATGCCGGGGAAGAGGTCTGCCGCATGACGGTAGATGATCGACGACAACAGCACGAAGTCATATTCATGCGAGCTGCAGGAGCTCGGCAGACGAATCAAACGTGGCAATGCACGCGGCGCCTGCACGATGGCGACGGCGGAATTGCGCCCAAAGGCATCCTTGCCTTCGAGCGTGAGAATGAAGTTGAGGCTCTTGTTGAGTACCTGCGGAAAGGGATGGGCGGGGTCGAGTCCCACGGGACTCAATACGGGCAGCAGTTCGCGGTTGAAGTAGTTCTTGATCCACTCCTTCTGCTTCTGATTCCAGTCCTTGCTCAGCAGGATGCAGATATCGGCTTCGGCCAACGCCGGCAGGATCTGCTTGTTGAGGACCTCGTACTGTTCCTCCACCAGCTCATGCGCGGTCTTGCTGATCCTGCTCAACTGCTCGGCCGGACTCAGCCCATCGGCACCGCGCTGCCCGCTGCCGTATTCGACCTGCTGCTTCAAGCCCGCGACACGGATCTCGAAGAACTCATCCATGTTCGAACTGGCGATGCAGAGATAGAACAGCCGTTCCAGGATCGGAATCTCGGCATCGCGCGCCTGCGCCAGCACCCGCCGGTTGAACTCGAGCAGGCTGAGTTCTCGGTTGAGGTAGTACTCGGGGCTGCGCAGGTTCGGGGTGTCGGAGCTCATGGTCTCATTGCTGGCTCGTGGCGGTGGCGTTCGGGTTGTCGATGATCAACAGATAGCCTTCGTGCTTGCGTGGCTTGGTGATGCTCACGTTCTTCAGCTTGGCCTTGTACAGACGCTTGCAACGACGCGCGAGGCGCAGGAAGGGCGGACGGCCGGGGTCGGCGATGATGATGCGTTTTACACCGGCGGAAAGCGCATTGACGATCAGGGTGTGGAGCGGTTCCACCAGTTCGTCCCAGAAGCAGATGTCGCCGCCGAGAATCATGTCCTGTTTCGACAGCACCGAGGGCTTGAGATTTTCGAAGCGGCTCGCCTTGGTCTTCACCTTCACCTTGTTGCGCTTGGCGTGCAGTTCCAGGAAGGGGAATACGTTCTTGTCGGCATCCACCGCCAGCGTGCGCGCGTTGAAGTTCAAGGTGCAGTACATGCTGAGCAGGCCCCAGCCGCAGCCGATTTCCATGATGCGCGTCTTCGGTGCCGGCGGATTGGCATCGAGGAAGTCCATGATGAAGTAGCTCGAGAACCACACCTTGTCGCCGTGGATTTCCGGCGCATCGGGCTTGGCCAGCATCTTCTGGATGGTGGGATGCTTCGGCGGATAGATGTCCAGCCCTCGGATGTTCTGAATTGCGGTGCTGGGAGACTTCTTGCTCGGAGCCTTCTTCTTGGTGGGTGCTTTTTTCGTCGTCACGGTGCGCTTCGCCTATGCAGCTGGTTGAAAGTAAGGGATCTCGATTAACGAAATATAAAGATGCGTCACTGCCCTGATACTACTGCGGCTCGCTACGCAGAACCTGGCTGAAGAGCCTGCCTTCGGCCAATTGGGTTTCGATGGTGGTGCCGGGCGCCACCTGAGTGTGCGAACGCACGAGCTTGCCTTCGGCATCGCGCGTCAAACTGTAACCACGGCTCAAGGTGGCCAGTGGGCTGATGCTGTGCAGCGCCTCGCTCTTTGCCGCCAAACGTTGCTTGCCATAGCGCAACTGATGCTGCATCGCACGATGCAGGCGTTCAAGTTGCTGCTGCAGTTGTTGTCGTTGGCGCTCGATGCGCTGCGCCGGCGCCTGCTGTTTCAAACGCAACAGTGCCAATTGCAGTCGCCGCTCCAAACGCTTGTGCTGCGCAACCACTGCACGCCGCAAACGCACTTCGAGTTCATCGAGCCGCTGTGCCTGTTGCTGCAAACGGCGGCCGGGATGCCGCAGCAAACGACTCACGGCCGCAAGCTGTCGCTGCAACTGTCCGAGTCGTGCACGCCACAGCCCATAGAGCCGTTGCTCCCAATTGCGCAGCAGTTGCCGGTACTCGGCCTGATGCGGACTGAGGAGCTCGGCTGCGGCCGAAGGCGTCGGGGCACGTACGTCGGCCACGAAGTCGGCAATGGTGAAGTCCACTTCGTGTCCAACTGCGCTCACCACGGGAATTTCCGAAGCCGCGATCGCACGCGCCAAGGCCTCGTCGTTGAAGCTCCACAAATCCTCGAGCGATCCGCCACCACGCGTCAGCAGGATCACGTCCACATCGGCAAGACAGCCTTCTCTGCGATTGACGAGCTCCACCGCTGCTTTCAATTCCGCGGCCGAAGTCTGCCCCTGCACCTGTACTGGAACGATGGTTACAGGAATCGCAGGGAAGCGGCGCCGCAGCACACTCAGCACGTCGCGAATCGCAGCGCCGGTCGGCGACGTGATCACCGCGATGTGACGCGGCAGGGCAGGGATGGGGCATTTGCGTTCCGGTGCGAAGAGCCCTTCCTGGAACAGCTTCTGCTTGAGCTGCTCGAAGGCACGGCGCAGGGCACCGGCGCCGGTTTCTTCCAAGGTATCGACGATCAATTGATAGTCGCCGCGCGCTTCGTACAGGCTCAGCTTGGCCTTCACCAACACCTTCATGCCGTCACGCGGACGCAGGCGCACGAACATGTTGCGGTTGCGGAACATGCAGCAACGCACCTGACCCGAGGGATCCTTCAAGGTGAAGTACCAATGGCCGGAAGAGGGCAGTGCCAGGTTGGAAATTTCGCCTTCCACGAGGACGGCGGGAAAGTGATCTTCGAGGAGCTGGCGCGCCAGACGGTTGAGCTGCGTAACCGTCAACACGCGGGAGTCATCGGAAGCAAAACGCGAAGGAAAATGGCTGGACATGGTGGCCGATGATAGGCGCTTCGCGGTCCGGGTTACAGCACAGGATGATTCCGTTATGCTGCGAACCTGTCGTCTTTTGGAGGTCCCCCGTGAAAGTCCATCCCCACATCCTGCTCTTCACCGCCTTGAGCTGTGTGCTGCCGGTTGCGGCACAGGCGCAATCGGCAATCTCCTGCAATCAACTCGGCCGCGAACTCGCACTGCGCGCCACCGAACAAGGCATTGGTTCTCTCTCCGCCGCCGATCGCACCGAACTCGCCCAACTCGCCGAAACCGTCTGTGTCGAATTCCAACAAAGCACGCCCGCCGTCTCTTCCACTCCCGTAGCACCTTCTTCTGCCGCTCCCGCAGCCGCACCCGCTGCCGAACAGGAAGAAGAACGCAAGCGCGGCTTGTTCGATCTCGAGATCATCGATCCTGCCGATCGCGTACGTCGTCCTGGCCTCAAACGGCCCTGAGCGGGGTCGGCAAGGCCGCTTTTTTCAATTGTCTGCGGCATTGATTGCGTGACGCAGACACATCCGCAGTTTCCGCCGGGGCCCCTCTCGTCTATAATGCGCCGATTTCCCGAAACAGGGGTTCCGCAGGTTTCAGGTAAATCACTATGCTACGTGTTGTAGAAGAAGCTCTCACTTTCGACGATGTCCTCCTCCTGCCGGCCCACTCGCTGGTACTGCCCAACCAGGCTGACCTGAGAACACGTCTGACCCGCGCCATCTCCCTGAACATCCCTCTCGTGTCGTCCGCCATGGACACCGTCACCGAAGCACGTCTGGCCATCGCCATGGCGCAGGAAGGTGGTCTGGGCATCATCCACAAGAGCATGTCGATCGAAGACCAGGCACGCGAAGTGCGCATGGTCAAGAAGTTCGAAAGTGGCGTAGTCACCGACCCCATTTGCATCACGCCGGACACCACCGTCCGCACCCTGCTGGAACTCACCCGCGAACACAACATTTCCGGTTTGCCGGTAGTCGAAGACAAACAAAGCCGCAACCTCGTCGGCATCGTCACCTCGCGTGACGTGCGCTTCGAAACCAACATGAACGCGGCCGTCTCCAAGATCATGACGCCGCGCGAACGTCTGGTGACGGTGAAAGAAGGCGCCGGCCTCGAAGAAGTCAAAGAACTGATGCACAAGCACCGCATCGAGAAGGTGCTGGTGGTCAACGATGCCTTCCAGCTCAAAGGTCTCGTCACGCTCAAGGACATCCGCAAAGCCGAAGATCACCCCAACGCCTGCAAGGACGCGCTCGGTCAACTGCGCGTCGGCGCTGCCGTGGGCACGGGTCCCGACACCGAAGAACGCGTGCAGGCGCTGGTGAATGCCGGTGTGGACGTGGTGGTGGTGGACACCTCGCACGGCCATTCGCAGGAAGTGATCAACCGCATCGCACAGATCAAGAAAGCCTTCCCCAATCTGCAACTGATCGGCGGCAACGTTGCCACCGCCAAGGGCGCCGAAGCCCTGGCCGAAGCCGGTGTGGATTGCGTGAAGGTGGGCATCGGCCCCGGTTCCATCTGCACCACGCGCATCGTCACCGGTGTGGGCGTGCCGCAGATCACCGCAGTGGCCAATGTGGCCGACGCACTCAAAGGCACCGACATCACCCTGATCTCCGACGGCGGCATCCGCTTCTCGGGTGACATCGCCAAGGCCATCGCCGCTGGCGCCAACGCCGTGATGATCGGCTCGCTGCTCGCCGGTACCGAAGAAGCACCTGGCGACGTCGAGCTCTATCAGGGTCGCAGCTACAAGGCCTACCGTGGCATGGGTTCGCTCGGCGCCATGAACAAGAAGTTCGGCTCCAGCGACCGCTACTTCCAGACTCTCGACAGCGGCGCCGCCAAGCTGGTGCCCGAAGGCATCGAAGGCCGCGTACCGTACAAAGGCCCGATGTCCGCCATCATCTTCCAGCTCACCGGCGGTCTGCGTTCCGCCATGGGTCTGACCGGCTGCGCCACCATCGAAGAAATGCGCGTCAAACCCCAGTTCGTGAAGATCACCTCCGCCGGCGTCAGCGAAAGCCACGTCCACGATGTGAGCATCACCAAGGAAGCGCCGAATTACCGCATCGGCTAAGGGAGTAGGGAGCGCGCCAATGGTTTGGCTCGCTCCCGCCCGAGCGGCGCGAGCTCTGCGCGCGACTGGGTGAAGCGAAGCACGGCTTTGCCGAGCGGCTGGAATCGAGGCGAAGCCCAAGTTGCGGCTGATCGAAGCGAATGACCAATGGCTTGTCTCGCTCTTGCTCTAACGAGGTGGGCTCGGCAAGCGGCTGTATGGTGATGTGGATCCACGTCGATCCACGCGATGACAAGGTCGGTGATGGTTGGAGTAGGGCACAGCTTACGAGCAGCCGCATCGACACCGACTGCTCAGCGGCGCGCTCGATGCGTGAAGACGGGTTGAACCGCAGTCCGCTCTTCGGCCAAACAATTCCAACACACACTCACCGGACGTCATGAACATCCACGAACAGCTCATCCTCATCCTCGATTTCGGTTCCCAATACACTCAGCTCATCGCCCGCCGCGTTCGCGAAGCCGGCGTGTACAGCGAGCTGCATCATTACTCGATCTCCGAGGCCGAGTTCAAAGCGCTGAACCCGAAGGGTGTGATCCTTTCCGGTGGCCCCGAATCCGCCAACCTCGACAATTCGCCGCGCGTTCCCGACTACATTCTCAACAGCGGGCTTCCCATCCTCGGCATCTGCTACGGCATGCAGACCATGGCCGAACAATTGGGCGGCAAGGTCGAAGGCTCCACGCATTCCGAATTCGGTCATGCCGAAGTGGAAGTGCTCGGCGACGGCAACCCGCTCCTGCACGACCTTGAGCACGCCATCGAACAGGACGGTAAGACTCTCCAGCACGTGTGGATGAGCCACGGTGACAAGGTCACACGTGTGCCCGAAGGGTTCAGCATCAGCGCGGCCACGCCGAGCTGCCCGATCGCAGCGATGCAGAACGCTACGCGTCGCATGTATGGCCTGCAGTTCCATCCCGAAGTCACGCACACGAAGGCAGGGCAGGAAATCCTCAATCGTTTCGTACACGAAATCTGTGGCTGCGCGCGGCTGTGGACTCCCGCCAACATCATCGACGACGCCATCGCCAAGGTGCGCGAGCAGGTAGGGCAGGATCAGGTGCTGCTCGGTCTTTCCGGTGGTGTGGATTCCTCGGTGGTGGCAGCACTGCTGCACAAGGCGATCGGTGATCAGCTCACCTGTGTGTTCGTCGACAACGGACTCTTGCGTCTCAACGAAGGCGACCAGGTGATGAAGACCTTCGCCGACAACATGGGCATCAAGGTCATTCGTGTCGACGCCGAAGACATCTTCCTCAGTCGCCTCAAAGGCGTGAGCGAACCCGAAGCCAAGCGCAAGATCATTGGCCGCACCTTCATCGAAGTGTTCGATGCCGAAGCCGCCAAACTCGGCGAAGTGAAATGGCTCGCGCAAGGCACGATTTATCCCGACGTGATCGAAAGCGCCAAGGCCAAGCACGGCACCGCGCACGTCATCAAATCGCACCACAACGTAGGTGGTCTGCCCGAAGACATGAAGATGGGCCTCGTAGAACCGCTGCGTGAACTCTTCAAGGACGAAGTGCGCCGCATTGGCGTCGAACTCGGCCTGCCTCCCGAGATGGTCTACCGCCATCCTTTCCCCGGTCCCGGCCTGGGTGTACGTGTGCTCGGTGAAGTCACCAAGGAGTACTGCGACATCCTGCGTTTGGCCGACCACATCTTCATCGAGGAACTCCGCCGCGCCGGCTGGTACGACAAAGTCAGCCAGGCCTTCGTTGTATTCCTTCCCGTCAAATCCGTCGGCGTCGTCGGTGACGCACGCCGCTACTCCTGGGTGCTCACCTTACGAGCGGTAGAAACGATCGATTTCATGACCGCACGCTGGGCACATCTTCCCTACGAGCTACTCGAACTGGTATCAAATCGCATCATCAACGAAATCCGCGACGTGTCGCGTGTGGC
>CALEJT010000077.1 GCA_937898685.1 uncultured Gammaproteobacteria bacterium | reverse complement strand
AAGTCCCGCGCAAACGGAACTTATACCGGGAGGGCGGCCAGAGCTTCGGCCACGCGGTCGCCGAAGTCGCTGGTGCTGATCATGGTCACGCCGCTGCCCGGCTTGGACAGGTCGGGCGTGGAGTAACCGGCCGCGAACACGCTCTGCATCGCCTGCCACAGGTTGGCGGCTTCCTTGCTCATGCCGAAGCTGAACTCGAGCATCATCGCGACGGAGCCGATCATGGAGTAGGGGTTGGCGATGTTCTTGCCGGCGATGTCCGGGGCCGAACCGTGCGACGGTTCGTAGTAGGCCTTCTCCGGACCGATGCAGGCCGAGGGCATCAGGCCGAGCGAGCCGAGGATGCCGCCACCCTGGTCGGACAGGATGTCGCCGAACATGTTCTCCATGACCATCACGTCGAACATGGTGGGTTTGAGACACAGATAGGTGGCAGCGGCATCCACCAGGATGTGTTCCACCTTGACGTCCGGGTAGTCCTTGCGGACTTCTTCCAGAATCTCGTTCCACAGCACGCTGGACTTCAGCACGTTGGACTTGTGGATGTTGTGCAGCACCTTCTTGCGCTTCTGGGCGGTTTCGAAGGCCACTTTGAGAATGGCGCGGATCTGGTCTTCGTCGTACTCGAGCACCTCGGCCACGTAACGTTTGCCGTCGGCGTTGACGCCGGTTTCCTTCTTACCGAAGTACAGGCCACCCACGAGCTCGCGGATGATCATGATGTCGACGCCTTCGCCGATGATTTCTGGCTTGAGCGGGGAGAAGTGGGCCAGGCCCTTGGGCAGGTACACCGGACGGAAGTTGGCGTAAGTGTTGTAACGGCGGCGCAGCGGCAGCAGGGCGCCGCGTTCGGGCTGCTGGTCCACCGGGATCTTCTTGGATTCTTCGTGGCTGAGGCCGATCGGGCCTTTGAGGATGGCGTCGGCGGCGTCGCACACGGCCTTCGTCGAATCGGGGAAGGCGTTACCGCACTCGAACCAGGCGGAGGCGCCGAAGGGCGTGTGGGTGAGTTCGAAGCTTACCTGGTTGCGTTGTTCCACCAGGCGCAGGATTTTCACGGCTTCGGCCATGATTTCGGGGCCGATGCCGTCGCCATCGAGAAGGGCGATCTTGTAGCTGCTCATGGACTATCTCTTCCGGGGGTCGAAAAAAGGGTGGCACTTTAGCACCAGGGGCCGCGCCCCGAAAGGGAAAACTGAGGGCAGCGCGATGCCCCTCCCTTTGATCCAGATCAAAGGCCCAAAGGCCCGCCGCGCCTGGATAAAGTTGTCGCAAAACATAGGGCTATGGGTGGGAAAACGGGTTGACTTAGTACTAAAATGTGCGACTCATTTTTCGGCCGCTGTCGTTTCGTCGTCTCGCTTGCCCTCGTCTCCCAACGGATCGTCGTAACCGCAGCACAACGGGTATCTCACCCCCAACTCTGGAGTGTTAGGAACTATGGAGTCTCAGAAAGCGCAAGCCACCAATACCAATCTCACTACATGGGTGAACGAAGTCGCTGCCCTCTGCCGCCCCAAAGCCATCTATTGGTGCGATGGCAGCCAGGCCGAGTATGACCGCCTGTGTGCTGAGCTGGTGGAAGCAGGCACCTTCATCAAGCTGAACGAGAAACTCCGCCCGGGTTGCTTCCTCGCCCGTTCCGATCCCCGCGACGTAGCCCGCGTCGAAGACCGCACCTTCATCTGCTCCGAGCGCAAGGAAGATGCCGGTCCGACCAACAACTGGGAAGATCCCGCCACCATGCGTGCCCGCCTCAACGGCCTCTTCGAAGGCTGCATGGAAGGCCGCACCATGTACGTCATTCCGTTCAGCATGGGCCCGCTCGGTTCCAACATCGCCCAGATCGGCGTGCAGATCACCGACTCCCCGTACGTCGTGGTCAGCATGCGCATCATGGCCCGCATCGGCAGCAAGGTGCTGGAACTGCTCGATGACAACAAGTTCATCAAGTGCCTGCACTCGATCGGCTACCCGCTCACCGAGGGCAAGAAAGACGTGCCCTGGCCCTGCGACCCCGAAAACCGCTATATCGTCCACTTCCCCGAAACGCTTGAGATCACTTCCTACGGTTCCGGCTACGGCGGCAACGCCCTGCTCGGCAAGAAGTGCGTGGCCCTGCGCATCGCCTCCGTGATGGCGCGCGACGAAGGCTGGATGGCCGAGCACATGATGATCGTGGGCGTGGAAGACCCGAAAGGTAACAAGACCTACATCGCCGGTGCTTTCCCGAGCGCCTGTGGCAAGACCAACCTCGCCATGCTGATTCCGCCGCAGGGCTACGAGGGCTGGAAAGTCTGGACCGTGGGCGACGACATCGCCTGGATCAAGCCCGGCGCCGACGGCCGTCTGTACGCCATCAACCCTGAAGCCGGCTTCTTCGGCGTGGCGCCCGGTACCTCGATGGAGTCCAACCCGGCCGCCATGCAGACCATGACCCGCAACACCATCTTCACCAACGTCGCGCTGACCGACGATGGTGACGTCTGGTGGGAAGGCATGACCAAGGAAAAACCGGCTCACCTGATCGACTGGCGCGGCAACGACTGGACGCCGGAAAGCGGCACCCCGGCTGCTCACCCGAACGCCCGCTTCACCTCGCCGGCCAGCCAGTGTCCGAGCATCGACCCTGATTGGGAAAACCCGAAAGGCGTGCCGATCAGCGCCTTCCTGTTCGGTGGCCGTCTGAGCACCACCTTCCCGCTGGTCTACCAGAGCCGCAGCTGGGCGCACGGCGTGTACATGGGCGCCACCCTGGGTTCGGAAGCCACCGCCGCTGCCGACAACCAGGCCGCCATCCGCCGCGACCCGATGGCCATGCTGCCGTTCTGCGGCTACAACATGGGCGACTACTGGAAACACTGGCTCAGCATGGAAAGCCGCGTGAAGGAACTGCCGAAGATCTTCCGCGTCAACTGGTTCCGCAAATCGCCGGATGGCAAGTGGCTGTGGCCGGGCTTCGGTCAGAACATGCGCGTCCTGCAGTGGGTAGTGAAGCGCATCAACGGCGAAGTCGGTGGTCAGGAAACCGTATTCGGCATCGTGCCGAACTACGACGACATCAACTGGAACGGTCTGGCCTATGACAAGGAAACCTTCGAACAGCTGATGTCGGTCGACGCCGAGAACAGCCGTCGCGAGTTCGAAGATCAGGCCAAGCTCTTCACCTCCATGGGTGAGGCGCTGCCGCCCGAGCTGGAGAAAATCCGTCAGGAAATGCTCGCCAGCCTGTCATAAGCAGTACGCAGAAACTCAGGGTCGGTACTGCCGGCCCTGAGTTTTTTTATGGGTGGCTTTCTTCCCTGAAGAATGCAGGCGATCGCCGTTCTATTCGGACGTGATCGTGAAGGTGAGATCGTCCACCAGAAGCTGACCGTTGAGCGCTTCTGCCTGCCAGACGAGCTCATAGCTGCCGGGTTCGAGGGCAGGCAGCGGCAGATCGAAACTGTCGCCGAAGAGGCTCGGACGCCCTTCGTCGTCGCGCGGCAGACGCAGCTCGATGCGTTCCCCGCGACGTTCGCCGTCACTGACCTGCAGCAACACGTTGGTTAGTCGCATCGTGGCCATGAATTGAAAATGGACGAGGGTAGGTGCACGTTCCAGCACGGCATCGTGCTCGGGCACCGTGACGGCGAGGCCGAGATGCGCCAGCGCTTGCAGCGGCAACGAGACCAAGCAGGCAAGGGCGAACAAGGATCCAGTTTTCAAACAGACAACTCCGGGTCGATGGACCCGCGATGATACAGGAGACCGCACGCGGTCTCGCACAGACAGGCCTGGCGGCCAGGAACATCCATGAGTGAACGCAAGTCGATGACCAACAACACCGAGGTGAAAAGCGACAGCAAGAAGGTCGGCTTCGTGTCACTTGGTTGTCCGAAGGCTTTGGTCGACTCCGAACGCATCCTCACGCAGCTCAAGCTCGAAGGCTACGACATCGTGCCGAGCTACGAGAATGCCGACGTGGTGGTGGTGAACACCTGCGGCTTCATCGATTCCGCCAAACAGGAATCGCTCGATGCCATCGGCGAAGCCATTCGCGAAAACGGCAAGGTGATCGTCACCGGCTGCATGGGCAAGAACGCCGAGGAGATCACGCGTGTGCATCCGAAGGTACTGAGCGTCACTGGTCCGCAGGCCTACGAGGCAGTGGTCAGTGCCGTGCATGAAGTGATTCCACAGCCCGTGCGTCACGATCCCTTCATCGACCTGGTGCCGCCGCAGGGCATCAAGCTCACGCCGCGTCACTACGCCTATCTGAAGATCAGCGAAGGCTGCAACCATCGTTGTTCGTTCTGCATCATTCCCTCACTGCGTGGTGATCTCGTCAGCCGCCCGGTGGGTGAAGTGCTCGAGGAAGCCGAACGTCTGGTGAATGCCGGTGTGCGCGAGCTGCTCGTGATTTCGCAGGACACCAGCGCCTATGGTGTGGATCTGAAATACCGCACCGGTTTCTGGCAGGGCCGTCCGGTGAAGGGCAACATGCAGGGTCTGTGTGAAGCGCTCGCCGATCTCGGCGTGTGGGTGCGTCTGCACTACGTCTATCCCTATCCGCACGTCGATCATCTGATGCCGCTGATGGCGAGCGGTCGCATCCTGCCGTATCTCGACATTCCGTTCCAACACGCCAGCCCACGCATTCTCAAGTTGATGAAGCGTCCGGCCGCAGCCGAGGACACGCTGGAACGCATTCTGTCGTGGCGTCGCGACGTGCCGAATCTGACGCTGCGCAGCACCTTCATCGTTGGTTTCCCGGGCGAGACCGAAGCCGAATTCGAAGAGCTGCTCAGCTTCCTCAAGGCCGCACAGCTCGACCGCGTCGGTTGTTTCAAGTACTCGCCGGTAGAAGGCGCCACCGCCAATGCCCTGCCGGATGCCGTGCCGGAAGAAGTGAAGGAAGAACGTTGGCTGCGCTTCATGGCCGTGCAGCAGGAAATCAGTGCCGCACGTCTGCAGGCGAAGATCGGTGAAGAGATCGACGTGATCGTGGATGAGATCCACGAAGATCACGCCGTGGCGCGTTCGATGGCCGATGCACCGGAAATCGATGGCGTGGTCTATCTCGAACATCCGGAAGGACTGGAAGTCGGCGACTTCGTCACCGTCACCGTGCGCGACGCGGACGAATACGACCTTTACGCCTGAGACGGCGCGTCGGTCTACGGACTGACGCGTTGCAACATCACGGTGGCCTGAGGCGAATCGTGACCGTTCAGTACGACTTCGCTCCAGCTCAATAGAAAATCCCCTTCGAAGGCTTCGATCGCTGGAATCAGCGAGGCGGTGCTGGTGCGCGTCAAACGTCTGATGGCACTGCGCGGCGTGCCACTGCGGTCGAAGCTTTGAAAGTAGAGCTCATGCTGGCCTTCACTGTCGTCGTTCCAGGCCAGGCCCAATACCCCATTCGACCAGCTCAGGTAGGCACCGATCGACTCGCCAGGTGTGTTCGTCACCTTGAGCGCATCACGATCGAGTGCGAGTGCGCTTTCGGTGTCCAGCAAGGTGCGTGAAAACAATTTCAGCCTTATGTCGCTTTGTGTCTCCACGGCATCGAACCAGGTAAGTGCAAGCGTGTCGCCATCGAGCGCGAGGTCGGGGTAGCGACTGTCGTTGCCGTCGTCGGCGCTCAGACGCAGCACCTTGTGCTGATTCGGCGATACCAGCGCCAGATGCAGTTCGATGGCCTGCGTGTCGCGTTGCGCGTGATAGCTCAGCGCCATGGTGGTGTCGTCGAGTACCAGCGCATTGAGGTTCCAGGTATTGGCACTGGCTGCGGCATCCATGACGCCTTCATACAACACCTCTCCATCGTCATCGAACCACGCATAGTGCAAACGTGAAGGGTCTGCTAGCGAAATGGGATTGGGTTGCGAATCCTCGATCCAGGCGATGAACAAGCGCTCATCGTGCGTGCGCAGTACCGGAATGCGTGAACGCAGGCCGGTGTCGGTGAGCGTCTTGTGCCAGAGCTCCTGTCCCTGTGCATCCCACGATCCGAGATGTACACGCGCCTCGCCATTGCGTGCCACTTCGTACCAGGCGACGGCGAGCTTGTCGCCGATGAAAGTGGCGCTGGCTTCGTAGGCGGGCAGGGTGGTGGAACTGAGACGGCGTTCTTCCGTCAGCGGCTGTAATTGCTTGTCGTAGAAGCGCACGTGGATCTGCGCCGGAGGGGTGCGAGCGTCGTACCAAGCCACTGCGATGTGCTCGTCACCGACGACGAGATCGGGTTCGAAGGCCGCGCCACCGATGGGAGAAACTTCTATCGCTTCTCCGCTGCAAGCGGCGAGCCACGAGAGGCTCGACCACAGCAGCAAGATCCTCATCTGGTCGCTCTCATCGACTGTGAACGACGACGTCCCCACCAGAGGAGCAGGGCCAGCAGCACGAAGCCCTGTGCAAGCAACGAGGGCGGATTCTGTGTGCCGCTGGGCAGGGACGGCGCAGTGCGGCCATCGTCGATGCGTTCCATTCTGAAGCCGGAGAGCGCCGGCGCCACACCGCGCGCATACATGGCGCTGATGCGGGCATCGTTCTCGCGTGCAAACTCTTCCATGGCATCCGCCAACTGCGAAAGATCGCCACGTAGCACGGCATCGAGCGCGGCCTGGAAAGCCGCGAGCGCGACACCGTCGACGCCGAGTGCCTGACCTTGTTCGATCACGTATTCCAGCAGACGCGGGTTGCCGCAGGTAATGTCGCTGCAGCTGAGGCCGTGTTCTTGCACGGATTCGACGTACGAGGTGATCAGCTCACGCAGTGTTGCTTCATCCGCATTCCAATAGTCCTTGCGAATGGTTTCGATCATGCGCGCGCTGAGATCCTGGAAGGCGTAGGGAGAGTTCTCGTCGAAGTAGGCCTTCATGTCGAGGTCGTAGCGATCCTGCACGTAGACTTCGAAGGTGTCCTGCCACATCTGATCGTCGACGACGTTGTCCACCGTGGCTTCCCAGCCCCACATGTACTCGACCAGTTCCACCATCGTGCGCGCACCGGCATAGCCTTCGGCCTGCATGCCCTTGATCCATTCAGGGTTGATGTAGCGCGACTGGAATTCCATGCCGATGAACTTGTCGAGCGATTCCATCGCAGGTCTTCCCGGATCGCGCGTGTTGGTGACGACGAGATCGGGGCGCTCGCCACTCACCGTGCGCACGGCAGAGGCGAGGCCACCCATGTACATGAAGAAGTCGTCGTTATCGAGCGCACCGTAGAGTGTGGTCGAACTCGAATGCACGACCTTCTCCACACCATCGAGTGCGAGCTTGAACACGTCCTGCATCGGCTCGCCCCAGAAGCCGTTGCCGAAACCATGCCCCATCTTGTTGATGTAATCGTTGGCGAGGCCGACGTCGCTGTCCCAGGTGCCGCTGGCGGCGGCGATGTTGGACGTGTTGAGGTTATGAACGCCGGGCGGCTCGTCGAAGATGCGCACGCCGGCACGACGATCGGCATCTTCTTCGCTGTAACCCATCTTGATCAGCGCGGCCTTGGTGGCGAGATAGTGATCGCGCACGAAGTTTTCGGCTTCTTCCAGCGCCTTCACCTTCTGCACGGCCTGGTCCATCAGTACGGTGACGTTGTTGAACATGCCTTCGGCCGCGCTGGCGATCACGATATCGACACGCGGACGGCCGAGTTCGCGCGACGGAATCACTTCCACATCCACCACTTTGTCGCGTGCGTCCCATACGGGACGCGTGCCCAGCAGCCAGAACACCTGCGATTCGAGCACGCCTTCGTGGCGCATGGTCTCGTCGCCCCAGATCACGAAGCTGACCTTGCGCGGATATTCGCCATTCTTCTCGAGATGCTGCGCGAGCATGTCATCGGCCAATTTTCTGCCGAGTTCCCAGGCGGCTTTTTTCGGCACCTTGTCGGGATCGATGCCGTAGAAGTTGCGGCCGGTGGGGTAGGCATCGGGATTGCGCAGCGGTTCACCGCCGCTGTTGCCCATGATGTAGCCGCCGGCGAGGCCGGAGCCCAGGCTTGCCAATTCGGCAGTGGCGGAGTCGATGATGCGTTGTTCCATCTCTTCCGCCAGGATGGTTTTTTGATCGGGCAGTAGCGAACGGTCGATGGAGACGATGGCGTCGACCGTGCTCTTGCGCATCTCGGCATCGGGCAGACGCCCGAAGGCATGCAGGCCAAAGGGGATGTACTGCTCTTTGAGCGTGAGCAGGTAGTCCATGATCTGGTGCACTTGCTCATGCTCGATATAGGTCTTGCCGGCGAGCTCGAGGTCGAGAGCCTTGTCGATGCCCAGATCGATCACCTGCTGCACGAGTTGACCGGCGAAGGCTTCGGCGAGTTCGGGATTCTTCTCGATGTTGATGTCGTAGTCGTTGATGGATTCACCGAGCGCGGCGAGTTCGGGATAGAGGCCGCCGGCGACGAAGGAGGGCACCATGTGGTCGATGAGTGTGGCCATGCTGCGGCGGCGCGCCACGAGACCTTCGCCCACCACGTCGACGTTGTAGATGTAGAGATTGGGAATGTCGGCGATCAGCGCATCGGAAGCATCGGCGTTGCTGAGGCCCGTGTCCTTGCCGTCGAGCCATTCCAGCGTGCCGTGCGTGCCCATGTGGACGACGGCATCGACGTCCACGTCACGACGCAGCCATTGATAGGCCGCCACGTACTGATGGTGTGGTGCGAGGTCTTCGGCGTGATAGAGCTTCTCCAGATCTTCGCCCCAACCGCGCGCTGGCTGCGGCATCAGGATGACTTTGCCGTATTCGAGGCGCGGGATGACGAAGCACTTTTCATTGCCGCAAGCAGCGGTCATCAGGTCTTCGTCTTCGGGTTCGCCCCAGTCGGCGAGGATCTTGTCGCGCAGTGCAGGGGCGAGTTGCGCCAGCCAGGCGCGATAGGTGGATACCGGCACGAGTTGCACGCTGCCTTCTGCCATCATGGCGTCGAGTTCACCCGGTGCATAGCTGCCGACGTTGCGCGCCTTGTTGGTCATTTCATCGAGGATGGTGTCGGCGCTGAGATCTGCGTCACCGAGGTCGTAACCACGGGCCTTCAGATCGTTGAGGATGTTCGACAGCGATTCGGCGATGTTGAGATAGCTCGCACCGATGTTCGCCTTGCCGACGGGATAGTTGTAGTAGAGAAAGGCGACGCGCTTGTCGGCATTGTCCTTGGTTTGCAGGCGCACGAAGCGAAGGGCGCGTCTTACGGCGGTCTGCACGCGTTCGGTGATGGGACGATTCACCACGATCGTCACACCGGTCGCAGAATCGGTTTGTTCTTCGCGGCTGCCGACCACGGTGGGGGCGATCAATCCAGCGATCTCGGGCACTGCTATCTGGAAGGTACCTTCGAACAGGGACAGCCCGGAATCCGATTCCAGCCATTCCTGCTCGCTGCGGCCGTAGAGCGTGATGGTATTGATCACCGGAATGTCGAGCTTGGCGAGTTGTTCGGTCACTGAGAAATCGGCGAAGCGCATCAGGAGCGAGAGCGCGACGTCGGCACGCGCTTCACCGTTTTCGTCGAGCAGCATGCGCTCGAAGGCGACACCGTCGGGATAACCGAAGAAGGGAATGGCATTGGCACCTTGCGCTTCGACTTCGGCAATGAGCGCATCGATCACTTCGGTTTCGCTGCCGTAATAGGCGGCGCGATAGAAACCGAGGCCGACCTCGGGCGCGCCTTCGCGCCAATGACCGTTCTGTTCGCGCCAGCTCTGGAACTCTTCCCAGGTGGCGAAGGCACGACCACCGTTGGCATCGGGAAAGTAATAGCCGAAGTCGAGACTGGGCTGTGGTGTCGGCAGGGTGAGTCCTGCGATGCCCGCTTCGCGCAGCGCGAATTTCAGAAGCCCCAGTTGGTTCTCGCGACCACCGTTCTGCCAGTAGGCCATGGCCTGGTCGTCCCACTTGGCGCCCTGCTCGATGAAGTATTCCTTCGGCTGCACACCGACGCCGATCGCGAGTACGGTGCCCTCATTGGCAGCGATGTCGCGGATTAGATCAGTGGAATGTTCGTTATTGAATCGATCCAGCATGCCCTGGTTCATCATGTCGAACACGAGCACGTCGGAGTTTTGTAGGGCAGTGGGATCGACCTTGTCGTAGAAGGACTCGGTGAGGAAGTTGAGATTCACCGTCCCTTCGAGTTCGGGATGTTCACGCAGGAGTTCGCGGAAGGCTTCGAGCGTGCCGCTGAGATTGCCGTCGGAAAAGAGATAGCTGAGTGTGATGGGGCGCTCCGGTGGCTGTACCGGTTGCGCGAGGGCACTGACGCTGAGGCTCAGCGCCAACCAGGACAGCAAGAGGCGGCTCAGCCAACGCATCGCTTACTGCGCTCCCTCTTCGGTCTCGGGCACGTAGATCACCTGGCCATCGGGCAGGCGATAGGCAATGCCGAGACGTTCACCGTCGCCGCCTGCCAGTTCTTCCGGCGTGACGCGATAGGCTTCGATCTCCATGCCCTTCTTGGTGATGATTTCCTGCTCACCGGCGGCGTTGGTCACCACCATCGTCACTTCGGTGTCGGGATTCATCAGATCGCCCATGCGATAGACGGAGAAGAGCGAAATCATCAGGCCTACGATGAACACCACCGACACGTCGAACAGGTTGGCGATGCCGGACAGCGGATCTTCGTCGGTGTCGTCGGGGCGGGGCAGTTCGAGAAACTTGCTCATGCCGCTTCCTCCGTGATGGCGCCGCGCTGCAATTCACCCAAGACCTTTTCGGCAATGAAACGTTGTTCGCGGATGGTTTCGTTGGTCCAGGTCTGACGCACCAGGTTGATGACGTAGGCCGCAGTGCCGCAGGCGAGACCGATGATGGTGGAGGTGAAGGCCACCACCATCTGACCCGCCATGGCTTCGAGGTTGCCGGCCGCCATCGAGGCGAGCGAGATGCCCATCGGAATCAGCGTGCCGAGCAGACCGAGACTGGGGGCCACTTTCACCAGCATGCGCGAAGGGTTGAGTTGGTGGCGCAAGGTCTCTTCGGCTTCGAGTACCAGAAACTCCAGACCACCTTCGTGCAGCTCGTGGCGCTGATGATGTTCACGGATGCGCGAGGTGAGCTGGCGCAACGGCACGGGCAATTGCTGCAGACGACCGTCGTCGGCACCGAGCACGGGCCCCTGTACCAGCCAGGGTTTGATGCTGAAGCCGGCGCGGTCCTTGCGGCGGGCGAGATATTCCATGAAGCAGTGGCCGGCCATGAAGCACACGGCGATCACGCACACCCATAGCAGCGCCATTACCGGAAAGCGCAGCACCTGGCCGAGCGCGAACAGACCATTTTCCAAAAGCCCCAACAGATTCATCGGTAACGCCACCTCGCATACAGAAGTCCCAGTACCACGCTGGCTGCACTGAGCAGCAGCGGGACCTGGATGGATTGTCTTGTTTGATCATCCACGATGTCGCCGGCGCGAATCGCGGCAGTCGAATTCCAACCTTGCCAGAGGTCCGGCACCAGTCCGCCGACCAGACCCAGCACCAGCAGCAGCAGACAAGCTTCCTGGCGCATGAGGGGAGGGCAGAAGCGCTCGGATCGCAGATGCAGGAAAGCGGTCAGCAAGGCCAAGGCCAGTGGCAGCAACGAGGCGAGCGCCGTGGGATAGAGCGGTTGCAGGGCGCTGGTCCAGGCGGCACTCAGCAGTCCCGCGCCACCGAGGACCGCCCAGGTTTTCGGTGTGCGCAGCAACAGTACGCCCATGCCCATCGCCATCGTGAGGGCGCCTTGCGTGGTGGGGACCTGCACCAGCGGAGGACGCAGCCCCCAGGAGCAGAAAAGTCCCAGCCCCAACAACCAACCCACTGCCCACCAGCGCAGGTCGGCGGGCCGGCGCAACCAGGCCAGCGCCAGCGAAGCGCCCAGGGCGTAAAGCAGGCCGGCAGCGTTCAGGTCCATCAGGCTTCTCGGGGTGAAGTAGTGCGGGCAGGGCGGGTGGTACGGCTCGGCAAGGACCAGCCGAAGGCCAGCTGCATGCCGCTCCAGGTCATGTAGATGAGGAGCGCCAGACCACTGAGCCCCAGGATCTTGTCGATGACCTTGATGCCGGTCCACTCCAGGTAATGGATGTCGTAGACCTTGTTGATCCAGTAGGTGTCGCGGCCGCGTTGGCTCAGGCTGAGGGTGTCCCAGTCATACGTAAGGGTGACGCCGGTGGTCGTGGTGGCGACATTGCCGTCGAGCGATACGATCCGTCCGTAGCGCTCGGGGTTGCCGACGAAGGAATCTTCGAGCAGACGGATCAGGGCCTGCTGGTCCGGCTCGGGCCAGGGCTGCAGCGTGGTGGCATCGAAGTGCTGCCAGCCCGAGCTGGTACGCACCAGCAGATGCGAGCCCAGCACGCTCTCGAACAGCTTCACTTCTTCCCAATCGGGCTGCGGCTGCAGCGCCGGTGCGGTCTTGAGCGGCAAATGGCGCACTTCCAATTTCTCGTAGGCCTGCTCGTAGCGCGGGCGCACGAGGAAGAACACCGCCGTAGTGGACCAGGCGATGAAGGGCAGCAGCAAAATCGTGCCGACCAGTTTATGACGACGACGTGGAGTCACGTTGATTCTCGGGAAAACGGAGGGGCATCCTACACACAAAACCGCTTGAACAAAAATATTAGTTAAATCAACATGTTAAATTAACGTTAGCGAATCGTTAACTTAACTGTTGGGAACTGTTTAGAAGGCGGTAACGGTTAAGTTTGCCAGTAATATCGCCACCCGTTGCCAGCCAGCGATGGCGGGCGGCCTGGAACTCGGTACAAGTCTTACGCCACTGCAAGTGGTGTTTCAGGAAACCACATGGAGAACCACATGGATCTGCCGCGCAAACCTCTCGCCTTGCTCATCGCCACGACCCTGGCCGTTCCGGCTGCCGTTGCTCGTGCCCAGGAAGCTCAGGAAGAGGAGGGGGGACATCCCAGCCTGATCGAGGAAGTGGTGATCACCTCCAGCCGCGTGCCTACCTCGCTGCGCCAGATCGGCACCTCGGTGTCGGTGATGACGGAGTTCGAGATCGAGTCGCGCGGCAATCTCGGACTGACGGACATCCTGCGGCAGATGCCGGCGGTGGCGACCAGCAGCAACGGGGGGCAGGGCAAGTCCACCAGTCTGCGCATCAGGGGTGAGGAAGGCTTCCGCACTCTGACCATCTTCGACGGCATGCGCCTCAGCGATCCCGCCAGCCCGCAGATCGGGCCGCAGCTGGAACACCTGCTGAGCAGCGGTATTGGGCGCGTGGAGGTGCTGCGTGGTCCGCAGGGCCTCAGCTACGGTGCGGACGCGGGCGGCGTGCTCAATATTTCATCGCGCAGTACCAAGAACGGGTTGGCGGGCAATGTCGATATGCAGGGCGGGCGCTATGGCACGCGTCAGTTGAGCGGCAACCTGGGCGGGGGCAATGAGCGCGCTGATTTCTTCGTGTCGCTGGCCGATTTCAAGACCGACGGCTTCAACACCCGCACCGATGATACCGAGCTGCCGGACGACGACGGCTACGAAAACACTACCTTCCACGGTCGTCTGGGAGTGAATCTGAATGAGCGCTGGCGGGCGGAGTTCGTGCACCGACGCACCGACGGCGACAGTCTGCACGACGGCTGCTTCCTGGAAGGCACCATTCACGATTGCCGTGGTGCCTACGACATGGAAGCCTCGCGTGCCGCGCTGCAGTACGAGTCCGACGCCTTCACCCATTCACTGAGCTATGCCCGCACCGACACCCTGCGTGAGAACTTCGCGCGCGGTGTGTCCTACTACACCGCTGACGGTGAACTCGAACGCTGGGAATACGTGGGCAGCGCGCGTGAACTGCCCGGCTTCGACCTCGTCTTCGGGAGCGACTTCGAGCTGGCCGGCTTCAATGGCAGCGAACGCGAGAACCTCGGTTACTACCTCGAAGCGCTGAGCGACTTTTCCGACAACCTGTTTTTCACCGCCGGTGCCCGTTACGACGACAACGAAGACTTCGGCACCAATACCTCCTACCGTTTCAGTGCTGCCTATCTGTTCGAATTCGACAACGGCGGCACGCTGAAACTGAAGAGCAGCTACGGCACCGGCTTCCGTGCGCCGAGCCCCTACGAGGTCGCCTACAACACCAGTCCTGACGCCTATCCCCCGGCCTCGCTGGTAAAACTCGCGCAGGAGAAAAGTCGGGGAGTGGAGGCTGGCATCGAATACTTCACCAAGAGCCTGCATCTGGAAGCGGTGTACTTCGACCAGGAGGTCAGGGACGCGATCTATTTCGACCTCGCCGACTACAGCGGCTATCTGCAGGACCTCGGTGTCAGTGATTCGCGTGGCGTAGAGCTCAACGCTCAGATGGGACTGGGTGAATCCTGGGCCGTGAACTTCAACTACACCTACAACGAGACGAAGCGTCCCAACGGTCTGCCGCGCCAGCGCCGGCCGAAGAATCTCCTCAACGCGGGGCTGTCCTGGTACGGGCTCGATCACAAGCTGGCCGTTCATGGCTTCTACCGCATCAGCCGCAACAGCTACGACGGCAGTGGGGATGTGATGTTCAAGCTGGACGACTTCGAGGTGTTGGACCTGAGCCTCAACTACAGCGTCAACGACAAGCTGACCGTGTACGGCAGGGTGGAGAACGCGTTGGATGAGCGTTACTACGAGATCCGTGGTTACAACACTGCCCACGCTGCGGCTTACGTCGGCGTGCGTCTGGCCTTCAGTCGCTAGCGCGGCGAGACGTCCTTCTTCTTTCTTCTATAGCAACCTTTCCTTTGCTGCTTCTTGGCCGGCAGGCGCTCAGCGCTTGGCCGGCCACCTTCTTTGTTCTGGTCGTTCTTGAT
This sequence comes from uncultured Gammaproteobacteria bacterium, assembly GCA_937898685.1. Taxonomy (GTDB): domain Bacteria; phylum Pseudomonadota; class Gammaproteobacteria; order Pseudomonadales; family Pseudohongiellaceae; genus CAILUG01. The sequence continues at coordinate 105,185 of CALEJT010000077.1, read as the reverse complement.
TCCGCGTCAAAGTCGGCAGTGTTGGTGCCTCGATGTGGCTAATGACATCAAGTGGCGTTTGATAATGGTTATCATTTTCTATACGATTCGCTCTCCCTTTCCATATCCCGGGACGCGATCGCTCCATGTTTCGCAAGATCATCTTTTGGACTCACCTCTGCTGCGGCATCGCCGTCGGCCTCGTCGTCTTCACCATGTCCTTCACCGGCGTGGTCCTGATGTATGAGCGTCAGATCAAACAGTGGGCGGCCGAGCAGGACTATGTGCCTGCCACGGAGCAGGGCACCAAGTTGCCACTGGAAGAACTGATCGATATCCAACGCCTGAAGCACCCGGACCTGCCGGTGGCGTCGATGACTCTCACCAACGATCCCGGCGCCCCCGTGGATTTCCGCGCCGGCCGCCAAGGTGGTGTGAGCCTGAACCCTTATACCGGCGAAGAGATGGAAGTGGGCTCGCCCGGGTTGAATCGCTTCTTCAGTTGGATGACCGGTTTCCATCGCTGGTTCAACGTCGAGGGAGAAGGCCGCGCCACGGCACGACAGATCACCGGTATCAGCAACACCGTTTTCCTCTTTCTGGTGTTGAGCGGCATGTATCTGTGGCTGCCGCGGATCTGGAAGTGGACGATGTTCAAGGTGCGCCTGCTGTTCCGTGGCGACTATCCGAACAGCAAGGCACGTGATTTCCACTGGCACCACATCTTCGGCATCTGGTCGGCAATTCCGCTGGTGGCGGTGGTGTACACCGGCATGGTGATTTCCTATCCCTGGGCCGCGAATTTCATGTACCGCGTATTCGGTGCCGAAGTGCCGCAGCAACAGGCTGGCCCGGGTGGTCCCGGTGCGCAGCGTCCAGCTGGCCAGCAGGCGGCGCGTCCAGAACAGGGTGGACAGCAAGCGCAGGGTGGTCGCGGTCCTGTCGCTGCCAACGTCGGCAGTGCTGGTGACCTCAACATCCCCGCAGTGGCCGGTATTCCACTCGATCGTCTGGTCGAGAACGCCATTGCTCACAGCGGCGAGGGTTGGAACCGCTTGAACGTGACCTTGCCACGTCCCGGTGACGAAACGGTCCGTATCGAAATCGACAAGGGCAATGGCGCACAGGCGCAACTGCGACACACGGTGGTGCTTTCGCGGCACAGTGGTGAGGTCGTGGACGTGGTCGATTTCTCCGACACGCCGAAGGCACAGCGTCTGCGTGGCATCGCGCGCTTCCTGCACACGGGAGAGGTGTTGGGCTTCTGGGGACAGACCATCGCCGGGCTTGCTTCGCTCGCTTCCTTGTTTTTGGTATGGACCGGTTTTGCGCTGTCCTGGCGTCGCCTGATCGTGCCGCTCTTCAACAAGCGCAAGGCTGCGTAATCTTCGTTCCAAGGCGCTTTGCCAAGGTAACAGAGCGCCTTTCCTCCCGCGGCTGAGCCCGGTTGACACCTCCACCGGGCTTGCGCAGTATCGGCCTCCTTGAATCAACACAACATCCGCAAAGGAGTCCCCATGCTGCGCCTGCCTCGCCTCACGCTACTCGCCACAGCAATCCTCTTACATACGAGCCTTCCGGCGCAGGCACAGACCTCCACTCGTGATGGTGTCTACACCAGTCAGCAGGCTGCCGAAGGCGCCACCTTGTACACGCGTTCCTGTATCGAATGTCACGGCGCCACCCTGCGCGGCGGTGAAGCCGGTCCGGCTTTGACTGGTGCGGCATTCTGGAACAAATGGGCAGGACAGCCGCTCGGCGCCTTCTTCCAGATCACGGCCAGCACGATGCCGGTGAACAATCCCGGCGGTTTCACGGCGCAGCAATATGCATCGCTGGTGGCCTTCATGCTGCAGCAGAACGGCCTGCCCGCAGGTGATACACCGCTTTCCGCCAATGCCGGCGATCTCGTCCGCATCGCGCTCGAGGAAAGCACCGAGCCGGTTCGTGTGGCATCCGTCGTCAGTGGCGCCGCCGCGGCACAGCGTGTGATCAATGCCGAGTGGACCAGTTACCACGGCGACAGCAACTCCACGCATTACTCGCCGCTCGACTACATCAACAAGGACAACGTCAAGGATCTCGAGATTGCCTGGCGCTGGTACACCACCAACCACGGCCCGGAACCGGAATTCAACTACGAAGCTACGCCGATCATGGTGGATGGTGTGCTCTATACCACTGCGGGCCGTCGTCGTGACGTCGTCGCGCTCGATCCGGTCACCGGTGAATACCTGTGGATGTTCCGCTTCGACGAAGGCACGCGCCGCGGGCCGCGCGTGAACTCCGGACGTGGTCTGTCCGTCTATCGCGACGAGAACAAGACGCGTCTCATCCTCATCACGCCCGGCTATCAGATGATCGCGCTCGATGCCAGCACCGGTCGTCCCGATCCGAACTTCGGTGTCGATGGTGTCGTCGATCTGCGTGAGAACCTCGACGATCGTTTCGAAGTCGACAAGAACAACGCGCCGGTGGGCAGCACTTCTCCCGCAATGATCGTGGGAGATGTGATAGTGGTGGGAGCGACCTTCCCCTCGGGTGGTTCGCCAGTATCGAAAGAAGGTATCGCCGGCAACATCCGCGGCTACAACGTGCACACGGGTGAGATGCTGTGGCGCTTCCACACCATTCCGCAGGGCAACGAATTCGGTTCCGAAACCTGGCTCAACGGCGCCAACGCCTACACCGGTTCGGCAGGTTCGTGGAGCACGATGTCGGCCGACCAGGAACGCGGCATCGTCTACGTGCCGGTGGAAGCTGCAACCGGTGACATGTATGGAGGTCATCGTCCCGGCGACAACCTGTTCTCGCAGAGCCTGGTCGCACTCGATGCGAAGACGGGCGAGCGTCTGTGGCACTTCCAGCTCGTACATCACGACGTGTGGGACTACGACCCGCCGACCGGTCCGGTGCTCGCCGACCTCGTGGTCGATGGGAAGGAAATTCCCGCCGCGATCCAGGTGACGAAGCAGGGCATGATCTACACCTTCAACCGTGTGACGGGTGAACCGGTGTGGCCGATCGTGGAAATGCCCGTACCGCAGAATGGGGTGCCCGGTGAACAACTGTCACCGACGCAGCCATTCCCCACCAAGCCGGCACCGTTCGAACGTCTCGGTCTGACCGAAGACGATCTCATCGACTTCACGCCGGAGCTCAAGGCCGAAGCCTTGCGCATTCTCGAAGGCTATACCTGGGGGCCGGTCTTCACGCCGCCGTCGTTGGTGACGGAAACCAATGGCGGTACCGTGTTCATGCCGGGCTTCGGTGGCGGTGCCAACTGGCAGGGTGTGGCCTTCGATCCCGAAACCAACATGCTCTACATCCCGTCGACTTCGCATCCGATGAAAGTCGGCCTTGGTAAGGATGAACGCAACTCCGACTTCGATTACGCCATGGTGTCGCGTGGCATCGTTATGGAAGGACCGTTCGGCCTGCCGTTGATCAAGCCGCCCTACGGTCGCATCACCGCCATCGACATGAACACGGGCGAGCACAAGTGGATGATCGCCAACGCCGATACGCCGGAGGCGATTCGTAACCATCCGCGTTTACAGGGCGTGGAAATTCCCGAGCGTACTGGCCATGGTGATCGCGGCGCTTTGCTCGTGACGAAGACCTTGCTGTTCGCCGGAGAAGGTGCCGGCATGTACGGCGGTCAGACCGATGGCGGTCGCAAGTTCCGCGCGCACGACAAGGCCACCGGCGAGATCCTGGCCGAGATCGAGTTGCCGGCGAAACAAACCGGCTTGCCAATGACCTATGCCATCGACGGCGTGCAGTACATCGTGGTACCGGTCGGTGAGACCGGCCATCCGGGTGAACTCGTCGCGCTGCGCGTCAAACAGAACCGCTGAACCAGTAGTTGAGTTTGAGGTCTAAGTAGAGTCGGCTGTTCATGGGCGTGGACTGGTTTGCTTTCGATGCTGTGCGGTACCATCGGCGGCTCGCGCCCACGTCAACAACAACGAATCATTCGGACGAGCAGCTGATGATCCGCAGTCGAGGCGATGCCTCAGGCGCTTCCCAATGACCCATGCCATATCAAGGAGTACGACAATGAAAAAACTCTTTACCCTGGGCCTGGCTATCGTAGCCATGGCATTGAGCGCCTCGCAGGCGGCCGCACAGGGCTTTCAGCTGCCCAACATGCAGGTGCGCAGCAACGCCTTCGAAGACGGCGGCATCATCCCGATCAAATACACCTCACACGGTGACAACGTGCAGCCGGACTTCACCATCACCGGTGCGCCCGAAGGCACCGTCAGCTACGCGATCATCTTCCACGACATCGAAGTGGCCATCGGTGGCAACACCGACGACGTGACCCACTGGGTGGCCTTCAACATTCCGTCTCCCAACATCCCGGAAGGTTCGCTGCCTGCCGGCAGCGTGCAGGGCAGCAACATCCGCGGCCAGGCCAGCTACATGGGCTCCGGGGCTCCCTACCGTGACCGTTACCACCACTACGTGTTCGAGTTCTACGCACTCAACGCCAACCTCGACCTGCCCGAAGGTGCCAGCCGCGCCGACGTGATGGCAGCGATGCAGGGCAAGGTGGTGGCCAAGGCTGCCTATGTTGGCCGTTATGCCAACGCCCAGCCGCAATAAGCGAGATCAAGAAACCAGTACGAAGGGCGATGCGTGCATCGCCCTTTTTTTTATCGGCGCTTAGAATCGGCCGACGCGAGCACTGCACGGAGGGGGAATCATGAAACGCAGCCTGTTCTGTACGATAGCCTTGGTGGTGAGTGCGCCACTGGCCGCACACCATAGTTTCGCGCCGCATTTCGACGCGCAAAAACCAGTCGACATCGCCGGTGTCGTCACCGAGTTCGAAAAACGTAATCCGCATGCCTATCTGCACGTGAGCGTGCAGGACGCCGATGGTCGCACGAAGGTCTGGCGCTGTGAGAGCCATGGGGTGACTCAGCTCAGCCGCAACGGTATCGACCCTGATCTGCTTACCCCTGGCGCAGTGGTGCGTCTGACGGGCTCGCAGCATCGTCGCGATCCGAATCAATGCTTCTTCAACACCGTGCAGATCGAAGATGGTCCGGTGCTGAGCGTCGATGGTCCGCGGGGCCAACCGGTGGCACCGCAAGTGGCGCAGCGTGATTCCATCTTCGGTACCTGGCTCATCATTCCGGCCGGTCGTCCGACGAGCGGTCCGCAGTTCATGATGGACTACATCACCGACGCCGCCAGAGAAGCGATTTCCCAGTACAACCCCTTCACCGACGATCCCACCTATCGTTGTGAGCCGGTGGCGATTCGCCGCGGTTGGTTCGCACCGGGCACGCCGATGGCGATTCGTCAGAGTGGCGACGACATCATCATCCAGCACGAATGGATGGACATCGAGCGCGTGGTGCACATGAACGAAGACGCTGCGCCCGCAGGCACGGCACCGACGACCTTGGGTTATTCACGTGGGCGTTGGGAAGGCGAGACGCTCGTGGTGGAAACCGATCACTTCAAGCCGGGCGTACTCAACCAGTTCGTGGAGGTGGAAGGGCAGCCGATGCGGGGGCTCTTGCACTCCGACGCCTTGCGCACCGTGGAGCGCATCAGCTTCAACGCCGACAAGAACGCCATCAAGGTGGAGATCGAACATTACGATCCCGTGTACTTCACGCGTGATTTCCCGGTAGTGGAAGCGGAGTTCGCGGCGACGGATCTGGAAATCAAACCCTTCGGCTGCATTCCCGAGCAGCTCAAGTAAGTCTCATGCACGGCCCGCCGTACGGCGGGACGTGCACTTCTCACTGGCTCAAGAGTTCGACGCCGATACCCCAACTGCTGGAATGGTTGTAGTAGTCGACGAGATCGCTGTTGTAACCGGTGCGGCCCCACAGCTGGATCGGTAGACCGAAGAAGTTGCTGGTGAACTCCAAGGTGGTCGTATTGTTGTCGAACATCTGTGAGTAACCGGTTTCCTGCGTCAGGCTCATCTTCTGGAAGCAGATGAAGCTCACGCCTTCGAGACAACGATTGCGTCCGAAGTCGTACTGCAGAGAGAACAGCACACCATCGTATTGACGGCGCGGGCGCAGCGCTTCGCCATCACCTTCCCACACGTTGTATTCCTCGGCGTCATGCTGCAGAGGACCGTTGTGCAGGTAGTGACGCAACTGCAGGCGCGTGGCGAGACGCGGTTGCCATTCCTTGCGCCATTCGACGAACGAATAGTCCCAACCGCGGCTGATGTCGTCGCGCGCGAAGATGCGCGCCTCGGCCGGATCTTCGCCATTGTCGATGTAGGACTGCACCGCACGCTCGAACTCTTCGGGGCTGTCGATGTTCTGGCCGTTCGACTCATGCGCGAAGCCGATGTCGAGATAGTTGCTGGTAGAACTCCAGGCGCGCAGGAACAGCGCCGGGTTGAAGCGGCGCGCCACCACCGGAGAAGATTCGCGGCTGCCGATGTATTGTGAGAAGCGGCCGGTGAACGACAGATAGGGCTGGATGAAGAGACCGTTGTCGCGGCCAGTCAGGTTGTCGATGCCGTTGGCCATGCTTTGGTAGACACCGTTGAGCAGCGACGAATTGTGGAACAGCGGGTGCTTGGCCGACACCGTGAAGTCCATGTAGTAGTCGCTGACGTCGTCGTTGTCGCTGCGGATCATCAGGCGGTTCGGCTCGTGACTCGTGAGGAACGAGTGCTGCGCCATCACTTCCTGGCGCGTGGAGACCGTGAGGATGTTTTCGTTCTCGCCCACCACCGAAGTCGAAATGAGAGCCAGTACCGGCAGGATGTCGGCCGTGCGGCAGCGCGAGTAGGTGAGGTAACCAGCGTCGCTCTCGCGATAGAACAGCACGAAGTCGCTGCGCAGCACGTCGGGCTGGATCAACAGATGGATTTCCTGATCACCCTGCTGGAAGCTCAGTTTGCGGAAATCGTTGCGCGGTTCTTCGCTCACCACGCTCTGGTTGGTGCAAAGCGTATCGAGGTTGTAGCGCTCGAGACGGCTTTGAATGAAAAGCCGGTCGATCTCGCTCAGGCGCGCGGTGGCCTGACTGGCATCGGTCAGGCTCGGTTGAGCGGATGCCAGGTTGCAGGAAAGGCCAAGCAAGAGGGTGGAAGAAAGGGACGCGAGAAAAGACTTCTTGGACATGCGAACTCCTTGGAACGACAGCTACCGGCCCTGCCTAAGGTGAGGGGACTACCAGAGCCGTGGCGAGTCTTACGTCCATGTGTTGCTCGACGGGGCAGGACCCCAAAGGGATGCGTGTGTCGGTTCGGCCTGCTACTGTGCCTGCTCGCTGCCAGTGCAGTCAATCGGCGGCACTCCACGGTTGGTGAGCCTGTGATGGAGTTCCCGTCCCTTCATGCTTCCTTGGTGATGCTATTGCAGCGAGAAGAGGGCATGCGATAGTGCCTGCAGCCAAACCAATGGATGTGAACGACGTGATGGGGACTTCGTTGACCGTTCTGCGCCGCCAGCTGTGGTACTGGTTGCTGCTGTTGGGCGCTTCGCACTTTGTCGTTGCACAAAGTGTCGATCCCGTTGCTGCCGGGGTGTACGAAAAAGCCAGCACCGTGCTCGATGCACTTCTTCGCGACGAAAAACTCACTGGTGCCGGCATCGGCGTCATTTGGCCAGGAATGCAGCCTTGGCTGCGGACTGGTGGGTTGGCGTCGCGCGAACGTGAGCTGTCGTTCACCGCCGACACTCCCATCGCGCAGCAGGAATTTGCCCAGCTCCATACGGCGATTGCGGTGCTGCAATTGATTGAAGCCGGCAAGCTCGAACTCGATGCGCCATTCAATCGCTATGTCCCGGAATTCCAGCCTCATTCCGGCCAGTGGACATCCGACTTTACGATTCGCCAACTCCTCAGTCATCACAGTGGTCTGCCTGCCTACTACGCGCCCGGTTCTGGTAGAGAGGCCTTTCGTGCGCACGGCGACGACGAGGCCTGGCGGGAGGTGCTGGCCCATGGTGGCGAGGTGGCGCTCATCGCCGCGCCTGGTGAGGTGTACGAGTACTCGGACCTTGGCTACGTATTGCTCGGGCTTTTGATCGAACGTGTGAGCGGTGAGAACTATGTCGACTATGTGAAAAGGCACATCCTCGAGCCCTTGTCGTTGCAGCACACTTTTTTCACTGCGGATCCCCGCACGGTGCCCGGCATTGCGGATGCGCATGATGATGGCGAAAGGAGCGAGCATGAGCGCTTGCGGGATCTACCGGCGGCGGGTTTGGTCGCGAGTCTCAACGACACCACCGTCCTGCTGCAGGCGCTGCTCTCGGGCGGGCAGGGGGTATTGAGCAGTGCGAGCGTAGCTCTTCTCTTCAGCGCGCATGAGCGTTCACCTTATGACGGCAATCTCGGTGTTGGCATGGGCGTCTATGTCGCAACGCCCTGGCAGGCGAGCCGCCCCGATCTCACCTTGATATCGCAGTCCGCCATTGCGGACGGCACTCGCACCTATCTCGCCGCGGTGCCGCAGTTGCAGCTTGGCGTGGTACTCACCACCAACGATGAGTTCAGCAGCATCAAGCTGCGTGATGCGGCGGAGTCGGTCTTGCAGCACATGGTCGAGGTCAGTGTGGGGCGGCCCGTGCCTGGGTACGCGCGTCATCGCAGCAGTGAGTGGAGCGAGGAACGCCGCGCTGCATTGCTGGGCACCTACAGTGGTCCCGGTGGTTTGTACCGCGTGGAGCGAACTCGCTCCAACCTGCGTCTGGATGTCCCCTTCCTGCCTTTCGTACGCGTGAACCTGGTGCCGCGGCAGGAAGACCATTACGCAGTGGAGCTGCGTTTTCTGGGCTTGAATCTTGGTCGCTTGTCGGCCTTGCAACTCGTTGCGGGTGGTCTGGAAAGCAAGATCGAAACCGTGAATGGTGAGCGACTTTGGCACTGGTATTTGCGGGGCGAAAGCGTGGTCACTCTCACCGAGTTGCGACCGGCACAAGAGAGCGAAGTGCTGGCCGCATGGCGCATGCGGTTGGGCCATTACGAGTCGGAACTGACGGGTGCGGCCTATCGTCTCGACTTCGACCGCGACAGCGGCAATCTCACCTTCGGGCGCGAGGGCAGGGGCCTGCGACGGTGGCGGGAAGCGCCCGATATCCAGTGTATGGTGGATGCGAAAGAGCTGCGCAGCTGCAATCGTGGGTTGACCGGCACTGGCAGCCGCAAGGGGCTGCGTCTGTTGGAAGATGGCCGCCTGCTCGATTCCTACGGCGTCCACTACCGCCCGCGCTGATCAGCGCGGGTGTTCCAGTTTTTCTTGAACGAAGTGTATGAATTCGCGCAGCTGTGCCGGCGGGTGATAACCACTGGTGGCATAGCCACCATAGACGAAGGTGGGAATTCCCGTGATGCCGAAACGGCGCGCGCGTTCCCAGGCCTTGTCCACCGCAGTGCTGAAGCTGCGGGTCTGCAGCACTTCCTCCGCTGCGGCTGCATCCAGACCGGCCTCTTCGACCAGGGCCAGCAGCACCTCGGGTTTGGCGATGTTGCGATCGTGAACGAAGTAGGCCTGATAGATCAGGGCATCGAGCGGTCGCCCCTCCTTCTGCGTTTCTGCCCACAGCGCCAGTTCCTGCGCGAGGCGGCTGTTGTAGGTGTACTCGCGCTCGCCATACGGCAGGCCGATCTTGTCCATCTCTGCATAGAGCCGTTGATGGATGGCATCGACGTCACGTCCTCCCAAGAGATCGGAGATCAGCATGCCTTCCGGTGGTGTGGAAGGATGCAAGGGAAAGAAGGTGCGCTGCACGGTGAGAGGTGTGTCTTCCAATACCTGACTCAGTACCGCATTGCCCAGATAGCACCAGGGGCAGACGAAGTCGGTGAAGAGCTCGAGAGTTTGCGGCGCCTTGGCGGTGTCCATGTGCACTCCTGTGGTGGTTGTCAGGGCTGAGTCGCTTCGAACTTGCCCAGCTCACGGTTCTTGCGTACCTGGTTCCAGGGAAATACCTGACCGTTCATTGCCACGTACACCCCCTTGGGCAACAACTGCACCGCGGTGAGTGCACTACCCAGGTTGAAGAGAGCGTCGGAGGCGCCGAAGGCGAAGGGGATCATGGCACCGGTGAGCACGATGGTCTTGCCCGTGACTTCCTTGGCGAGAACCTCGGCAGTATTGGTCATCGTGTCGGTGCCATGGGTGATGACGATATGAGGTTCCTCGGCTTCACGACAGGCACGCGCGATGAGCGCACGATCCTCGTCGTTCATGTCGAGACTGTCCTTGAGCATGAGGGTGGTGAGGCCGCATTCGAGTGGAAAACGTCCGAGCGCAAGTAATTGCGGGAGATGGGTGTCGCGGAAACAGAGGTTGCCGCTCAGCTCGTCATATTCCTTGTCGAAAGTGCCACCAGTGATGAGGACACGGATGCTCATGCTTGCTCCACAGAAAGTCCGGCGCTGCGTCCAGCGTGGGCGCGAGCATAAACAGGGGCGCAGCCAGGGTCCAGCTCGTGCTAGGGGTCGATGGTGTTCGCGTTGGGCTCATTGGCAGGTTTGCCAGGACGCTCCTTCTCCGTGACCGTGAGCCAATCCAGCACCACGCCCGAGATGGAGTTGTAGCGCGCTACGCGGAAGATGAGCTGCAGGAGCTGGGGGCGCGTCCTGATGCGCGGCTCTTCCGCGCGCGGCACGAACCAGAGCAATACGGCACCACGCAACACACCGCTCGCGATGAACACGATGAAGAGCGGAGAGGCGAAGGGCAGGGGCAGCAAACTGTTGAGGTCGGGCGCGACGTGGGCGAGATAGCCACCGAAGATCGCGCCGACGAAAACTGCCAGGGCAGCACAGATCGATTGGATCGCGGCATAGGCGGCGAAGTTCGTGTGGTGGGGACGAATGTCGTAGAGATAGTTGGCCGTCGTCAGGTTGAATCCACTCCAAGCCAGTCCCGACACGAGCTGTACCAGCAACAGAAAATACTGATCGGGTGAAAAGAGCCACAGCAACGGAATCGCCGGCATCGCCGTACTGCACACGAGCATGACGAAGCGGCTGCCATAACGATCGCTCACCTTGCCCCAATAGCGCAGCATCAGAAATTGTGTCGCGATCGAGGCGACGAGGTTGAGCGTGTATTCGAAGTAGGTGAAGTGCAATTCGTTCAACATGTACACCGCAAAGAACGGTGCCGAGATCGCCACCGTGCCCTGCATGCCGGCGAAGAACAGTGTGTAGTTGCGGAAGGTGCGATCGCTCAGTGCCTGCGGGAACACCCGCAGTGTGTTGTAGAACTGGCGCGATTCGGCGACGACCGGATGCGGGTCGGGATCGTGCATGCTCCACAGGAAGAAGCAGGAAAAGGCGCGGCCGATCGCTGCGACGAAGAACAGGAAGCAGAAACCGGCCCAGGCGAGTTCGTAGCGCGCCGCCATGCTCATCACGATGCCGCCTGCAATGAACACGGCAAGAGAGGTTCCCATCGTGAGTCGACTACGTCCGGCGAAGAAGCGACCACGCTGCCGCTGCGGCACCATGCTGCCCATCCAGGCTCGCCACTGCGGCTGGATCATGTGAGAAGTGCCCTGGTACAGAATCACGCAATAGATCAGCGTTTCCACCAGGTTGGGTTCGCGCATCGCCGCAAGCATGGCGAACCCGAACATCAACAGTGTCTGCAGCGCCGCGGTGAGCAGCACCAGACGTCGTCGTGTCAGCCAGGTTCCCACCCACACCGACACCAACTGCATGAAAGAACCCAAGAGCGGCGGAATCGCCGTGAGAAAGCCCATCTGTACGCTGGTGGCGCCGAGAAAGAGGGCAAAGGCGTTCATGAAGTTGTCGCAGGTGGCGGTCATCGCCGAAGAGGCAACGGCTTCCTTCTGCGAGAACTCCAGCGACCGCAACAAGCGGAAGTGCTTCTGTCGCGATGGAGGAACTTCGACTGCGGAATCGATGGCCATGGTACGCGAACGCCAAGAGAGGCCGCTGATTATCGAGTATCCCCAAACACCTCACCAGCGACCTTGCTCGCATTTGTGGACAGCATCATGACCGGCCGCGTTGCTATACTGCCCGGCCTTGACGTTTAGAGGAGATTTCCATGAGTCAACTCACGAGCCGAGCCATCCTCATCAGCAAGAACGGTGGGCCCGAAGTATTGCAGCTGGTCGAACAGCGCCTGCGTAAACCACGTGCCGATGAAGTGCGCGTGAAGGTGTTGGCCACCGGCGTGAACTTCGTCGAGATCTACCACCGCACCGGGCTCTATCAGACGCCGCTGCCCTATGTGCCGGGCGGTGAGATGTGTGGTGTGGTCGAAAGCGTCGGCAGCAAGGTCGAGCGTTTCAAGGAAGGTGATCTCGTGGCTTCCGCCACTGCGGGATCCGGTTGCTACGCCGAATACGCCAACATCGCCGAGAGCAAGTTGGTGAAGGTGCCGCGCGGACTCGATCCCGTGACGGTGGCCGGCATGATGCTCAAGGGCATGACGGCACAGTATCTCTTGCGTCAGGTCTACCGCGTCGATGCGGACGACACCATCTTGATTCACGCCGCCGCCGGTGGCGTGGGACAGATCATGGTGCAGTGGGCGAAAGCGCTCGGCGCCACCGTCATCGGTACGGTTGGCTCTGCGGCGAAGGCCAAACTCGCGCGTCAGCTCGGCGCCGATCTCGTCATCGATTATTCCCGTACCGACTTCGTGAAAGCAGTGAAGAAGTTCACCAAGGGTGAGGGTCTGCCCGTGGTCTACGATTCGGTCGGTGCAGCAACCTTTCCGGGCTCGTTGGATTGTCTGCAACCCTTCGGGCTGTTCGTCAGCTTCGGTAACGCCTCGGGCCCCGTGCCACCGTTCAGCCCTGCGCTGCTGGCGCAGAAGGGCTCTCTGTTCATGACGCGTCCCACGCTGTTCGATTACGTCAGTACGCCGCAGCGCTTGCAGGCGGTGGCATCCGATCTCTTCAAGGTGGTCAAGCAGGGCAAGGTGAAGATCAACGTGTCGGCGACCTATCCGCTGGCCGAGGCGGCGCAGGCGCAGACCGATCTGCAAGCGCGTCGTACCACCGGCAGTATCGTGCTCGTACCCTGAGCAAGGGCGGCGTTTTCAGGTAAGCTTGGCGCCTTTTTTTGTGAGGCAGTAATGAGCATTCGCGAAGGCATGATTCCGGAGTGGGAAGCGGTCGAGGCCGTGATGCTGGCGTGGCCGCACGCGAGCACGGACTGGCAGCCGTGGCTGAAGCAGATTCAGCAGGATTACGTCGAACTGGCCGCGGCCATTTCCACCAGTGCCACGCCCTTGATCCTGTGTCAGGACGCAGCGCACGAGTCTGAGATTCGCGCCCAGCTGGGCCAGCGTTGCCAGCGCGCGCCACGTTTCGTGCGTGTGCCGTACAACGATACCTGGTGCCGTGACTATGGTCCGGTGTCGGTGCGTCGCGAAGGTCAATTGACTCTGCTCGACTTCCAGTTCAACGGTTGGGGCGACAAATACGATGCCGCGCTCGACAACGGCATCAACCAGCAGCTGGCAGCGCTGTGGCAGGCACCGCTCGTTACCGTCGACTACGAGCTCGAGGGCGGCAGTATCGAAACCGATGGGCAGGGCAGTCTCCTTACCACGGCTCACTGTCTGCTCGACAGCAATCGCAACAATGATTTCGACAAACCTGCGGTAGAGCGTTTCGTGCTGCAGCAGCTCGGGCTGGAGCGCATCCAGTGGATCACCGAAGGCGCCTTGCTCGGCGACGACACCGACAGCCACATCGACAATCTCGTGCGTTACTGCAGCCACGACACGATCGCCTATCTCGCCTGTTCACGCCAAGACGATGTGCACTATCCGGCGCTCAAGGCCATGGAAGAGCAAGTGTTGGCCTTGCGTCAGCCCGACGGCAAGCCTTACCGCTGTGTCGCCATCGAGTTGCCGGAAGCACGTTTCAGCGAAGAAGGCGCACGTTTGCCAGCGAGCTATGTCAACTTCCTGATCGTGAACGACGTGGTGCTCGTGCCGGTGTTCGGTTGTGCACAGGATGAGCTCGCCTTGTCCGCACTCGGCACCTGTTTCCCGGGCAAACGTTTGCTGCCAGTGCCCGGTGGCAATCTCATCCGCCAGTTCGGTGGACCCCACTGTGCTACGATGCAGCTTCCCCGCGGCAGCCTGAAGCTGGATCAGTAACAGGCATTCCAGAATTTAGAGGAGCCCAAGATGAGTTCACTTCTGCGCGCTGGCCTGATCCAGCAACCCGCATGGCCCGACAAGGCCAAGAGTCTGGCGGAAACGGAGCGTCTGCTGGAACAGCTCTGCCGTGAAGAGAAACCGCAGTTGGTGCTGCTGCAGGAACTGCACACCACGCATTACTTCTGTCAGTTGGAGGATCCGGCGCTGTTCGATCTTGCCGAGCCGCTGGATGGTCCGAGTGCACAGCGCCTATCCGAGATGGCGCGCAAATATCAGGTGGTGCTGGTCGGTGGCATCTTCGAAAAGCGCGCGCCCGGCGTATTTCACAACACCGCGCTCGTATTCGAGCGCGACGGCAGTCTCGCCGGTTACTACCGCAAGATGCACATCCCCGATGATCCGGCCTTCTACGAGAAGTTCTACTTCACGCCCGGTGACGCCGTGCGCGTCGATGGCAAGAGTGGCTTCACGCCGATCCAGACCAGTGTGGGCAAACTTGGTGTGCTCGTATGCTGGGATCAGTGGTACCCGGAAGGTGCGCGTCTGATGGCGATGGCGGGAGCCGATCTGCTGCTCTATCCGACTGCCATTGGTTGGGATCCCAACGACACCGAGGAAGAGAAGGAACGCCAGAAACAGGCCTGGACCTTGATCCAGCGTTCGCATGCGGTTGCCAACCATCTACCGGTGTTGGTGGCCAACCGTGTTGGTTATGAAGCCGATCCCTCGGGGCAGGGCGCCGGCATCAACTTCTGGGGTGGCAGTTTCATCAGCGGTCAGCAGGGCGAATTCCTGGCCTACGCCGACGCGAGCACGCCGGGTTATCTCGTGGCCGATCTCGATCTGGGACGCACGGAAAAACTGCGTCGCATCTGGCCTTATTTCCGCGATCGCCGCGTCGATGCCTACGGCGGCCTCACACAGCGTTTCCTCATACCCTGAGCATTTCCCAGAAATGAAAAAGCCGGCGAGATGCCGGCTTTTTCTTGTGCGGAGAGCTTGCGCTTACGGCACGATGGGACTGCTACGGTCTACCGAAGTGCTTTCCTGACCCACCATCAGCTCGTGGGCATAGTTGGCTTGCTGGCAAACGTACTCGAACAGTTCCACGCCCGGGTTCCAACGCAGATTGAAACCGCCAGTCCACTGACCGTCGTAGGCCTTGGGATCGTCCACCGTGATGCGGTATTCGATCGTGCGCTCATCGATGCGGGTGAAGCGTTCAATTGTGTGCAACTGCTCGGTGTGCGGCAGGCCGCGACGGTCGAGCCAGAAGTCTTCGTTGTAACCCACGGTGTCCACCACCAGCGTGTTGCCTTCCCACCAGCCGACGGAGTGCCCATAGTTGGTGGGCTCGAAGTCGGTGGGATGCGAACGGCCATCCATGTAGATGGTGCGGTAGGTGTGCGGACCGCCGATGTCGAAGATGTACAGACGACCGAGGGCCGGCATTTCGACGAACTCCACGCCGTAGGGCGTCAGGAACTGACGGGCGGCGCCGGAGGCTTTGCAGCGAGCATGGGGTTCCAACTCGTGTTTCTGACGATCGTCATACAGCGCGCGTGCCCAGGGTTTGAAGGGCACGACGTCGACCGGTGCGATCGGGTCGAGAATGCCGAACACAGGCGTCCAGACACCCTTGTCTGCCGGAGTCGCGCCCTGCAACAGGACGCGACCCTGGGCATTCACGGGTGCCGGACCAGCGGGTGTCTGGTCGACTTGCGGGGGCTGGGCCAATGCCGCGCCCACGGTGAGCAGGGCGACGCTGGCGATGGCTGTGGCCAGTGTACGTTTGAGCATTTCAGTTCCCTTGACGCTGGCTGGAGTCTGCATCCAGGGTCTGACCGGGGCGACCACCGGTGGCCGTTACGGTAACGGTGCGAGCGTTCACACGGTTGCTGCCGTTGCGGGCCAGGAAGCCGTCCACGGTGATTTCGGTGCCGATCTGCAGGGTGTCACGGCGCCAGCCGTTGCGCTGCAGACCGTGGGGCGGACCCAGTTCTGCACCCCAGTTGACCACCTGGCCGGACTCATCCTTGACGTTCAGGTAGATCCAGACGTGCGGGTTGGTCCATTCGACCTTGGTCACGATGCCGGTGAGTTGCTTGGGCTTGTCGCCATCGAATTCGGCGGTGAAGGAATGGTGTGCTGCAACACCGCCAGCCAGCAGCAGGCTGGATAAGGTAAGGCCGGAAAGAAGCTTGAGTTTCATGGGAGTCTCCTCAACCAAAGTTTACTGACGGTTGTTCTGACAGAAGTACGGGGGTAGATCCTCTCCACCGACCCACTGCAGAGTCCAGCTAGCGGACCAGGGACGGGTGTAAGCGCCAGGATCGTTGATGGTTACTTGATACTGCAGTGTATCGGCATCCAGCCGCGTGAAACGTTCTTCCATGCTGAGCAGGTCAGTGTGGGGCAGACCCCCGTTACTGAACCAGAAATCCTCGTTGAAACCACTGGTCTGCACGACGAGAGTGTCGTTTTCCCAGCGGCCGACCGAGCGTCCGTAGTAAAGCGGGTTGTCGTCGTCGCCGAGTACCGAGCCGGTCGCTTCGCGGCCGTCCAGGTAGATGATGCGGAAGTTGTGGTTACCAGAGCCCATCAGTACGAAGACGCGCTGGTTTTCCTTGTCTTCCAGCAACTGGAAGCCGAGGTCGCTCTGATACTGACGCGGGCCTCCCGGCGGCTTGCAGTTCAGATACATCGGGTCGTCCTGCAGGTTGCGCTCCTGGCGGAATCTATAGAGCGCCAGGGCCCAGGGCTGCAGCGGAGCGACGTCCTTGGCATCGTTGAGGTTGAGCAACTTGCCGTCGCCATCGAACTGTACGTTCTTGCCGTCTTCGACCAGTACGTGCGAGCTCGGGAAGGCCCAATAACCGTCGGTGCCACCGGTGGTGGTGCCGAGAGCGACGCTGCCGTCGGGCCAACGCGGAACCGGACGTGAGGCAAGGGGACGCACGGGCGGCGTATAGGTCACCGAGTAGACTTCGCGGTTGGACGAGGTGTCGATGACGGTTTCGCCCCAGATCTGACGAGTGCCGTCACGCGCGACGATGCCGCTCACGCGGATGCGATCGCCTGGACGCAGGCTTTCGCCGCTCCAGCCACTCTTCTTCAGAATCACCGGACTCTCGAGCTCGACTGCCCAGTTCTGGGTGGAGCCTCCCTCGGTGACGTTCATGAAGATGTGGGCGTGGGGGTTGCGCCAATCGACGGAGGTGACGATGCCAGTCAGCGTCTCTTCCTTCGCAGGATCGAATTTGGCTTGAATGGGGTGGTGAGCCTGAGCCACGGATGCGCCGAGCGCCAGCGCGGCGACGCCGAGGGCCAGACGAGAAAAGGGGAAGCGAGCAACCTTCATGGCTTACTGCCTGACGATTTCAAAGTCGCCACGGGCATTGCCATTGCGCCACGTGCCGATAATGGAACGATTGGGTAGTTCGAGGCGGGCGAAGGTGCCTTCGATCACGTAGTCACCGGCTTCGATCTTGATCGACCAATCGGAAGGATTGAGTTCTGCTTTGGAAATCTGCAGGTTGTCGGTGCCTGGATTGATGATGCCGGTGATGTCCTTGCCATCCCAGTTCATCACCACCAGCACGCTCTCGCCGTTGCTGTTGCCCTTCCATTCGCCAATCCAAGAGCCCTTGGCAGGATGACCTTCCTGAGCAGAAGCAAAAGTAGCAAGCCCGGCCACCAAGCCGAGAGCGAGCATGCCACGAATAGGTAAGCGCATTGAGATTCCCCTCGTATTTTATGGTTTAGTGACAGCCGCCAGACTAACACCAAATCGAGCCAGCTGAAAACCCGCTCGCGGCGCGCCATCCTGCGGGAAAAAAGGGCGAACCAATTGGTTCTGAGCAACCATTCCCGCATGCAGCCGGAGCGCATCATCGCCTGTAAATGAGGAAACTTCATGCAAGTCGAAAACGCTGCAGGAAGGGGCGTTACACAACGAGGGTCTGCGTTGGACAAGCGTAAGGTGGCTGATTATTCTCGCCCCTTCTTTATATAAGCCAGGGTTATGGAAACTGGTGTATTCATCGAACCCAGGGGTTCGTTCATGAGGGGATGCAGTAATGGGGAATGAAAGTCTTAACAACGATCGGAGCCGTTCTTCCGTCGCTTATGGACGGGCTATTGCGGGGCTGGTGTTGAGTCTGTGGTGTGCCATGGGGTATGCGCAGAACATACCGCGCACTCCAGATGGGAAACCGGATCTGCAAGGGATCTGGAAAGCGGAAGCCAGCGCGATAGCCGCGCTGCAAACGAATGCGGCGGCAGGGGACATGAACGCCGTTGCGAGCGTGGTGCAGGGCAACATTCCGTATCAGGAGTGGGCCGTCACGCAACGCCAAACCAACTTCGCCAATCGTCTTGCCGAAGATCCTCTCAACAAATGCTACTTGCCTGGTGTGCCGCGCATCATGGCGCTGGACTATCCGTACCAGATTTTCCAGACCGAAGCGCATGTCGCGATGACTTTCCAGTGGACACAAGTGTTTCGTTTGATTCCGTTGACGGAAGAGCCTTCGCTCTATGAAGGAGTGGAAGCGTGGATGGGGCGGGCACGTGGGCGTTGGGAAGGAGACACGCTCGTGGTCGAGCTGAAGGATTTCAACGATCGCAGTTGGCTTGATGCCTCCGGCAATTTCCATAGCGCTGCGCTCACCGTCACCGAGCGTTACAGCATGATCGATGAAGACACCATTCGCTATGAAGCCACGATCAACGACCCCGAAGTTTATTCGGAGCCTTGGACGCTTTCATATGAGCTCGAGCGTCAGAAGGACCTGGTGCGCTTGATGGAATATCAATGTCAGGCCGAGAAGGAAGAATTGAGCGGCGACTTCGAGCGTGACGAACGCACCTGGTATCCGGCGCCGATTCCGGAAGAGAACGTTGCCTTCGATGCCACTGCCGGTCGTGAATTGCCGCTGCCGCAACCGACGGGAACGATTCGCCGTCTGCCCGATGGCACGCCCGACATCAGTGGTTACTACATGGCCGATGCCGGCGGGGCGAACTATGGTCTGGAGTCGGCTGACAATCGTTTCCTCACTCCCAATTCACGCGGTGTGATCGTCGATCCCGAGCACGGCGGCTTGCCATATCAGGATTGGGCGCGTGCCGAGCGTCTGGATCGTGAGAAGCCACATCGTGGCTATGACGATCCCACTGCACATTGTTTCGTTGCCGGTGTGCCGCGTTCTCACTATGTGCCGTCGCCATTCTTCATCATTCAGGCGAAGGATTTCGTAGTGGTGCTGCACGAACGCATGTCGTGGCGGCAGATCTCGCTCACACGTACCGAACATCTGCCGGATGACATTCGCCTCTGGCAAGGTGATTCCATAGGGCGTTGGGAAGGTGACACGCTGGTGGTCGAATCCAGCAACTTCAACGGCAAGGCTTGGTTGAACGAATCGGGCGACGTCATCAGTCACATGCAGAAGGTGCGCGAAACCTTCACGCCCGTAGATGAGAACACCGTGATCTATCGCGCCACCATCAGCGACCCCATTCCCTATACTCGCCCCTGGACCATCGAGATGCCGTTCAATCGTTCCGAAGACGAACTGCTCGAAGTGGCCTGTCTCGAGGACAACAATGATCTGCAACATCTGAAGGACGTGCGCGACGAATGGCGCGCCGCCCAGCAAGCGAATTGAGTGCACCGGAGGAAAGCAACATGAAGCACATCGTCAGTCTCACCGCTCTGTCCCTGCTCATGAGTGCGGGCTCGGCACTCGCGCATCATTCGTTCTCGGCCGAGTACGATGAAAACAAACCGATCCAACTCACAGGCAAGGTCACGGAAATGAAGTGGTCCAACCCGCATGGTTGGATCTATCTCGATGTCGAGGATGAAAATGGTCAGGTCACCAACTGGGCACTCGAAACCAGTGCCGCGAACGGTTTGATTCGTCGCGGTTGGCGCAAGGAAGATCTGCCGCCCGGCACCGTGCTCAAGGTCGAAGGCTGGCAGGCGCGCAATGGGTCACCGACAGGCAACATCCGTTCGGTGACCTTCGAAGATGGGCGTCGTCTCTTCGCCGGTACTTCGAATCAGAACGTGCGCGAGGATGAGAAGTGAAACGGCAGTAAAGCACTGCACAAACAAAAAAAACGCCGGCTTTTGCCGGCGTTTTTCGTTGAGGCTGAATCGGCTCACTCGAGGTAGGGGATCAAGCGGCCCAGAATGATCACGCCGATCCAGAGGCTCAGCGAGATACCAGCGATCACTTTCGCGGATATGGGAGTATCAGCACCTTCGGGCAGTGCGCTCAACTTGGCGTGCTCACCGAACCAGAACCACAGTGCGTTGGCACCAGCGAGTACGATCAGTGCGATCTTCCACTGGAACGCAAGGTTGTAGTAGTAGCGGAAGGGGTCGCCGCAGAAGAAGATGATGCCCGTGATCAGGTTGATGGCGAACGCGATCATCACGAAGGGGATGAGCGACAGAGCCGGTTTCATCGGAATGTGTTTCGGCGGACCGATGCCGATCACGCGCAGATCCACCACGAGCAGACCACCCATCAGTGCGCTCAGGCCGATGAAGTGCAGGTTTTCCAGCAGCGGCCACATCCAGAAGTAGCCACGTGCCATCTCTCCTAGGAAGGAGTCGCCAATAGTGTTCAGAAAATCGTCGGTCATGGACTGAGCTCCTTAGAAATACGCCATCAGACGGCCAGTGACGATGGCCCCAAGCCAGGATGCCAGGGACAAGAACGCAAACAGTTTGGTGGAGCTTGCGTTGTCGCCATCAGCAGCGGCAGCGTCGATCATCTTCTTGAACAGAACCCCTCCGACGATGATCAGGAAGAGCTTCATGATGAAGACCGACTGGTAGCTATATTCGGTAGCGTGAGAAGCGTAGAGCGCGAGGCCGGAGATCAAGTTGATGAAGAAGCCGACCCAAGCGACCGTGTAGAGATTGGCATGGGAGACGATGGGAACTTGCTTGAGCACATTCAAGGCTCGCAGCGTTGCAACCATCACTACGCCAAGTGCGAATGACATGCCCACGGAGTGAGCAGACAAGGCAATGGCGAAGCCCCATGGATCCTCACGGATGTAGATCCCTAGGCCAGACTCCTCGATCCACTGAAAAAATTCCATCATCGTGGTGTACCTAAGCTGGAGGCGCGGGTTGCCCCGTCACCGTTGGATTACCAAAGACAAGCCGTGGGAAGGCAAAGGCAGTGAACGAACTTTCTGTTTTCTTCTTGTAATTGAAAGCAGTGGAATTGTTTGTTGTACAGCCGGCCCCTCACAAGCGGTCGCAAAGTTAAGACAGATCGAGTTTCAGCACAAGTCGTGTGGATATCGGAATCCGCGAATTATTGACCGGGCCCGAGGTGGTTTCTAATTTCTTGCATTTTCGAGTGATGGCTTGATTACGCGCAAAAAAAAACCGGCCGCAAGTGCGGCCGGTTTCGATACTGCATGATCGCGATGAAGCTTAGGACTGGTTGCGCCAGCCAGCTTCGGTGTAGCTGGTGCGAGCCACTTTGGAGTAGGGCACCGGGCACACCATCGCGCGGATCTCGTACTGCTTGTGAGGCTCCACGGTCGGTTTGGCAGTTTTGGTCGGTTCGCCCCACAGCAGGGTGACTTCGGTGCCGGGCTCGGCGAACTCGTTGTCGAGGATCGCGAGAGTGAGCATGCGACGCTCGTTGGAGCTGTAGCCAACCCAGGTGGAGATGCCGACGTTCTTGCCGTTCTTGATGACTGCGTCGTAAGGCAGCGTGGAGTACACGGCAGACGGGAACTCGATGAACTTGCCGCGGTCGTCGCCGAACTGGCTGGCCAGTACTTTCACGACGTCGTCGTTGTTCAGTTCCAGCGTCACTTTCTGACGACGCGGATTCTGCGCGATCTTCTCGAGCGCTTCGCGGCCGATGAAGTCGTGGTCGAACTTCACCATCACGCCGTAGCCGAGATCGTACGGAGTCAGGTAGTAGTCTTCGATGTTGTTGGAAACGAAGCTGCCACCGAGAGAAGCGCGGGCTTCGTAGGAGTCAGCCGGCAGCCATTCACGATAGGCTTTCAGTTCGTCGCCGGAGTAGATGGCCGGCATCGGAGACGGGATCCAGCCGGATTCCAGCGTGTTGGAGGAGTAGGCGCGGGCGCCTACGAGACGCAGACCGAATTCTTCACCGGCTTCGATGAAGGCCTGACGTACTTTCTCGCCATCAGCCACAGGACCGAAGAGCTCGTAACCGGGCTGACCAGCCATGCCGTGACGCAGAGCACCGACTTTGCAGCCGGCGATTTCGAGTTCGCCCATGTGGAAGAACTTCAACTTCGGCGGTTCCTTGCCCATCACTTTGGTCATCAGAGCGAAGGCGTTCGGGCCCTGGATCTGGAAGCGATAGGTCTTGCGATCGAGCGGGTTGGCGCGAGCAGCGGAACGCTCGTCGCGTACGCACTTGGCATCGTAGCCCTTGGTTTCGCA
Source organism: uncultured Gammaproteobacteria bacterium (assembly GCA_937898685.1). Classification (GTDB taxonomy): domain Bacteria; phylum Pseudomonadota; class Gammaproteobacteria; order Pseudomonadales; family Pseudohongiellaceae; genus CAILUG01. The sequence continues at coordinate 82,635 of CALEJT010000077.1, read as the reverse complement.
GTGGAACTGTACCCAGTTCAGCACGGACGGACGGCCGATCAGGTTGAAGGTACCGTCGGGCAGGTGCATCAGGATCACGTCGCCGACGACGTAGCCTTTTTCAGTACACGGAGCGTACTGCTTGGCAACGTTGACGGGGAAATTCTCGAAGCTGTTGGTACCAAGATCGCGCAGCAGCTTCAGAGCTTCGGGGCCGGATACGTACATGTCCGACATGTGGTAGCTCTGGTTGAAGAGTACGCAGGTCTCTTGCCAGGCCCGCTGCTCGTCACGCCAGTTGGTATATTCTGCCGGAACGACTGGATAGACGTTGGGGCCCGAGGGAGAGTTGCGTAACATGCTCACCGGGTCGCCGCCGGCGGCTTGAATCAGAGCTTCCAGGTTATTCGCGCTCATGGGGATATCAGCCTCTTATTTGGGGGACAACTAACAACGAAATTTTTTTCGCATATCGAAAAAAGTGCGCAGTTTAGTGCCAGATGCCGGCTCCGGCAAGCTCCAATTCATAAAACTCCAAGATCGACTCATTACTGTTACAGGTGGCTTGATGCTGCAGAAGAATCCTCGCGAAGACGGCGAATACCTCAATGCATTGGCGCGCGGCCTGGCCGTGCTACGTGCCTTCGGGCGCGACAAGCCGGGCATGACGTTGAGCGAGATAGCCGCCAGCACCGAACTGAACCCAGCCGTGGTGCGCCGTTGCCTCAACACGCTCATGCATCTCGGCTACGTGGGCAAGAAGGACAAGCTCTTTCTGCTGCGCCCCGAAGTGTTCAGCCTGGGCTCGGCCTACATCGAATCGATGAACCTCGAAGAAGTGGTCACTCCGCACCTGCAGCCCGTACGCGATCAGACCGGCAACAGCACGGCGATGGCGGTGTTGTCGGGGCAGGACACGCTGTTCATGGTCTACGTTTCCACCAAGCTTCTCACGCGCATCGTCGCCGGTGTGGGCACGCGTTTCCCGGCCTATGCCACGGCCGCGGGGCGCGCGCTCCTCGCTTATCTCGACAAGCCGCGTCTGAATGAATATTTCGCGAATCTGCAGCCGGTGGCGCTGACCGATCGCACCATCACCTCGAAGACCAAGCTGAAACAGGTATTGCTCGAAGTGAAGAAGCAGGGCTATGCCGCGATTCAGAGCGAGCTGGACTACGGCGTCGTATCCGTAGCAGTGCCGGTATTTTCCGAGGATGGCCGCGTCGTGGCCTCGCTCTCGTGCTCGACCTCGCTTGCGCGTCAGTCGATGGAAAGCATGGTGGAAGAGGTGATGCCACTGTTGCGTCAGGCCGCGCACAACATCGAAGTCGAGCTGCGGCGTTCACCGCTGCTCGTGCACTCCATCATCAACTAGGTGCGCAGCACGCTTCTCTTACTTCTGACGAGATTTTCCATGTCGTTGATCTTTCCTTCCGTCGAACTGCCGACCTTGCCGATTGTCGGCCGCAGCGAACGCTTCCCGGTGCACCGCATCTACTGCGTCGGCAAGAACTACGCCGCCCACGTGCGCGAAATGGGCTCCGATCCCGAACGCGAACCGCCGTGCTTCTTTCTGAAACCGACGGACGGCATCGTGCTAGACGGCCAGGTGCCCTATCCGCCGGGCACCAGCAATTTCCACTACGAAGGCGAGCTCGTGATCGCGATCGGCAAGGATGGGCGCGACATCGCGCCGGAGCAGGCACTCGAGTACGTCTACGGATACACGTTGGGACTCGATCTCACGCGCCGCGATCTGCAGAAGCAGGCTGGCGCACTGGGACAACCCTGGGATGCCGGCAAGTCCTTCGATCACTGCGCGCCGGTGTCTGCCGTAGTGCCCGTCGAACGATGCGGGCATTTTGCTAGCGGTCGCATCCAGCTCTGGCTCAATGGCGAATTACGGCAGGACGCGGATTTTCGCGAACTGATCTGGGCCAATCACGAAATCATCAGTGCTCTTTCGCGGCTCTACTACCTGCGTGCCGGTGATCTGATTTTCACCGGCACTCCTGCAGGGGTGGGACCTCTTGCGCGTGGCGACAAGATCCGCCTCGCGGTGCAGGGGCTCGAAGATTTGAACGTTACGATCGTTTGACGTTCGGGTGATGCGGAATAGAATCGCGGTTTTTGAAAACGATAGGGGAGTTTCCATGTTCAAACGCCGCGCACTGACAGCCGCACTGAGTGCCGCCTTGTTACCCTACGGGGCGCAGGCAGCGGACGCCGTCGAAGAAATCACAGTCATCGGCATCGTGCCCGGTGGCTTTACGCGTCAGATACTGCAGCACATCCCTTACGCAGTGCAGAGTGCCGACAGCGAAGCGCTGCAGCGCACCTCCGCACTCGACCTGAGCGACTTCATGAACAGCAGGCTGGGCAGCGTCAACCTCAACGCCGCCCAGAACAACCCGCTGCAGCCCGACCTGCAGTTCCGCGGTTTCACCGCTTCCCCCTTGCTCGGTCTGCCGCAGGGCATTTCCGTCTATCAGAACGGCGTGCGTGTGAACGAGCCGCTCGGTGATGCCGTGAACTGGGATCTCCTGCCGGCGTCCGCCATTCACAGCATCGATCTCATCAGCGGTTCGAACCCCGTATTCGGCCTCAACACACTTGGCGGTGCGCTGGCCGTGACGATGAAGAACGGCTTCAACTTCCAGGGTAACAGCCTCGAAGCACTAGCAGGTTCCTGGGACCGCGTGACCGGTACGCTGGAAAGCGGCGGCAACGACGGCACCTGGGGTTACTACCTCAACCTCGATTACTTCGACGAAACCGGTTGGCGCGATCTGTCCGACTCCGATGCGCGCAATTTCTACGGCAGTGTGAGCTGGCGCGATGGTGAGCGCAGCGGTTTCGACGTCAGCGCGCAGCGCGGCGTGAGCGAACTGATCGGCAATGGTGCATTGCCGGTGGGTCTGATGAACATCGATCGTTCAGCGATCTTCACGGCGCCCGACATCACCGAGAACGATCTCAAGATGTACTCCTTCGACGGCTGGCATGCCCTGACCGACACCGTGCGTGTGTCGGGCAGCATCAACTGGCGCGAAAACCGTACGCGTTCCTTCAACGGCGACGCCTCCGAATATGGCCTCTGTACCTTCGCGGGCGGTGCACAGGCGCTGTTCGAAGATTTCGAAGACCTCGAGGAACTGCTCGAAGACGATCTCGACATCGAACTGGATGACGTCTGCGAAGGCGAGGTCGACGGCATCACCAGTCTCGATGATCTCGAAGAGCTGATCGAAGCACGTGCGCTGGCGCTCGGCCTGGATCCGGAAGACTTCGAACCGGAAGACATCAGTGGTGAGCTGTACGGCACCGGCATCCTCAGCGATGAAGCCATCAACAACATCAGTGAACGTCGTCAGCGCAGCCGCAGCTTCAGCGGTCAGGTGGAAGTCACCGAAGATCTCTTCGGCCGCGACAACCTCTTCATCACCGGTGTGAGCTATGTGGACGGTCGTTCCACATTCGATTCCGTGGTGGAGCTCGCTGGCCTCGACCCCGTCACGCGCAGCACGGCCGGTCTCGGCACCGGTAGCTTCGTCGCAGAAGCCGCGACGCACGTCCGCACCCGCACCGAAACCTGGAGCTGGTTCTTCTCCAATACCTTCCAGCTGGATGACACCTTGGCGCTGACCTTGTCGGGTCGCTACAACTCCACCGACGTCACGCTGCGTGATTCCAGTGGTGATCGTCCGGAGCTCAACGGTGATCACTCCTTCAAACGCTTCAACCCGGCGGTGGGTCTGACCTGGAATCCGGATGGCGCACACACCTACTACGCCTCCTACAGTGAGTCCAATCGTGTGCCCACTCCGATCGAGTTGGCCTGCAACGAAGGGGTGTTCGAGCTGGCACGTCAGTACGCGATCGAAGACGGAGAGGATCCGGATGACATCGATTTCGAATGCCGTCTGCCGAACGCCTTCCTCGCGGACCCGCCGCTCGATGACGTCGTCACCCGTACGGTGGAAATCGGCACGCGCGGCGTGTGGAACAACATCGGTTATCAGGTGAACCTGTTCGACGCACGTAACCGCGACGACATCCTGTTCCAGACCACCGGCCGCGCCACCGGTCTCTTCGCCAACGTCGACGAAACCCGTCGCCGCGGCATCGAGCTCGGCCTGATGGGTGCTGTGGCGGATGTGAGCTGGTATGCCAACTGGACCTATCTAGACGCCACCTTCGACAGCCCCTTCATGGTACTGAGCCCGAATCATCCGAATGCCAATGACGATGGCGAACTCGCGGTGCAGAAGGGCGATCGCATTCCGGGGCTGCCGGAAACCATCGTGAAACTCGGTGCCGACTGGCAGATCACGCCGGCCTTCACCCTTGGTGCGGAAGCGATCTACAACGGTGATCAGGTGATGCGCGGTGACGAGGCGAACGAGCTCGATACCGTCGATGGTTTCACGCTGGTGAATCTGCGCGGCAGCTATCGCATCGGCGAACGGTTCGTGGTCTTCGCGAAAGTGACCAACCTGTTCGACACGAAGTACGAAAGCTTCGGTCTGCTCGGAGAAGATCCCGACGAAGTGATCTCCGATCTCGCGGATGATCGTCCGCTCTTCCTCGGCGTCGGTGCACCGCGCGCTGGTTGGATCGGCCTGCGTTACAACTTCTGAGCAAGGGCGGGCTCAGCCCCGCCGACCGCACCAAAACGAACGGGCTTGGAGCCATTGGTTCCAAGCCCGTTTTGTTTGCGTCAAAAAAACTGGGTCGCAGTACTTGCGAAGAGGCAACTCAAGGCGCCGGCCCAGCTACGGCAGCGCGAATCTCGGCCAGCATTTCCGGCGTATCCCATTCGAAGGCCCCGGCCCAGGTCTGCACCAGGTTGCCTTGTTCGTCGTAGAGCAGGGAGCTCGGCACGGCGACGATGCCGTGAGCGCCGAAGTAACCGTTGAGCTTGACGAAGTTGCCGCTGAACTGGCGCTCGGTGAGGAAGTTCGTGATCGTCTCCAGCTTCTCATCGGAGGCGAGCAGGAACACGAAGTTTTCCGACTCGAGCGCGGCCGCGGCATTGTTCAGTGCGGGAATCTCGCGGATACAGGGCGCGCACCACGTGGCCCAGTAGTTCACGAATACTTTCTTGCCCGCGAAGTCGCTCAGCTCGAAACCGCGACCTTCGAGATCCTGATAGGTCGACTCCGCCGCATTCCTCGCCGCGGCAGCAATGATGCTGGCCACGTCGGAAGTCTCGGCGGCGTTGTCCATAGCGACAGTGGTCGCGGTGTTTTCGCCGGAGCAACTGCTCAGCAAGGTGAAGGAGGTAAGCAACAACGGAAGCAGGGAACGGATGGCGGGCATGACGGTCAGGTCAGAAACGAATGATGGGCGCGATGGTAGGAAGGTTGGGGGGTACAGTCAAACCAGGCACCTGCAAGAAACTCATAGTGCAGCGGTCATTGCCTGAGTCGGGCCGAGTGCCTATGATGGCCGCACGCTCAAAACCCCTATCGACATCAACCTGCCTAGTTAGGAAGAAACATATGAAAAAGATGGTGTTTACCGCATTGGTGGCTGGCACTTTCGCAGTTTCGGCCCATGCTGCCCTGGAAGCAGGCTCCGAAGCACCTGACTTCACCGCTCCCGCTTCGCTCAATGGCCAGGAATTCACGTACTCTCTGAAGGAATCGCTGGCTCAAGGCCCCACCGTCGTCTACTTCTATCCTTCCGCCTACACCACGGGCTGTAACATTCAGGCCTACACCTTCGCCACCAACATGGAGAAATTCAAAGCCGCCGGTGCCTCGGTAGTGGGTGTGTCTCTCGACAGCATCCAGCGTCTGAATGATTTCTCCGCCGATCCCGAATACTGCGCAGGCAAGCTGCCCGTCGTGAGCGATTCCGATGGCAGCATCGCTTCTTCCTATCAGTTGCAGATCCGCGACGTGCGCCCCGGTGCCGCAGACACCCGCGGTGCTGTCATCGACCACGGCTTCGCCGAGCGCACCACCTTCGTCGTGATGCCCGACGGCACCATCGCCGGCACCATCGGCGGTGTATCGCCCGAAGAGAACGTCGAGCGCTCCCTGGAACTGATCCAGAGCCTCGCCAGCAACTGAAATCTAGCGCGTTGAGCGTCTTCACAAGAACCCGGTCAGGACTTCCTGGCCGGGTTTTTTGTTCCCGCCTTCTTTCCTGCTAAGGTTGCGGCTTTGCTCCAGGCCAACCTTATGCCCTCGTTCACATCGTCGCTCCAGGCCCTGCTCGATCGTCGCTTCCTGACCGTCTTCCTGCTCGGTTTTGCCAGCGGTTTTCCGTGGGTGTTGCATGGCTCGATCCTGACGCTGTGGATGCAGAGCGAAGGTCTGTCGCGTTCGGCCATCGGCTACATCGGTGTCGTTACCGCCATCTACGCGCTCAAGTGGACCTGGTCACCACTGGTGGACAAGGGGCGCGTTCCGCTGCTTTCTCGACTCGGGCAATACCGCGCCTGGCTGCTGCTCACACAATTCATGTTGGCGCTCTTCACCTGGTTGCTGAGCGAAGCCAACCCTCAAGGTAGCTTGCTCGTGCTCGGTGTGTTCGCACTCGGCATCGCCTTCTTTTCCGCCACCCAGGACATCGCGGTCGATGCCTACCGTATCAAGTTGTTCACGCGCGAAGAGGCGGAAACCAAACTTGCCTATTCGGCGGCGTTGAGTACGGCGGGGTGGTGGGCCGGCTATGGTTTCATCGGCGGCACGCTCGCGCTCACGCTGGGGGGTGAACGCGTTGGGATGAGCTGGCCTGCGGTCTACAAGGTTTGTGCCGCAATGTGGGGTCTCGTGATGTTGTTGCTCTACCTGTCGCCGCGTGAGCGCGAAGAGGGGGAGAGCAGCGTGACGACGGGGCGCATGTCGTTCCGCAACTGGTTCGACACCTACATCAGTGCGCCCTTCGTGGAGTTCTTCAGTCGTTGCGGCGCCAAGCTGGCGTTGGGGATTCTGCTATTCCTTTTCAGCTTCCGTATCGGTGAAGCCCTGCTGGGGGACATGTCGCTGGTGTTCTATCGCGAGCTCGGCTTCGCGACGGATCAGATCGCCTTCTATCAGAAGTTTCTCGGCGGCATCGCCACGGTGGTGTTCTCACTGATGGGCGCGGTGCTCAACACGCGCTACGGTGTGATGCGCGGCATGTTGATCGGTGGCATCGCGATGGCAGCGTCGAACCTCTTGTACGCCATCATGGCGCTGGTGGGACATCCGGTGCCCTGGCTCTTCATGGTGACTCTGCTGATCGACAACTTCTGCGGCGCCTTCGCCACGGTGGCCGTGGTGACCTTCATTTCCTACTTCACGTCGCGTACCTATACGGGCAGTCAGTTCGCGCTCATGACGTCCATCGCCAATTTTGGGCGCACCACCTTGGCAGCGACGAGCGGGGCGATCGTCGATGGGCTAGACGGCAATTGGCCGCTCTTCTTCGTGCTCACCGCACTGGTGGTGATTCCAGCGCTGATGCTTCTGGTGTGGGTGGGCAGACAACTTGAGGTCTACGAGGCCAGACAGGCTTGACCCTGGGTGTCACGGTGTCACAGGCGCCGGGCAGTCAGCAACTTGCCACATTTGGGCTAGCATCCCGCAAGATTTGCTTGTTCTAATGATGCCCCCCGCAAAAAAACGAGTGCGCAGGTAACAGATCGGTTCAAGGAGCTGTCGAGTCAATGAGCGCCATCTTCAAAAAGCGCAGAGTGCCGAAACATCTGATCATTCGTGACGAATACGAGATTCGTCCCCGCAACCGCTTCACCTTGCTGAAGGGCTTGGTTTGGCTGGGTCTGCTGGTCCTGCTCACCTGGGTGGGGCTATCGATGGTCGAGTATACGGCCAGCATGAGCTGAACGAGTTCGTGCCAAAGAAAAGGCCACCCTAGGGTGGCCTTTTCATTTCTGCGTTCAGCGCTGCTGTGAGCCCAAGCCGAGCCTGGGCTCACCGTCCGACTTACTTCTTACCTTTCTTGGCTGCTTTCGGCTTTTCTGCCTTCTTGGCAGCCTTGGTGGCCTTGGCAGCTTTCTCAGGCTTGGCAGCCTTGGCGACTTTCTTGGCAGCCTTGCCTTTCTTGCCACCGTCGTAGGTGGCGAGACCGGGCTTGAGCTTCTTGTCGTCGAGGAAGGCTTTCATCGCGCCGGAGCGGAATTCGCCGCCGCTGCGATACTGCGATCCATCGCTCTTGGCGTAGATGTAGTCGTTGGCAGTTTCCCAATCCATGTAACGGACGCGCTTGAACACCTCTTTCGCGCAGCGCAGTACCACCGGATCTTTCTGCATCAGCACCTTGGCGATTTCGCGTACGCGGGCTTCGAGTCGCTCGCGCGGCACTGCTTCGTTGACGAGGCCCATGGCAGCTGCCTGCTTACCGTCGAAGGTTTCGCCGGTCATGATGTAGTACAGCGCATTGCGCATGTTCATGGTGTCGGCCACTACCTTGGTGACGTTGCCGCCGGGCAGGATGCCCCAGTTGATTTCGGACAGACCGAACTTGGCATCTTCGGCAGCGATGGCGATGTCGCAGGAGGTCAGCGGAGTGAAGGCGCCGCCGAATACCCAGCCATTCACCATGGCGATGGTGGGCTTGGCGAGGTTGCGCAGTTTGATCTGCTGCCAGGCTGCACATTCTTCGCGAGTGCGCATCTTGAAGGCATCCGATTCGTTGTCGGTTTCGCGGAAGTATTCCTTCAGGTCCATGCCGGCAGACCAGGCTTCACCGCGACCGGTCAGTACCACCACGCTGCAGCGATCATCCAATTCCAGGTGATGCAGCGTTGCATACATTTCCCGGTTGAGCGTGGGGCTCATGCAGTTTTTCTTTTCTGGACGATTGAAATACACGAAGGCGATCTGATCGTCGAACACGACGTCGACGGTATTGCCCCAAGGTTCTTTAGTGCTCATGGCTTACTACCTGTTGTGTTGTTGAGGTGGAACTTAGCGGTCTTGGGTTCTGCTCGGCTCAGTAGCACAGTACTTCGTGTCTTGTGGAACGAGCATGTAAAAACCAAAACTCCTGTCGTCCTCGCGACAACTGTGTCGTTAGAACGCTTGTCGAACCGTGGCGCCACGATGATTCCGCTGTTGGTGCCGCAGGTGGCATGGCGCCTGGTGCAGCACCGACGGTGCAGACCACGATGTCGATTCACATTGGGCGACAGAGTGGTGGGCGGGAGCGGGCAGCCTGGGCCACGCTCACGGCAGCAGGGGACGGATCACCTTGGATGCCATGGGCCGACAATTTGGCGCGGAACTATAGCACAGCCGCAGATGTTTTAATGCCGTGGCTTTACTGTGAGGCAGGCTATGATGGCCGCCTCGCACTGAGGAGAACCGTATGAAAAAGATTCCGGCTTCGCTTCGCGCAGCGCTTGGTGTCGGTTTTGGCCTGTGGTTCGGCCAAATCTTGGCAGTCGTCGCGCAGGAGCAGACGCAGTTTTGCAGCGATCCCGGCAGCACGATGTTGTGGGAGGTGCAGGGCGCGCAATTACGCGAGCGTGACATCAGCCTGTTTCTGTTTGGTTCGATGCATGTCGGTAAACCGGACTTCTATCCCTTGCCACCGCCGGTCGAAGCGAGTTTTCGCGAGGCGGAATATGTCGTGTTCGAGGTCGATCCTCGCAGCGTCACCAATCCTGCCGTGGCGCAGGAACTGGCGCGTCGCAGTCAATTGCCCGCCGATCAGACGCTGGAGCAGTTGCTGAGCCCGGATACGCTCAAGAGTCTGCAGGACGTGATCGCGCAAGAAGGCCTCGCCGTCGACATCGTGATGCGTCTCAAACCCTGGATGATTTCCCTCTTGCTCGCCGACGTGCAGTCGAGCTCGCTCGGCTTCGATGCAGCGTGGGGACTGGAATCGTATTTTCTCGCGCAGATGCCGCAGGACGCCGAAGTACTGGAGCTGGAAGGATTGCGGCAGCAGGTGGACATGCTCGAATCGCTGGATCCCGATGTGTTCCTCAGCTACTCCCTGCGCGAATATCAGGAAAGTGCCAAGCAGATCGAAGCGCTGGTGAAGGCCTGGCGCTGCGCCGATCATGCGGCGCTCGAGTCCTTGCTGTTCGACGAAGAGGATTCGCCCGATCTATCGGCGGAAGAACGCAAAGGGCTGATCGAGCTGAATCGGCGTCTGTTTTCCGAGCGCAATCGCGTGATGGCCGATGGCATCATCGAATTGATCGAGACCGGCAAGGACGACTATTTCGTGGTGGTGGGCGCAGGGCACTTGCTCGGCGCAGACAGCGTGGTCGAGCTTCTGCGCGCCGAAGGTTTCACCGTCCAACCCGTTCGCTTGTAAGCGCTTGTATCGAACCTGTTAAACCCAGATAATGCCGCCCCTGTTGCGAGGCATTTCCTCGTAGCTCAAGGGCTACTCCGTACACGCGGCCGAGTCCGCAAACCGGTTTATGGTATCTCTTGTCGGTCCCCCCGCAATGTTAGGTTGTGAACCCCGTCAGGCCCGGAAGGGAGCAGCGGTAGCAGCTGCGGCATGTGCCGGGGTGTGGCTGGCAGGAGATACCTCCACTCCATCCAACCGTCGCTGTCCTCAATAAGAACGGCATGAGTTATCAGGTACTGGCACGCAAGTGGCGTCCCCGCAATTTCAGCGAGATGGTGGGGCAGAGCCATGTGCTGAAGACTCTGATCAACGCCCTCGACAGCGGACGACTGCATCACGCCTATCTCTTCACCGGCACCCGCGGTGTGGGCAAGACCACCATCGCGCGCATTCTCGCGCGCTGTCTCAACTGCGAGACGGGGATCACTTCCACTCCCTGCGGTGAATGCACCGCCTGTCGTGAAATCAGCGAAGGCCGCTTTCTCGATCTGATCGAGGTCGACGCCGCTTCGCGCACCAAGGTCGAAGATACGCGGGAATTGCTCGAGAACGTGCAATACGCACCGAGCCGCGGCCGTTTCAAGGTGTACCTCATCGACGAGGTGCACATGCTCTCCACGCACAGCTTCAACGCACTGTTGAAGACGCTGGAAGAGCCACCGCCGCACGTGAAATTCCTGCTCGCCACCACTGATCCGCAGAAACTGCCGGTGACGGTGCTTTCGCGCTGTTTGCAGTTCAATCTGAAGAATCTCAGTCCCGAGCGTCTGGTCGGGCATCTGACGCACATCCTCACCGTCGAAGGCATCGAGTTCGAAGAGGGCGCGCTGTGGCAATTGGGACGTGCGGCACAAGGTTCGGTGCGAGACTGTCTCACCTTGCTCGATCAGGCCATCGGTTACTGCGAAGGCAAACTGACGGCGGCGGGTGTCAGCGAATTTCTCGGCAGCATCGATCAGGCCGTGATCAGTGGTTTGATGGATGCCCTCATCGCCAACGATGCGCGCGCGGCCCTGGATCTCATCGAAACCGTTTCCGAACACTCGCCGGATTACGCCGCGGTGTTACAAGAGCTGCTGTCGTGGTTGCATCGCGTCGCAATCGCACAGGTGCTGCCGGATGCGGTCGACAATGCGCAGGGTGATCGCGAGCTCGTGCTGCGCCATGCTGCTGCAATCAGCGCCGAAACCTTGCAGCTCTACTACCAGATCGCACTCAAGGGCCGCGAAGAACTGCCGTGGGCGCTCGATCCACGCAGTGGTCTCGAAATGGTTCTGCTACGCATGTTCGCCTTTGCGCCCGTGTCCGTGCCGGCCTTGCCGGAGCAGGATTTCCCGGCTTCGCGCAGCGCCAGTGCTGGCAGCGACCCGGTGGATGCCGGGCAAAAAAAAAAGCCTCTGAGTGAACCGGCGCCACAGTCGACTCCAGCTCCCCTTGCCTCGCCGCAAGTAAGTGCACCGACGCCATCGCGCGAGCCCGTCGCGCCGCGCAGCGAGGTCGAAGAAGCTATCGAAGCGCCCAGGCCCACCGCAGCCGCATCGGCACCCGAGCCTGCGCCGCAACCGGCACCGGCACCGGCAGCGCCGCAGGCGCCCAGGGATCTGGAGCGTCGCATCGAAGCCGCCGCAGCCACCTTGGCTCCTGCTGCGCCCGCGGCTGCATCAGCACCGGCAGCCGCCCCCAAAACCCCATCGGCAGAATTGCAGATTCCGGCGGAAGAGCGCATCGCGCTCGCCGATCTCCGGCCACGGCTATGGTCGGCTGTGTTTCGCCAACTGCAGCTCAGCGGTGTTACACGCAGCATCGCAGGCAATTCCGTACTCGAACACGTGAGCGGCAACCATCTGCGGCTCGTGCTTGATGAAAATCAGGCCACATTGTTCAATGACGAGCATCGCGTACGCATCCAGACCGCGCTTACCACCTATTTCGGCGTTCCGATCGAACTGCAGATGCAGCCGGGGCCGCTCACTGCGGAAACCCCGTCTCAGGAGCGGCAGCGCTTGGAACGCGAATATCAAGAGAAGGCGCAGGAGAGTTTCCGCGCCCATCCCCTGGTCCAGGAATTCATCCGGCAGTTCGACGCCGAAATCCAGCCGGGGAGCATTAGTCCCGTAAATCCCTTCAATTGGCAGTAACGGAGTCCGCATGGATCTCTCTCAACTGATGAAACAGGCACAGCTGATGCAAGAACAGCTGCAGAAAGCCCAGGCCGAGCAGGCCAAGCGTGTCGTCACCGGCGAAGCCGGCGGTGGTTTGGTCAAGGTCAGCATGAACGGCAAGCACGAAGTGCAGCGAGTCGAAATCGATCCCTCGCTCTACAACGACGAGCGTGAATTGCTGGAAGACCTCGTGGCCGCTGCCGTCAATGCGGCGGTGGCGAAAGTGGCCGAGAGCAACAAGGAGTCGCTGGCCGGCATGGCGGCGGGTCTCAATCTGCCGCCCGGTTTCAAGCTGCCGTTCTGAGAAGCCTTTACCTGCCGCAGTCCGAGTTCTGCTTCACACACCGAAGCATGAACGCAGAGGGCAGGGCACAGGCCGAGACTTTCGATGCATTACAGTCCGCTCATTCAACAACTCATCGATGCCTTCAAACGCCTGCCTGGCGTCGGCAACAAGTCGGCGCAGCGCATGGTGTTGCATTTTCTCGAGCGTGATCGCGAGGGCGGCAAACGACTCGCCGCTGCGCTGATGGCGGCGATGGAAGGTGTCGGGCGTTGCCGGCTGTGTCGCAATCTTTCGGAAAGCGAGGTCTGTGGCATCTGCAATCATTCCGGCCGTGATCACAGCACCGTGTGCGTGGTGGAAACGCCGGCGGATGTATTCGCCGTGGAACAGACCGCTGTCTATCACGGTCGCTACTTCGTGCTGATGGGGCATCTGTCGCCCATCGATGGCATCGGCCCCGCGGCGCTTGGCATCGACTCGCTCATCGAACAGGTACAGAACCAGGAGGTGAAGGAGGTGATCCTCGCCACCAACCCCACCGTGGAAGGAGAAGCCACGGCCTGGTACATCGCAGAACAACTGAGCCGTCCGGACTTCGTCGCGCGTGGTCTCAAGGTGAGCCGCATCGCGCATGGGGTGCCGATGGGCGGTGAACTCGAATACATCGACGGCAGCACGCTCATGCACTCGCTCAGCGGACGACAGGTGCTGAGTGCCAACAACAAAACCGATAAGAATTAAATCCGCGTGAACTTTCCTGCTTCCCCCGACAAGACCAGCTATCAACTCATCACCGACGACGCGACCCTGGCTGCTTGCTGTGCCCGTTGGCAACAGCAGAAGGCTCTGGCGCTCGACACCGAATTCATGCGTGTTTCCACGTTCTATCCGCAGGCGGCGCTGTTTCAGATCGCCGATGCGGAAGGCGCGTGGTTGATCGATCCACTGCAGATCACCCAATGGGAACCGCTGCGTGCGGTGTTGCGAGATCCCCAGGTGGTGAAGGTCTTGCATTCATGTTCGGAAGATCTTCTGGTCTTCCATGTGAAGCTCGGCGTGATGCCGGCACCGCTCTTCGACACGCAGGTTGCCGCCGCCTTCCTCAACGAGGGCAGCGCGATCAGCTATCAGAATCTGGTGAAGCTTCACGCCGGCATCGAATTGCCGAAGGGCGAAACCCGCTCGGATTGGTTGCAGCGCCCCTTGTCGACGGAGCAGTTGGTCTACGCCGCGCTCGACGTCGCCTATCTCTTGCCGCTCTGGGAACGTCAATGCGAGCGCTTGCGCGAGCAGGGCAGGTTGGAATGGCTGCAGGAAGATTGCAGTCGTCTGCCGCGACAGTACGACAGTGAAATCAGTGGCGTTTTCGACGACTACTACCTCAATTTCAAGGGCGCCTGGCAGTTCGGCGCGAATCAGCGCGCGGCGCTGCAGAAACTGGCCGCTTGGCGCGAGCAGCGCGCACGCAAACGCGACAAGCCGCGCAGCTGGATTCTCAAGGACACGGCTCTGTACGGCATTGCGCAGGCACTGCCGCATACGAAGACTCAGCTCAACGCCATTGCCGAGGTGAGCGACAATTTCATCCGCTACGAAGGCGAGCAGGTGCTGGCGCTGGTAGAAGCCGCGCGCCAATTGCCGCAGGCCTCCTGCCCGCCGCCCTTGCCGAAGCCGCTCAGCCAGGGCAAGAAAGCGCGTTTGCGCCGGGCGCAGGAATTCGTCGAAGCGCGCGCGACGGAACTCGGTCTTCCCACTGAGATCCTCGTGCGCAAGCGGGTGCTGATGGCGCTCTACTACAGCCTCGAGGCTTGCACCAAGGATCCGACGCTCGCACTGGAAGTGCCGGAAGAACTGCTCGGCTGGCGCAAGCCGCTGGTACTCGAAGATCTCAAGAAACTATTGTCCGGTGCCGCACAGGCACCCGAAGAAGTCGCATGACCAAGGAACTGCTCTGCACCGTCTACGGCAGCCGCCGTGAACCGGAAATGTATCTCTACGTCTCCCGCCTCGAGGGACTTTCGCGTGTGCCCGAGGAACTGCTGGCACGCTTCGGCACGCCGCGCGAAGTGCTCACGCTGAAGCTGCATCCCGAACGCAAACTGGCGCGCGCCAAGGCGCCGGACGTGCTCGCGGCGATCGACGAGCGTGGCTACTACCTGCAATTGCCTCCCGACAAGATGCCGCTGCAGTACACCGAGGGAGAGTGAGCGCATGTCCGAGCGCCCCTTCTGGGAAACCAAGTCGTTGCAGGAGATGAACACCGCCGAGTGGGAATCCCTGTGCGATGGCTGCGGCAAATGCTGTCTGCTGAAACTCGAAGACGAGGATACGGGGCTGGTGCATTACACGCGCGTCGTGTGCCGCTATCTCGATCAGCAGAAATGCCGCTGCACCGTCTACTCGAAACGTCAGCGCCTCGTGCCCACCTGCGTGAAGCTGCGTCCCGACGAACTCGATCAGTTGTCCTGGATGCCCTCGACCTGCGCCTATCGTCTGCTGCACGAGGGCAAGTCGTTGCCGATCTGGCATCCGCTCATCACCGGTTCGCGTCAGGCCATGAAGGAAAGTGGGAACACCGTCACAGGACGAGTGATTTCCGAGGACTTCGTGCACGAAGAAGGTCTGTTCGAACACATCGTGGAGTGGGCGAGCTGAGGGGCCTTCTATACAATGGCGCCCTCGTTCAACACGCCGTCGTATAGGGAGGTCGTCCGTGGATCCCGCAAGCTACAAGTTGGCCTGGAGCATCTACATCGGTGCCGGCGTGGTCTTCAGTCTGCTGGCCGCTTGGGTGCTGTGGCGCTATCTATGGCGTGATCTCGCCTACGTCCTGGAATGCATACTTCTGGCGCTGATCTTCGTGCCGGCGCCGGTCACTGCCAACGATCCGTCGATCCTCGCGCCCGCGCTGATCGTCTTCACGCTCGATTCCGTCACCATCGATCCCACCGCCACCGCAGGCATCGAAGCCTTGACGCGCCTGGTCGTCGGACTCGCCGGTGCCGTGCTCGGTGGTTTCATCCTGGCGATAGCACATCGCCTGATCTTCCGCGGTCATCGCGCGCAGCCCGCTGTCGTGGAGGCCTCTGCAAATACCTCCTCTGCGCCCGAAGCTCATCGCGCGTCCGCTTCCCGCCGCAGCGCCAATTCGGCGGACACACGAGCTCCTGCACGCAAGCGTCCGCAGCGTCCCGCCTGAAGAAAGACGCCGGCGCTTGCGCGCCGACGTCGCGATTGCAACCTAGAAATCCAGGTTCAGAGTGAACTGGAAGCGTCGACCGAGGCTGTCATGGCCCGGAATGATGCTCTGGCCATTGGTGCCCGCCACGATCGAGGGATCGCGGTCGAACAGGTTGGTGATGTTGAACGCGGCGCGCCAGGTGGCACCGCTTTGCATCTCGCCCTGATAGGAAAGGGCGGTGTTGAAGATGGTCTGCGAGGCGATCCAGTTGTCGTCGACGTCGCGTCCTTCCACCCACAGGATGTTGTTCATCACGCTGTCGTAGTAACGCGCCTGCAACATGAAGCCCCAATTGCCGAGGCTGTAGTTGCCGGTGATGACACCGGTGTACTCCGGTCGCGTCTGACTGCCGGCATTGTCCTGAGTGGTGCCGGCCGCAGTAGTGGTGGAGTTCTCGGCGAGGTAACCCACGAGCGCACGCAACGTGAACGATTCGCTGTGATCGACGAAGAAGTCGGGCTCGAAGCGATAGGCCGCTTCCAGATCCACCCCACGCGTCTGCGCCATGGCGGCGTTGACGTTCTGGTTCAGGATGCGTGAGAGCGGTCCCAGGCTGCCATCGTCGGTGGGCAGACGTTTCAAGAGATCGCAGGCGCTCGGTGCTCCCGTGGCGAAGCAATCATCGACGATGCGCTGCGGGCCGTAAGGTGTGATCGCGTCCTTCAGGTCGATCTCGTACCAGTCGATCGAGAGCGACAGACCATCGATCCACTCGGCGAAGGTCGGCTGCCACACGAAGCCCGTGGTGATGGTGTCGGCGATCTCCGCACTGAGGTTGGGGTTGGAGGTGGCGAGCACGGTGAGGCCATTGCTGTTCTCGTTGTTGCGGAAGGGATCGATCACCGCACCGCCCCCGGTGCCGGTGAGGAAGGTCTCGGCGAAGTTCGGCTCGCGGATGTCGCTCGATTTGGTGACGCGCCAGCGCAGCGAGGGCAGCACTTGCGCGTCGAGACCGATCTTCCAGCTTTCCTGGCGGCCGGAGAGTTGATAGTCCGAACTGCGATAGGCGATGGAGGAGCCGATGTTCTGGCCCGACTCCCACTCCCAGAGCGGAATGTTCAACTCTGCATACC
Source organism: uncultured Gammaproteobacteria bacterium (assembly GCA_937898685.1). Taxonomy (GTDB): domain Bacteria; phylum Pseudomonadota; class Gammaproteobacteria; order Pseudomonadales; family Pseudohongiellaceae; genus CAILUG01. The sequence goes on along the minus strand of CALEJT010000077.1, from coordinate 65,568 downwards.
ATTCCCACACGCTCTTGCTGCCACTGCCGGCGCCGATGCCGGAGTAGGGGTGCAGTTCGCGGTTGCCATCGTTGGCGAAGCCATCTGGAACCGAACGGATGCCGAGTTCGGGGACGTTGAGAATGCCGCGCTCACCCCAGCTCGGCAGGCTGTATTGCTCGAAGGATTCATCGCGCCAGGTCAAGCCGGCGGCGAGCGAAATCGGGCCCGCCCCCCAACCCTCATGCAGCACGCCCGTGAGCAGTAATTCGGCGAAGTCCTGATCGAGTTCGCGCATCTGCTTTTTCTCGGGATCGAGGATCCAGTCCTTCGCCGCCTGGTTGACGTTGCCGAGTCCGAAAGGATTGAAGGGAATGCATTCCTGCGGATCCATCGGGCCGATCGGGGAATCGGCTGGTACGCCGTTCGGATCGAGCGGGCTGGAGATCAGCTTGCCTTCCATGAAGGCCGCGAGCTCCGCTGGCGACGGATTGCGCAGCGCGATGTTGCAGACGATCTCGCCCGTCTCCGGATGACGCACGGCATCCATTGCGAGATAGAGCTTGTCCGTGCGCGGCACGTTGAGGATGCCGGTGGCGATCTTGGATTTGCCGTACTGGTACGCTCCGTTCAGATTCCAGTTGTCGTTGATGGCGAAGTCGAAGCCGACCGTGTACATCTGTTGCTGCTGGATGCTGCGGTCGCCGCGATTGTCGTAGATGTTGATCAGGCCTGGCCCATCGATGATGCCGGTAGTGGAAAGACGGATCATGTCGATGCCGACACGATCCATCTCCTCCGCCAACGCCGCAGGCAGATAGGGGTTCTCGCGGAAGATCTTCCACGAATACACCTGCCCCGCGATCGAGACGTTGGAGTGCTGGCCATAGAGATTGGATTCACTGCGGCCGGCAGCGGCCTGTGCAGTGAAGGTCAGCCGCTCGCTGGCATCGAATTTGAGGCCGAGAAAACCCGAGCGCTGCGCCACGTCGTTGGCGCGCGGACCGCGGAACACCGCCTGATCGTAGTACTTGTACTCCTGGCCTCCCGATTGGTTGTTCTGCGCGCCGGGCCCGCTGATCGAGGCATATTCACCGAAGCTGTAGGGACGGATGCCGGTGCCATCATCGGTGAAGGTCCAGTTGGTGTAGGCGAAGCCCGGCTCGGACGTGATGATCAAACCCTGCGGCGCCGAAAGCGCGCTGAATACGTAGGGACGCGTGATGCGCAGCGGCACGTTGGGCGTGGCGGTGGCGGAGATCCACTCCGGATTGCGCACCAAACCCCAGTCCTTCCAGTTGTCGAGACGATCCTTGCTGTTGGGTCCGATCTGATCGATCTGGCGCGCTTCGACCGAGGCGATCACGTGCAGGCGATCATCCATGAAGGCCTTGCCGCCGGCGACGCTGAGGTTGTAGTTCTCGCCATCCATCTCCTGCGTGATGCCGGTCGAAACGCTGGCGCGCAGCCCTTCGAATTCACGATCCAGGATGAAGTTGACCACACCCGCCACGGCGTCCGCGCCATAGGCTGCAGAGGCGCCACCCGTCACCACGTCGATGCGTTGCACGAGCGCGCTGGGGAAGAGGTCCACGTTCACCGCGCCCTGGGCGTCGGCCGGCGCCACACGGGTGCCGTCGAGCAATACCAGCGTGCGGTTCAGACCCATGCCGCGCAGGTTGAGATAGGAACCACCGGCGGTGGTGCTGATGGCGTTGCCCCCGCGTTGCGCGTTGGGGGTGTCGAAGAACTGCGGCAGGCTGTCGAGCTGGGCGGCGACGGTCGTGCCGGGGTTGAAGTCCTTCAACTCGTTGGTGGTGATGGCGGTTACTGGGGTCGGTGCCGTCATGCCGTCGACGGTGCGGATGCGGGTGCCGGTGACCTGGATTTCCTCGAGGCCCGGCTCCACCGGTTGGGCCATGACTACAGCGGAATTAAGGATGGCGGAGATCGAAAGGCAAAGTTTGGTTCTGCGATCCAGCAGAAAAGTACTTCTCATGGGTTCCCCTTGCCCAACTAGGTCGGGCTAACTGTTTAGTTGTTATTACTTTTCCCTGTAAGGCCGAGAAGCAGGGAGCCCGAAGATAGTCGAGGGGTTTTGGACTGGGAAGTGAGAAATTCGGAAATATTTTGAAAGTGCGCCTATTCCGAATGATGCTAGCACATTGCTAGCTTACTCCTTGGGAGAGAGTAGCCCGTACTTGCGCAGATAACCGCGGAGTTGGTCGTAGGTGAGATCGAGCAGCTTGGCCGCCTTGCGTTGATTGAACTGTGCCTGGCGCAGCGCTTCCTTGAGCAGGCTGATCTCGTAGTCCTGCACCTGCTGCTTGAAACTGCCGAGCACCACGGGTGGGCCTTCGCTCTTGTTGGAGGAGGACGCCGCGCCGGAGGAGGTCGAGGTGGCTTTGCGCAGCGGGCGATAGGGCGAAGCGAAGGGATCGAACACGACGTTGCGTACCGGTTCATCCGGTGCATCGCTTTGATAGACCGCACGTTCCACTACGTTCTTGAGTTCGCGTACGTTGCCGGGCCAGTCGTATTCCAGCAGCGCTTTCGCCGCGGTTTTCGAGAAGCCGGGGAAGTAGTCGCGCCCCAGTTCCTTCACCATGTTGATCGCGAAATGCTGGGCGAGAATCAGGATGTCGTCACGCCGTTCGCGCAGGGGCGGCAAGGTGATGACGTCGAAGGCCAGCCGATCGAGCAAGTCCTCGCGAAAACGGCCCTCGGCGGCGAGCTGCGGCAGGTCGACGTTGGTGGCAGCGACGAGGCGCACGTCGACGTTCATGGTGCGCGTACCACCGAGACGTTCGATCTCACCGTATTCCGTCACGCGTAGAATCTTTTCCTGCACCGCCATCGAGGTATTGGCGAGCTCATCCATGAACAGCGTGCCGCCGTCGGCGCGTTCGAAATAACCTTTCTGCTGTTTGGTGGCGCCGGTAAAGGCCCCTATTTCGTGGCCGAAAAGTTGCGATTCGAGCAGGGTGTCGCTGAAGGCAGCGCAGTTGATCTTGAGAAAGGCCTGCTGCCAACGCGGTGAGAGGTAGTGCAGACGCGCCGCGACCAGTTCCTTGCCGGTGCCGCGTTCACCGATGATCAACACCGGCTTGTTGAGCGGCGCGAGACGCGAGATGTGTTCCTGCATCTGCAGGAAGCTGGACGATTCGCCAAGCATGCGATCGGGCTGAACGACGTCGCGGGTCATCGGTGTTCCTTGCGCGGCGGGGCTTAGTGAGGGTCGGCGAAAACTACCACATGTTGGTTTAGGACCCAAAAGAGTTGCCAGGAAAAATCCGATTGGTCAGAAAATATATTTGTTAAATCAAATGGTTGCTTGCTTCTGCTGGAGTTGGCACGCCGGCTGCAATACAGGAGGCGTAAAGGTCCCGCAGCGGACCCACCGGATAACAAGAGGAAGGAACCATGCGAATTACGCTTACCGGTTTGTTGGTGATCGGAACCCTGGCGCTAGGGGGCTGCATCTTCGCACCGGAGGGAGGCGGCAAGTGGAGCGGCCACGACCGCGTCGAGCCGACGCTGGGTCAAGAGCTCCTGGATCTGGACCGCGCTCACAGCGCGGGCGTCATCACCACCGAACAGTATGAGCGCGCCAAGGCTCGTCTTTTGAGCGAGCGCTGAGCCCCGCTGGAGGAAACACAATGGGAATCTTTTCGAGACTGTCCGACATCATCAACGCCAACATCAACTCTCTGCTGGATAAGGCCGAGGATCCGGAAAAAATGATCCGCATGGTCATCCAGGAAATGGAGGAGACCTTGGTGGAAGTGCGCAGCACCACGGCCAAGGTGCTGGCCGACAAGAAGGAACTCGTGCGTCGCAACGAGAAGCTGGCCCGTCAGGTGGAAGACTGGCAGCAGAAAGCCGAGCTGGCGCTGAGCAAGGGTCGTGAAGATCTCGCCAAGGCCGCGCTGTTGGAAAAAGCCACGGTGACCGAGGTGATCGCGGTGGTGCAGCACGACATGGACAAGCTGGATGAATCGCTGGACAAACTCACCCGCGAGATCGAACAGCTGCAGGCCAAGCTCAACGATGCACGGGCGCGCCAGAAAGCGATCCTGATGCGTCACACTGCCACCGAAACGCGCCGCACGGTCAATGCGCAGTTGCACAACTACAACATCGATCAGGCGCTGCATCGCTTCGAACACTTCGAACGCAAGATCGAAGCGATGGAAAGCGAAATCGAAGTGCAGGGCATCGGCAAGCGCGGCATCGCCGCGGAGTTCGAGGCTCTGGAGAAGGAAAGCAAGATCGATCAGGAACTGGCTGCTCTGAAGGCCAAGCTGGGACAGCAGTAACACGACAACCCGGCGCGCGGTGCCATCCGCGCGCCGCCGAGGTTCGAGAGGCAGGAAATGGCAGCAATCATCGGCAGTCTTACCGGATTGATGTTCATGGCGATCCCCATCGTGTGGATCGTCATGCATTACAAGTATCGCGACCGACGTACCAGTGGTTTCACCGAGGAAGAGGCGCGCCAGCTCGAAGAGCTGTTGCGCATCGCCGACAACATGGCCGAGCGCATCAAGACGCTCGAGTCGATCCTCGATGAAGAAGCACCCGACTGGAGGGAGCAGCATGACGCTAAGGCCTAGAGGTCAGCTCGAGCTCGATCGGGAAAACCGCAAGTTTCTCGGTGTTTGCGCGGGACTGGCGAAATATCTCGAGGTCGCGCCCTGGACCGTGCGCCTGGTCTTTCTCGGCTGTTTGATCTTCGGCGCCTGGTTCCTGGTGCCGCTGTACTTTGCCGCGTGGTTCCTGTTGGACGAGTCGTCCGCCAAGGTGCGCGAGGCAGTCACGGAGAGCCACATGGTCACGCACTTCAAGAACGTGGACTACAAGAAGAAGCTCTATCGCAACACGCAGGAAGGCAAGGTGTTGGGCGTGTGCGCCGGCATCGCCGACTATCTCGAAGTGAGCGTGTTCGCGGTGCGCATGATCTTCCTCATGCTGGTGCTCTTCACCGTGTTCCCCATACTGTTCTACTTCGGCGCGGCGCTCGTGATCGACAAGAAACCGATCGCACTGTACTACCAGGAATCCAGCGTGTTCGGCACGCAAGGTGCGCATGCCGCTGCGGCCAACGCGGCGCGCGCAGGTAGTGCTCCGCATGAGGTTCCGCCGCAGGCCGCGCGAGCTCAGGCTGAGGCGGGCTTCGAACCACGCATGAATAACGCGCGTTTTTCGAAGCGGCACGAATTTCAGTACTGCGCGCGCAAGTTCGCCATGCTGCAGGTGCGTCTGGCGCGTATCGAGGCCTACGTCACCTCACCGCGTTTCCGTCTGAACCGCGAATTCCGCAAGATGTCCTGAGTTGGACCAGCGTCACATTGTGGCGCTGGTCTTCATGGTGGCCTTTGCTACCATTGCTGCAACCCCGCCACGAGTCGAGCCTCCGATGAAATTGTCTCTGCCAACTCATCCCGTTGCTGCTGCGTTGAGCATAGGCGCGCTGGCGCTGCTGGTCCTCAACGCCCTGTTGTTCTTCTACTACGACGATGAGCCAGAGCTCTTTGACGTCAACGCTGAAGCGCTTGCGCGGGTCGGTGGTGATCCCGACAAGGTATGGCCGGGCATCACGGTGGTGAGCACCCTGAGTCGCGTGGTCGATACCTTGCTGCATAAGCGTGGTGGTTATCTGAGCAACGACGTGCTGCCGCCCAGTCTTTTCATGGACGACATTCCCAACTGGGAATTCGGTGTGGTGAACCAAGTGCGTGATCTCGCCAAGAGTCTGCGCAACGACATGACCCGCTCGCAGACGCAGTCGCGCGAAGACCCCGATCTCAGCGAAGCCGAGCCGCACTTCAACTATCAGAACGACGCCTGGTTGCTGCCATCCTCGGAAAGTGAATACCAAGCAGGGCGCGAGCGGCTGGAGCGTTTTCTGGCGCGTCTGATGAACGAGAACGATCAGAGCGCACAGTTCTATGCGCGTGCCGACAACCTCAACGAATGGTTGTCCCTGGTGGAGAAGCGCTTGGGCAGTTTGTCGCAGCGTCTGTCGGCCAGCATTGCGCAGGAACGCCTCAACGTCGACATCGGCGGTGCCACGGCAGCGGCTGCGTCGACTGACATCCGCACCACGCTCACCGTGAAGACACCGTGGCTCGAAATCGACGACGTCTTCTACGAAGCCCGCGGTACGGCCTGGGCACTGCTGCTGTTCCTGCGAGCCGTGGAGACCGACTTCCGCCCGGTGCTCGAAGACAAGAACGCGATGGCCAGCCTGCAGCAAGTGCAGCGTGAACTCGAAGCCACGCAGCGCACGGTGTGGAGTCCGATGATTCTCAATGGCTCCGGTTTCGGCCTCGTCGCCAACCATTCCATCACCATGGCCAGCTACATTTCCCGCGCCAACGCCGCCGTGCGGGATCTGCGCTTGCTGTTGGGACAGGGGTGAGGGCAAGCGTTTACGGCGCAAAGCGCCGTGCGCAGCCCGAACGACACTCGCGGCAGCGAGTGGCTGGGGGGACGGCGAGCGAGGCGTTGCAGCCGTTTGCAAGGGCCAATTTCCCGACACGGTACTCGAGCGTTTACGGCGCAAAGCGCCGTGCGCAGCCCGAACGACACTCGCGGCAGCGAGTGGCTGGGGGGACGGCGAGCGAGGCGTTGCAGCCGTTTGCAAGGGCCAATTTCCCGACACGGTACTCGAGCGTTTACGGCGCAAAGCGCCGTGCGCAGCCCGAACGACACTCGCGTGAGCGAGTGGCCTCCGCACCAGGACTCGCGCGCCAATCTGCTTTACACTTGCGCCCCCCGAATTGGCCCTACCGCTCATGTCCGTGGTTTCTCTCGCAGAACTCGAAGGCAGACTCGATGCCTGCCTGAGCAAGGATCGTCATGCCTTGTACAGCGCCCTGCGTCGCCTGCGGCGCGAACGCACTGCGCCCGATTTTCAGGAACGGCTGCAGAAACTGCAGGAGCGTCTCGCTGCCTCCCTGGCGGCGGTGCAGGCACGTCGTCTGCAGGTTCCGCACATCGAATATCCCGCCGATCTGCCCGTAAGCCAGCGCGTCGAGGACATCAAGGAACTGGTGCGCAACCATCAGGTGGTCATCATCGCCGGCGCCACGGGGTCCGGTAAGACCACGCAGATTCCCAAGCTCTGTCTCGAACTGGGACGCGGCCTGTGCGGCATGATCGGCCACACGCAGCCGCGGCGACTCGCCGCTTCCACCGTTGCCACGCGCATCGCCGGTGAACTCGGCGTGCCGGTGGGGCAGCAGGTGGGCTTCCAGGTACGTTTCACCGACACCAGTGGTGACAACACGCTCATCAAGTTGATGACCGATGGCATCCTGCTGGCGGAAACGCAGAACGATCCCTACCTCAATCGCTACGACACGCTGATCATCGACGAGGCGCACGAGCGTTCGCTCAACATCGATTTTCTGTTGGGCTATCTGAAGCGCCTGTTGCCGAAGCGCCCCGACCTCAAGGTGATCATCACTTCGGCGACGATCGACGTGGAAAGTTTCTCGCGTCATTTCAACGACGCGCCGGTGATCGAAGTCTCGGGCCGCACCTATCCGGTAGACATCCATTACCTGCCTCCCGAAGAACAAAGCGAAGATCTCGAACTGCCCGAACGGGTGGTGGCAGCCTACGAATACATCCGCCAGCTGGAACGCCAGAAACCGCAGAGTTATCGCGACGTATTGGTGTTCCTCAGTGGCGAGAAGGAAATCCGCGACACCGCAGACCTCTTGCGCAAGCAGCAATACCCGGGCGTGGAAATCCTGCCGCTCTATGCGCGTCTGAGCTTGCGTGAACAACAGCGCGTGTTCGAACCGCATGCCGGACGCCGCATCGTGCTCACCACCAACGTGGCGGAAACCTCGTTGACGGTGCCGGGCATCGGTTACGTGATCGACAGCGGTCTTGCCCGCATCAGTCGTTACAGCGTGCGCAACAAGATCCAGCGTCTGCCGATCGAGCCGATTTCTCAGGCCAGCGCCAATCAGCGCGCCGGACGTTGCGGTCGACTCGGCCCCGGCACCTGCGTGCGCCTGTACAGCGAAGAGGATTTCAACAATCGCCCGGCCTTCACCGACACCGAGATCACACGCACCAACCTCGCGTCCGTGATCCTGCAGATGCTGGCGCTGAAGCTCGGCAACATCGAAGAATTTCCCTTCCTCGAAGCGCCCGACTCACGCGCCGTGCGCGATGGCTATCGTCTGCTCGAAGAACTGCAGGCGGTCGACGCCAAGGGGCAGCTGCTGCCCTTGGGACGCCAGATGGCGAAGCTGCCGCTCGATCCGCGTCTTGCGCGCATTTTGCTCGAAGCCGGCAAACGCCACTGTCTGCGTGAAGCGCTGATCATCGTCAGCGCCTTGAGCGTGCAGGATCCCCGTGAGCGTCCGCTCGACAAACAACAGGCCGCCGATGAGGCGCATCGTCGCTTCTGGCATCCGGAGTCGGACTTCCTCGCCTTCGTGAATCTGTGGGACTACGTCGAAGAGCAACGTCAGAACCTCGGCACCAATCAATTCCGCAAGTTCTGCAACAGCAACTATCTGTCGTTCATGCGCGTACGCGAATGGCGCGAAGTGCATCGGCAGTTGTTGCTCCTGTGTCAGGAATTGAAGCTGCCGGTGAATCACGAGCCCGCCACCTACGAAGAAGTGCACATGAGCATCCTCAGTGGCTTCTTGAGTCACGTCGCGTGGCGGCTGGAGGACGGTGGTTATCTCGGCGCGCGCAGTCGTAAGTACGTGATGTTCCCCGGCTCGGCACTGCATCGCAAAAACGTGCGTTGGATCGTGTCGGCGGAGCTGGTGGAAACCTCGCAGCTCTTTGCACGCATGAATGCGCGCGTCGAACCGGAATGGATCGAGAAGCAGGGCATGCATCTGTTGCGGCGCGAATATTTCGAGCCGCATTGGGAAGCGCGGCAGGGCCAGGTGCTGGGCTACGAGAAGGTGCTTCTGTACGGCCTTGCTCTGGTCGAGAAACGCAAGGTGAACTACGGCCGCGTCGATCCCAGGATCGCGCGCGAGATCTTCATTCGCGAGGGTCTGGTGCAGATGCAGCTGCGAACGCGCGCGCCGTTCTACCACGCCAATCGCGCCACGGTGCAGCGGGTGAGCGAGCTCGAGGAACGCACGCGTCGGCGCGACATTTTGGTGGACGAGGAAACCTTGTTCGCCTTCTACGACGAGCGCCTGCCGCAGGAGGTGGTGGACGTCACAAGTCTCGAACGCTGGTATTTCCGTCTGCCGAAAGACGCCGCCTCCAAGCTGCTGCTGCGCGAAAGCGATCTGATGCGCACGGAGCTGGCGCAGGAGGAACTGGCGCAGTTCCCGCAGCAACTCGAAAGTGGCGAACTCAAACTGGATCTGCAATACGCCTTCGCGCCGGGCCACGAACGCGATGGTGTGTCGGTCGACGTGCCCGTCAGCGCACTCAAGCAGCTCAAGGCCGAGGATCTCGATTGGCTGGTGCCTGGACTCCTGCGCGAGAAATGCATCGCGCTGATCAAGGCGCTGCCCAAGGCTCTGCGCAAGCACTTCGTGCCGGTGCCGGACGTAGTGGCCAAGGTGCTGCCGCATCTCGATGCCTCGCAGGGCAGTCTCCGCACGGCGCTGGCGCGACAACTGTTGCGTCTCACCGGCGTGCAGCTGCCGCCGGATTGCTGGGATGAAGTGGCCTTGCCCGAACACCTCGTGATGAACATCCGCGTGCTCGATGAAAGGGGACAGGAGCTCGCGAGTGGTCGCGATCTGCAACAGCTGCGCGAAAAACTCTCCGCCACCGTACAGGCCAGCATCAGCCGTGCGGCGGGACATCAGGCCGAGCGCAAGGGGCTGACGAGCTGGGACTTCGGTGAATTGCCGCAGGAACAGGAACTGGGGCAGGGCAAGCTGCGCATCAAGGCCTACCCGGCGCTCGTCGATCACGGCGACAGCGTGGAGTTGAAGCTGTTCGATTCCGAATACCGCGCCAGTCGTGCCACACCGTTCGGCGTGGCACGGCTCGCCATGTTCGCCAGCCGTCAGCTCGTGCGTTATCTGCAGAAGGAGTTGCTGCAGGACCCACTGCGACTGCCGCAGCTCACCAGCATCGGCGGACGCGAGCAGTTGCTCGATCACCTGATGCTGCGTGCCTTCACCTTGGCGCTGCGCCTCGATGAGTCCGTGCCGCGTGACGCCGCCGCCTTCGAAGCGCGCCTGGCGGAGCGCCGTTCGCAGGTAGTGAGCGTGGCGCAGGAGCTGCAGACGCTGCTCTATCAGATCCTCGAACGTCGTGCGCGCCTCACCAAGACTCTGAGCCAGCGCTGCAACAGCTTGCAGCATCTACCGCTGAAGCAGGACGTCGAGGCACAGCTGGCGCGTCTGATTGCGCCGGGCTTTCTGCTGGAAACCCCGGAGCTGCAGCTGCGCCAGTATCCGCGTTACATGCAGGCGATCGAGCTGCGGATCGAGAAATTCCCACTGCAGATGGCCAAGGACAAGGAGTGGAGCAAGCTGATCCAGGACTTCGAACGACGCTACCTCGAACGTCGCGACTACTGCCTGCGCCACGAGCAGGTGAATCAGAACCTCGACGAATTCCGCTGGTTGCTCGAGGAATTCAGGGTGTCGCTCTTCGCCCAGCAGCTCGGCACGCGGGTGCCGGTGTCCGAAAAACGTCTGCGCAAGGCCTGGGAGAGTGTTTAAGCGGCACGCATCCCAGTTCTCGGCAACTAAAGGCCGCCGATGTAATCCTCGTCACACAAAGTCGCAAAAAGCCCGGCAGGAGAGGGGCACGCTTCTCCTATAATGCCCAGCCTTGCCCGGATCGCGCTTCGCTCCAGCCGACTGGGCCCGGGTTACGAGCGCTAATAATTTGCTTCATTTGGTTGCAGTAACGCATTGATAAGAGTAAGGTTCCGCCACATCTAACCGGCCCCGCAGGACGCCGGCCCCAGAGGAGACGCCGCCGTTCACAAGAGCTGCGGCGCTGGGGGCGCAGGCGGGGTTTTCTGAACTAGGCCCGCTACCGCGGGCGAAGCGCGTGACATGAAATCGGGGAAAAGCAACAGTTCGACTTTGACCATCTTGGTCATCGAAGACGATCCTGCCATACAAAAGCAGCTTGCCACTTCCCTGCAAAATCTCGGCATGCGCGTGATTCTCGCGCGTCACCCCGAAGAGGGCATGGAGAAGTTCCACTCCGCCAGCCCCGACCTCGTCCTGATCGACATCCATCTTCCCAAGGCCTCCAGCTTCGGCATGCTCGAAGAGCTCGCCTCCGTGGCCCCGGATCTTCCACTCGTGGTGTTGGCCGAACGCGGCAACAAGGCCGACTTGATGAAGGCGCTGCGACTTGGGGTGAGCGACTATCTGATCCTGCCGCTCGCCGATGACGCGATGCTGGAACATTCGATTCACAACAGCATCCGTCGTGCCCGCCTCATCGAAGAGAACAGCCGCATCCGCAAGAAGCTCGAGCAGATCAATGCCGAACTCGAGCGCCGCATCGAAGTATTCCAGCAGGACCAACAGGCCGGCCGTCATGTGCAGATCAACATGCTGCCCGTGCCGCCGCAGCGCATTTCACGCTACGTGTTCAATCACAAGGTGATTCCTTCTCTGTATCTGAGCGGGGACACCGTGGATTACAAGCAGGTCTCGCGTCACGAAATCCTGTTCTACATCGCCGACGTTTCCGGTCACGGTTCCTCGTCGGCCTTCATCACGGTATTGCTGCGCTTCCGCATCGAGCAGATGCGCAGGGATTACCTGCGCGGACGTTTCACCGGCGCCTTCACGCCCGCGCGTCTGTTGGAAATTCTCAATCACGATCTGATCGCCGCCCAGCTCGACAAACACGTCACCTTGTTCATGGGCTTGTTGAATGATGGTGACGACAGCCTTACCTATAGTGTAGCGGGGCATCATCCGTTGCCGGTGCTGTACATCAAGGGCAAGGCTGCGCCGATCGAGATCAGCAAACACAGTTTTCCGATCGGTCTACTCAAGGAAGCGGAGTACATCGACGACAAGATCAAGCTGCCGAAGCATTTCTCGCTCCTGTTGTTTTCCGACGGCATTCTCGAACATATCAAGAATGGTTCGTTGGAAGAGAAGGAAGCCAGACTTGCAGCGGCGGTCACGGAAAGCGAGGGCGACTTCGATAGACTCGGGGTCGTGCTCAAATTGAACAAGACAACTCAGGCTCCAGATGACATCGCGGTAATGAGTGTGAGTGGCACATGAGCTCAGGCAAGATACTCGCGGCTGATTACAAACACATGGCCATGCTGAAGTTCGTGGGCGACGTGCGCGTGCTCATGAGCTCGACGCTGGACAACTACTGCAACGGCCTCTACCGCCGTGGCATCCTCGATGCCATGGTGGTGGACCTGAGCGAAACGCGCGGCATCGACAGTACCGCGTTGGGTTTGCTCGCCAAGATGGCGATTCAGCTGCGCAACCGTTTCAACGTAAAACCCACCATCGTATCGACCAACCCGGACATCACGCAGATCCTGCGTCGGATGAGTTTCGATCTGATCTTCTCCATCGTCGACAAGCCGGTGAAACAGCAGACCGAGTTCTGCGAGCTGCAGCAGAAACCGGAAAGTGAAAGCTCCCTGCGCGACAAGGTGCTCGATGCTCACATCACCCTCATGGCGCTGAGCGAGCAGAACAAGCTCGAATTCCAGGACCTGGTGCAGGCGCTGAAAAGCCAGAATCTCTGACCTTCCCCCCGCAATACCAGCTCGATTTTCCTCTTTGCTTTTCGTGACGATGCCAAGTGGCGAACTAAGGTTACTTGGCGTCAGACGGCGCTCGGCCCTCGGCGGGACGCGCTTTGAGCTTGGCGCGGATGAAATCGCCGTGTGAGAGGTAGAGCAGGTCCGCCAGCTTGCGGATCAGATGCTCTTCGTAGGGATCGATGCGGCCATCGGCGTAGGCCACTTGCCAGAGATGTTCGAGCAGGGCGGTCTTGGCGGTGTAGTCGTAGCCTTCGTTGATGAGTGTGGTGAACTGATAGAGCGAGGTGGCGTCGCGCGCTTCGCTCTCCGCCAATGCCCACAGTTCTTCGAGAGCGGTCTCATCCAACTGGAACTGACGCCGCAGGATTTCGCGCAACGTAAGCTTTTCCTTCTCATCCATCTCCGTGTCGGCGACGGTGAGTTCCATCATCAGTGCGGCGCAGGCGAGATGCAGACGCTGTTCGTTGTTCGTGGCTTGGTTGCTGCTCGGTTGCAGACTGCGTTCGAAGAAGCTGCGGATCTGTTTCAGCATGCAGACACTCCTGGTGGATCGATTCAGACGATGGCCTCGAGCTGCGAAGGCTTGGTGAAGGCCTGTGCTTCGCGCAGGACTTCCAGACCAGCACCACGCAGATGCGCGCGTTCGCTCAGATGCCGGCGAAAACGTTTGCCGCCTGGCTGGCAGTGATAGAGGCCGAGGATGTGGCGCGTGAGATGGTTCAGCGGGATGCCGGCGGCGAGACAACGCTCGACGTACGGCAGAAATGCTTCGAGGGCTTCGTCGCGGCTTGCGAGCGGCGCGTCCACACCGAAGAGTCGTGGGTCGACCTGCTGCAGCAGCCAGGGATTCTGATAGGCCTCGCGTCCCAACATCACACCATCGACGTGCCGCAGATGTTCCTCGCATTCCGCGAGCGTCTTGATGCCGCCGTTGATGATGATTTCGAGCTGAGGAAAGGTCTGCTTCAAGCGATAGACGCGCGGATAGTTGAGCGGCGGGATCTCGCGGTTTTCCTTGGGCGACAACCCCGCCAGGATCGCGATGCGGGCGTGGATGATGAAGGTATCGCAGCCGCGTTCGGCTACCGCGCCGATGAAGTCGAAGAGTTCCTGATCGCTGTCCATGGCGTCGATGCCGATGCGGCATTTCACGGTGACGGGCACAGAGGTGCGTTCACGCATCGCGGCCACGCAATCACCGACCAACTGCGGATGCGCCATCAGGCAGGCGCCGATCATGTTGTGCTGCACGCGATCGGACGGACAACCGACGTTGAGATTCACTTCGCTGAAACCGGCCGCTTCGGCGAATGCAGCGCAGGTGGCCAACTCTTCGGGGACGGAGCCACCGAGCTGTAGCGCCAGTGGCAACTCGGCCGGGTTGTAGGCGAGAAAACGTGCGCGATCACCGTGGATAAGTGCTCCCGTGGTGACCATCTCCGTATAGAGCAGCGTGTGCCGGCTCAACAGCCGCATGAAATAACGGCAATGCCTGTCCGTCCAATCCATCATCGGAGCGACACAAAACCGTCTCATGTCGTAAATCTTTGATTTATTCGTAGAACTCTGCAAAACAATGCCGCTGAAGGGTGGTTGAAAACTGCTTTTCTTGCCTATTTGCCACGTTATGCATAATCAACTGCTACAAATGTAGCAGCAGGATTTGTAGCAGTGGCAACGATAACCGTCATCGAGAACGCGAGAGGAGTCACTTATCGCGCCAGATCAGGCGGTTCGAGGCGGGTCCGCTAGTTTACTCCGAGGCAAAGACCTTTCCCAAACGCACGCTCGCTGAGCGCTGGGCAGCGAGCGAAGGGTGAAGCAGCGTTGAGCATTGGATGAGCCTGTGCGATCGATGCTGCGAAGTCCGGCGACATCACTCTGAGCATGCTACGCGCCTACACGACTGCCAGCGCTTGCTCAGGGATTCTGGACTTTGGGAACCATCAAACCATTAGGATTCAATGGCGAAGTCGGTCACCATGAAAAATATACTTTACGCACTATCTGTTCTCATCTGTGGTCCGCTCTTTGCGCAAACGTCGCTCACACACGAATCATCCGAATCTGCCTTTGATCTCGATAGAAGCTGAGGTCTCAATCGTGAATCCTAAACGCGAAGCCATTCATTGAGCTTCGCGTTTTTTCGCCAACCCCTCGTAAGGCAATGCGCTGCTGCACTGAAGAGCAGCACTACACCGCTTCTAAAGCTGAGATTGCGCGAAGGTGTCGAGGCCGCCGCTGGTAGCGAGCAAAGTCATGGCAGCTGCTTTTCGCGTTCGCCTACAGCATGGCTGTCCCGAGCGGGAAGTTTCCATTGTGGTTCCATCTCTGCCACACGGTGTGCAATCCAGTCGCTGAAGGCCCGCACCGTTGGCGAGAGATGGCGATTCTTCGGGTATAGCAGCGACACCGGCACCGTTGGTGCTTTCAGCTCCGGCAGAACCTGCCGCAGTCGCCCGCTGCGAAGATATGGAATCACGAGGTAGCTGGCGGCGCGTATCAATCCGAGTCCCTCCAGGCCGCAGGCAAGATAGGTGTCCGTGTCATTCACCGTTATGCGTTCCTGCGCATGCACCGCGGTCTCTTCGCCGTCGATCACGAAACTCCAGTGAGTACGACGCCCGCTGCGATTGGACAGGAATCCCACTGCATGATGATGAGGCAGATCTTCCAGTGAGCGCGGCTCGCCATGGCGCTTCAGGTAGGCAGGAGAGGCGCAGGTGACCCATTCGAAGCCCGCTATGCGTCGTGCCACGAGTGTTGCCGAGTCCTGTGGCACGCCGGCGCGAATGACACAGTCGACTCCCTCTTGCACGAGGTCGATGGTGCGATCGCCGAGCGACAACGTGATCTCCACGTCGGGATGGTCCGCCAGAAATTCGCCGATGGACGGCACGACGAACAGGCGTGCGAAAGACGAAGTCATGTCCACGCGCAACTTGCCGCGGGGGCGGCCTGTCCCGGTGAAGGAAGATTCGACCTGTTCGATTTCTCCCAAGAGTCGGCGGCAGTGATCGTAGTAGAGGCTGCCATCCGGAGTGAGGCTGAGGTGACGGGTGGTGCGCTGCAGAAGGCGCACGCCGAGAAAGGCTTCGAGTTCCTTGATGATGCGGGTCACGGTGGAAGCGGGCAGCTCCAGGCTCTCGGCAGCCTTGCTGAAACTGTGCGCCTCGACCACGCGACAGTACACCTGCATGGCCTGAAGTCGATCCATTCTCGTTCTCTCTCCGCGTGTGCAGCTCAGAAATCGGCAGTCTCGGGATTGGGGCCAAGCCTACCATCGGCTCTGTCGAGCTTCCTCAAGCACTTCAGATCCTGCTCATCCAGAGAGAAGTCGAAGAGCTGACGGTTTTCCGTGATTCGTGCCGGACGCACGGACTTGGAGATCGGCAGCAACCCGTTGTCCAGATGCCAACGCAGGATGATCTGTGCCGGTGTCTTGCCATGCTTGGCGGCCAACTTCCGTACCGCGGGATCATTGAGCGGCGTTTCCGGCCTGCCTTTCCAGAGCCCCAAGGGACTCCAGGACTGCGTTGCGATGCCGTGCTCCGCATGGAATTCCCGCAATGCCCGTTGCTGGAAATAGGGATGGAGCTCCACCTGGTTCAGCACGGGGACAACGCCCGTTTCATCGATCAGCCGCTGCAGTTGGGGCATGGCGAAGTTGCACACTCCTATGGCTCGCGCAAAACCTTCCTCCTTGAGCCGGATCAGGGCGCGCCAGGTATCCACGTAGGCATTGCGGATGCGCGAAGGCCAATGGATGAGATAGAGATCCACATAGCCGAGGCCGAGGCGCCGCAGGCTCAGGTCGAAGGCGTGGAGCGTCTGGTCGTAACCGTGGTGGGTGTTCCACACCTTGGTCGTCACGAAAATCTCTTCCCGCGGAATGCCACTGGCCCGGATGCCTGCGCCGACACCCTCTTCGTTGTAGTAGGCCTCCGCCGTGTCGATGAGCCGGTAGCCCGTGCGTAAGGCGTGCGCAACTAGGCTCGGGCTGTCCTGCGCTTCGACCTGCCATAGTCCATACCCCAGAGTCGGGATACGTGTGCCATCGTGCAATACGTGAACGAGGGAGTTCATGACTGGAGCCTCATCGAGAATCGAGGCTGGTCACCTTACCCGAAGCACCGGCGATTATTATTCCATTTTCGTGAAAAGAGAATTTTGCAGCCCTTTAAAATCCGGGTTTGCAGTGTCATTACCTATCGATTATTCCATTTCTGCGAAAAGTAAAAGCCACATCCTGATCTGTATCCCAACGTACCCCTGGTGGAGACTGCGCCGAAATTCCACTGTGCGGGGGTACGCCATGTTCATTTCAAGCAAAGGTCGAGGTTTCTTAACGATAGGGTTCATCGGTGTCGTCATTCTGGCTCTGGGTGAATACGCCCTGTTCGCCGCGGCGGATTCTCCCGCTGCAGCGGCGGAACGAGCGAGCGTGGAGGTGCGAGAGGTCAGCAGCAGCTGGGTCAGCGATTGGGCCGAGTATTCCGGGCGCCTGGAAGCGATCGAGTTCGTCGAGATCCGCCCGAGAGTGGCTGGCACCTTACTGGCCGTGCATTTCAGCGACGGGCAGTGGGTGAACGAGGGTGATCTGTTGTTCACGCTCGACCCGGCTCCCTTCGAGGCCGAGCTCAAACACGCCGAAGCGGTATTGGCCCAAGCCAAGGTTCGCGAACTGTTCACCGGGCTCGAGCTGGAGCGCGGCCAGAAGCTGATCGAGACCAATGCCATCTCGCAGCGCGACTTCGACGCGCGCGAGAACGCCGCCCGTGAGGCGCGTTCCGAGGTCGAGGCGGCTGAGGCGTTGGTAGAGCGTGCGCGCTTGAACGTCGCTTACACGCGCATCACCGCACCGATCACCGGACGCATTTCCAGACCGGAAATCACCGCCGGCAACGAGGTGAAGGCCGGTGGCGATGCCCTGCCGCTGAGCTCCATCGTCAGCCTCGATCCGATCTACGCTGCCTTCACCATCGATGAGCGTACCTATCTGCGTTACGTCGGCGCGCTTCAGGGAGAGGAACCTTTGGAGGTTCAGGTCGGCTTGCCAGGGGAAGAAGGCTACCCCCACACCGCGCAGCTTCATTCACTGGACAACCAGCTCGATACCCGCAGCGGCACTTTGCGTGTGCGGGCGCTGCTGGCCAACCCCGAGGGGTATCTGGTGCCGGGTCTACAGGCCAGAGTGCGTATGCAGGTCAGCGATCCGTACCAGGCGACGCTGGTGGACGAGGCGGCCATTGCCACCGATCAGGACCGCCGCTTCGTGCTCGTGGTCGATCGGGACGAGCGCGTCGAGTACCGGCGTCTCGAGCTAGGCAGCAGACAGGGCGATCAGCGTGTGGTGCTTTCTGGCCTGTTGCCGGGAGAACGCGTGATCGTCGAGGGCGCCCAGCGCGTCAGACCCGGTGACATCGTACAGGTAAGCCAAGCCACCTCCGTGCTGGCCAGCGAATAGGAGGGGTTGCGATGAACCTGTCTCGTTTCTTCATCGATCGCCCGATCTTCGCTGGCGTGGTCTCTGCGTTGATCTTCATCGCTGGCGCCATCGCGATGTTCGCACTCCCGGTGTCCGAATATCCGCAGGTCGTGCCGCCTTCGATCGTCGTGCACGCGCAGTATCCAGGGGCCAATGCCACGACCTTGGCGCAGACCGTGGCCGCGCCGATCGAGGAGGAGGTCAACGGCGTCGAGAACATGCTGTACATGGAGTCGCTGTCGAACGCCGACGGTAATCTTTATCTGACGGTCACCTTCAAGCTGGGAACCGATCCAGATCTGGCCCTGCAGTGGGTGCGCAACCGCGTCGAACAGGCGGTGCCGCGTTTGCCGGAAGACGTGCAGCGTCTGGGTGTCACCACCATCAAGAGTTCACCGAACATCACGCTTGCGGTGCATCTGGTGTCGCCCGGTGGTGACTACGACGCCAACTACCTGAGTAACTATGCCATCCGGCACGTGCGCGATCGGCTCGCGCGTATCGACGGAGTGGGGCAGGTCAATCTGTGGGGGCCAGGCGCCTACGCCATGCGCATCTGGCTCGATCCCGAGGCGGTGGCGGCACGCGGACTCACCGCTGCCGAAGTGGTGGCGGCGATCCGCGAGCAGAATGCGCAGGCAGCGGTGGGCAGCATCGGCGCCGCTCCCATGATTGAAGACTCACCATTCCAGATGTCCGTCACCGCCGACGGACGTCTGCGCAGCGTCGAGGAGTTCGGTGACATCATCCTGCGCGCCGAGCACGATGGACGTACCACCTTGCTGCGCGATGTGGCGCGCATCGAGCTGGCGGCGCAGGAATATGGGGTGCGAGCCTACCTGGGCGAGGAAGTGGCTGTCCCTTTGGCGATCATGGAAGCGCCAGGGGCCAATGCCTTGGACATCGCCGCCAACGTCCACGCCACCATGGAGGAGTTGAAGGCGCAGTTTCCCGCCGGACTGGATTACCGCATCGTCTACAACCCGACGCGCTCGGTGCAGGCGAGCATCGATGCCGTGGTACAGACACTGTTCGAGGCCATCGGTCTCGTCGTGATCGTGGTGTTCCTGTTCCTGCAGACCTGGCGAGCTTCGCTCATTCCACTGCTTGCCGTGCCGGTGTCGATCGTCGGCACGATGGCCTGTCTTTATCTCTTCGGGTTTTCCATCAATGCGCTGAGCTTGTTCGGCTTGGTGCTCGCCATCGGCATCGTGGTGGACGACGCGATCGTGGTGGTGGAGAACGTCGAGCGGAACATCGCGTTGGGGCACTCGCCGCGCGAGGCCACTCATCTCGCCATGCGGGAGGTGAGCGGCCCCATCATTGCCATCGCGCTGACGCTCGTGGCGGTATTCGTGCCGCTGGCTTTTCTGTCTGGACTGACTGGGCGCTTCTATCAGCAGTTTGCAGTCACGATCGCCGTGTCGACGGTCCTGTCGGCAATCAACTCGCTGACATTGTCGCCAGCGCTGTCGGCACTGCTACTCAAGCCGCACGGCGCGCAGAGCGATTGGCTGTCGCGGGCGATGCATAGGCTGTGCGGTGGCTTCTTCGCGCGCTTCAATCACGCCTTCAATCGTGGGTCCGAGCGTTATGGCGGGGGCGTGGTGCGACTGGCGGGACGCAAGAGTGTGGTGATGGTGGTCTACGCCGGGTTGCTGGGGCTTACCGTCGTACTCGGCAAAGCCGTGCCCGGTGGTTTCGTTCCCAGTCAGGACAAGGAGTACCTGATCAGCTTCGTACAACTGCCTGCCGGTTCCACCTTGCATCGCACCGATGCCGTGCTGGAAAAGATGACCGAGATCGCCTTGGCTGAGCCGGGCGTGGCCTCGACCTCGTCCTACGCTGGTCTCGCGATCAACGGTACGACGACCAGTTCCAGCTCGGGACTGACCTTCATCCTGCTCGAGCCCTTCGAGGAACGGAAGGGGCTGAGTGCCGACGACATCGCGGCGTCGCTCAATGCCAAGTATCAAGCGTTGGAAAAGGCGAGTTTCGCCGCGGTGTTTCCAGCACCTCCCGTGATGGGCATCGGTTCGCTGGGAGGCTTCAAACTGCAATTGGAGGATCAGGGCAACCTGGGCTACGACGCGCTCCATGAGGCAACACAGGCCTTCATCGCAGAGGCAGCCAAGCAGCCGGAATTGACGCCGCTCTTCACCACGTACCAGATCAACGTGCCGCAGCTGCGCATCGATGTGGATCGCACGAAGGCGAAGCAGTTGGGAATCGCGGTGAGCGAAGTGTTCCAGACCTTGCAGGTCTATCTGGGCTCGTTCTACGTCAACGACTTCAATCTGCTGGGCCGCGTCTACCAGGTACGAGTGCAGTCCGACGCGCCGCATCGCGCACACCCGGAGGACATCCTGCAATTGAAAACGCGGGCGGCGGACGGGGAGATGGTGCCACTCGCGGCCTTCGCGAGTGTCGAGCAAATCTATGGTCCGGAGCTCGTGACGCGGTACAACGGTTTCACGGCAGCGGATCTGAGCGGTGCGCCGGCGCCGGGTTATTCGTCATCGCAAGCCATGGCGGCCATCGAGCGTGTGGCAGCCAAGACTCTGCCGCCGGGCATCGGCTTCGAGTGGACCGATCTGACCTACCAACAGATCATCGCCGGTAACAGCGCGATCTGGATCTACCCGCTCTGTGTGCTGCTCGTGATGCTGGTGCTCGCCGCGCAGTACGAGAGCCTGACGCTGCCGCTGTCGGTGATCCTGATCATTCCGATGAGTGTGTTCTCAGCGCTGTTGGGCGTATGGCTGACGAAGGGCGACAACAACATCTTCACCCAGATCGGGTTGATCGTGTTGGTCGGACTGGCCTCGAAGAACGCCATCCTCATCGTCGAGTTCGCGCGTGAACTGGAGCTCTCCGGGCGATCCACCTTGGATGCCGTGCTCGAGGCCTGTCGCTTGCGCCTGCGTCCGATCCTGATGACCTCGTTGGCCTTCATCATGGGCGTGGTGCCCTTGGTGCTGTCGCAGGGCGCCGGTGCCGAAATGCGCCAGGCCATGGGGATTTCGGTATTTTTCGGGATGTTGGGCGTCACCTTCTTCGGACTGTTCCTGACTCCGGTGTTCTACCTGGTCATGCGTCGATTGTCGGGTGGTGCATTGAGCTCTGCGAAAACCTGGAGCAGAGGGGCAGAAGCGCGGTGATTGCCTCGTCACATGCAAAAGAGGCCTCTCGTCGAGAGGCCTCTGCGCGTTGTGACGGACGAGCCGTGGGTGAAGGGGCCTTGCCGCGCTGGGCGCGGGAGCTCAATGCATCACTTGATCCGGCTCGTTGGGATCTTCTTCGTAGATTTCCTTGACGGCTTCGATCAGGTGGGCAGCCAGATCAAGCGCCATCTTGGGAGAGAGCAAGACCGCCGAGCCTCCTAGCACCTGGCTGCTGCTGGCCAGGGATTCGATCGTCAGCACGCGCGCGTCGCTTGTCGCCTCCTCGGTATCGAGGATTTGCAGTTGGAGGGTCTTGATGTCCTTTGATTCTTGCATACGTCGATGGAATGGTAACGGGAGGCGCAGGATGGTCCGGAAGCGATCGGCGTTAAATCTTGACACGTCGCCTATGCGTGTCGGATCACAATTTCGCAGGCCGGCTGCGGTGGATTGTTCCCCAGAAGCAGGCCTTTGGCTGAGATGAACCTGAAATTATTGCCGAGTCGTTTCCCCAAATTTGCAGAGCTCAGGCGTCCAATTGTTTGTGGATGTCTTCGAAGAGGCGCTTGGCTTCCTGAGGACTCATCTCTCCACGTTGGACCTTGCCGCGAATGACTTCAGCCATATTGCCCGTCTCAGGCTCGGCTGCATTGGGCTTGGAGTCGTCTGTTTCCTGCGGTGACTTCTCTGGCTGGGCAGGAATGGACTTCATGGCACTTACCTCTTTCAACCTATACGTCTCACTACCTGCAAATTCAGGGCCGAGAGATAGCGTGACGCGGTGTGAGTTCGTGCAGATCCAGCAAGGTGAAATAGCCGTCCGGCTGCCAACCGCGGGTGTCGATGTGATGGACGTTGCCCAATGTCACCGGTCGTTGCAGTGGTTCGTGACCCACGACCAGGGCTCTGATTCCCTGCACGCCTTCGACCCATTCGTTACGAATGCGTAACCGTGACCACATGCAATAGTCGCGTCCGCGCCGATGGGCGAGAGCTGTCGGGATGTTTTCCCAGTGTCGACTGGGCACGTCGGCATGGGCGATGCCGACGATCCCCTTCGGTGTTTCGACTTCGATCACCACCGGCAGGGCCGAAAAGGCGCTTTCCATTGCAAGTTTTTGTTCCAGGCTCAGTTCTTGAAACCAGCCACCACCGTTGATGAGCCAGTTGGCGACGTCCACGGTGCGCCAGCGGCAGGCATAGTCTTCGTGGTTGCCGCGCACCGCATGGAACCAGGGCCGCGCGAGCCATTCGAGCACCTGCGCCGATTCGGCGCCGCGATCCACCATGTCGCCGACGGAAAAGAGCCGGTCCTTGCTGGGGTCGAAAGCGATGGCATCGAGGGCCGTCTGGAGTTTGCTGAAGTGGCCGTGAATGTCGCCCACCGCGAAGTCACGTCCACGCTGGTTGAGCCCGAAGCGCGTGATGTAGTTCATGATCGTTGCACCTTAACCCAGATTGAGGCTGTGTGCAGGCGCCCATCCGTACAATGATGAAATTGAGATTCCAAATCTCTTGGTGTACCTTCCGCCGCTCCCAAAATCCCTCATCCCCTCGCGAGGAACCTACATGAATAAGATCGTTGGCTTGGGTCTGGCCCTCTGCTTGGCCGTACCCGTTCAGGCCGCTGAATACGTGATCGACGGTAGCGGCGCCGGCATGCACAGCTCCGTCACCTTCCGCGCTTCCCACGTTGGCATCAGCTCGCTGTGGGGACGCTTCAACGACATCTCGGGCAGCTTCTCCTATGACCCGGCGAACGTGGGTGCTTCCAGCATCAACGTGAAGATCGGCACCGCCAGCATCGACACCAACCACGAAGCACGCGACGAACACCTGCGTACCGCCGACTATCTCGACGTATCCAAGTATCCCGAAGCCACCTTCGTCAGCACCCACGTGATGGACGCGGGCAACGGCAAACTGCACATCATGGGCAACTTCACGCTGCACGGTGTGACCAAGGAGATTTCCTTCGAAGCCGTCAAAACCGGTGAAGGTGAAACTCCCTTCGGTGACTACCGCGTAGGCTTCGAAGCCGAAACCACGCTCAACGTGGCCGATTTCGGCATCAACCTGGCGCCAATCCCTGAGCTGCGCCTGATCCTCGCCGTCGAAGGCATCCGTAAGTAAGAAGACTTTGAAAAAAACGCGGCGTCAGGGCAGCCCTGGCGCCGCGTTTGTTTTTGGGTCGTTCGTTTACTTAAGGACCTCGAGGCGACCTTCCGCCAAGAGCCGCTCCAGCAGATTCCGCGTCGATTCCGTCTTCAGGAAGGGACCTGCAGCGAAGGGCAGAGCGGGTGTGGCCAACTGCGCCAACAGCCGTTTGAGTTGCGCGCTGGGTTTGAGCACCAGGCTCTCACCATCGATGAAGCAGAGCAGCGTTTTGCTGGCCTTTTCTTCGTACCACGCCAGACGAGAAGCCAGATGCAGTCTTACCTTGCTGTTCTCCTGCAGGGGACGCTTGCGACGAGGTGGGGTGATCAGGTCCGCATGACGTGGATTGGTCTGCAATTCTCCGAACCAACGCACGAGCGCTGCATCGTCCGCCAAGGCTTCCTGCAGCAACTTGCGCACCTGTGCCAAGGCAGCCTCCGTCAATTCACCACCAGCATTCGGTGCCAGCGGCTGCGGATCGGTATAACGGTGGTCCGGCGGCAGGTTGGCCGCGAGCTGGTCGGTGAAGCCGAGCAGCATGTCGGCCACGGACGGCGCACGAAAGCCGAGCGAATAGCAGAGGCTGTCGTTTTCGGCGATGCCCCAGTGCGCTAGTCCCGGCGGCACGTAGAGCACATCCCCCGGTTCCAGGGTGTACTCGGCCGTGGTGTGGAAATCACGCAACAGCTTGAGTCCGCTCGACGTGAGCAGCGTGTCGCCAACGTTGCAGCGCTGGCCGAGCCGCCAGGTGCGCTGCCCCAGACCTTGCACCAGGAACACGTCGTAGTAATCGAAGTGTGGGCCGACGCCACCACCACGCGTCGCGAAGGAAATCATCACGTCGTCGACGCGCCAGCTGGGAATGAAGTCGACGCACTGCAGCAGTGCCTTCACCTCCGGCACGAAGTGATCGACGGCCTGTACCAGGAGCGTCCAGTTCTTGTCGGGCAGCGCAGTGAAGTCACTTTCCTCGAAGGGACTCTGCCGCATGCGGTACTGCTTGCCCTTGGTGAAGACCAGGCGCGATTCCACGCCGTCTTCGCAGGCGAGACCGGCGAGTTCTTCGGGTTCGAGTGGATCGGCGAAGTTTGGCAGCGCTCCCTTGATCAAGAGTGGCTGGCGTTGCCAGTACTCACGCAGGAAGCGCTCCGAATCGAAGTTGGCAAAACGCAGTGGCTTGCTCACACGCGTCGCGCCTGAGCGGCTGCCGTACCGGTGTAGGTGCCCGGACGCAATTCGCGCAGGGCCGCTTTGGCTTCTTCGGGAATGTCGAGCTGATCGACGAAGTGTTTGAGCACTTCCGCGTCGATGCGCTGACCGCGGGTGAGCGCTTTCAGCTTTTCGTAGGGCTCGGGCACGTCATAACGACGCATCACGGTCTGGATGGCTTCGGCCAATACTTCCCAGCTGTTGTCGAGATCGGCGGCGAGGCGCTGTTCGTCGATCAGCAGTTTACTCAAACCTTTCAGCGTGGACTGATAGGCGAGGATGCTGTGCGCAAAGCCGACGCCGATGTTGCGCAGCACGGTGGAGTCGGTGAGGTCGCGCTGCCAGCGCGAGATCGGCAGTTTTTCCGACAGATGCTGCATCACGGCATTGGCGATGCCGAGGTTGCCTTCGGAGTTTTCGAAATCGATCGGGTTGACCTTGTGTGGCATGGTCGAGGAACCGACTTCGCCGGCGATGACTTTCTGCCGGAAATAACCGAGCGAAATGTAGCCCCACACGTCGCGATCGAAATCGATCAGGATGGTGTTGAAGCGGCAGCAGGCGCCGAAGAGTTCGGCGATGTAGTCGTGTGGTTCGATCTGTGTCGTGTACGGGTTGAAGGTCAGGCCCAGCTTCTGCACGAAGTCACGTGCGTTGGCTTCCCAATCGACATTCGGGTAGGCGACCACGTGGGCGTTGTAGTTGCCGACGGCGCCGTTGATCTTGCCGAGGATTTCCACCTTGGAGAATTGCTCGATCTGACGATTGAGCCGCGCGACGACGTTGGCGAATTCCTTGCCCATCGTGGAAGGGCTGGCGGTCTGGCCGTGCGTGCGCGATAGCAGCGGAATGTCTGCGTACTGCAGCGCCTGCGCGCGGATTTCGTCGACCACTTTCTGCATCAGCGGCAGCAGCACCTCACGACGTGCTTCCTGCAGCATGAGGCCATAGGACAGGTTGTTGATGTCCTCCGAGGTGCAGGAGAAGTGCACGAATTCCTTGATCGCGTCGAGCTCGGGCAGAGCGGCGATCTTTTCCTTGATGAAGTATTCGACGGCTTTGACGTCGTGGTTCGTCACCGCTTCCTTCGCCTTGACGGCGGCGGCGTCGGCTTCGCTGAAATCGCGCACCAGCGCGTCGAGGAAGGCATTGGCTTCGGCGCTGAGCGGCGGCACTTCGCCGATGCCGGGATGAGCGGCCAACTGCTGCAACCAGCGCACTTCCACCAGCACGCGATAGCGGATCAAACCGTATTCGCTGAAGTAGGGACGCAGATCCAGAGTCTTGTTGCCGTAGCGGCCGTCAACGGGAGAAAGCGCGGTGAGCGCGGAAAGCGTAGAGAGAGAAGTGGCCATAGCGGGTCTGAGCTGTTCGCAAAGGTCGCGAATGATAGCGCAGTTGGCCGGCTTTTCAGAGTTGCGGGCGGCTGAGGAGCTGTTTGGCGGCAGCCAGGAGGCGTTTGCGGCGTAGCAGGAGGTGCCAGCGTCGACCGCCAACCTGATGCCAGAGCCAAGCGGCCCGGATGCCGGCGAGCAGGGTCACACGCACCTTGTCGGCCACGTATTCGTTCTGCAGGAAGCGCATGTCGCCGCGCACCTGGATGCGGCGGCCGAGCTGGCTGATGGTGTCCTGATAGAGCTTGGCGATCTGACGCAGGCAGGCATCTTCCAGACGCTGCTCCACCGCATGCTCGCGTGCGATGTTCTCGAGGCCGCGTCGCAGTACACCGAGCATTTCGTTGTTGCCCTGCAGACGCCCCTGCAGATAGAGCAGGCCCAACGCGTAGCGCACGGTTTCCGCGTTGGCGGGGCTGGTCGTGCCGTCTTCGATGATTTCCACGAGCAATTGCAGGCCCAGGCGCAACTTGCTGGGGTCGCCATAGATGTCTTCGACGCCCTTCGGGTTGAGCGCGAACAGACTATTGACGAGTGGCGCCAGTTTGTCCTGCGCCGCCAGGCCGTGATGTGCCAATTGGTAGACCAGGAAGCTGGACTGCGCCGCGCCCGCGAGGGCCAAGGTCTGTTTCAGCTCGGCATCCATCGCTCAGTTCCTGTTCCAGGTCCGTTCGATCACGCCGCCACCGAGACACTGATCGCCGAGGTAGAGCACCAGCTGCTGCCCCGGCGTCACCGCGCGCTGCGGTTGCGCGAAACGCACTTCGGCACCGCCATCGGCAAGCGCGATCACTTCGCATTCCTGATCGGGCTGGCGATAGCGGGTTTTCGCAGTGCAGTGCAGCGGCAGCGCCGGATGTTCGAAGTTGATCCAATCGAGACGCGTGAGCGAAAGCGTGTCGGTGTAGAGCAGGGGATGTTCGTTGCCTTGCACCACGATCAGCACGTTGCGCTCGAGGTCTTTCGCGGCGACGTACCAGGGTTCCTCCTTGCCGCCGCGCACGCCACCGATGCCGAGGCCTTCGCGTTGGCCGAGCGTGTGATACATCAGGCCATGATGTTCACCGAGCACCTGACCTTCCGGCGTCTCGATGCGGCCCGGTTGCGCTGGCAGATAGGTGCTCAGGAAATCCCGGAAACGACGTTCGCCGATGAAGCAGATGCCGGTGCTGTCCTTCTTGTCGTGCGTGACGAAGCCATGTGCCGCCGCCATCGCCCGCACTTCGGGCTTGGTGAGCTCGCCGAGCGGAAACAGCGCCGGTCGCAGCTGCTCTTCGCTCACGGCGCTCAGGAAATAACTCTGATCCTTGTTGCGATCGACCGCCTTGCACAACCGCGTTTGCTCCGGTGTGTGTTCGAGACGCGCATAGTGACCTGTGGCGATGTGCGTGGCACCGAGCATCAGCGCGTAGTCGAGGAAGGCTTTGAACTTGATTTCGCGGTTGCAGAGGATGTCGGGATTCGGCGTGCGGCCGGCGCGATATTCGTGCAGGAAGTGCTCGAACACGCGATCCCAATATTCCGCGGCGAAATTCGCCGTGTGCAGTTTGATGCCCAGTTTGTCGGCCACGGCTTGCGCGTCGGCGAGATCGGCGATGGCGGTGCAGTATTCGGTGCCGTCGTCCTCGTCCCAGTTCTTCATGAACAGGCCTTCGACTTCATGGCCCTGCTCGAGCAGCAACAGTGCTGCGACGGAGGAATCGACGCCCCCCGACATGCCAACGATGATCTTGCCCTGAGTCTTGCTCATCGAGTCGACTGCGCTGCGTGGTGATAGATGAGGTCGAGAGGATAGCGTTTGCCGGCCAGATAATCGCGCAGACAACGTCCCACGATGGGGCTGCGCGCAGCAAACCCAGCGTCGAGAATGGTCTCGGCCGGCAACCAATGCGCGGCGATGATGCCGTCGTCCAGGGCGCGCGTGCTGTCATGGGCGAGCGCGCGTGCTGCAAAGCAGTGGCGGATGTAGGTCACGCCATTGGGAGCGGGGTAGTGGTAGATGCCGATCAGGGCGGTGAGCTCCACGCGCCAGGCCGTTTCTTCCAACGTTTCACGAATCGCCGCATCGAACAGGCTTTCGTGCTCGTCGAGATGGCCGGCGGGCTGATTGAAGACGACACGGCCCTGGTCGCGTTCTTCGACCATGAGAAACAAGCCGTCGCGTTCGACGATGGTTGCCACCGAGTTGTGCGCCAGCCAAACCATGCGCTGTTCAAGGCTCCTGTGAAGAAAGTGTCGGCGCGGGGCCGTGTGAAGGGGCGTGCATCCTACCGTAATTGCCTGCCTTCATAAATCCGGACACGCGGGGGATAATGCCGCCCTTACAGTTTCGGAAGCCCTTATGAGCACTCTTACCCATCTCGATCAACACGGTAACGCGCACATGGTGGATGTGGGCGACAAGCCCGTGACCGAGCGCGTCGCAACCGCCGAGGCGCTGGTGTCCATGCGTCCCGAGACCCTGGCACTGATCCAAAGTGGCGGTCACAAGAAGGGGGACGTGTTCGCCGTGGCGCGCATCGCCGGCATCCAGGCGGCCAAGCAGTGCTCCAATCTCATCCCGCTCTGCCATCCACTGATGCTGAGCAGTGTGAAGGTGGAGCTGAACGCCGAGCCCGAGCACAGCCGCGTGCGCATCCATGCCACCTGCAAAGTGGCGGGGCAGACCGGCGTCGAGATGGAAGCGCTCACCGCGGCGTCGGTGGCGGCACTCACGATCTACGACATGTGCAAGGCGGTCGATCGCGGCATGAGCATCGAGCATGTGCGTCTGCTGGAGAAAGCCGGCGGACGTTCGGGACACTGGCGCGCGCAAGAGGGCACGGCATGATCGAAGTGCACTTTTTTGCCAGCCTGCGTGAAAAGCTGGGCTGCGATTCGCTGAGCTTGGCATGGGCTGCCGAATTGAATTCGCCGCGTGCGGTGATCGCGCGTTTGGCCGCCGAGCGCGGTGCGGCATGGCGCGAGGCGCTGCAGAACGAACAGGTGCTCGTAGCGGTGAATCAGGAGATCGCCACGCTCGATGCCGCCGTTACCGATGGCGATGAAGTGGCCTTCTTCCCGCCCGTGACCGGAGGCTGAGATGAGGCCGGACATTCGCGTTCAGACCGAGGATTTCTCGCACGAAGCAGAGGTCGCGCGGCTACGTGAGCGTGGCGGTGCCGTGGGTGCGATCGTGACCTTCACCGGGCTCGTGCGCGATCTCGATGCGGACGTCGCCGTGCATGGGCTTTTTCTCGAGCACTATCCGGGCATGACCGAGAAGAGCTTGCACAAAATAGCGCTGGAAGCAGCAGAGCGGTGGCCCTTGCTGGACGTGACCATCATCCATCGCATCGGTCATCTGGAAGCAACTGCGCAGATCGTGTTCGTCGGCGTCAGCAGCGCGCATCGTCATGCCGCGTTTTCCGCCTGTGAATTCATCATGGATTTCCTCAAGACCCGCGCACCGTTCTGGAAGAAGAGCCTGCGCAGCGACGGTGAAGAATGGGTCGAGGCGAAGGATTCGGACGTTGCCGCCAGCCAGCGCTGGCAATCATGAACGCCGTGGTGAGCGGCGGCCGTATCGCTTGTTGCCGTGTTTCGTCGAACTTGCGGGCTTGAGCGGAAGTTTCTCTTTCTTGACCTTTGGTTCTTCTACTTCCACCACTTTGTATTCCCCAGGCGCCAACCCATCCAAAGTCCACTGACCGACGCGCCAACGCACGAGGCGCAACGTGGGGAAGCCCACGGCGGCGGTCATGCGGCGCACCTGGCGATTGCGGCCTTCGGTGATGGTCAGTTCCAGCCAGGAATCCGGCACGGTCTTGCGCACGCGGATCGGTGGATTGCGCGGCCAGAGCGTTGGCGGCTCTATCGCGCGCGCCTTGGCGGGCAGGGTGGGACCGTCGTTGAGCAGGACGCCTTTGCGTAGCTGCGCCAGCGCTTCTTCCGTGATCAGTCCTTCGACCTGCACGAGATAGGTCTTCGCTTCCTTGTGGCGCGGGTGACTGATGAGGTGCTGCAGCGCGCCGCTGTCCGTGAGAAGCACCAAACCTTCCGAATCACGATCGAGGCGTCCAGCGGGATAGACACCGGGCAAGTCGATGAAGTCGGCCAGCGTGGAGCGTTCTTCCTTGTCCGTGAATTGACTGAGAACGTCGTAGGGTTTGTTGAACAGTATCAGGCTGGCCATGTACTACGAAATCCGGGCATGAAAAACGCCGCCTTCCTTGATGGGGAAGGCGGCGTCCGGGTGACAGAAAGTCGAAAGGCGTCGTCAGGAATTTCCAGCTGTCGCCTGTTGAGTCTGGTCCTCAGTGCTGACGGGGGTGATGTTCGCAGCGTGCAGTCCTTTGGGGCCTTCCACGATGTCGAACGATACCAGTTGACCGGCTTTCAGCGTCTTGTAGCCTTCCATGCTGATTGCCGAGTAATGGGCGAAGAGATCTCCGCCGCCGCCGTCAGGCAGGATGAAGCCGAAACCCTTGGCGTTGTTGAACCACTTGACCTGTCCCGTGCTCATTGCTGCTCCCCTCTACTGCTGGTTTTTATTCATAGTGTTGTTATTGCCTGGGCCTGGCGGCCAGGTTGGCGGAACGTATAAACCCTTTTATTCCACCTGTCAAATTCTGTGAAAGTTGCATTTGCCCCCTTGAAAAATGCCGCTTTCGGCGCTACTGCTGCCCCATCGTATCGAGCCCGCTCCGTCGTTTTAACGAGCGCTAAGGGGCCGAAAAGTTCGGCAATTTTTCATGCTATAGTGGTTCGCGTTTGGCGTTGGCCACGGCAGCGCCCTTTCTGCTTCACCTCCGTCATGCTCAGGCCAGTAGATGTATGAACTACGTTCAAATTTTTCCCGTTATCCGCAACTCGAGCAGCCCTGACGAACCTGAAGAACACCGCGGTGGCAGCGAGCTTCTCGCGCCCGAGGAGACCAAACTCAAACCACCGCCGCTGTACCGGGTGGTCCTGCTCAACGACGACTACACGCCGATGGAATTCGTGGTGGATGTGCTGCGAATGTTCTTCGGCATGAATACCGAAACCGCCACCCGCGTGATGCTGAAGGTGCATACCGAAGGCAAGGGCGTGTGCGGCGTATATCCGAGAGAAATCGCCGAGACCAAGGCGGTGCAGGTGAACCAACATGCAAGGGCGGCGGAACATCCGCTCATGTGTGACATTGAAGTGGACGATTAAGCCCACATTTATGCGGCAAGGGTCATCATGACCTGGCACGGCGATCGCAGGTATGACGCCGTCACAACCATCAAGTCGAGTCCGTCGACCGACGCGTAAGGGAATCATCCCGGAGGCTTGCAATACATGCTGAGCAAAGAATTCGAACTGGCCCTAAATCAAGTCGTTGGCTGGGCCAGCATGAAGCGCCACGAGTTCATCACCGTGGAGCATCTGCTGTTGGCTCTCGTGGATGACCCCGCGGCGCGCGAAATCCTGCTCGCCTGCGATGCGGATCCCGAGCGTCTGCGCGAGGAGCTCGAGCAATATCTCACCACGCAAATGCCGGTGACCGCCGAAGCGCGCGCCGGTGAAACCACGCACACGCTGGGTTTCCAGCGCGTGATCCAGCGTGCGGTATTCCACGTGCAGTCGACGGGCAAACGTGAAGTGTCCGGCGCCAATGTGCTGGTGGCCATCTTCCAGGAGAAGGAGAGCCACGCGGTCTATCTCTTGCGCAAACACGGTGTCAGCCGCGGCGACGTGGTGAACTACATCACGCACGGCAACATCCATGGGCCGAGCATCCAGGATGACCAGGAGTCCGAAACCTCTTCCATCGAGGGCGGCAGCAAGGAGAAGTCGCAGAGCGCACTCGAAAGCTTTGCCACCAACCTCAACGAAGAAGCGAAGGCTGGTCGCATCGATCCTCTGATCGGTCGCGACGAAGAGATCCTGCGTCTCATCCAGGTGCTGTCGCGTCGTCGTAAGAACAACCCGCTCTTCGTGGGCGAATCGGGCGTGGGCAAGACCGCCATCGCCGAAGGTCTCGCGAAGATGATCGTCGATGGTCAGGTGCCGGAAGTGCTCAAGGACAGCGTCATCTATTCGCTCGACATGGGCGCGCTGTTGGCCGGCACCAAGTATCGCGGCGATTTCGAGAAACGCTTCAAAGCGTTGCTCAACGAGCTGACCAAGCAGGAAGGCGCGATCCTCTTCATCGATGAGATTCACACCATCATCGGTGCTGGCGCTGCTTCGGGTGGCGTGATGGATGCCTCCAACCTGCTCAAGCCCTTGCTCACGTCCGGCAAGCTGCGCTGCATCGGTTCGACCACCTATCAGGAATACCGCGGCATCTTCGACAAGGACCGCGCACTGTCGCGTCGTTTCCAGAAGATCGACATCACCGAGCCCGACGTCGAAACCACGTACCAGATTCTGCGTGGCCTGAAGCCGCGCTACGAGGAACATCACGACCTGCGCTATACCGACAAGTCGCTGCGTGCCGCGGCCGAGTTGGCGGCGCGCTACATCAATGACCGCTTCATGCCCGACAAGGCCATCGACGTGATCGACGAAGCCGGCGCCTATCAGCGTCTGCAGAGTGCGAGCAAGCGCAAGAAAGTGATCCAGGTGAGCGACATCGAACGCGTGGTGGCGCAGATCGCGCGCATCCCGCCGAAGAACGTCTCTGCCTCGGACAAGACGGTGCTCAAGGATCTCGAGAAGAACCTCAAGCTGGTGGTGTTCGGTCAGGACGAAGCCATCGAAGCGCTGGCGTCTTCGATCAAGCTGTCGCGCGCTGGTCTGAAGGAAGGCGAGAAGCCGATCGGTTCCTACCTCTTCGCCGGCCCCACCGGCGTGGGCAAGACCGAGGTTAGCCGCCAGTTGGCGAAGATCCTGGGCATCGAGCTGATCCGCTTCGACATGTCCGAATACATGGAGCGCCACACGGTATCGCGTCTGATCGGCGCGCCTCCGGGCTACGTCGGTTTCGACCAGGGTGGTCTGTTGACCGAGGCCATCACCAAGAACCCGCACTGCGTGCTGCTGCTCGATGAGATCGAGAAGGCGCATCCGGATGTGTTCAACCTGCTGCTGCAGGTGATGGACCACGGCACGCTGACCGACAACAATGGTCGCAAGGCGGACTTCCGCAACGTGATCCTGATCATGACCACGAACGCGGGTGCGCACGAGATGGGTCGCAGCTCGATCGGCTTCACGCAGCAGGATCACACCAGCGATGGTATGGAAGTCATCCGGCGCATGTTCACGCCAGAGTTCCGCAACCGTCTGGATGCGATCATTCAGTTCTCCCCGCTCGACACCAAGGTCATCCGTACCGTGGTCGACAAGTTCCTGGTGGAACTGCAGACGCAGCTCGACGACAAAAAGGTCGTGCTGCACGTCGACGATGCTGCGGTCGACTGGTTCGTCGAACATGGTTACGACAAGGCCATGGGCGCGCGTCCGATGCTGCGACTCGTGCAGACCAAGATCAAACGTCCGCTCGCCGAGGACATCCTGTTCGGCAAGTTGGTCAACGGTGGTGACGTGCACGTTCTCGTCGAGAACGACGACATCAAACTGGAGATCACGCCGGCAGCGGGTAGCGGCAAGCAGGCGGCTGGCGACGAGGAGCTCGACGAGGAAAATCTCGACGTGTAACGACTCGTATATATAAGGAAGGCAAATACATCAAGCCGACCTCTGCAAGGAGGTCGGCTTTTTATTGGGCGGAATTCGTGAGTTGGAAACGGTGAGCGGGGCTCAGCGTGCGCGGAAGGTGATGCGACCCTTGGTGAGGTCGTAAGGGGTGAGTTCCACCTTGACCTTGTCGCCGGTGAGGATGCGGATGTAGTTCTTGCGCATCTTGCCGGAGATGTGCGCGGTGACCACGTGACCGTTGTCCAGTCTCACGCGGAACATGGTGTTGGGAAGTGTGTCGATCACTTCGCCATCCATTTCGATTTGATCTTCTTTGGCCATGCAAATTAGCTCAGATTTCAGGAAACGGCGCATTTTGCCTGAATTTGGGGTTCGGCGCAAAGAACACAAGGGGCGCCGGCAGGGAAGGGAAGACGAACTGCCGGGGCTGAGCGCCGTTACGAAGCGGCGTTACTCGACCAACACCCACTGCTGGCGGATGAGCATCTCGAGTGGGCGGAAATCGATCTTGTAACGCATTTTGCGTGAACCGCGGATCCAATAGCCGAGGTAGACGTGGGCCAGGCCAAGACGGCGTGCTTCTTCGATCTGCCAGAGGATGCCGAAGGTGCCGAGCGAACGGGCTTCCTCCAGGGGATCGTAGAAGGTGTAGACCGCGGAAAGACCATTGTTGAGTTCGTCGCACACCATCAGGCCCACCAGGCGACCATCCGGACGACGCATCGCGTAGTAATGCGTTCCCTCACACTTCTTCAGCAGGAAGGAAGCGTACTGTTCACGCGAAGGGGGAAACATGTCGCCATCGGCATGACGCACATTGATGTAGTGCTGGTACAGCAGGTAGTACTCGTCACCGCTGATGTCGGGTACGTCGGTGATCGTGAGATCCGCGTTGCGTTTGAGGATGCGCTTGAAGCGGCGACCCGGTGTGAAGGAATCCACCACCACACGACAGCTGATGCATTGCTGACACTGGCGGCAGTTCGGACGGTAGACGTGCGCCCCACTGCGCCGGAAACCGAGTTCGGACAGGCGTGAGTTGGTGGCCTTGTCCACCTGGAATTCCGGATCGATGAACAAGGTCTGCGCCTGCTGGCCACTGAGATAGCTGCAGTTGTGGGGCTGCGTGGTGAAGAGTCGCAGATCCTTGAGTGAGGTCATGATTCGGAACGGCGCTCTGCCGCTAGTGGCTGCGAGGTGGACCATTCTACTGGCCAGCTCGGTGGCGGCGGAATAGTTTCGCTTTGCTGCGGCAGGTAACGCATGAACTCGTGTCGCGGAATGTTACGTGCGCCCAAGCTCTGCAGATGCGGGTTGGCCACCTGGCAATCGATCAAGCGATAACCGTGCTGCTGCAGCTGTGCTGCGAGGGTCGCGAGCGCCGCTTTTGACGCATCGCTTCTGCGGCTGAACATCGATTCACCGAAGAACACTGCGCCCAGCGCTACGCCGTAAAGCCCGCCCACGAGTTCGTCGTTCTCCCACACTTCCACCGAATGCGCGTAACCGCGGCGATGCAATTCGCTGTACGCCTCGCGCATCGCGGGAATCAGCCAGGTGCCGTGACTGCCGGCGCGTGGTCCGGCACAGCCAGCGGTCACGCCATCGAAGTCGCGATCGCTGGTGATGAGAAAACGACCGGAGCGCAAGGTCTTGCGCAGACTGCGGCTGAGGTGGAATTCGTTGGGAAAGAGCACCATGCGCGGGTTGGGACTCCACCAAAGCGGTGGCTGTCCCTCTTCGAACCAGGGGAAGATGCCGCGCTGATAGGCGGCGAGCAGCCGTCTGACACTGAGGTCGCCGCCCACGGCGAGAAGACCATTGGGTTCGACCATGGCCGTGGCTGGGTCGGGAAACCAGGAAGGATCCGCGCCCAGCCAGGGCAGGGGAGAGCTCATCGCGGCTCCGCGAGTCTCACTTCAGGCCGTCGAGATAGCGCTCGGCGTCGAGAGCCGCCATGCAGCCGAAGCCAGCGGAGGTGATCGCCTGACGATAGACGTGGTCGGCGATGTCGCCGGCGGCGAAGACCCCCGGGATGCTGGTCTGCGTGGCGTTGCCTTCGAGCCCCGACTTGATCTTGATGTAGCCGTTTTCCATCTCGAGCTGGCCGGCAAAGATGTCGGAGTTGGGCTTGTGACCCACGGCGACGAAGAGGGCGGCGACTTCGATTTCCTGGGTCGAGCTACCGTCGGTGGCGCGCAGGCGCACGCCGCTGACTTCGCCATTGGTGCCCAGCACTTCTTCCACGACGTGGTTCCAGATGATCTTCACGTTGCCGTTCTGAGCCTTCTCGAACAGTTTGTCCTGCAGGATCTTCTCGGCGCGCAGCTTGTCACGACGATGGATCAGGGTGACCTCGCTGCAGATGTTGGAGAGGTAGAGCGCCTCTTCCACGGCGGTGTTGCCGCCGCCCACCACGGCCACTTTCTGACCTTTGTAGAAGAAGCCGTCGCAGGTGGCGCAGGCGCTGACGCCGCTGCCCATGTACTTCTCTTCCGAGGGTAGACCCAGGTATTGCGCGGAGGCGCCGGTGGCGATGATCAGGGCGTCGCAGGTGTAAGTACCGCTGCTGCCGACCAGTTTGAACGGACGCTGGCTGAGATCCGCCTGTTCAATGTGATCGAAAATTATTTTAGTATCAAAACGTTCAGCATGATTCTTCATGCGTTCCATGAGGTCTGGACCGGTCAAGCCGTGCGCATCGCCCGGCCAGTTGTCGACTTCGGTGGTCGTGGTCAGCTGGCCGCCTTGCTGCATGCCGGTGATGACGACGGGCTTGAGGTTGGCGCGGGCCGCGTACACGGCAGCGGTATAGCCGGCAGGGCCGGAGCCGAGGATGATCAGACGATGGTGTTGCACTTCGCTCATGGATAGGGATTCCTGGTCGGGAGATTGCGAGTCTGGCGGTAGATGGGGCCGGGCGCGCAGGCTTCAAGCCGAATGTGACCTGCGTTGTGTCTTCGTTTGGGCGCGGTACCGCTCATAAGGCGAACAGTTTATGATACGCGCTTCATTTTCGAGAAGGTTTTCGGGTGCATAGTTGCCCGATCACGCGCTGGGGGCTTTGTCGCCCCGGAGCAACAAAGTGGCAGTAAGCAAGGAAAGAACCCGCAAACAGACCGAACGCGTCTCTTCCGCACCTGCCCAAGGACTGCGTCATCTGTTCCTGC
This sequence comes from uncultured Gammaproteobacteria bacterium, assembly GCA_937898685.1. Lineage (GTDB taxonomy): Bacteria > Pseudomonadota > Gammaproteobacteria > Pseudomonadales > Pseudohongiellaceae > CAILUG01. The sequence goes on along the minus strand of CALEJT010000077.1, from coordinate 28,663 downwards.
GCGAAGGATTGATGATCGTGCTCCTGGCGCTGGGCCTCTATCTGTTCCTCGCCATCTCCTCCTACTCCCCCGAAGATCCCGGCTGGTCCCGCACCGGCACCGGCATCATTCAGAATGCGGTGGGTCTCGGGGGCGCCTGGATCGCCGACGTGCTGCTGCTTCTGTTCGGCTATCTCGCCTATCTGTTCCCGATCCTATTGTTCTACAAGGCCTTCGCCATCTTCCGCGATCGGCATCGTCCCATCGAGATGGACTGGGAGCTGTTCAGTCTGCGTGCCGTGGGCATTCTGCTCCTTCTGCTCAGTGCGGCGGCCTTGGCTACCGTGCACTTCAAGGCAGCGGCATTGCAGGCAAGCGCAGGAGGACTGCTGGGGCGGGGGCTGAGCGACATGGCGATCCCCTTGTTCGATGTCGTGGGCTCGACGCTGTTGTTCCTGACCTTGCTGTTCCTCGGCTCGACCCTGGGGCTGGGTCTGTCCTGGCTGCAGTTGGCGGATACCGTGGGGCTATGGGTGTTGCGCGGCTGGGATTGGGTGGAGCGTCGCCGTGAGCGCTGGCAGGAAGAACGCCGCGCCGCCGAAGCAGCGCAGCAGCTCGTGCAGCAGCGGCGCGAGTCCTTCGAGCATTTCGCGGAGAAGAAGCGCAAGCATCAGCCCATCGCGATCGAGCCTGTGCGCCGCGAGCCCATCATCAAGGAGCCGGTGCGCCGTGCGCCCAGTCCAGCGAAGGAGAAGCAGGGCAAACTCTTCGATACGCCGGTGGTGGGTGAGCTGCCGCCGTTGAACCTGCTCAATCCTTGGGAAACCAACAAGACGCCGGGCTATTCCACCGAAGCCCTGGAAGCGATGTCGCGCCTGCTCGAAATCAAACTCAAGGATTTCGGCATCGACATCGAAGTGGTCGCCATCAATCCCGGCCCCGTGATCACGCGTTTCGAGGTGCAGCCAGCGCCGGGTGTGAAGGTGAGCCGCATCAGCAACCTGGTGAAGGACCTGGCGCGCTCACTGGCGGTGCCGAGCGTGCGCGTGGTGGAAGTGATTCCCGGCAAGACCGTGATCGGCATCGAGATCCCGAACGAGAAGAAGGAAATCATCCTGCTCGGTCAGGTGCTGTCTTCGGTCGAATTCGAGAATGCACGCTCGCCGGTCAGCCTGGCGCTCGGTCACGACATCGGTGGCCATCCGGTAGTGGTGGATCTCGCCAAGATGCCGCACCTGTTGGTGGCCGGTACCACGGGCTCGGGTAAGTCCGTCGGTATCAACGCGATGATCCTGAGCATCCTGTTCAAGTCCACGCCGCGCGAAGTGCGCATGATCATGATCGATCCCAAGATGCTGGAGCTTTCCGTCTACGACGGCATTCCGCATCTGCTCGCGCCCGTGATCACCGACATGAAGGAAGCGGCCAACGGCCTGCGCTGGTGCGTGGCCGAGATGGAGCGTCGCTACAAACTGATGTCCCATCTCGGTGTGCGCAACCTGGCGGGCTTCAACAAGAAGGTGGCCGAAGCCGCTGCTGCCGGCGAACCCTTGCTCGATCCGCTCTGGAAACCCGATCCGCTGTTGCCGGCGGAAGAGCAGCAGCGTGCTGAATTGGAAGAATTGCCCGTGATCGTCGTCATCGTCGACGAGCTCGCCGACATGATGATGGTGGTCGGCAAGAAGGTGGAGGAACTCATCGCCCGTCTGGCGCAGAAGGCGCGCGCTGCCGGCATCCACCTGATCCTGGCGACGCAGCGTCCCTCGGTGGACGTGCTCACCGGCCTCATCAAGGCCAACATCCCGACGCGTCTGTCGTTCATGGTGCAGTCGAAGATCGACTCCCGCACGATTCTCGGCGAGGGAGGGGCAGAGCAGTTGCTCGGTCATGGCGACATGTTGTTCCTGCCGCCGGGCGGTGGTGTTTCGCAGCGTGTGCATGGTGCCTTCGTCGCCGACGAAGAAGTGCATCGCGTCGTCGCAGATTGGAAACAACGTGGAACGCCGGTTTACATCGACTCGGTCACCAGTGAGAGCGCCGGTGCCGGCATCCCTGGTCTTGGCGGCGACGATGGCGGTGGTGAAGGCAATGCCGAGGAAGACGATGCGCTCTACGACGAGGCAGTGCGTTTCGTCACCGAGTCGCGCAAGGCCTCGATCTCGGCGGTACAGCGCAAGCTGCGCATCGGCTACAACCGCGCGGCGCGCATGATCGAGGCGATGGAGATGGCCGGCGTGGTTTCTGCCATGAGCAGCAACGGCAACCGCGAAGTGCTGGCGCCGCCACCGCCTAAGTGATGGATTAATTTCTTTTAAATCAATTTATTGAAGATAATTCTTAAAGTGAAAAATATCATTGCGCGCCAGGTCAAAAGCAGTTCTTGGTACGGCGGCGCGCTGCTCGGCGCACTGCTTTGTTCCAGTGTCTTCGCTCAGGAGCTGCCCAATGGCGCCGAGGTGCTGGAAGGCATCCTGAGTCAAACCTCCAGTCTCAAGGCCGAGGTCGAACAGCTCCTGATCGATCAGGATGGACGCGACCTGCAGGAAACCCAGGCCACGCTGCTGATGCAGAAGCCGGCCAATTTCTCCTGGCGCATCAACTCCCCCTATGAAGAACTGACCGTCACCGACGGCACCACCATCTGGCGCTACGAGCCGGATCTGGAACAGGTCACGGTGCAGGACTTCGACGCCGAGCTCGACCGCACCCCGGTGATGCTCCTCAACGGCGACGCCGACAGCATCGGCGAAGCCTACGAGGTCAGCGCCACCCGCATCGAGGGCGAGATATTGCGCTTCATCCTGACGCCGCGTCGGCCCAGCAGCCTGTTCGAGCGCATGAGTCTCACCTTCAACGGCCCGGTGCTGAGCGAGATGCAGTTCGAGGACAGTCTCGGTCAGCGCACCAGCCTCAACTTCTCCGGCGTCGAGCGTAACCTGAGTCTGCCGGCCGACACTTTCGCCTTCACGCCGCCCGATGGTGTCGAGCTGATCGACAACCGGAGCGGTCCATGACCCTATCGCTGTTCCAGACCGAGAGCGGTGCCTATCAGCCGCTCGCGGCGCGCATGCGGCCGCTCAGTCTGGACGACTACGTCGGGCAGGAGCACATCCTCAGCCCGGGCAAGCCACTCTACGAAGCCATCCGCTCGGGACAGCCACATTCGATGATCCTGTGGGGTCCGCCCGGCACGGGCAAAACCACGCTGGCGCGCATGGTGGCCGCCAGTGCCGATGCGCATCTGGAGACGCTGTCCGCCGTGCTGGCGGGCGTGAAGGAAATCCGCGCCGCCATCGAGCGTGCGCAGGAACAACGGCGCATGCAGCGGCGGCAGACCGTGCTCTTCGTCGACGAAGTGCATCGTTTCAACAAGGCGCAGCAGGATGCCTTCCTGCCCTGGATCGAGGACGGCACCATCATCTTCATCGGTGCCACCACCGAGAATCCCTCGTTCGAACTCAACAATGCGCTGCTGTCGCGGGCACGCGTCTACGTGCTGAAGTCGCTCGAAGCGGAGGACCTGGTGCGCGTGCTCAAGCAGGCGCTCGAGGATCCCAAGCGCGGCCTCGGTGAGCGCAAGGTGCATCTCACCGACGACCAACTGAGCCGTTTCGCCGTCGCCGCCGACGGTGATGCGCGCAGGGTGCTCAACCTGCTCGAACTCGCACTCGACCTACTGGAGATGGATGACGAGGGCAGGGAAGTGCTCAGTGACGAGATGCTGGCGCAGGTGCTGCAGGGCAACCTCAAGCGCTTCGACAAGGGTGGTGACGCCTTCTACGAGCAGATTTCCGCACTGCACAAGGCCGTGCGCGGTTCTTCCCCCGACGGGGCTCTTTACTGGTATGCGCGCATGCTCGATGGGGGTTGCGATCCGTTCTACATCGCGCGCCGCGTCGTACGCATGGCGAGTGAAGACATCGGCAATGCCGACCCGCGCGCGCTCGGCATCGCGCTCGACGCCTGGAACGCGCACGAACGTCTCGGTAGTCCCGAAGGGGAGCTCGCCATCGCACAGGCCATCGTCTATCTGGCCTGCGCGCCGAAGAGCTGCGCCGTCTACGATGCCTACAATCAGGCCCGGGCCGACGTTCGCGCCGAGCCGGGGTACGAGGTGCCGATCCATCTGCGCAACGCGCCGACCAAGCTCATGAAGCAGCTCGACTACGGCGGTGACTATCGTTACGCCCACGATGAGCCCGGCGCCTATGCCGCCGGCGAAAGTTATCTGCCCGAGCCGATCAAGGATCGCTGCTACTACCATCCGGTGGAGCGGGGGCTGGAAATGAAGATCAAGGAAAAGCTCGAATATCTGCGCTCCCTCGACGCAGCGAGTCCGCGCAAGCGCTATCCGGATTGAAATGCTGGTCCAAGCCATTCCCGCCGATGGCGGAAGGATGACTCTGAAAACGCCATGACCTATCTCTTCGTCGCCCTCGGTGGCGCCTTCGGCGCCTGTGCCCGCTACTGGCTGTATAATGCGCACCCCGTGCTGCAGCAGAAGGCAGGCTTGGCCACCTTGGTGGTCAATGTCCTCGGCTCCTTTGCGATGGGCTTGTTGTTCATCGTCATAACGGAGCGCAGCGGTTTGTCACCGCACTGGCGCAGCCTCGTAGGCGTCGGCTTTCTGGGCGCCTTCACCACCTACTCGACCTATTCGCTGGATGCCCTGCAAATGTTGCAGCGCGGCGAACTCGCCGCGGCCTTGGGCTATCTGTTCGGCACGATGGTGGTGTGTTTGTGTGCGGTCGGAGCCGGTTACGCGCTCGGCCGCCTCTTGGTGTAGCGGAGCCGAGGCTCGCGCGACTGAACGACGAATATCTCTGATTGGAACGTAGCTATGTTGGATCCACGCCTGGTTCGCACCGAACCACAAACCGTCGCCGAGCTCCTGAAGAAGCGCGGCTTCACTCTCGACGTTGCCGCGATCGAAGCACTCGAAGCGCGCCGCAAGACTCTGCAGGTGGAAACCGAACAACTGCAGAACGAGCGCAACACCCGTTCCAAGCAGATCGGCAAGGCCAAGGCTGCTGGTGAAGACGTGGCCCCGCTGCTCGCCGAAGTCGAGAACATGAAGGAGCAGCTCGAGCAGAAGAAAGCCGCGCTCGAGGAAGTGCAGAAGGAACTCGACGCCATCCTGCAGCGCATTCCGAACATTCCCGCGCCCGAAGTACCGGAAGGTCGCGACGAAACCGCCAACGTGGAAATCCGTCGTTGGGGCACGCCACGTCAATTCAGCTTTCCGATCAAGGATCACGTGGCTCTGGGTGAAACCTCGGGCCAGCTCGATTTTCCCACTGCCGTGAAACTCACCGGTTCACGCTTCGCCGTGATGAAGGGTGAGATCGCGCGTCTGCATCGCGCATTGATTCAGTTGATGCTCGACACGCACACGCAGGAGCACGGTTACGTCGAAGTCAACGTGCCCTACATGGTCAACCGCGACTCCGCTTTCGGCACCGGTCAGTTGCCGAAATTCGAAGAAGATCTGTTCAAGCTGGCCGGTGAACAGGAGTACTACCTGATCCCGACCGCCGAAGTGCCCGTCACCAACTTCGTGCGCGACGAAATCGTCGAAGCCTCGCAGCTACCGCTGAAGTTCGCCTGTCACTCGCCTTGCTTCCGCAGCGAAGCCGGCAGTTACGGCAAGGACACGCGCGGCATGATCCGTCAGCATCAGTTCGAGAAAGTCGAATTGGTGCAGCTCGTCTCGCCCGAAACCTCCGAAGCCGCGCACGAGGAACTGACGCTGCACGCGGAGAAGATCCTGCAGAAGCTGAATCTGCCGTATCGCGTCATCATTCTCTGCGGTGGTGACATCGGCTTCTCCTCGCGCAAGACCTACGATCTCGAAGTGTGGCTGCCGGGCCAGAACACCTACCGCGAGATTTCCTCGTGCAGCAACTTCGGTGACTTCCAGGCGCGTCGCATGCAGGCACGTTGGCGCAATCCCGTCACCGGCAAGCCGGAACTCCTGCACACCATCAATGGTTCCGGTCTCGCTGTTGGCCGTACCTTGGTGGCCGTGCTCGAGAACTATCAGAACGAGGATGGCAGCGTCACGGTGCCCGAGGCTCTGCGCCCTTACATGAACGGCGCCACCACCATCCTCAGGCCCTAAGCGATGGACTTGCTGCCGGTAAGCCTGCGCATAGCCGGGCGCCTGGTGCTGGTGATCGGCGGCGGAGTCGTTGCTCAGCGTAAAGCCCAACTCTTGATACGTTCCGGCGCGCGCGTGCGCTTGGTCGCTGCTCAGGTGCGCGCGGAACTGCGCGCACTACTGGTGAACGGCGCGCACGAAGTACTGGAACGAGAGTTTCAGGAAGCGGATCTCGATGGTGTCACCCTGGTGGTGGCCGCCACCAATGACCAGGTCCTGAACGAGCGAGTGCATGCGCTCGCGGTTGCGCGGCAGTTGCCGGTCAACGTGGTGGACCAGCCCGCACTCTGCACCTTCATCTTTCCTTCCATAGTCGATCGCTCGCCGCTGCTCGTTGCCGTGACGAGTGGTGGCGCCGCGCCCGTATTGACACGTCTTCTGCGTGCGCGACTCGAAACCTTCATTCCTTCCGCCTACAGCTCGCTGGTGTCACTGATGGGCAAGTATCGCGGCATGGTGAAGGAAAAACTGAGTTCGCCGCGCCAGCGCATGCGTTTCTGGGAAACCGTAGTGAACGGCCCCATCGCCGAGCTCACGTTCAGTGGTCAGCATGAGCGTGCGGAGAAGTTGCTCGAACAAGAGCTCGAGCAAGCCGGCAGTGTGGGGCGTGGTGAGGTCTACCTCGTCGGCGCCGGTCCCGGTGATCCGGATCTGCTGACCTTTCGTGCGCTGCGTCTGATGCAGCAGGCCGACGTCGTGCTCTACGACCGTCTTGTGGCGCCAGCGATTCTCAACATGACGCGGCAGGATGCGGAGAAGATTCACGTCGGCAAGCAGCGTGCGAATCACACCATGCCGCAGGAGGAGATCAGCAAGCTGCTGGTGCGTCTGGCGCAGGAAGGAAAGCGTGTCTTGCGCCTCAAGGGTGGTGATCCCTTCATCTTCGGGCGTGGCGGCGAAGAAATCGAAGAACTCGCAGCCGCCGGCATTCCCTTTCAGATCGTGCCCGGCATCACGGCCGCCTCCGGCTGTGCGAGCTATGCCGGTATTCCTTTGACGCATCGCGACTACGCGCAGTCGGTGCGCTTCGTCACAGGCCATCTCAAGGATGGGACCTGCGATCTCGATTGGCCGCAGCTGGTTCAGCCGGGACAGACCGTGGTGTTCTACATGGGTCTCGTGAGTCTGCCCATCATCTGCGAATCACTGATCGAACACGGCGCGAGCCCCGAGCTGCCGATCGCCCTGATCCAGCAGGGCACGACGCCGGAGCAGAAGGTCTACACCGGCACGCTCGCCACCATGGCCGCACGTCTCGCGCAGGAAGAGGTGAAGGCGCCGACCTTGATCATCGTGGGCGAAGTCGTGAAGCTGCACGAGACGCTGGCCTGGCGCAATTGAAGTAAATCGCAAGGAGTTTCGATGTTTACCATTCGTTCCGCTACCGCCGAGGATGCGGCGCTGATCCTGCAGTTCATCATCGAGTTGGCCGAATACGAAAAGGCGCGCGACGCGGTGTTGGCCGATGAGGAACAGATCCGCCGTTCCATGTTCGGTCCCGATGCGAAGGTACGCGCCCTGATCTGCGAAGAAGCGGGGCAGCCCATCGGTTTTGCCGTCTACTTCTACAACTATTCGACCTGGCTGGGACGCAACGGCATCTATCTCGAAGACGTGTTCGTGCGTCCTGAACATCGTCGCAAAGGAGCAGGGCGCGCCTTGCTCAAGCACATTGCGGGCATTGCGGTGGCGGAAGGGTGTGGTCGCTTCGAGTGGAGCGTGCTGGATTGGAATCAGCCTGCCATCAATTTCTACGAGAGCATCGGAGCCAAGCCGCAGAGTGAGTGGACCATCTATCGCCTCACCGGCGAAGCGCTGGAGCGCTTCGCACGGCAGTGAGGTTCTTGCGGAGCATTCTTACTGCTCGCCTTGTCCTGGATACCAGAACTGCGAGTGACAGGCAGTGCAGGGCGCATCCAACACACCGGTGACGTCGTAGAGGGCCTCGAGGTCTCGCTGCTGTACGGCGGTGAGCGCCTGGTTGGCGGTGGAACGCAGTACTTCCGAGTGAGCCGACCACGCCGCGGGTTCGCTGCGAATCAGGTCGGCGATTGCTTCGGGCGTGAGTTCACCGGTCGGCGTTTCGTATTCCACATTGGGATCACGCACCACGAAGTCGCTCGGCATCTGCTGCAACTGCGAAGCCGCATCGACCAGCGACTGCGCCGCGTCGAGTACCTTCTGCCAACCTTCTTCCGAGTCGGGACCCACGTAGACCTCTTCGCCATTCGGGCCCGAGTCCGGATACACCGATTCCCACAGTACGTTGGCGGCCGCCATCACCACGTCATTCATGAAATCGGCCAGAACGAACGAGGGCGTTTGCGCGACGGCCAGCTGCGTGCCACCACCCAAGGCAGCAGCGGCGATGACGGACTTGAGAAGAGCGTAGCGCTTCGGACGCAAGTTCATGCGATCACCTCCATGGCAATGAGAAAGAACGATGGTACTGCGTGAATTCGACACGGCGGCGTAAAAAACTCGACGCGGCTTGTTCTAAATCAAAGCGAGGTATGTAGACCGCACTCGCGATTTTCCAGTGCCTTGGTCGGGTCGTAGTAGCTGTCTTCATTGGGCAGATCGTGCTGCGCCAGGTACTCACGCATCTGTGCTTCGGTCCAATGGAAGAGCGGAGCGACTTTCAATACGCCCTTGTCGTCCTTGGTGAAGATGTTGAGGGTCTGACGGAACTCGGTTTGCTCACGGCGCAGAGCGGTCAGCCAGATGTCCGGCTTGTGGGCCGCCATGGCGCGACGGAAGGGCTCGAGCTTGAAGTTTTCGGTGAAGACCTTGTGCGCTTCCTCCGTGTAGGAAGGAATACCGCCCAGCGCGGCTTCCTGGCGTGCCGCCGTCACGCGCGGCGTGAAGACATCGACGTTGAGTTTCAGCTGCGTGATGATTTTTTCCGCGCAGCGATAGGTGGCCTTGGTGTTGTAGCCGTGATCCACCCAGATGATCTGCAGATCCGGGGCGATGCGCGTTGCCATGTGCAGGATCACCGCTTCCAGCGGACCGAAATGCGTGGTCAAAACGGCCTTGCCGGGCAGACTCAGTGCGTGGGCGATGATTTCCTCCGGCTTGCTATTGGCAAACCGTGCATTCAACTCCTCGAGATTCATGGGCGACTCCTGACGGCGATAGAGGGCGGCAAGTGTAACGGAAAGGCTTCGGCGTTTCACAGGGCGGGGGGACGTGTTACAAAGCCTTCTTCATCCATGTAGTTGCAGGCATCAGTCGGGAAAAGAGATGGATTTTTCTGATTACAAGCGACGTATTCGTGCTCTCGGTCGCGACATCACGCCGGATCTCGTGGCGCAGACGCAGGCCTTGGTCGCATCACTGGTGGCGGCCGAACCTCCGCCGGATTGTCGCGTGCAGCGCGACGTGCGCTATGGCAGCCACGAACGCAATCGGCTCGACATCTTCACCGCCAATGAAGACGACACAGCATCTCGCGCCACGCTGATCTACGTGCACGGCGGTGCCTTCGTGATGGGTGATAAGCACACGCCGGGCAGTCCCTTCTACAGCAACATCGGTCATTGGGCAGCGGCGCAGGGTTTCGTTGGTGTGACGCTCACCTACAGGCTCGCGCCGCAACACCAGTGGCCGAGTGGGATCGAAGACCTGCATCACGCCATTCAGTTCCTGCGTCACGAAGGTAAGCGCTATGGCGTGGGGCAGGGACCCTTATTTCTGATGGGCCAATCGGCGGGTGCGACGCACGTTGCCGGTTACATCGCGCATCCCGAGATCTATCAGGGTTATGCACATGAACTGGCTGGTGCGATCCTGCTGTCCGGTATCTACGACTTCACCAGTTACACCACCGGTCCGACGGAAGCTGCTTACCTCGGCACCGATCAGTCGCGCTACGGTGAACGCTCCGCACTGAGAGGCTTGGTGGAAAGTGATGTCCCTCTGTTGGTGTCGGTAGCGGAGATGGATCCACCGCTGTTCGAGCAGCAGGGACTTCAGCTTCTCAGCGCCTTGCACACACGTCATGGACAACTGCCGCGCTTCGTGCATGCGCTGGGGCAGAACCATATCTCGCCGGCGTTGTTTCTGGGGCTCGAAAACGATTTGCTGGCACCGCAGCTGCTTGCCTTCATCCACGACCATGCCGGCTGAACAGGGACGACTCCCGATCAAGGGCAAGCTCACGATTCCGCTGGCGGAGATCGAGCTGCATGCCATTCGAGCGCAGGGTGCGGGAGGACAGAACGTCAACAAGGTCTCGACTGCAATCCACCTGCGTTTCGATATCCGCGCTTCGTCCTTGCCGGAGGCGATCAAGACGCGCCTCTTGGCACTGGAGGACCAACGCATCTCGAACGAGGGCGTGGTGGTGATCAAAGCACAGACCCAGCGCACACAGGAAAAGAACAAGGCGGAGGCGCTGCAGCGGCTGCAAGCCCTGGTGCGCAGCGTGTGCGTGACCCCCAAGCGCCGCGTGCCCACCAAGCCCACGCAGAGTGCAGTGCGCAAGCGTCTCGAGACCAAGAAGAAGTTGGGGCAGATCAAGAAATTACGGCGCCAGCGCCCCGATCCCTTCTGAGCTCGGCGTCCACCCCGTACCGCGCCACTCTGGCGATGCCGGGCGCAAGGCCCCATAATTCGCGCCTTTTACGCGCACTGCAAAGCAACCATGACCACTGTAAGAACCCGCATCGCTCCTTCGCCCACCGGCGATCCGCACGTCGGCACGGCCTACATCGCTCTCTTCAACTATTGCTTCGCCCGTCAGCATGGCGGTCAGTTCATCCTGCGCATCGAAGACACCGACCAGGTGCGCAGCACGCGCAAGTCGGAAGAGGACATCCTGGCTGCGCTGAAATGGTTGCAGCTGGAGTGGGACGAAGGTCCGGACTGCGGCGGCCCCTATGGTCCCTATCGCCAGAGCGAACGCTCCGAGATCTATCGCGAGCACGTCCAGCATCTGTTGGACAAGGGCCATGCCTTCCATTGCTTCTGCACGGCGGAGCGTTTGGATGCCGTGCGCAAGCAGCAGATGGAAAACAAGCAGCAGCCCGGTTACGACGGGCACTGCATGAGCCTGAGCGCCGAAGAAGTGCAGCAGAAGCTCGCTGCTGGTGAACCTCATGTGATCCGCATGAAGGTGCCGCGCGAAGGCAAGTGTGTGATCAAGGATCTTCTGCGCGAAGACGTGGAGATCGAATGGAGCCAGGTGGACATGCAGGTGCTGATGAAGTCGGACGGCCTGCCCACCTATCACCTCGCCAACGTGGTGGACGATCACCTGATGAAGATCACGCACGTGATCCGCGGCGAAGAGTGGATCAACTCCGCTCCGAAGCATCTGTTGCTCTATCAATACTTCGGTTGGGAAGCGCCGGTGCTGTGCCACATGCCGCTCCTGCGCAATGCCGACAAGAGCAAGCTCAGCAAACGCAAGAATCCGACCAGCATCGGTTACTACCAGCGCATGGGTTATCTGCCCGAAGCCGTGATCAACTATCTCGGCATGATGGGTTGGTCGATGCCCGATGGTAACGAGAAGTTCAGCGTGCAGGAGATGGTGGCGAACTTCGACATTCATCGTGTCTCGCTCGGCGGACCGGTGTTCGATACGCAGAAACTCGATTGGCTCAATGGTCGTTATCTGCGTGAATCCTTGAGCGATGAAGAATTCCTGCAGCGTTATGCGGAGTGGGCATTGAGAACAGATGCACTGCGTCAGATCGTGCCGCTGATCAAACCGCGCGTGGAACGTTTCAGTGATGTCGTACCGCTTGCCGGGTTCTTCTTCTCCGGCATGCCAGCGATCAATGCCGAGAGCTTCGCGCACAAGACGTTGAGCGCTGAAGATCAGTTGAAGATTCTGCAGTTCGTCGCATGGCGCATCGAAGAAATCAAAGATTGGAAGCGTGATGTTCTCGAGCAGGCTCTGGTAGAATTGGCCGGCAAACTCGAGATCAAGATCCGCGACTTCTTGTATCCCTTGTTCATCGCAATCGCCGGCACAGCCGTGTCGACTTCGGTGATCGATTCGATCGCGATACTGGGTCTCGATCTGAGCCGCGCGCGTTTGCGTCATGCCATGCAGGTGCTTGGTGGTGTGTCCGGCAAGCAGCAGAAAAAGCTTGAGAAGGACTACCAGAGTTTGCGTGGTGCTGCGCAGCAAGGTGAGGGCGACAACTGAAATCGCCGCTCGAAAAAAAGTTTAAAAAATTTTTCGATTCGAGCGATTGAAGTTGTTGACAGTGTCACAGGCCCTACATAGAATGCGCGCTCTTTCCGGCGAGGGCCGGAACTTGAAGTAAAGCGGTAGGTTACCGCGCAGTACTTGAAGTTTGCTTACAGGGTAAGCGGGGGCATAGCTCAGCTGGGAGAGCGCAACGCTGGCAGCGTTGAGGTCAGGAGTTCGATCCTCCTTGCCTCCACCACCTGTAACCACGGTTCAAGTCCCCTTCGTCTAGAGGCCTAGGACACCTGGTTTTCATCCAGGCAACAGGGGTTCGAAACCCCTAGGGGACGCCAAACAAAAACCCGTGCACGAAAGTGCACGGGTTTTTTTTTACGTCCCGCCAAGGTCTGCGTTTCGACCTACCGGTTAGACAAGCAGCGTTGTTGGCCATGCGACGCATGGCGTGCGGCGCAGGGCGCGCAGGCGCCCGTTGGAGTGAGCCGTGTAGCGGCGAATCCAACCCCCAGGGGAGCGAGCTGCGTAGAGCAGGTCGCCGAATCTTGGGAACTTGATCGAAGTGGTGGTCTGATCATTCGAGTAGCGTGATCTGAGTGCGAGTACTCGATCATGCTCACGCACAGCTGGCGCAGAGTTGATTCGCGGTGCCTTGCAAAACTCTGCTGCCTGAAGGCTGCAAGGAATGGCGTGAAACATCCTTGCAGTCTCGCGCTTGGCACCTCCAGTCATCGGGCGTAGCCGGGAGTCGTTCAGACTGCGCGCAGCGCTGCGCGCCGCAAACGCTTGTCTTCACCCCTGGCCGCGAACGTTCTGGCGCTCGCAGGCAGCAGAAGCTTGCTCGATTGATTGTGGTTGAGCCTCACGACGCGCCCCGCGGTCTCGGGGGGCTTTGTGGCAGGTGCTTGCCATATGCCTCAGCCGACGAACTCAGCGCCACCACATCGACCTATCGGTTTCAGCGTAGCGAATCCTGCAGACATTCAGTGAGCAGCTCGATGAGCTCACTCGATCGATCACCAGCCAACATCGAGTGCGTCTGACGGCTCACTTCACCAAATGCGTATGGCCACGGTCGAGTTCGTTGATCGGCAGCATTGCATTGGGTCCAGTGAGATTCTCGCGGCTCATCAGCTTGCGGATGAGTTCGGGGTCGAGCAGTTCTTCCTCTTGAATCAGTTCCACTACGCTCTTGCCTGTGTGCAGTGCCTTGCTCGCGATGCGTGTGGCGTTCTCGTAGCCGATGTAGGGACTGAACACGGTGATCACCCCAATGCTGTTCTGCACGTAGGATTCGCAGATGGCGCGGTTGGCGGTGATACCTTCGATGCAGCGTTCGCGCAGCATGTCGATCGCAGCGGTGAGCATGTTGAGCGAGCCCAACAGGTTGTAGAGGATCACCGGCTCGAAGGGATTGAGTTGCAGTTGTCCACCTTCGGAAGCGAGCGTCAGTGCGAGATCATTGCCGATCACCTGGAAGGCTACCTGATTCATCGCTTCTGGAATGACCGGATTCACCTTGCCCGGCATGATCGACGAACCGGGCTGCACGGGCGGCAGATTGATCTCATTGAAGCCGGCGCGCGGCCCACTCGATAGCAGACGCAGATCGTTGCAGATCTTCGAGAGCTTGGTGGCGAGACGCTTGAGGATGCCGGAGAAGATCACGAACGCGCCGGTGTCCCAGGTCGCTTCCACCAGGTTCACCGACAGCTTGAAATCGAAGCCGGTATCCCGCGCCAGATGCATCACCGCGCGTCGCGCGTACTCGGGATGTGTATTGATTCCAGTGCCGATCGCAGTGCCTCCCAGGTTCACTTCGGTGAAGAGTTCGGAAAGCTCCGTCATGCGCGCGACGTCTTCCTGCAGCGTGCTCGCCCAACCACCGAACTCCTGACCGAGCGTCATCGGCACGGCATCCTGCAGCTGCGTACGGCCCATCTTGAGGATGTCCTTGAACTCGAGCGCCTTGTCTTCCAGTGCGCGTTGCAGGCGCGTGGTGGCGGCTACCAGGGGATCGTCGCCGAGCAGGAGGGCGAGGCGTGCTGCAGTCGGGTACACGTCGTTGGTCGACTGCGACATGTTGACGTCGTTGTTCGGATGCAGGTGCTGGTACTCGCCTTTCGCGTGGCCCATCAATTCGAGCGCACGATTGGCGATCACCTCGTTGGCGTTCATGTTGGTGGAAGTGCCGGCGCCGCCTTGAATCAGGTCCACCAAGAATTGGTCGTGCAGTTTGCCGGCGATGATTTCCTGACACGCCGCGCAGATCGCCTGCATCTTGTGATGATCGAGCAGTCCGATTTCGGCATTGGCCTTGGCGCAGGCCTGTTTGACGTAGGCGAGGGCGCTCACCAATTGCCGATGGTGACCAATGGGAACGCCGGTGATGCGGAAGTTGCGCAGTGCACGTAGCGTTTGGATGCCATAGTAGGCATCGGCAGGCACCTGTTCATCGCCCAGAAGGTCGTGCTCCCAGCGGTAGGTAGCGGCATCCATCGCGTGATCCTCGTGCAGGGCTGAATGACAGCGTTGCCCGATGGTAGTCAGTCCCACCTGCGATTAGAAGTTGAAGAGTTCATCCGTGGGTCGATGCTGAACAGCCGGGCGACGCCCAACGGGGATGGTGCGGACATCACGGTGTCCTGCCAGCGCATCGCCCGTTGGGCTTCACGTTGTTCGGTTGATACGGCGCAGCCGTGGATCGCAGAGGCTGCACGCGGCACGGCACGCTGCAAAGATTTGTCCAGCCCCCACCGACGAACGCGAAGCGACAGGCACAAAAAAGCCCCTGGATAGGGGCTTTTTCGTTGCGGCTTTCTCGTTGCAGTTCGGCTTATTCGAAGCCGGGGTAGTTGCGGCGGGTGGCGCCGGTGTAGAGCTGGCGCGGACGACCGATCTTGAAGGGGTTGCTGATCATCTCGTGCCAGTGGGCAACCCAACCCGGCGTACGGCCGGTGGCGAAGATCACGGTGAACAGATTCACCGGGATGCCGATGGCCTTCAGGATGATGCCGGAGTAGAAGTCCACGTTCGGGTAGAGGTTGCGCTCGATGAAGTATTCGTCTTCCAGCGCGATCTTCTCCAGCTTCATGGCGATCTTCAGCAGCGGATCGTCCTCGATGCCGAGTTCGGCCAGTACTTTCTGGCAGGTCTCGCGCATCACTTTCGCGCGCGGGTCGAAGTTCTTGTACACGCGGTGACCGAAGCCCATCAGGCGGAATGGATCGTTCTTGTCCTTGGCGCGGGCGATGAACTTGTCGATGTTCTTTTCGTCGCCGATCTCGGTGAGCATCTTCAGTACGGCCTCGTTGGCCCCACCGTGCGCCGGGCCCCACAGTGCCGTGATACCGGAGGAGATACAGGCATAGGGGTTGGCGCCGGTGGAGCCAGCGAGACGTACAGTGGAAGTGGAAGCGTTCTGCTCGTGGTCGGCGTGGAGCAGGAAGATCTTGTCCATTGCATCGACGAGAACCGGGCTCGGTTCATAGTCTTCGCAGGGCGTGCCGAACATCATGTAAAGGAAGTTGGCGCTGAACTCGAGGTCGTTGCGCGGATACATGAAGGGCTGGCCGATGGAGTATTTGTAGGTCATCGCGGCCAGGGTCGGCATTTTTGCGATCAGACGCAGAGCGGCGATCTTGCGGTGTTCTTCATCGTCGATCTTGAGGGAGTCGTGATAGAAAGCGGAGAGGGCGCCGACGACGCCTACCATGATGGCCATCGGGTGGGCATGACGCGGGAAACCATTGAAGAAGTTATGGATCTGCTCATGCACCATGGTGTGGTAGCGGATGGCGTTGACGAATTCTGCTTTTTGTTCCGGCGTGGGGAGCTCGCCGTTGAGAAGGAGGTAGCAACACTCGAGATAGTCGGATTTCTCGGCCAGCTGCTCGATGGGATAGCCGCGGTAGAGGAGGACGCCAGCGTCGCCGTCGATGTAAGTGATCTTGGACTCACACGAGGCGGTGGACATGAAGCCTGGGTCAAAAGTGAAGATGTCTTTGGAGGTCAGGTTCCTCACGTCGATGACTGCCGGACCGACCGACCCCTCATACACAGGCAGGTCGATGGTTTCGTCGATGCCATCGACTCTCAACTGAGCTTTTTTCCCAGTCATAGAAACTCCTTCAAGATTTGTAATGCTTTGGAGCGCAGCGGCTTGTAGCTGCTGGTGGATTGAAAAGAGCCGCAACACTATCCCCGAAGACTATCAAATGTCAAACGAGTGCCACGCTCGGTGCGGGGCTCGGTCGCGTCGCGGCCCTTCAGAAAAAAAGCTTTTTAGGACAAATATTTGGGGGAAAATTTGGCACTGATGACGCGGCGTCATGGATCAGCTAAAACCACACTTTTTGCAATTTTTGTCACAGAAAAAACTTATAAATCCGGGGTAAGTTGGGCATAATGCGCGGGCTTTGCTTCAGCGCGAAATATCATTGATAAGAATCACTTATCAAAGAATTAGAAATTGATTAAGAGGCCTGGCGCCGCATCTATATGCGATTCGAGGTCTCAATAGAGGAAGCTCCGCAGTGAATCAAAAACGCCCTGTCAATCTGGATCTGAGTACGATCCACTTTCCGCTGTCTGCTCTCACGTCCATCACGCACCGCATCACTGGCGTCATCCTTTTCGTCGGCATCGCCGTTCTGCTCTGGCTGCTCGATCTCTCGCTGTCCGGATCCGAAGGTTTTGCCCAGGCCTCCGATGCGCTCGGCAGCCCCGTCGCCAAGTTCGTGATCTGGGCCGTGCTGTCAGCCTTGGCTTACCACATGGTCGCGGGCATCAAACATCTGTTTCTCGACTTCGGCATCGGCGAAAGCCGTGAAGGCGGCCCGGTGGCCGCGAAGCTGACGGTGCTCGTCAGCGTGGTACTGATCGTATTGATGGGGGTATGGGTATGGTAACGAACGTCACCAGTCTCGGACGCAACGGCGTCTACGATTGGCTGGTACAACGTGTCAGCGCCGTCGTGATGCTGGCCTGGTTCCTGTTCGTAGGTGGCTTCATCGCCACGCATGGTGATCTCCAGTTCATCGAGTGGCGTGCATTGTTCGCCCAGATCTGGATGAAAGTGTTCACGCTCGCGGCTCTCGTGTCGCTGCTCGCCCATGCCTGGATCGGCATGTGGACCATTTCCACCGACTACCTGACCCGGCTCTCGCTTGGCTCCTCCGCCACGTTCGTGCGCCTGGTATTCCAGTTGATCTGTTTCGCCATACTGCTCGTCTATTTTGTCTGGGCGGTACAAATTCTTTGGAGTATCTGACAGTGGCCCAACTCAGAGTTATTTCCTTTGACGGCGTGATCGTTGGCGGCGGCGGCTCCGGCTTGCGCGCCGCTTTGCAGTTGTCGCAGTCCGGTTACAAGACGGCAGTGATCTCCAAGGTATTCCCGACCCGTTCGCACACGGTGTCCGCCCAGGGTGGCATCACCTGCGCCATCGCCAGCGCCGACCCCAACGACGATTGGCGTTGGCACATGTACGACACGGTCAAGGGTTCCGACTACATCGGTGACCAGGACGCCATCGAATACATGTGCAGCGAAGGTCCGCAGGCCGTGTTCGAACTCGAGCACATGGGCATGCCGTTTTCGCGTACGCCGGAAGGCCGCATCTATCAGCGTCCCTTCGGTGGTCAGTCCAAGGACTACGGCAAAGGCGGGCAGGCGGCCCGTACCTGTGCCGCCGCCGACCGTACCGGCCACGCGCTGCTCCATACGCTTTATCAGGCCAACCTGAAGAACAACACCGTGTTCTTCAACGAGTGGTATGCCGTCGACCTCGTCCGCAATCAGGACGGTGCGGTTGCCGGTGTGATCGCCATCTGCATCGAAACCGGCGAAGTGGTGTTCGTCAAATCCAAGGCCACCGTGTTCGCCACCGGTGGTGCCGGCCGCATCTTTGCTTCCACCACCAATGCTCTCATCAATACCGGTGACGGCATCGGCATGGCGCTACGCGCGGGTCTCCCCGTGCAGGACATGGAAATGTGGCAGTTCCATCCGACCGGCATCGCCGGTGCCGGTGTCCTCGTCACCGAGGGTTGCCGCGGTGAAGGTGGTTATCTGTTGAACAAGAACGGCGAGCGCTTCATGGAGCGCTATGCACCGAACGCCAAGGACCTCGCCGGTCGTGACGTGGTGGCCCGCGCCATGATCGTCGAGATCATCGAAGGTCGCGGTTGTGGTCCGAACGGCGACCACGTACTGCTCAAACTCGACCACCTCGGCGAGAAAGTGCTCAACGAAAAACTTCCCGGCATCCTCGAACTGTCGCGCACCTTCGCGCACGTCGACCCGGTCAAGGAGCCGATCCCGGTAGTGCCGACCTGTCACTACATGATGGGCGGCATTCCGACCAACGTGAACGGCCAGGCGCTGACCCAGGATGCCAACGGCAACGACAAACTGGTCGAAGGTCTGTTTGCAGTGGGCGAGGCGGCTTGCGTATCCGTGCACGGCGCCAACCGTCTCGGCGGCAACTCGTTGATCGACCTGATCGTGTTCGGTCGCGCTGCGGGTCTGCACATCGAGAAGCTGCTGCGTTCGGGCATCGAACAGCGTGAAGTCAGCGCGTCCGACATCGAAGCTGCGATGGCGCGTCTGAACCGTCTCAACAACACGCGTTCCGGCGAATCCGTCGCTGCCGTGCGCAAGGAACTGCAGACCATCATGCAGAACCACTTCGGTGTATTCCGTCGCGGTGACTACATGCGTGCCGGCATCGAAAAACTGGCGGCGCTGCGCGAGCGCGTGAAGAACGTGCACCTGGAAGACAAGAGCCAGGCCTTCAACACCGCACGCATCGAGGCACTGGAGCTGGAAAACCTGTTCGAAGTGGCCGAAGCGACCGCGATCGCCGCCGAAGCGCGCACCGAAAGCCGTGGCGCCCACGCCCGCGAAGACTATCCGGATCGCGACGACGTCAACTGGCTCTGTCACTCGCTGTACTTCCCGGGCGAAAAACGCCTGAGCAAGCGTGCAGTGAACTTTGCGCCCAAGACCGTGCCGGCCTTCGAGCCGAAGGTCCGTACCTATTAATTTTTCGAGAAGGACACTGCCGTGTTAGTCAGTATCTATCGCTACAACCCCGAGACCGATACGCAACCGCGCATGCAGGACTATGAGATCACCTTGCCCGAGGGCAAGGATCTGATGGTGCTGGACGTCCTGCAGATGGTGAAGGAACAGGACGTCACGCTGGCCTATCGTCGCTCCTGCCGCGAAGGCGTGTGCGGCTCCGATGGCATGAACATCAATGGCAAGAACGGCCTCGCTTGTATCACGCACGTTTCGAGCGTCGTAAAGAACAACAAGCTGGTATTGCGTCCGCTGCCCGGTCTGCCCGTGATCCGCGATCTCGTGGTCGACATGAGCGCCTTCTACAAACAGTACGAACGTGTGAAACCGTATCTGCAGAATGACGAACCGCCGCCGGCGATCGAACGTCTGCAATCGCCCGAAGACCGCGCCAAATTGGATGGTCTCTACGAGTGCATCCTTTGCGCGTGCTGTTCCACCAGCTGTCCGTCGTTCTGGTGGAATCCGGACAAGTTCCTGGGGCCAGCTGCGCTGCTTCAGGCTTACCGTTTCCTGGCCGATAGCCGTGATACCAAGACGCAGGAACGTTTGTCCGACCTGGAAGACCCGTTCAGCGTATTCCGCTGCCGCGGGATCATGAACTGTGTGTCGGTATGTCCGAAGGGTCTGAACCCGACCCGGGCCATCGGCCACATTCGTGACATGTTGCTGGAACGAGCGGTCTGAGCCACGAGCTCGGCCTTGTATTCATTTTCAAGGGGAACCACCAGCACCGACTAAAGCCACGTAGAGGGCGGGCCCGGTGCAAAGGAAGTTAACGATGCAAGAGAGCATACGACAGTTAATGTTGAAGACCAGCCACCTCAGTGGCGGTAACCTGGATTACGTGGAGGGCTTGTTCGAAGCTTGGATGAACGATCCTTCCTCCGTTCCCCCCGAATGGCAGCAGTACTTCAAGTCGCTGCCCGGCGTCAGCGGTAACGGCGCCGGCGACGTGTCGCATGCCAGCATCATCGAACAGTTCCGCGGTTTGCCCAAACGCGGCACTGCCGTGGTCGGTCTCACCGACCCGCGTCAGGCTGGCACGCTGGAGCACGAGAAGAAACAGGTACGCGTGGTGCAGCTGATCAGCTCCTATCGCGTGCGCGGCCATCAGCATGCCAAGCTCGACCCGCTCGGCTTGATGCATCGTGAAAAAGTGCCGGATCTCGAGCTCGAGTTCCATCTGCTGTCGCCCGCCGACAACAACACCATTTTCTCCACCGAACCTTCCTCACTGCCGCAGAAGGCGATGCCGCTGTCGGAGCTCGTTTCGGTGCTGGAAGACATCTACTGCAGCTCCATCGGTTACGAGTACATGCACATCGTCAACCTGGAAGAGAAGCAGTGGATCCAGAAGCGCATCGAGAGCATCGGTGGCAAGCCGACGTTCCCGAACGAAACGCGCCTGCACATTCTGGAACGTTTGAGCGCCGCGGAAGGTCTGGAAAAACACCTCGACGCCAAATACCCGGGCACCAAGCGCTTCGGTCTCGAAGGTGGCGAGAGCCTGATCCACGCCCTCGACGACATCATCCAGCGCGCCGGTGAACACGGTGCCAAGGAAATCGTCATCGGCATGGCGCACCGTGGCCGTCTCAACGTACTCGTCAACACGCTGGGCAAGAACCCCTCCGTGCTCTTCGACGAATTCGAAGGTCGCGCGCGCTACAACAATTCGGGCGACGTGAAGTACCACCAGGGCTTCTCGTCCAACATCATGACGCCGGGCGGCGAAGTGCACTGCAGCATGGCCTTCAACCCCTCGCACCTCGAGATCGTGTCTCCGGTGGTGCTGGGCTCCGTGCGTGCCCGTCAGGACCGTCGCAAGGATCCCGTCGGCGAAACCGTATTGCCGGTGCTGATCCACGGTGATGCCGCGTTCGCCGGTCAGGGTGTGGTGATGGAAACCTTCCAGCTGTCGCAGACCCGCGCCTATGGCACGGGCGGCACGGTGCACATCATCGTCAACAACCAGATCGGCTTCACCACCAGCCGTCAGGAAGATGCGCGTTCCACCGAGTACTGCACCGACGTCGCGAAGATGGTGCAGGCACCGATCTTCCACGTGAACGCAGACGATCCGGAAGCCGTGCTGTTCGTCACGCGCCTCGCGCTCGACTTCCGCAACACCTTCCGCAAAGACGTCGTGGTCGACCTCATCTGCTATCGCCGTCGCGGACATAACGAAACCGACGAGCCGGCATCCACGCAGCCGCTGATGTACAAGATCATCCGCAGCCTGCCGACCACGCGCGCGCTCTACGCCGAAAAACTGATCTCCGAAGGTCTGTTGACCCGCGAAGAAGCCGACGCGCTCAACACCAGCTACCGCAAGGCGCTGGACGAAGGCACTCACGTGGTGAAGAGTCTCGTCACCGTGCCGAATACGGCACTCTACGTCGATTGGCGTCCGTATCTCGGCCACGACATGAACATGCCGTGCGACACCACCATCCATGTCGAGCGTCTCAAGCAGCTCGGCGAGAAGATGATTCAGTTGCCCGAAGGGTTCAGCGTGAACCGTCAGGTGGCGAAGGTACTGGAAGACCGCGCCAAGATGGCGCGTGGTGAACTGCCGGTGGATTGGGGCTGTGCCGAGCTTCTCGCCTACGCGAGTCTGCTCGACTCCAACTACAAGGTGCGCATCACCGGTCAGGACGTCGGTCGCGGTACCTTCTCGCATCGCCATGCCGTACTGCACGATCAGAACACCGGCAAGACGCACGTGCCGCTGCGCTACATCAGCGAATCGCAGCGCAAGTTCGTCATCTACGATTCGATTCTGTCCGAAGAGGCGGTACTGGCCTTCGAATATGGCTATGCCACCACGCGCCCCGACGCGCTCGTCATCTGGGAAGCACAGTTCGGTGACTTCGCCAACGGCGCACAGGTGGTTTTTGACCAGTTCATCTCGAGTGGTGAATACAAGTGGGAACGTCTGTGCGGCCTCGTGATGTTGCTGCCGCATGGTTATGAAGGGCAGGGACCGGAGCACTCCTCCGCACGTCTCGAGCGCTTCCTGCAGCTCTGTGCACAACAGAACATGCAGGTGTGCATCCCGACCACGCCGGCGCAGGTCTTCCACATGCTGCGTCGTCAGGTCATCCGCCCGCTGCGCAAGCCGCTGGTGGTGATGTCGCCGAAGAGCCTGCTGCGCCACAAGGAAGCCGTGAGCACGCTGGAAGAACTGGCCAATGGCAGCTTCCAGGCAGTACTGGGCGAAACCGATCAGCTCAATCCGAAAGAAGTGGAGCGTCTGATTCTGTGCAGCGGCAAGGTGTACTACGAGCTGCGTGCGAAGCGTCGCGAACTCGGCCTGAAGGATACGGCCATCGTGCGTCTCGAACAGCTCTATCCGTTCCCGGAAGAACTGCTGGGCCGCGTCATCGCTCCCTACGTCAACCTCAAGACCGTGATCTGGTGTCAGGAGGAGCCGCAGAACATGGGTGCCTGGTACTCCAGCCAGCACCACATGCGCAATGTGATCCAACGTCACAATCCTTCCCTGACGCTGACGTATGCAGGTCGTGAAGCTTCCGCCTCGCCGGCGGCCGGTTACATGGCGCTGCATCTGAAGGAACAGGAACAATTGGTCAAAGATGCCTTTGGCCTGGGCAATGCCCGCTGAACCCATCAACTTGCTGAACGCTGAACAAGGGAAACAACATGGCCATTGAGATCAAAGCCCCCACGCTGCCGGAATCGGTGCCCGATGGCACCATCGCCACCTGGTACAAGAAGGAGGGCCAGCAGGTCAGTCGCGACGAGCTGATCGTCGACATCGAAACCGACAAGGTGCTCCTCGAAGTGGTGGCTCCGGCTGACGGCGTGCTCACGAGCATCCTCAAACAGCAGGGTGAAACCATCACCAGCAATGAACTCCTGGCCCTGATCGAAGCGGGCGCCACTGCGAGCGCTGCCGCTCCGGCACCGGCCAAGGCCGAAGCCGCTGCTCCCGCTGCAGCCGACAAGGACGCCGACAACAGCAACCTCGAAGTGCTGATGAGCCCGGCGGCCCGCAAGTTGATCGAAGAGAACAAGCTCGATCCGAACTCCGTGCCCAGCACCGGTAAGGATGGTCGCATCACGAAGGAAGACGTCATCAACTTCATCGGCGGTGCCAAGCCTGCCGCTGAAACCAAGGCTGCTCCGGCCGCTGCACCTGCTGCCGCTGCGCCTGCCGGTGAACGTCCGGAACAGCGTGTGCCGATGACGCGTCTGCGCGCCAAGGTGGCAGAGCGTCTGCTGCAGGCCACGCAGACCACCGCCATGCTCACCACCTTCAACGAAGTGGACATGAGCCAGGTGATGGCGCTGCGTGCCCGCTACAAGGACATGTTCGAGAAGAAACACGGTGGCGTGCGTCTGGGCTTCATGTCCTTCTTCGTGCGCGCTGCGGTGGAAGCCCTCAAACGCTTCCCGGCCGTGAACGCCTCGATCGACGGCAATGACATCATCTACCACGGCTATCAGGACATCGGCGTCGCCGTTTCCTCGCCGCGAGGTCTGGTAGTACCCGTGCTGCGTGATGCTGACGGCCTCAGCTTCGCCGACATCGAGAAAGCGATCAGCGAATTCGGCGTCAAGGCGCGCGACGGCAAACTGAGCATCGAAGAGATGACCGGCGGTACCTTCACCATCTCCAACGGTGGTGTGTTCGGTTCGCTGCTCTCCACACCGATCCTCAACCCGCCGCAGACCGCGATCCTCGGCATGCACAAGATCCAGGAACGTCCGATGGCGGTGAACGGCGAAGTGAAGATCCTGCCGATGATGTATCTCGCACTGTCCTACGACCATCGCATGATCGATGGCAAGGAAGCGGTGCAGTTCCTCGTCACCATCAAGGAACTCTTGGAAGACCCGGCCCGCATCTTCCTCGAAGTGTGAAACGAATCCAGAGACAGAAAGCGTAGCCGAGCCCCGTGGGGCTCCCCAGAAAAAGGAACAGAAACATGTCAGCAGACTATGACGTAGTGGTGATCGGCGCCGGCCCTGGCGGTTATGTGGCAGCCATCCGTGCCGCCCAACTCGGCCTGAAGACCGCCTGTGTGGAGAAGTGGCTCGACGAAAACAACAAGCCGGTTTACGGCGGCACCTGTCTGAACGTGGGCTGTATCCCCTCGAAGGCACTGCTCGATACCTCGCACAAATATCACGAAGCCACCCATGGCTTCGAAGTGCATGGCATCAAGGCTGAGAAAGTCAGCATCGACGTGCCGGCCATGATCGAGCGCAAGCGCAAGGTCGTGAAGCAGCTCACCGGCGGCATCACCGGTCTGTTCCAGGCCAACAAGGTCACCGGCATCAGTGGCACCGGCAAACTGCTGAAAGACCGCAAGGTCGAAGTGACTGCAGCTGATGGCAGCAAGCAGATCATCTCCGCCAACAACGTCATCATCGCTGCCGGCTCCGTGCCGATCGAAATTCCGCCGACGCCGCTCACCGACGACGTCATCGTCGACTCCACCGGTGCACTGGAATTCCAGGAAGTACCGAAGCGTCTCGGCGTGATCGGTGCCGGCGTGATCGGTCTCGAGCTCGGTTCCGTCTGGAGTCGTCTGGGTTCCGAAGTCGTCATCCTCGAGGCTTCCGAGAACTTCCTGCCGGCGATGGATTCGCAGATTTCGAAAGAAGCGCTGAAGATCCTCACCAAGCAGGGGCTCGACATCCGCCTCGGTGCCAAGGTTACTGGCAGCTCGGTCAAAAAAGGCAAGGGCGCCAAGGTCACCGTGCAGTTCACCGACAAGGAAGGCAACAAGGAAGAGACCTTCGACAAACTGATCGTGTGCGTGGGTCGTAAGCCCTACACCGTGGGTCTGCTGGCCGACGACTGCGGCATCGAGAAGGACGAGCGCGGTTTCATCAAGGTCGACGACTACTGCGCCACCAACGTGCCGGGCGTCTTTGCCATCGGCGACGTGGTGCGCGGTCCGATGCTGGCTCACAAAGCGTCCGAAGAGGGCGTGATGGTGGCCGAGCGCATCGCTGGCCACAAAGCCAAGATGAACTACGACCTGATTCCCTCCGTGATCTACACGCACCCGGAAATCGCTGCCGTTGGCAAGACCGAAGATCAGCTCAAGGCTGCCGGCGTCGAGTACAAGGTCGGTACCTTCCCGTTCGTTGCCAGCGGCCGTGCTCTGGCTGCCAACGATTCCGACGGCTTGGTCAAGATCATCGCCGACGCCGCCACCGACCGCGTGTTGGGCTGCCACATCATCGGACCTTCGGCTGCAGACCTGTTGCAGTCCGTAGCGCTGGCGATGGAATTCAGCACCAGCGCCGAAGACATCGGCATGACCGTATTTGCGCATCCGGCTCTGAGCGAAGCAGTGCACGAAGCCGCGCTGGCGGTGAATGGCCACGCCATCCACATCGCCAATCGCAAGAAGCGCTAAGTTCCCAGACAACGACAAAGGTTCTTTCTCATGAATTTGCACGAATACCAAGGGAAGCAGCTGTTCGCTGAATACGGGCTGCCTGTTTCCAAGGGGTTCGCATGCTCCACGCCGGAAGAAGCGGCAGAGGCAGCGGACAAGATCGGTGGTAACGAATGGGTGGTCAAAGCCCAGGTACATGCCGGTGGGCGCGGTAAGGCCGGCGGTGTGAAGCTGGTCAAGACCAAGGAAGAGATCAAGGCCTTCGCCGAGCAGTGGCTGGGCAAGAATCTCGTTACCTACCAGACGGACAAAAACGGTCAGCCGGTAAGCAAGATCCTGGTCGAAGCCTGCACGGACATCGACAAGGAGCTCTACCTCGGCGCCGTAGTGGATCGCTCCTCCCGTCGTGTGGTGTTCATGGCTTCCACCGAAGGTGGTGTGGAAATCGAGAAAGTCGCCCACGAAACGCCGGAGAAAAT
Source organism: uncultured Gammaproteobacteria bacterium (assembly GCA_937898685.1). Classification (GTDB taxonomy): domain Bacteria; phylum Pseudomonadota; class Gammaproteobacteria; order Pseudomonadales; family Pseudohongiellaceae; genus CAILUG01. The sequence continues at coordinate 2,410 of CALEJT010000077.1, read as the reverse complement.
TCTGAAAGCCACCATCGACCCACTGGTCGGTGCACAGCCCTTTCAGGGCCGTGAGCTCGCTTTCAAACTCGGTCTGCAGGGCGATCAGATCAAGCAATTCACCAACATCTTCCTCGGTCTCGCCAAACTCTTTGTCGAAAGGGACCTGTCGCTGCTCGAGATCAACCCGCTGGTGATCACGAAGCAGGGCAACCTGCACTGCCTCGATGCCAAGATCAACATCGACGGCAACGCGCTGTTCCGTCAGAAGAAGTTGAAGGAAATGCATGACCCCACGCAGGAAGATCCGCGTGAAGCACACGCTGCACAGTGGGATCTCAACTACGTGGCGCTCGAAGGCAACATCGGCTGCATGGTCAACGGTGCTGGACTTGCCATGGGCACCATGGACATCGTCAAGCTGCACGGTGGTCAGCCAGCCAACTTCCTCGACGTGGGCGGTGGGGCTACCAAGGAGCGCGTGACCGAAGCGTTCAAAATCATTCTGTCCGACAGCAACGTCAAAGCGGTGCTGGTCAACATCTTCGGCGGCATCGTGCGCTGCGACCTGATCGCAGAAGGCATCATCGCCGCGGTGGCCGAAGTTGGTGTGAAGGTTCCCGTGGTCGTGCGCCTCGAAGGCAACAATGCCGAGCTCGGCGCCAAGGTGCTGGCTGAGAGCGGTCTGAACATCATCGCCGCCAAGAGCCTGACCGACGCGGCTGAACAGGTAGTGAAAGCAGCCGGAGGTGCGCAATGAGCATTTTGGTCAACAAAGATACGCGAGTGATCTGTCAGGGTTTCACCGGCTCGCAGGGCACCTTCCACTCCGAACAGGCCATCGCCTACGGCACCAAGATGGTCGGCGGTGTTACTCCCGGCAAAGGCGGTCAGAAACATCTGGGTCTGCCGGTGTTCAACACCGTCAGCGAAGCCGTTGCCGAAACCGGCGCCGATGCGTCCGTGATCTATGTACCGGCTCCGTTCTGCAAAGACTCCATCCTCGAAGCTGCCTTCGCCGGCATCAAACTGATCGTGTGCATCACCGAAGGCATTCCGACGCTGGACATGCTGGAAGTGAAAGTGAAGTGCGATGAACTCGGCGTGCGTCTGATCGGGCCGAACTGCCCCGGCGTGATCACGCCCGGCGAGTGCAAGATCGGCATCATGCCCGGTCACATCCACAAGCCCGGCAAGGTCGGCATCGTGTCGCGCTCCGGCACGCTCACCTACGAAGCCGTGAAGCAGACCACCGACTACGGTTTTGGTCAGTCTTCCTGCGTGGGCATCGGTGGTGACCCGATCCCGGGTTCCAACTTCATCGACATCCTGAAACTGTTCCAGGAAGACGAGCAGACCGAAGCCATCGTGATGATCGGTGAGATCGGTGGCAGTGCTGAAGAAGAAGCCGCTGCCTACATCAAGGCCAACGTCACTAAACCGGTTGTGTCCTACATCGCCGGTGTCACCGCGCCTCCCGGCAAACGCATGGGCCATGCCGGCGCCATCATCGCCGGTGGCAAAGGCACCGCCGCCGAGAAGTTCGCTGCACTGCAGGACGCTGGCGTCACCACCGTCCGTAGCCTCGCCGACATCGGCAACGGCTTGAAGCAGGCTACCGGCTGGAAATAAGCAGTTGCGCAGTCTTTAGCAGTATCAACGAACCCCGCCTTTTGGCGGGGTTTGTTTTTGGATTCTATAAAAGGCTCGCGCCCGTACGGTGCTAAGGAAGTTCCGGATACTCATACATTTTGGTAGCTAGAAATTTCCATCCTAGCGTTAGAGCTTTGCTAACAAGGCCAGCCGCAACATCTTTTGTCCCTTCTTCGATGGCTTTTCCAATTTTTTCTCCGAAGCTTGCTCCAGATTCCAGCGAGCTTGGAAGTTTAAGCAATTCGAGACCTTTTGGAGAAAGAACCACTTGGAGAGCAGTCCAGTCGTCAATTGATTTTAGCCAGACATATTCAGCTTTATGCAGCCAATCTACGGTTCTATATACAAGTTCTAATTTATCGAAGCTGTCATCCTGATCATCTGTGCTTTCCCAAAGCAACGTGGCTTGCTTGTTGAAATCCAGATCCATAGGAAGTGGAAATTGCGTATAGAGATGGGCAAGTACAGATGCGGCACACTTATTGAACGAATCGATGTTGTTATTATTCTTCATAAGAGGCGTCCGAAACTTAAACAGGAGCAGGTTGGACGGTGCGGTAAGCTACCGCAACGACGAGTTATTCGGTTTATGCAAGGCTTCTTCCGTCTTGAACAACATGGGCCGCATTTTCGTACGGCAAAACGCGTTTACCTACCGACGGCCCAATGGCGCTTTTTTACCTAAGCTTCTTCAAACTCGCTACAGTCGCCAGACACGCCCGTGCTACTTCTTTCCCTTTGATGACAAAGTGCTTCGCGAAGTAGTCGAGGTGTTCGC